>JBBATZ010000011.1:0-78797 GCA_040398425.1 Hyphomonadaceae bacterium
CTAGACGCCTGAGCGTCCCTTGCGCGGCAGCATGCGGTCCAGCGTGTTGTCCTTCAGGACATAGTGATGAAACAGCGCTGCTGCAGCGTGGAGCCCAAGCAGGAAGTATCCCACTGTTCCGCCTGTCTCGTGTAGTTCCTGGACTTGCTCGGCGAATTGCTTGTTAACACCGGTCAGGGGCGGCAGCTGGAGGCCCCAGAACGGTATCGGGTCGCCCTCGGCGCTCAGGATGGTCCAGCCAGCAAACGGCATCGCAATCAGCCACAGATAGATCGCAAGATGGGCCGCGATCGATAGCCAGTGAAGCAGGCGCGGCAGTTCCGGAGTGATCGGTGGCGTCTTCCAGACGAATGCTCGCAGGCCGCCGCGAACGAAGGTTGCGGCCAGCACAGTGAGCCCGAGCATGAAGTGCCATGTTTTCAGCCCCTCGCGAATGTCGCTGCCGCACGGGAAGTTCTCGCGCAACAGGATGCAGGCATAGGCCGCCACGACGAGCAGCAGGACGAGCCAGTGCAGGGCGATGGCTATGTTGGGGTAGCGTTTCGATGCGGCCGCGTTGGTCATGCTGAGCTCCTAGCTCCGCTTAGCATGCGAGACGCGCCGGCAATGTGCGTTGAGGCACATCAATCCGCAGAATCGAGAAACCTTTCGAATTGGCTGCGCGAATGCGGATCAGAGGCGCGTGCAGGGTTGGCGAGTGGGCACGCCTAGCCGAGCTTCGCCTTCCAAGCCGCGATCTGCTCGCGCACGCGGCCAGGTGCGGTGCCGCCATAGCTTTGGCGGCTGGCGACGGAGGCGTCGACGGTGAGGACAGCGAAGACTTTGTCGGTGATGCGCGGTTCGAGTTTCTGTAGCACGCCAAGCGGCAGGTCAGGTAGCGCGATGCCGGCGGTCTCCGCTGCTTTCACGGCGGCGCCTGTGATGTGGTGGGCTTCGCGGAAAGGTATGTTGAGCTCGCGCACGAGCCAGTCGGCGAGGTCGGTCGCGGTCGAGAAGCCTGATGACGCGCTGGCGCGCATGCGCTCCTTGTTCGGGGTCATGGTGGCGATCATGCCGGTCATGGCCTGCAGGGAGAGGTCGAGCGAGTCGAAGGCATCGAATGTGGTTTGCTTGTCGTCCTGCATGTCTTTCGAATAGGCGAGCGGCAGGCCCTTCATGATGGTGAAGAGCTGGACGAGCGAGCCGATGGCGCGTCCGGATTTTGCGCGCACGAGTTCGGCGGCGTCCGGGTTACGTTTCTGCGGCATGATGCTGGAGCCGGTGGACCAGGCGTCCGACATGCGCACGAAGCCGAACTGGGCGGATGACCAGATCACGATCTCTTCGGCGAGGCGGGAGAGGTGTTGTGCGCAGATCGCGACTGAGCTCAGCGCTTCGAGGGCGAAGTCGCGGGCGGAGACGCAGTCGAGCGAGTTGGCCATGGGGCGGTCGAAGCCGAGCGCCTTGGCGGTCATGTGGCGATCGATCGGGAAGCCGGTACCGGCGAGAGCGGCGGCGCCTAGCGGGCTTTCGTTCATGCGGACGATGGCGTCGGCGAAGCGACCGCGGTCGCGGTCGAACATCTCGACATAGGCCATCAGGTGGTGGCCGAACGTGACGGGCTGGGCGGTCTGCAGGTGGGTGAAGCCCGGCATGACGGTATCGGCGTGGGCCTCGGCCTGCGCGAGCAAGGCTTTCATCAGGGCGGTCAGCTGGTCGCGGCGGGTCTCACACGCGGATTTGACCCAGAGCCGGAAATCGACGGCGACCTGGTCGTTTCTGGAGCGGGCGGTGTGGAGGCGGCCCGCGGGCTCGCCGATGATGTCCTTCAGGCGCGACTCCACATTGAGGTGGATGTCCTCCAGCGCCTTGGAAAACTGGAATTTTCCTTCGCGGATTTCGGACAGGACCTGATCGAGCCCGTTCTGGATGGCGGATTCGTCGGCGGCGGTGATGACGCCGGCTTTGACCAGCATCGCTGCATGGGCTTTCGAGCCGGCGATGTCCTGCTCAGCGAGGCGCTTGTCCACGTCGATAGACGCGTTTATCGCCTCCATGACCTGATCGGGCATGGCCGAGAACCGGCCGCCCCACATGGTGTTGCTCTCGGGATTTTTCGTCATGGACCTGCGACCCGTCTTTTCTGCCGCGCTTCTCGCACTCTTCGCGGCGGCTTGCCAGCCAGCCGAGAAGCCCGCCGAGCCGGGCCCGGAAACGGTGACCGCGCCGGAAGCGACGCCTGCTCCGGCAGGGTCGAGCCAGCTGGCGTCATTCAAGACGGGCAAGTTCGACCGGCTGGACTTCGACGTCGATCTGGCTGCGCCGACCTCCACCTTTGTGGACGAGACGGGCAAGGCCCATTCGTTCGCCGAGTACAAGGGCAAGGTGCTGGTCTATAATATCTGGGCCGAATGGTGCGGGCCCTGCGTCGAGGAAATGCCCAGCCTCGCCCGTCTGCAGAAGGCGTTTGAGGGCAAGGATGTGGCCGTGGTTCCGGTTGCCTATGGTTTCGGGCAGGGCGTAACGCGCGAGTCGACGCTGGCCAAGTTCCGCAGCCTCGTGGGAACGGACCTGCCCTTCTATTACGATGGCGAGCAGGTTCTGCAGTCTGAGGCGCAGACCGGGGCGCTGCCTGCCACCCTGATCTACGACAAGACTGGCAAGGAAGTGGCCCGGCTCGCGGTTCCTGCTGAATGGGATTCGCCTGAGGCCGTGGCCCTTGTCCAGGCTGTGCTGGATGGCAAAAGCTGACACTGTCAGCCTGAGTTCAGGGTTCTGACGGTTCACTTCGACGCGAGATTGCCCGCGTGCGGCGCCTGAGCGGCTTGTCGCAGCGAGAGGTATTCGGCAAGGATCATCCCAACAAATTAGACGAGCTGGCGAAAAGCTGGCCGCGCTACCGGGAGGTCTACCGCCATGACGAAACTGTCCGCTGTTTCGCTGGGTGCTTGGGCGCTGGCGCTTGTTATCGCCGGAGGTGGTGCAGCGTCCGCGCAGACAGCGTCCGCTCAGACGGGGCCGGAGGTCGACAAGGCGGCCATTGCCGCGCCGCTGGTCGAGCCGGGCTACAAGGCGCTGCGTCTTGCCATCGGTCAGCCCGATCTGCAGGGCGTCTGGACCAACGCCTCCAATACCACGATGCGCCGCCCGCCCGGCAACAAGAACCTCGTGATGACGGATGAGGAGGCAGCCAAGGCGCGCGCCGAGAACCCGTCCAACATCCGCCAGGCGACTGACGACAACCAGAAGACGACCGATGGCCTGCTCGACGGCAAGGACCTGAAGTCTGGCCGCGGCTACAACGCGTTCTGGATCGATCCGGGCAACAACTACGCAAACGTCAAAGGCACGTGGCGCACGTCGTGGATCGTCGATCCGCCGAACGGTCAGGTGCCCGCCAAGCCGGGCGCTGGTGGTCGTCCGGTGAATGTGGGGACCGGCTATGACAATCCGGAAGAGCGCAACCTCAACGAGCGCTGCATCATCCTGAACACGTCAGGCCCGCCAATCGGGAACTACCTGTACAACAACAATCTTCGGATCGTGCAGTCGCCGGACCATGTGGTGATCGAATCCGAGATGATCCACGACACGCGCATCATTCCGCTCAACGCCAAGCACGGACCGAAGGCGCTCGCGCCATGGATGGGCGATTCGATCGGCTGGTGGGACGGCGACACGCTGGTCGTCGAGACGGTGAACATGACCCGCGGCGGTTCGACCATCCAGATCTCGCCCGCAGGCAAGATCACCGAGCGCTTCTCGCGCTACAACGACAAGCAGGTTTTCTACGAATTCGAAGTGGATGACCCGACCTACTATAAGCAGACGTGGAAAGGTCAGATGGCCCTCAATTCCAGCCCCGGCCTCTACGAATATGCCTGCCACGAGGGCAATATGGGCCTTCTCGGCATCCTGGAGGGCGGCCGGCAGGCGGATCGCACCGGGAGAAACAGCTCCGAAGCCGGCGACCGCGAGGAATAGGCTGAAGTTATCGACGTGATCATGAAGCGCCGCTGCCTTGCTGGCAGCGGCGTTTTTGTTCGCGATTGACGCCGGCGGGAACTTCAACTCGACGCGAGGCGACCGGGCGTTTGGGCTCGCGAGCTTGTGGCGGCCTGCCGGATTGGGCATCACTCACTTGAGAGTTACGACACGCAGAGACCGGCGAAGTCCGGTTCGCACCGGGAGGAGTAGGACCATGATCAGGCTGCGCCAGATTTCGCTTGCCGCCATCGCGGCAACGCTTGTCGCCATTGGAGGCGGCACCGCCTTCGCGCAGGGCGCCGGGGACGGCAAGGGCGGCCGCGTGATGGTGCCGAACCAGAAGCCAGCCAAGGAAGGCGACCGCGTCGCCGCCGGTTACGTGGCACCCCGCCTGTCGATCGGCCAGCCCGACCTCACAGGCGTTTGGTCCAACTCGTCCAACACCGTGATGACCCGCCCGGGCAAGTTCAAGACGCTGGTGCTGTCTGACGCCGAAGAGGCCAAGGCGCGCGCCGAGAACCCGTCCAACATTCGCCAGGCGACTGACGACAACCAGAAGACGACCGATGGCCTGCTCGACGGCAAGGACCTTGCCTCCGGCCGTGGCTACAATGCTTTCTGGATCGATCCGGGCACGGCCTATGCCAACGTCAAAGGCACGTGGCGCACCTCGTGGATCGTCGATCCGCCGAACGGGCAGGTGCCGTTGTCAGAAGACGGCAAGAAGCTGATGAGCTCGCTGCGCGGCGGACGCGGGCGCGGCTCGGGTTATGACAATCCGGAAGAGCGGGGTGCAGGCGAGCGCTGCATCGTCGGCTTCGGCGGATCTGGCGGCCCGCCTATGATGAACGTGCTGTACAATAACAATTACCAGATCATCCAGGCGCCGGATCATGTCGTGATCGTCGTCGAGATGAATCACGATGCGCGCATCGTTCCGCTCAACGCCAAGCACAAGTCCTCCGCGCTGAACCAGTATCTCGGCGACTCCATCGGTTGGTGGGAACGCGACACGCTGGTGGTCGAGACCATCAACGTGAACCCCGAGGGCGGCAGCCAGGTTCGCCTGACGCCGGGCGGCAAGATCACCGAGCGCTTCACGCGCTATTCCGATACGCAGGTGCTGTACGAATTCGAGGTCAACGATCCCGCGCTCTACAGCCAGGCGTGGAAGGGCGAGGTCGGCATGAACAAGGTCGAGGGCAACGTCTACGAATACGCCTGCCACGAAGGCAATCACGGCCTCATCGGCATCCTCGAAGGCGGCCGCGCGGCCGATCGTGCTGGCAAGGACATCAGCGAGAAGGGCGATCGGGACGAAGGGTGATCCTTCATCTGGAGCTTGAACAAGAAGCGCCGCTGTCGATGAGACAGCGGCGCTTTCATTTGATGGCCCTGGTCGCGCAGCGACCGCGTTTCGCTAGTTCCGCTTAGTCGTCGTCGGCGTACGATACTCGATACGCTTTCCGTCCGGCGTGACGCGCGTGCAGAGCGGCTGGCGAACGTCATTGACCCACGTGCATTCCTGTTTCGAGCGGTCCTTCAGGAAGTCTGTGCCTTTTCCGTTGCGCTTGCCGTTGGCGTACAGGCCTTCGAAGTGCGTGCCGTCAGCATAAGTGACGGTGACCATTCCGCTCAGCATGCCGTTGGTCCAGACGCCGTTGAGCGTGCCCTGGTTCGAGAACTCGACAGCTTGTCCACTCGGAACATGGTCGAGGAACTGGCCGGTAATCTTGCGGCCGTCCTTGAACGTCAGTTCGCCAGGGCCCTTCTGCACGTCGTTGACGAAGGCGCCACGGAAGATGCGGCCGTCGCCGAATGTCGTGGTGGCCTGGCCATGGCGCTGGTCGTTCACGAACGGTCCGATGTAAGAATAGCTGCCATCGACGCGCGAGAGGCGGCCATCGCCCTGACGCTTGTCGTTTACCCAGGCGCCATCATAGGTCCAGCGCTGCTGGTCATAAGTGTAGACGCCCTGTCCGGTACGGTGATCGTTCTTCCACTCGCCGACATAGACGGAGCCATCGGTGTAAGTCTGCGTGCCAGAGCCCTCGCGTTTGCCGGCGACATAGGCGCCTTCATAGGTGGAGCCATCCGGAAGTACGAGGCGGCCCTTGCCCTGGCGAACGCCGTTGACGAAATCGCCCTCATAGCGCTCGCCGGTGGGAAGCGTCTCGCTGCCGAGGCCATTGATCAGGCCCATCGTATAGCTGCCCTCGTGGATGTATCCGCTCGGGCAGGCGTAGAGTCCCTTGCCGTGGCGCTGGCCGCTGACGAAGTTGCCGGTATAGGTGCAGCCATTGGCGAGCGTCTCGGCGCTGGCGCCCTGGCGTACGATGTCGATGCCGACGGACATCAGGTCCTTCACCCCGCCTTTTTCAGCGCAGGCACAGGCGATGGGCGAGACAGCGTACGCGCCGCCCGGCGCAATCTGGCCGACCGAGCGCTCCGGAACCACGAACGGGGCCGTGCCGCGCGCGCAGGTGAAGGTGATGTCCTTCATTGTGGCGTAGCCGGACGTCTGCGAATTGTTGACGAGGCGCAGCTCGATATTGGCCCCATTGCAGCCAAGGGCAGGCGTGGCGCGCCATTGCACTTCGCGGCCGTCCGTCCAGCGCAGGGAGGCATTCCAGTCCGGGCCCTGCCGGGCGCCCGCAGCGAGGGGGAGGCCGACAATCGCTGCCGCCAGCGCCAACAAGGCGACTCGGCGCGGACCGTTTGACCTGAACAGTTTTGAAAACATTACGCGCGACTCCCGCAGCATCCGCTCGAAGCATTCCCCACTTGCGAGTGTCATGGCGCAAGAACTGTCGTCAAGTTTAGCCAAACTGTGGCGGAGAGGGGGCTGGCTGCCAAATCGCCGCTTTAACAAAAGATGGAACCAATTCGTCCGCGGCCGCGTTCTGGCGCTGAGTTTACCATCCCAACATACGGAGCCTTGCATGACCCGTCCGGCCACTCTCACCTCCGCCGCCGTCCTTCTCGGCCTTTCCACTCTGGCCGGCTGCGGTACGAACATGGAACAGCGCGCCGCAACGGGAGCCGCGACGGGGCTGCTGGTCGCGGGCCCGGTCGGAGCTGTAGTCGGAGGCGCGGCCGGGGTCGTCGTAAACGAAGCCGACGAAGCCAAAGACAACAAGTAGGCGTAAGCCCCCGAATCGAACCGACCTGAAAGGCCGGCCCCGACACAGGGCCGGCCGCTGGTGTTGTGAGGGGTATTTCGGCTAGCATAGCCGCCTCGCCAACGAGGTCGGTCATGACAAAACAATTCGCCATCTTTGCTGCAGTCCTTGCGCTTGGCGCAACCACGCTGTCCGCTTGCGGCACCAATATGGAGCAACGCGCAGCTACGGGAGCTGCAACGGGTCTCATCGTCGCCGGTCCGGTCGGGGCCGCGGTCGGCGCAGTCGCCGGAGTCGTTGTCGATGAGGCCGACAAGAAGAACTGACCGATAGAGCTACGTTCGGCGATTGAGCTTCCGGATGTCTACGCGTCCGGAAGGCCTTTCCTCGCAGAGGAAAACTCGCTCCACAAAAGAACGTCGGGCAAACGGCTTCCGTTGACGCGAGCGTAGCTGTTCGTACGCGGACGATTACTCTATGAACGCCGCCGCTGCGCCTGTCTTGCGCAGCGTGTGGAGTTTGCCGATGCGTCCTGCCAAAGCGTGCCTCTACCCGATGAGCCTTGCTGCGGCGATTGCGCTCGCGGCCCCCGCATTGGCCCAAACGCCTACCGCCGCTGATCGCGTCGTCGTGACGGCGACGCGGCAGCCGGAATCGGCTGACGTCCTGCCCCAGAGTGTCACGGTCCTGGCCGGGGACGCTATGCAGGGTATCGATGCCGCCGAAGATATCGTCAACCGCTTGGCGGGTGTGCAGGCCGCAATCTCCAACGGCTCTCAGACCACCTTTCAGATCCGTGGTGTTGGCGCCGTTGATCACCAGGCACTGACGCCCAGCGCGTCTGCGGTGCATGTCGACGGCGTATTTCTGGCGACGAATGTGCAGGCGAGCCTGCTCGCTTACGACCTTGCGCGCGTCGAGGTGCTGAAGGGTCCGCAGGGGACAATACAGGGGCGCAATGCCTCGAGCGGGTCGATCAACTTCATTGCTGCGGCACCGACGGATGAGTCCGAGAGTTATGTTGAAGTCTCCTATGGCCGCTTCGATCGCTGGGATGTCTCGGCGGCAGCCGGCGGACGTCTCACGGATGGCGTGCGCGGGCGCATTGCCGGCCGGTTGTTGAAGCAGGATGCGGCGCTGGAAAATGTTGGGGGGCCTGTCGATGCGGGAGGCACGCGCGATGAGTACGGCTTACGCGGCGCTCTCGCGTTCGACATGGGCGGTGAGAGCGAGTTGCTGTTGCGCGCCCATGTCGAAGCGGACAATGGCGTGAACCCGGCGCCGCGCAATTCGGCGCTTGTGCTGGATGATCACCAGATTTCAGTTGGTGCTGATGGCGTGCAAGGCACGGACAACGATTTCTATGGGTTGTCAGCTGAGTACACAACACGGTTGGGCGATTGGCGCATCACGTCGCTGACGGCGGTCGAAGGTTTTCGTCAGCGCTATGGTTTTGATTTCGACGGCACGCCGAGGGCGGTGGCCAACCTCTCCTACGATCGCGATTATCTGCAGGTGAGCCAGGAGCTCTACGGTCGCGTGAAATGGCAGGGCGGAGATGCACTGCTTGGGCTGTCGCTGGCGAGCGACGACTTCAACCAGGACTATCTGATCTGGTGCGGGAATCTGAACTCCGCATCGCTGGCGGGCACATGCCAGTATCCGGGCGCGCCCGCGCGGGTTGGCCCGACACCGGCCTCGACTGCGCCGGTGGTCTCGCTGCTGACGCATATTGAACAGACGCGGCGAATGGGTGCGCTCTACGGCACAGTGGACTTCGAGTTGGCCGCCGCGACGACACTGACGCTTGGCGGCAGGCAGACAATTGAGCGCATCGACGGCAACGGCTTTGGCCAGCACATCTATGCGGACGGCGTACGCTCGCTGAACAACCGTGGTGGACTGGGACTCGCGCAGGGTGGCAATTCAATCGACGAGGATCGCTTCACTGGCATGGCCGCGCTGAGCCATCGGTTCAGTGAAGATGCGATGGTTTATGCGTCCTGGGGCAGTGGCTACAAGAGCGGCGGTTTCAATGGCGAGGTCGCCAACAACGTCACGCATTATCAGAGCGAGGGCCTGTTCCGCGCCGAAACCGTGGATGCCTACGAGGTCGGCTTCAAGGGCGGGCTAGGCGACGCGCTGCGCGTCGAGGCTGCAGTCTTTCATCAGGACTACAAAGATCCACAGGCGCGTATCTTTGTTGCGTTCCCCTTGCCTGGCGGCGGTTCGATCACCTCCAACAGTCTCGCCAATCTCGATGCAGCCACAGTGGATGGCGCCGAAGTTTCGGCAGTGTGGCGCCCGCTCGAGGGGCTGGACATCAGCGCGGGCGTTGTGGCGCTCGACACGAAAATCGAGCAGGGCGTGTACGCAAGTGGCGCAGTCAACGCAGCGACCTTCAACGGTAAGCCATTGCCGTTTGCGTCGGACCTTTCGGCGACGCTCGGCGTCCAGAGGACCTGGGATATCGGGGGTGACCTGCGCGCGCGCGTAGAGGTGTTCGCCAAGTACCAGAGCGCCTACTTTCTCGATCCCGAAGGTCGCGCTGACAGGCGGCAGGGGTCTGTGACGCTGGTCGATGCGACAGCGAGCCTCCTGATGGCAGCCGGAACGGAAGTGTCTCTGTGGGGGCGGAACCTCGTCGACGAGGACTACGCGCTCTCGGGCTATGGTTTCATCGGCTATGATACCTTCCGCTCGCAGCCGGCGACGTGGGGTGTATCGGTCCGATTCGAACAGTAGTTGTTGCCAAGGCCTGTCAGCAGTGGTCGCTGAGGGTCTGGCGAACGCAGGGGGAACGGCCCATATTGCCGGCATGGTAAAACCTCCCTCGAAATCCGTGAAGGCGACAGCTTCCAAGACCGCTCCCGGCCACAAGCGCGGGCAGGGTGTGGGCGAGGCGCCGATGGCCGAGTTCAAGGCGCAGAAGAAAACCGCTGTCGCGATCGCCGAGGCGCAGGACCTGTGGACGCCTCACAGGCCGGAGCGGAACTGGGACAAGTTCGAAGGCGGCCGCAAGTTTCGCGTCGCGTCCGACTATGAGCCCGCCGGGGATCAGCCCGCCGCCATTGCCGAGCTGGTGCAGGGCGTCCAGGACAACGAGCTGGATCAGGTGCTGCTCGGCGTCACCGGTTCGGGCAAGACGTTCACGATGGCGAAGGTCATCGAGGCTGTTCAGCGGCCTGCGTTGATACTTGCGCACAACAAGACACTGGCGGCGCAGCTCTATGGCGAGTTCAAGAGCTTCTTCCCCGACAACGCCGTCGAGTATTTCGTGAGTTACTACGATTACTACATGCCGGAAGCCTACGTCCCGCGGACGGACACGTATATCGAGAAGGAGAGTTCGATCAACGAGGCGATTGATCGGATGAGGCATAGTGCTACGCGGGCGATATTGGAGCGCGATGATGTGATTATCGTCGCGTCCGTCAGCTGTATTTACGGTATCGGGAGCGTCGAGACCTACACCGCCATGACGTTCGAGCTGCACCAGGCTCAGGCGATTGATCCGCGGCAGGTGGCGGCGGATCTGGTGGCGCTGCAGTACAAGCGGAACGATCAGGCGTTCGGACGGGGGACGTTCCGGATGAAGGGGGACACGCTGGATGTGTGGCCGGTGCACCAGGAGGACCGGGCGTGGAAGATCTCCTTCTTCGGGGAGGAGATCGACAAGATCACGGAGTTTGATCCGCTGACGGGGAAGGCCACGCGGCCCCTGGAGCGGATCAAGGTCTACGCCAACAGCCACTACGTCACGCCCCGCCCGACGCTGAACCAGGCGGTGGAGCACATCAAGGAGGAGCTGCGCGGCAGGCTGGCGGTGCTCGAGCAGCAGGGGAAGCTCCTCGAAGCCCAACGCCTCGAACAGCGCTGCCAGTTCGACATCGAGATGATGATGGCCACCGGCTCCTGCGCGGGCATCGAGAACTACAGCCGCTATCTCACGGGGCGCAAACCCGGCGAGCCGCCGCCCACCCTGTTCGAATACCTGCCCGAAAACGCGATGATCTTCGTCGACGAAAGCCACCAGACCATCCCGCAGATCGGCGCGATGTTCCGGGGCGACTTCAACCGCAAGTTCACCCTGTCCGAATACGGCTTCCGCCTGCCGAGCTGCCTCGACAACCGCCCGCTGAAATTCGACGAGTGGGAGAAGATGCGTCCGCAGACCATCCACGTCTCGGCGACGCCGGGCCCGTGGGAGCTCAACCAGACCGGCGGCGTCTTCACCGAGCAGATCATCCGCCCGACCCACCTGATCGATCCCCCGGTCGAGATCCGCCCCGTCTACAAGGACAACGCCAACCAGGTAGACGACTGCATCTACGAGGTGAAGGAGACGGCGAAGAAGGGTTTCCGCTCGCTCGTCACCACGCTCACCAAGAAGATGGCCGAACAGCTCACCGAGCACATGACCGAGATGGGCGTGCGCGTGCGCTACATGCACTCCGACATCGACACGATCGAGCGCATCGAGATCATCCGCGACCTGCGCCTCGGCAAGTTCGACTGCCTGGTCGGCATCAACCTCCTGCGCGAGGGCCTCGATATCCCTGAGTGCGCGTTCGTCGGCATCCTCGACGCCGACAAGGAAGGCTTCCTGCGCTCCGAGACGTCACTCATCCAGACGATTGGCCGGGCGGCGCGCAACAGCGAGGCCCGCGTCGTGCTCTATGCCGACTCGATCACCGGCTC
Organism: Hyphomonadaceae bacterium; assembly: GCA_040398425.1. Classification (GTDB taxonomy): domain Bacteria; phylum Pseudomonadota; class Alphaproteobacteria; order Caulobacterales; family Hyphomonadaceae; genus UBA7672. The sequence goes on from JBBATZ010000011.1 coordinate 11,790, forward strand.
GATGACGCGCGCGATGGCGGAGACTGCTCGTCGTCGGGAAAGACAGGAGACGCACAACGCCGAGCACGGCTTCAAGCCGATCACCGTGATCTCGGGCGTCAAGGATGTCCTCGAAGGCGTCACCTCGAAGGCGGCGCAGGGCCTGCTGCCGAAGGGCCGCGACCCGAACAAGCGCGGCCGTGGCAATACGCTGCCGGGCATGGAGGAAGAGGGCGCCGAGTTCATCGGCAAAGGCCACAACCTCACCCGCGTCATCGACCAGCTCGAAAAGGAAATGCGCGAAGCCGCCGCCAACCTCGAATTCGAACTGGCGGCGCGCCTGCGCGACGAGGTCAAGAAGCTGCGCGATGTGGAGATCGGCATCGGCGTCGAGAAGGTAATGGGGCTGGCGGATTAGGCGGGCGTGGCGCGCATGCCTTGGCCCCGCTCATCCCGGCGAACGCCGGGATCCAGGTGACGTGCCCTCGAAATCTTGGACCGTTTGGAGCTAGAGTTTTTCGCCGTATCTTCCCTGGCTGGGAGGAGGGAGGCGATGAAGGCATCAAAGTTCACGGACGCGCAGAAGGCGTTCGTCATCAAGCAGGGTGAAGAGGGCGTTCCGGTGGCGGAGGTCTGCCGGAAGGCGGGGATCAGCCAGGCGACCTACTTCGCATGGAAGAAGAAGTACGCGGGTCTGTTGCCGTCGGAGAAGCGTCGGCTGAAGCAGCTTGAGGAAGAGAACAGCCGGCTGAAGCGGATTGTCGCCGATCTCTCGCTCGACAAGGAGATGCTGCAGGATATCGTCCGCCGAAAGCTGTGAGGCCTGGTCGCAAGCGTCAGCTCGTCGACGAGGCGCGTACAGAGTGGAAGGTGTCGATCCGCCGCGCCTGCGAGGTCGTCGGTGCTGTGAGATCGAGCTACCACTACCGTTCTGCGCGACCCGACCAGGCCAGTCTCAGAAAACGCATGCGGGAGATCGCGGAGGCGCGTACGCGGTTTGGCCATCGGCGGATTCACGTGTTGCTCTGTCGCGAGGAACGCCTGAAAATGCGCAAGAAAACGCCGCGGCGGCGCGTGAAGGCGGCGCTGCGCGATGACCGCGCACCGCCTTCACGCTCGAACGAGGTGTGGGCGATGGACTTCGTGCATGACCAGCTGGCGACGGGACGAAAGATGCGCGTGCTGACGGTCGTGGATGCGTTCTCGCGGTACTCGCCCATGCTCGACGCGCGCTTCGACTACAGAGGAGAGGATGTCGTGCGAACGCTCGATCAGACGTGCCGGCGCACCGGCTATCCCAAGCGGATCAGGGTCGATCAGGGCTCGGAGTTCATCTCCCGTGATCTCGATCTGTGGGCGTATCAGCATGACGTCACACTCGACTTCAGGCGGCCTGGCAAGCCGACCGACAACGCGTTCATCGAGAGCTTAAACGGCAAGTTCCGGACGGAATGTCTGAACGCCCACTGGTTCCTTGGCCTCGAAGATGCCCGCGAAAAGCTGGAGGCTTGGCGCATAGACTACAACGAGTTACGACCACTTAGCGCGATCGGGAATAAACCCCCGGCAGCGTTGCACTACGCCCTCGGCGCAACCAGCCAGCCGAGTGCGAAACGGGTCAAAAGCTCTGCGCCCGGATGGTCCAACTTTGGGTAGCGCCTCAAACTGGCCGCCTACTCAAACTAGCGCTGGTCCGAAGAAACGAGGCAGTTCAGCGCCGATCCATCCCAAGGCGATGCCGGTCGTGCTGTCGCCCGCGGAGGCGCTGAAGCTGCAGAAGCCGCTTGCGGAGGATGAACTGGTGCTGCTGGAGCGGGAGTAAGCCAGGTCTCGACGCAGGCCGCCCCGCGGCGCATTTATCGGGTGCGGCAGAGGAGCATCAGCATGGCGCGCGGCATTCCGGAGACCATTCAACGCTGGCACGTGATCGCGCTGGAGCGGCGGGCGGAGGATCTTGCGGGGATTCTCGCGGAGGACTGCGCGTTCGAAAGCCCCGTGGTGCACACGCCGCAGAAGGGCCGCGCCATCGTGGAGGCCTACCTGCGCGGCGCGCTGCACGTGCTGAACACGGAGCACTTCCGCTATGGCGAGGAATGGTATTCCGAACGCTCGGCCGTGCTAGAGTTCTTCTCCGTAGTCGACGGCATCAAGATCAACGGCGTCGACATCATCAGCTGGAACGACGCCGGGCTGATCACTCACTTCAAGGTGATGGTGCGCCCGCTAAAGGCGATCAACACCCTGCACGCTAAGATGGGCGAGTACCTGATGGCGATGGGCGCGGTGAAGGTGAAGGCATAACGGGCCCCGCGCGAAGAGCGGGGCACGAATATTTGTTGCTCCCGCATGCGCCAGCGCCAACGCCACGGTGGGTTCTGTCGGGAGAACAGTAACGGAGGAATCATGGTTCGGGGTGTGGTGTTGGCGGGGCTGGTGATGGTGGCGCTGGCCGGGTGTGAGAGCGTTTATTCGGCGCCGAAGGCTGGCCCGCTGGCGCAGGTGGCTGTGAGCCGGGCGCAGTTGCTGGAGTCGCAGCAGTCGAAGCTGATCTACCGGGGCGCTGACAGGTCGCGGCGCGACTGGATCGGTGAAGGGATTTTCTACGAGTACAACAAGACCTGGCAGGTGGCGGCGGAGACCCGGACGGAGTTCGAGGTCGAGACGCTGACTTATGCGGGGTATACGGAGCTTTACTGCAGCACGTTCTACAGCTTCACGCCGAAGGCGGGGCGGAGCTATCTCTTTGCGCCTGTGGCGGAGGGGCGCGGATGCTCGGCGGTGATCACCGACAAGGAGACGGGGAAGGCGCCGGTCGATCTGATGCAGGAGCTTGCACCGGCGGGGTGAGGACGGCTCGGTGGTGTGCGGTGGCTTTTCAAGTTGAATGCGGGGGTTGGAGTCTTTTCGTCGAGCTGCGGCTGTCCCCCTTCGTCTCGCGGCTTTGCTGCGAGCCACTTCCCCCGCTTCGCGAGGGCAGAAAGAGGGCGGTGCGCGTGGCTAGCGACGGTAGCGGTCGGCTTGGGATCCGACATAGCGGCGGGACATTTCCATTCTGAGGTCGGCGGAGATCACGGTCTTGCCGACGGGGTTGAGGATGGTATCGAGCGAGCGGAAGATCGCTAGGGCGGCGGGGATGCCGATGATGGTGAGGCAAAGCCCGAGCGCCTGGAAGACGAGGAAGAAGCACGCGACGAGGCCGAATGGCAGCCAGAGCAGCGTGACGAACCATCCCCACACGACCCAGACGGGGTTCTGGCTCAGCGGCGTGCCGAGGTCGCTGGCGTCGACGAGGCGGTTGCCGAAGGGGGCGAGGTAGAAGCGGCCGAGCTCGAACAGGCCTGCGCCGAGCGGGGCACCGACGATGGTCAGCGTGAAGAAGGCTCCTAGCAGGAACATGTAGAGCGCGGAGAGGAATCCCAGGAACGGGATGTGCCAGAGGATGTTGCCGAGGAGGCGCATGGGGAGGGTCCGGCTTGGGGGGGGGTCTTCATCTCCTGGAGAAGGCCCCCTCCGGCTGACGTGCAAGGCACGTCAGCCACCTCCTCCGCGCTTCGGGCAGTGGAGGACCATGCGGACGGTCCGGAGTTAGCGGTCCTGGGTCGGTACGTAGGGGGAGATGAGGCCGAGAGGGGCGGCGGTGGTGCGCTTGGTGACGTTGACGATGATGCGGGACTGGATGTCCGACACCAGGCCGAGGGCCAGGATCTTGTCGCGCAGGAAATTATCGTAGGCGTGCATGTCGGTGGTGACGATGCGCATCACATAGTCGACGGCGCCGGTGACGGTCATGCACTCGATGACTTCGGGCCATTTGCGCACGGCTTGCTCAAACTTCTCGAGATTTTCGCGCGAGGGCAGTTGGAGTTTGACGTTGGCCACGACTTCGAAGTTCAATCCCAACTTGTCGTAGTTGAGAAGCGTGACACGGCGCGCGATGATGCCCTGTTCTTCCATGCGCTTGATGCGTCGCCAGCAGGGGCTGGAGGACAGGCCGACCTTTTCGGCGATCTCGGCCACGGAGAGGGCCGCGTCGCGCTGAATCAGGTCGAGGATTTTTGCGTCGATGGCGTCGAGTTCAACGGCCATTTTTTGCTGTCCTTGGTCGAGTATGTGGTGATTTATTGCCGCTGTACTGCCAGATCGCGCACCGAATGGCAAATACTTCCTGCGATATTGAGCAATATATTTGCCGTGGCCATATATAGACCCGCCCGGAGGCGCACGACTTGAAGCACGGTAGCCCTGTATCAGGCGGGATCTCCCTCGACGACAAGTACCTTCTCGAGGGGGGGCGCGCTTTCATGACCGGCATCCAGGCGCTGGTGCGCCTGCCCCTGGACCGCAAGAGGCTCGACCGGAAATCGGGCCTCAATACGGCAGGGTTCATTTCGGGCTATCGCGGCTCGCCGCTGGGTGGCTACGATCAGCAGATCCGGGCCGCCGGCAAGCTGATGGAGGCTCACGACGTGAAGTTGTGGGAGGGGCTGAACGAGGACCTCGGCGCAACGGCCGTGTGGGGCTCGCAGCAGACGCACCTGTTTCCGGGCGCGAAGTTCGATGGCGTATTCGGCATCTGGTACGGCAAGGCACCAGGCGTCGATCGTACGGGCGATGTGTTCAAGCATGCCAACATGGCGGGGACCGATCCCAAGGGCGGCGTGCTGGCTCTTTGTGGTGATGATCCGAACTCGAAATCGTCGACGCTGGCCTCGCAATCCGAGTTCGCGATGATCGATGCGGAGATGCCTGTGCTGGCGCCGGCTTCGATCCAGGAAGTGCTCGACTACGGCATGATCGGCTGGGAGCTGTCGCGGTATTCCGGGCTGTGGGTCTCGATGATCTGCCTCGCGGATACGATGGATTCAGGCGCAGTCGTTGAGGTGGGGCTGCAGCGCTATCATACGGTGCGGCCGACGGACTTTGTCATTCCCGAAGGCGGGCTTGGTCCGCGCATGGGCGACACGCCGCTGGGCAAGGAAGCAAGGTTGCGGACGCTGAAGATCCCGGCGGCGCAGGCCTTCGTGCGGGCCAATGGTCTCGACAAGGCGCTGCTGACGGGCAAGTCGAAGAAGCTAGGCGTGATCGTGGCCGGGCAGGCTGCGCGCGATGTCTACGAAGCGCTGGGCGCGATGGGATTGGCGCCGGAACAGGCTGCGGATCTCGGCGTCTCGATCTTCAAGGTCGCGATGCCGTGGCCGCTGGAGCCGACGGCGATCCGCGATTTCTGCCGCGGGTTCGAGCGCGTGCTGGTGATCGAGCACAAGCGGGCGATCATCGAGCCGCAGCTGAAGGACATTCTCTATCACCTGCCGGATGCCGAGCGTCCGCTGGTGGAAGGCAAGAAGGATCGCGATGGCGCGCCCCTGCTGTCAGACATCGCCTCGCTCTCGACGGCGGACATTGCCACAGCCCTGGTGGGACGTTTGCCGGCGGGCGCTCATACGTCGAAGGCGGAGGCTTACTTCTCGAAGGTGAGAGGCGCGCAGCAGGCTGTTGCGGGCATGAACCAGATCAATACGCGCAAGCCGCACTTCTGTTCGGGCTGTCCGCACAACACGTCGACAACGCTGCCGGAAGGCTCGCGCGCGCTGGCGGGCATCGGCTGTCACTACATGGCGACGTTCACGCCGGAGCGCCGGACGGACATGCACACGCAGATGGGCGGCGAGGGCACGCCGTGGATCGGGCAGAGCCCGTTCACCGACGAGAAGCATGTATTCGTGAACCTCGGCGACGGCACCTATTCGCACTCGGGATCGCTCGCTATTCGGGCTGCAATCTCGGGCAAGGTCAACGCGACCTACAAGATTCTCTACAACGACGCCGTCGCCATGACGGGCGGGCAGCAGGTGGAGTCGGGCCAGACGGTTCCGCAGATCGCGCGACAGGTGGAGGCGGAGGGCGTCAAGACGATCGTGATCGTGGCGGATGATCCGACGCGCTATGCGAGCGTGTCGGACCTGCCGGAAGGCACGCGGATCTTCGATCGCAAGAAGCTGGAAGAAGTTCAGATCGAGCTGCGCGAAACGCCGGGCGTCTCCGTGCTGATCTATGACCAGGTGTGCGCGACAGAGAAGCGCCGGCGCATCAAGCGCGGCAAGATGGAAGCGCCGACCAAGCGCGTGTTCATCAACCCGTCGGTGTGCGAAGGCTGCGGCGATTGTTCGGTGAAGTCGAACTGCCTGTCGGTCGAGCCGGTGGAAACCGAATACGGTCGCAAGCGGCAGATCAATCAATCGACGTGCAACACGGACTATTCGTGCATCGAGGGCTTCTGCCCGTCATTCGTGACCGTCACGGGCGGCGACCGGAAGTCGGATGCTGAGCGGACGCCGGCGGCGTTCGACGTGTCCGGCCTGCCGACGCCGGTTCTGCCGCAACTGACGCATGAAGCCTGGAATGTGGTGTTCACAGGCGTTGGCGGCACGGGCGTGACCACTGTGGCGGCAGTGCTCGCCATGGCGGCGCACGTTGATGGCATGGCGTCGCAGACACTGGACATGACGGGCCTTGCGCAGAAGGGCGGGCCGGTGTTGAGCCACGTTCGCTTTGCGCTGGATCCCGATGACATCAAGGCAGGCAAGACGCCGCCGGCTTCGGCCGACGTGATCATCGCGTGCGACCTGGTTGTGGCGTCTTCGGGCGATGCGCTGGTTATGTTCGACAAAGCGCGCACGTCCGTGGTCGCGAACCATGACGTTACGCCGACGAAGGAAATCATCGAGAACCGCAATGTGCGGTTCGATCCGGACCTGCTGACGGCGCGCGTGCGGTCGCGGGCCAAGAGCTTTGCGGCGACGAATGCGGAAGCGCTGGCTGAGCATCACTTCGGAGATGCGATCTATACCAACATGATCATGCTGGGCATGGCCTACCAGAATGGCCTGATCCCGATTTCGGAAGCCGCGATCAAGGAAGCGAACAGGCTCAACAAGGTGAAGGTGAAGGAGAACGCGGCGGCGTTCGACCTGGGGCGGATTGCGGCGGTGACCCCGGACGCAGTACAGGCGGCGGCCCCGAAGCGGCCGGAGATCGAACCACTGAAGCTCGACGAACTGATCGCGCGTCGGGCGGAGATGCTGAAGGCTTACCAGAACGAGGCCTATGCCGACATGTACGAGGCGCGGGTCGCGCGCGTGCGGGCGGCGGAGAGCAATCTCGGTCTCGGCGACAAGCTGTCGACGGCGGCGGCGACGTACCTGTCGAAGCTGATGGCCTACAAGGACGAGTATGAAGTCGCGCGGCTGTATACGCGTCCAGAGTACAAGCAGGCGGTGGAAGACCAGTTCGGCAAGGGCACGAAGCTGACCTTCCTGCTGGCGCCGCCGATGATCTCTAAGAAGAACCACAAGGGCGAGCTGACCAAGACGTCGTTCGGCCCCTGGATGATGATGGGCTTCAAGATCCTCAAGAACCTGAAGGGTCTGCGCGGTGGCGCGTTCGACATCTTCGGCAAGACCGAAGAGCGGAAAATAGAGCAGCGGCTGCGCGATGAATATCTTGAGCGGCTGGAGAAGCTGTCATCCGGGCTGACGGCCGAGAACCACGCGCTTGCTGTTGAGATTGCGACGATCCCTGACGAGATCCGCGGCTATGGCCATGTGAAGGAGAAGGCTGTCGCTGTTGCCGAGAAGAAGCTGGCGGCGCTGATGGCGAAGTGGAATGCCGGACCGGCTCCGCGGATGCAGGCGGCGGAATAGCCACGGTTGTTGCCACCCATCTGTCAGCAACGACTTCGCGCGCAATTGCACGAACTCTCCGGCGTGCCATGCTTGCTCGGGCAGACATGGAGGCGCGAATGCATGCAGGCGGATGTCATTGCGGAGCAGTGCGGTATGAGGCGAGCATTCTGCCAGAGCGCCACTCCGTCTGCTGCTGCAGAGATTGCACGCGGACGGCCGGTGCGCCGATGGTCAGCTGGGCCATTTATCCGAAGGATGCGGTGAAGGTTATAAAGGGCGAGCCCAAGTCGCGCGCATCCTCAGATCATGCGGAGCGGTTCTTCTGCGGCGCATGCGGGACGGGCCTGTTCTATGTCAGCGAGACCTATCTTCCGGGCAAGATTGATGTCGCCAGTGCGACGCTGGATGATCCGGATGTAATCGGTCCACCCACAGCTGTGGTGCAGACAGCAGAGCGGATCGGCTGGGCGGCGGACATTCACACCTCGCCTGCGTTCCCGCGCTATCCGGGAATGGGCTAGTTAGCGCCGTCGCCATACCTCAGGCGCAGCACGACGATGGCGATCGACAAGCACAGGCAGATCGCGTTGGACAGGGCTATCGGCCAAGAGCCGAGCAAGAAGCCGTAGGTTGTCCAAAGCAGGAACGCGGTGACGGTTACACCGAACATCTTGAGGGACACGCCTTCGGCTGACCGCTCCTTCAGGCTCTTGCCGATCTGAGGCAGGAAGCTGACCATCGAACACATGCCGGCAAATACGCCGACTATGTTGATGATCAGCTCTGGCTCCACGTGGCGACTACGCCGTCGCGGATTCGACAGGGTGGCCGACTTTCAGTTCAACACCGCGCATGGAGCGGGTTTCGGGCGTCGGGATACCGGAGGCCTTGTACGCCTTCATCAGCTCCGCCTTGCGCGCAGCAAGCTGTTCGCCGAGCGCCATCATGTCGACGCCAGCTTTCTTCGCCTGGGCGAAGATGCCATCGCGCTGCTCTTCTTCCTTCACGTGGTGCTTGATCTCTTCCGAGAGTACTTTGACCTTGGCGTCATAAAAGTCCTCTTCCGGCGTGCCTGCAAGGAGTTCGCCGATCAGGACCTTTGCGCCGTCATGCTCGACATAGGCCTCGTCGAGCATGTCGTCTTCAACCTGGCCCTTAACGCCGGGATAGAAGATTTCTTCCTCGATGGTGGCGTGGATGGTGAGCCCCATGCAGATCTGCTGCGCGACTTTGGCCTTCGCGGATTTGCTTTTGGAATTCTCATATGTTGCAAACAGGTCTTCGACCTTGCGATGATCCGCCTTGAGTAGCGCTGCGGCGTCCATGGATTTGGCCTTGCCAGAGTTCGATTTCGAACCGTTCGTTTTCTTCGCAGTAGCCATGTTTTTCTCCTCCTGATGCGCCTGATCACGGGCGCGGTTTCGCCATTCCAAGAACGGCTCACGGCTCTAGAACTCGCGACGGCGGCTTTCGGTGCAGCCCAGCACGAGATAATCAGCAGTTGCGGTGGGATCTCACGGGCGGGATGACAAGTTTCAGGTTTTGCGGGTAGTGCTCACCGTCATGGAGACTTTCGACGCAGACGTGGTGGTGATTGGCGCAGGAGCTGTGGGGCTCAGCTGCGCGCGAGCGCTGGCGCTGAAGGGGCGGGACGTCCTGGTGCTGGAGGCGGCGGGGGCGATAGCCACGGAAACGTCTTCGCGCAATTCCGAGGTAATTCATGCGGGGCTCTACTATGCGACGGGCTCGCTGAAGGCGCGGTTGTGCGTGGAGGGACGGCGCAAGCTTTATGCGTACTGCGCGGCGCACGGGGTTGAGGCGCATCGCTGCGGGAAGCTGGTCGTCGCGGTCGACGATGGCGAGGCTGCGGCGACGCCGGCGCTGCTGAAGCGCGCGCTGGAGAACGGGGTTGAGGATATCCGGCTGATCGATGGCGCGGAGGCGCGGCGGCTGGAGCCGGCGCTCAGCCCCGAGGTGCGGGTGGCGATACATTCCGAAGCGAGCGGGCTGTTCGACAGCCACGCCTATTTCCTGGCGCTACAGGGGGAGTTCGAGGATCGCGGCGGGTCACTGGTGCTGAATTCGCCGGTGGTGCGTGGCGAGGTTGTGAAAAACGGCATCGCGATCGAGACGGGCGGCGAGAGCCCTGTGCGCGTTATCGCGCGGACGGTGGTGAACGCGGCGGGCCACAACGCGCTGCCGATGGCGCGCAGCATTGCAGGCGGACCGGCCTATGACGGCATGCGGATGCACTGGGTGAAGGGGTCATACTTCACGGCGAGTGGACGGGCGGCGTTCGCGCGACTGATCTATCCGATGCACAATCAGGCGACGCAGGGATTGCACCTCGCAATCGACCTGGGAGGGCGAACGCGGCTCGGCCCTGATGCTGAGTGGCTGTCGGATGAACTATCGCCGCCGTTTGACTATGTGGTGGATCCGGCGCGGGCCGTGCACTTCTACAATGAGGTGCGGCGATACTGGCCCGGACTGAAGGATGGCGCGTTGTCGCCCGACTACTCGGGCGTCCGGCCCAAGATCGTCGCCAAGGGCGAACCGAGCGCGGACTTCCTCATCGACGGGCCGGAGCGCCATGGCGTTGCGGGGCTGGTCAACCTGATCGGCATTGAAAGCCCGGGTCTTACGTCCTCGCTCGCGATTGGGGAGCTGGTGGCGTCGCTGGTTTGAGGCTGGCGCCAAAATGCCCCGAGCTAGCGACAATCCATTACACACGTCCCGCGCGCGACCTGAGATAAGCGAGCCGAGCAGGCCCGTCCCCCCAACCCAGGGTCTGGTCGGGTAAAGGCGCAGGGCAACCTGCGCCTTTTTTCGCGCGGCGCCGGCGAGCTTACGGGGCTCAAACGACTGAGTTCAGGCGATTTTTGGGAGAGCTGCGGCGTGTCTTGCGCTGGCCGCAAGCCGCGCGTATACCGCGCGCCTCGACTTTGGTGGGATAGCTCAGCTGGTTAGAGCGCAGGACTCATAATCCTGAGGTCCCCGGTTCGATCCCGGGTCCCACTACCATCGTCGCCCGGGCGAACAATCAAACCGAAATTACGTATCACATGCAAGAAAACGGCCCGGATACTCTCCGGGCCGCGTGATATTCATTCTGAGCGAACGCTATTTGACGAGGAATTTTTCCCGTTTCTCGCCTTTGCGTTCGAGCGTGCGCAGCCATTTCGGCGTCGGGCCGCGACCCGTATAGGTCTCGCCATTCGGGCCGACATACTTCGCCTTGAGCTTGATGCCCTTGTCCGAGCGCTGGCGGCGGCCGCCCTGGCCTTTGCCAACCAGCTCGTTGAGGCTGAATCCTTCAGCAACCGCAAGCTGTTTCAGCTTCTGCAGCGTCTCCTGACGGGCTTCGTCTTTCTTGCCCTGGATGGCGCGGTTCACGCGCGCCAGCAGTTCGTTGAGATCGGTAAGCGACAGTCCGTCGATGTTTGGCAGTTTCGCAGCCATACGCAGCCCCTTGTATGTCTTAGTCTGGTTCAGCCCGGTCCCAACGCGAATCGCAACATACGGGGAGAACTCTAATGTCCAAACAATGATCGTTCTCTGTGGCTGAATGTTAATTTTGAAGCGAATTCAACTCAGACGATGCGCGTGCCACGCGATATGCTCTGATATAAATGTGGTAATGCAGAAATAGCTATGATCATAGCCTTCCTGCCGCCGGAGCGTCAGTTTCTGACCTGCTTCCTGTGCAGCCGCTTCAAGCAGTTCAGGCTTCAGCTGTTCCAAGAGAAACGGATCTGCAAGGCCCTGATCAATGAGGATGTCGTCGAAATAGCCGTGCGCGAGTCCTGACCGCACCAAGGCGCATGCGTCGTGGTTTAGCCATTTCGAACGGTCGGGGCCGAGATATGCGGTGAACGCTTTCTCGCCCCACGGACAGTTCATAGGTGACACTATAGGCGCGAAGGCTGACACGGACCTGAAGAGTCCGCTGTGGCGGAATGCAAGCGTGAGGGCGCCGTGACCGCCCATCGAGTGGCCAGAGACGCCGAGACGGACGGGGTCGGCCGGAAAGTTCGCGCGGATTAGCGGGATCAGATCCTTTGTGATCCAGGATTCCATCTGGAAATGCGGGGCCCACGGCGCCTCTGTTGCGTCGATATAGAAGCCCGCTCCCTGGCCGAGATCATAGCCGGGATCATCCGCAACATTCTGTCCGCGCGGCGAGGTGTCGGGAGCGACGATGATCATACCGTGTTCGGCGGCGGCCAGGTATGCGCCGGCCTTGGTGGTGAAGTTGTCTTCGGTGCAGGTGAGCCCCGAAAGCCAGAGCAGCACGGGGAAGGGGCCGGGGCCCTCAGGCGAGAATACGCTGAAAGTCATCGGTGTGCCGGTGGCGGCGCTGTCATGCCTGCAATAGCGAAGTTCCCCGCCTGCAACGCGATGGGTCTTGATGGTGTCGAATGTCATGCTTTTCCTACGACGACGGAAGGTTGTCCTTACGATCCGTTATCGCGACGGCCAGTGCAAACGGGAATTCCCGAGCGTCTCTGATCAAGCGAAAGATCGACCTGCATCGTCATTGCGGTGGACGACTTCCCATCGCCCGCGCGGTGATACCATCCAGACAGCGCCGTCAGAACCGCTCGCGTCGAACAGGCCGACGCCACGAGCCTGTGCCGCCTTCTTTGCACGGTGAAGGGCGGGACCGCTTGAATCCCAGTCGAAACTTGCCTGCACGACGCTTTGCAAGAAACGATACTCGGCATTCTTCGAGGCGCCCGCGCTGTCGAGATCGTAAACACGGTGTGGATCGGCGCTTCCCGGGAAGCCTTGAGCCATGTCGCGCTGCCAGGCCTGAAGCGCAGGCGTGGCGCGTGCCGGATCGCTGGCGAGCGGCCCGTCCATCGGCCGGAACGCGCGACTGATCCAGTCGAGGAAATCGTACCGGTCGCGCGGGGCGGCGAACAGGTCGAAGGCGTAGAGATCATAGGCCAAGGGCGTAATCCGGCTTTGTGGGCGTTAACTTAGACCGCGCGGCCGTTAAGGCTTCGATACGGAGGTGATGTGGATTTAGCCGAAGGCAGGTTTTGCGCACGACTTGGTGCGCGTCATGTTGGCCAGACGAAAGGCGGTCTAAAACACCACCACGCTCCGGATGCTCTCGCCGGCGTGCATCAGGTCGAAACCCTTGTTGATGTCTTCCAGCTTGAGCGTGTGGGTGATCATCGGGTCGATCTCGATCTTGCCGTCCATGTACCAGTCGACAATCTTCGGCACATCGGTACGGCCGCGTGCGCCGCCGAAGGCTGAGCCTTTCCAGACGCGGCCCGTGACGAGCTGGAACGGGCGCGTGGCGATCTCCTTGCCCGACTCGGCCACGCCGATGACGATCGACGTGCCCCAGCCGCGATGGCAAGCCTCGAGCGCCTGGCGCATCACATTCACATTGCCCGTGCAATCGAATGTGTAGTCGGCGCCGCCATCGGTGAGGGCGACGAGGTACTGCACAAGGTAGTTGGTGATGTTGTTCGGGTTGACGAAATGCGTCATGCCGAAGCGCTCGCCCCATTCCTTCTTCGCCGGGTTGATGTCGACGCCGACGATCTTGTCAGCACCCACCATCTTCAGGCCCTGGATCACGTTGAGGCCGATGCCGCCGAGGCCGAAGACGATGCAGTTCGAGCCGGGCTCGACTTTTGCCGTCTTCACGACGGCGCCAACGCCGGTGGTGACGCCGCAGCCGATATAGCAGGCCTTGTCGAACGGGGCGTCCTCGCGGATTTTTGCGAGCGCGATTTCTGGCAGGACAGTGAAGTTCGAGAAGGTCGAGCAGCCCATATAGTGGAAAACGGTCTGGCCCTTGTAGCTGAAGCGTGAGGTGCCGTCCGGCATCAGGCCCTTGCCCTGGGTGGCGCGGATCGACGTGCAGAGATTGGTCTTCTGCGAGAGGCAGCTTTTGCACTGGCGGCATTCAGGCGTGTAGAGCGGGATGACATGGTCGCCGGGCTTGAGTGACGTCACGCCGGCACCGACTTCGCGTACGATGCCCGCGCCTTCATGGCCGAGGATGGAGGGGAAGAGGCCTTCCGAATCGAAGCCATCCAGCGTGTAGGCGTCGGTGTGGCATATGCCCGTCGCCATGATTTCCACCAGCACTTCGCCAGCCTTGGGTCCTTCAAGATCAAGCTCAACGATCTCGAGCGGCTTCTTGGCTTCGAAGGCGACAGCGGCGCGGGTTTTCATGGGCGTTCTCCTGCTCGACCGAGAGGTGCAGCGAGGCAGGCGGGCGGTCAAGGCGCTGAACAAATTTCTATGCGCCGAACAGCGGCGCCTCGCCCTTTACTCGGCTCTCGGGTTGGGGAAAGGCTTGGCGCCGGTTCGGAGATATTTCATGCGTCTTTTGCTTGCCTGTGCCCTTTTTCTGTCCGCGTGCGCTTCGGCGCAGGCGCAACCGCGCAGCGCCGAGAAGGTGATGATGCAGACCGTCGTGGCGGAGCACGAGCGGTCGATTGCGCTGCTTGAAAAGCTGGTGAACCAGAATAGTGGGTCGCTGAATGTTGCGGGCGTGAAAGCGGTCGGCGACATGGTGCGGGCGGAGCTGGAGCCGCTGGGCTTCAAGGTCAGCTGGATCGACATGAGCGAGACGGCGCGTGGGGGGCACCTGATCGCGACGCATGCGGGCAAGGGCAAGAATGTCCTGTTGATCGGTCACATGGATACGGTGTTCGAGCCGGACAGCCCGTTCCAGAAGTTCGAGCGCCAGGGAACGCGGGCGACCGGACCTGGTATTGGCGATGATAAAGGTGGCGTCGTGGTGATCATCGCGGCGTTGCGCGCGATGAAGGCGGCGGGCACGCTGAAGGACGCGAATGTCACGGTGATGCTGACGGGCGATGAGGAGCGCTCGGGCGAGCCCTTGTCGGTGGCGCGGCGCGACCTGATCGCGGCGGGCAAGGTAGCCGACTATGCCATCGAGTACGAGGAACTGATTGTCGACGAGGGCAAAGACTTCGCGACTGTGGCGCGCCGCGGCGCGGCTGGCTGGACGCTGACGGCAGGCGGCAAGACGGGGCATTCCGGCGGCGTGTTCAACCAGACGATGGGGTATGGCGCGATTTACGAGATCACACGGATCCTCGATCGCTTCCGCGAGGAGCTGCGCGAGCCCAACCTGACTTACAATGTCGGCGTGATCGTCGGTGGGACGCCGGCGGTGATCGATGCCGAGGGCTTCCGGGTTTCGGGTTCGGGCAAGACGAACATCATTCCCGAGGCGGCCATCGCACGTGGCGACCTGCGCGCGCTGACGCCGGAACAGGAAGCGCGGGCGCGCGACAAGATGCAGGCGATCGTGAAGGAGCATCTGCCGCAGACGACCGCCACGCTGGTGTTCCCCGATGACGCCTACCCGTCAATGGCGCCCACCGAGGGCAACCGGGCGCTGCTGGCCAGGCTGAATTCGGTCAATCGCGATCTGGGCCTGCCGGAAATGGCCGAGTGGGATCCAGCCAAGCGCGGTGCGGCAGACAGCAGTTTTGTGGCTGCCGATGTCGATATCATCGCGGGCATGGGTGCGGCGGGCGAAGGCTCGCATGCGGAGGGCGAGTCGATCGATCTCGACAGCCTGGTGCGCCAGGGCCAACGAAGCGCCCTGCTGATCTCACGGCTGAGCCTCGGTAAGTAATCGGCGGAAAACGCGCCGCCTTACGCTACGGAGGGAATCGACGCGGACGTGGGAGCTCGGGTTAGACTGCGCGCATGAAACCCACGAACCCATCCAAAAGTCCGTTCTACAATGAAGATCACGAGGCCTTTCGCGAGACTGTGCGAAGGTTCGTGGCGAAGGAGATCGAGCCCTTCGCCAATGATTGGGACGAGGCGGGGGACTTTCCGCGCGAGCTTTACAAGAAAGCCTCGGCCATCGGTCTGATGGGCATGGGCTTCCCGGAAGCATTCGGCGGGTATCCGGCGGATCAGTTCATGCGCATCGTCGCCTCGCAGGAACTGGCGCGGCATGGGTCGGGCGGGATCAATGCCAGCCTGATGAGCCATGGTATCGGTGCGCCGCCGATCGCTGTCGGCGCGCGGCCAGACGTACAGGCGCGGGTGCTGCCGCAGATCCTGGCGGGCGAGAAGATATCGGCGCTGGCGATCACCGAGCCAAATGGCGGCTCCGATGTCGCCGGCCTGCGTACGACTGCACGGCGCGATGGCGACCACTATGTCGTCAATGGCGAGAAGACGTTCATCACGTCCGGCATGCGCGCGGACTACATTACGACGGCGGTGCGTACCGGCGAAGGCGGCGCCGGCGGCGTCAGCATGTTGCTGATCCCGGGCGACACGCCGGGGCTGTCGCGGACGAAGCTGAAGAAAATGGGGTGGTGGGCTTCGGACACGGCAACACTGCACTTCGATAACTGCCGGGTGCCGGTGGAATACCTCATTGGGGAGGAAGGGCGCGGCTTCAATATCATTATGCGGAACTTCAACTCCGAGCGTATGGGGATGGCGGCGGGATGCGCGGCCTACGCCCGCGTGTGCGTGGATGAGGCGATGGCCTATGCGCAGCAGCGCGAGACGTTCGGCAAGCCGCTGTCGCAGCATCAGGTGATCCGCCACAAGCTGGTCGACATGACGCAGAAGGTGGTGGCGACGCAGTCGATGCTGGAACTGCTGGCCTGGCGGTTGGGGCAGGGCGAGAGCCCGGTCGCGGAAATCTGCATGCTGAAGAATCAGGCGACGCAGACGATGGCGTTCTGCGCGTCCGAGGCGGTGCAGATTTTCGGCGGGGCGGGATACATGCGCGGCGCCAAGGTGGAGCGCATCTATCGCGAGGTGAAGGTCAACGCGATCGGCGGTGGGGCGGAGGAGATCATGAAGGACCTCGCCAGCCGGCAGATGGGGCTGTGAGCCTGTCCGCGCCCTGCCTCGAGGAAAGCCGGCACACGCGGGTTTGACGTGCCTTTCATGCGTGTGACCCGTGTCATGGGCGTGAAAACATGCGTAGATACTCGCAAGCTTATCCCTTTGAGGCTGGTCCTGACATGAAACTCCCTATCAAAGCGGCCTTGTGCGCGGTTGCGGCGCTGGCGATCGCCGGGCCGGCTTCGGCGCACTTCATCCTGGTGGCGCCGGACTCGTGGATCGAGTCGAACGTTCTCGGCGATCCGCAGAAGGCCGCGCCGTGCGGCACGTCGGATATCACCAAGGGCGTGCCCACGGGCAAGATCACCGCGATGAAGGGCGGCGAGATGCTGCACTTCAAGGTTCGGGAAACGATTTTCCACCCGGGCTTCTACCGTATCGCACTGTCGGTTCTGGATCGCAGCGAGCTTCCGAAAGACCCGGAAGCGACAACCAAGTTGTCGGCGACCGGTGTCGTGCTCTCAGCGTCGGGCAAGATCGAATCCGACCCGAAGCCGCCGCTGCTGGTCGACGGCCTCTTCATGCATGACAAGCCCATTCCGAAACAGGCCGATGGTTCACCCACGTTCCTGGAAACCGACGTGAAGCTGCCCAACATCAACTGTGACAAGTGCACGATTCAGATTCTTCAGTTCATGGAAAACCATGCCCTGAACAAGGAAGGCGAGTTCACCTACCACCACTGCGCCGACCTGAAGATCACCGCCAATCCGGCGCTGCCGATCGACAAGGGCTGGCCGGGTCAGAAGTAGGTTTCAGAGGTCTGCAAAACCCGCCCTCGTGGTTCGACGGTGCCGCCTTCGGCGGCTGCTCACCATGAGGGCGACGCGGGCGCCGGTTCCTAGCCTTCATGGTGAGCAGCGAGCGCAGCGAACGTCCGTCGAACCACGAGGGCGTGCTTACTACAAGTCCAGCAGCGCGAGCACGTCGGCCAGTGATTGGCCGACGTGAACTGTTCGCGCGCGGGTTTCGTCGTCGGGCTGGATGAGATCGGGCACCATCACGGTCATCAGGCCGGCGGCGTGGGCCGAGGCGACACCCGTCGGCGAGTCTTCGATAGCCAGCACGTCGTGGGGATGAAAGCCGAGCATCGTTGAGGCTTTCAGGTAGGGCTCGGGATGCGGCTTGCCTTGCTCGACGTCTTCGCGCGTGACGACACCCTGGAAGCGGTGCGCCAGATCGTGCGCCGCGAAATGCTTGTTGACCCAGCCCGGCCCTGACGAGGTCGCGAGGGCGAAGGGGACGCGATCCCCCTCGAGCCGGTCGAACAGGGCGAGTGCGCCGGGTTTCAGCGGGGCGGACTTGTCGCCGAAGAACTCCCCCACCGTCGCGTAGAAGGATTCAAGCGGGAAGGTCTCGCCGAAATACTCCCGCATCTTCATTTCACTGTGCAGGCGGTGCCGACCGACCAGAGTCAGGAACTGATCGTGCGTGAAGGGTATGCCATGCCGGTCGGCGGCGGCCATATAGGCCTCCAGCACGAGCGCCTCGCTATCGATCAGCGTTCCGTCGAGGTCGAAAACGACCGCTTTTGGCGGCCGCGGCAGGCGGAGACCGGAACGTGATGTCGGGGGAGCTGAACTCATGGGCGGGAGGTGGCGGTTCCGGCTGGCCCGGTCAAGCGGATAAGGGTAGGGAACGCACCAAGACAGATATACGGGAGCTACGCGTATGCGGCGCATTGAAGGTTTCATCGGCGGCAAATCGGTCATGGCGACGTCGGGCCGCGAGGGCGACGTCTTCAACCCCAACACCGGCGAAGTTCAGGCCAAGGTCGGCCTTGCGACGGCCGAGGACGTCGATGTGGCCGTGCAGGCGGCGGCGAAAGCCCTGCCGGGCTGGTCGTCCACGAACCCGCAGCGCCGGGCGCGCGTGATGTTCGAATTCAAGCGCCTTGTCGAAGCCAACATGCAGCAACTCGCCGAACTGCTGTCGAGCGAGCACGGAAAGGTGGTTGCCGACTCGAAAGGCGATATCCAGCGCGGTCTCGAAGTGATCGAATTTGCGTGCGGCATTCCGCATGCGCTGAAGGGCGAGTACACCGAAGGCGCTGGCCCCGGCATCGATGTCTATTCGATGCGCCAGCCGCTGGGTGTGGTGGCCGGCATCACGCCGTTCAACTTCCCGGGCATGATCCCGATGTGGATGTTCGGCGTCGCGATCGCGGTGGGCAACACGTTTGTGCTGAAACCTTCCGAGCGTGACCCGAGCGTGCCGGTTCGCCTTGGCGAGCTGTTCCTTGAAGCGGGCGCGGCTGCCGGGCTCGATGTGACGGGCGTGCTCAACGTCGTGCATGGCGACAAGGTGGCGGTGGACGCCATCCTGCATCATCCTGAGGTGAAGGCGGTGAGCTTCGTCGGCTCGTCGGACATCGCGCATTACATTTATCAGGTCGGCGCCGCGAACGGCAAACGCGTGCAGGCGATGGGCGGGGCCAAGAACCACGGCATCGTGCTGCCGGATGCGGACATGGACCAGGTCGTGAAGGATCTGGCGGGCGCGGCGTTCGGCTCGGCGGGCGAGCGCTGCATGGCGCTGCCGGTGGTGGTGCCGGTCGGCAAGAAGACGGCCGACGAGCTGCGCGAGCGCATGATTGCCGAGATCGAGACGATGAAGGTCGGCATCTCGTCCGATCCGGCGGCGCAGTACGGCCCCGTGGTCAACAAGGCGCATCGCGACAAGATCGCGGGTTATATCCAGACCGGCGTCGATGAAGGCGCCGAGCTGGTTGTCGATGGTCGCGGCTTCAAGCTGCAGGGCTATGAGAACGGCTTCTTCATCGGGCCGTCGCTGTTCGACAATGTGAAGCCGGGCATGAAGACCTACCACGAGGAAATCTTCGGGCCTGTTCTGCAGATCGTGCGCGCCAATACGTTCGAGGAAGCGGTCGACCTGCCGAGCAAGCACCAGTACGGCAATGGGGTTGCGATCTTCACGCGCAACGGCCGTGCGGCCCGCGAGTTTGCGAGCAAAGTGAATGTCGGCATGGTCGGCATCAACGTGCCGATCCCCGTGCCGGTGGCCTATCACACCTTCGGCGGCTGGAAGCGCTCGGCGTTCGGCGACACGAACCAGCACGGCATGGAAGGCCTGAAGTTCTGGACGAAGGTGAAGACCGTCACCGCCCGCTGGCCGGAAGGCGATGTGGGCGACTCGAGCTTTGTCATTCCGACGATGCGGTAGCGAAGGCCGTCACCGCGTTACACCTCGATCGAGTAGGCGAATGAGACGCGCGTGTGCATCAGGCGTGATCTCGACCGCCGTGCCAACACAGCGGTCAAGTCGCTGTCGTAAGTTTACTGCCGGAATGCGCGGCACCTTAGCCGGTAGACCTGAATCGATAGCCTCAAGCTCCGTCAATCTGTCGCCGCGCAGCATTGGCAAGCTCGCAATATTGTAAGTGCGCCCGTCGTGCAGGCTGAGGCGGTAGTGCAAGGTCCACTGCTTGCTGCGCCCGCCGGACTGGTAGCAATCCGTATCCACACTGACGACTTCCGACAGCGGCGTGGCGCGTCGCCTCACCCCAGAATTTCTGGTCGGTTATGCCGCGGGGCACGACTACGAAGAATGCGCAGATCGCGCTTGCGGAAGCGCAAGAGGAAGTCGTCCGCAGCCGTTGATTGCAAGCGAATACTGGCGACGGTTGCCTTGCAGTAGAAGCCAGGCAGGAAGATCGGTGACCACAAATGCGTCGCCGCCGCATGCCTGCTATCATAGGGATCTTCAGCAAGCAGGTATCCCGCGCAATCAACGATACCCAGACATACGAACAACAACACCGGCCCAAAGATAACTTGGTAGCCGAGAAAGATCGCGCCGACGTCGCGCGCGGCCTGTTCGGCCTGCTGGGCGGCGATCCCGTTCAGCAGCCAGTAGGCGAAACCGAGACCCAGCCAGAAGGGAATGGTTATGAGCAGGCCCTTTAGCGTCTGCCCGAGCGACGTCCCTTGCCGCTTCGGCGCGAACCTTCCGCGCAAGGCCCATTGCTCGGTTTCGATCGCGTATTCTGGCGGCACACCGCGACTGAACATGATTTCAGCGGGCCGCTCCTCAAGGGGCGGCCCCTTGCCCATATCGTGCCCCCTCGAGCTGCAGGGGAAATGTAGCGACGCGCCCCCGTCGCACAAGATCGCAGGGTGGATTTGACGCGCGCGGTAGACTGGCGCCAAAGTTCTCCAACGAGGGCAAAACATGACCGCACTTGCACAATCTATGTTGCCTCCCGCCTGGACGAGCGCTGTCCTGCGCGTTGCCTCGGTCGCGCTGGTTGCGGCGATCTGGATCAGCTCGGCGATCTTTGGGGTCTACATTCTCGCCTTCTATGGCGGCGCCATTCCGGCGGGCACCTTGGCGGACTGGAACGAGACGCTGCCGCGTCTGTATGAGGCCGAGACGCCGGGCGCTTCGGCGGGCATTGGGCTGCACTTCTTTGCGGGCGCCGTGCTGTTGTTGTTCGGGCCGATCCAGCTGATCTCGCAGGTGCGGACCACGGCCCCGGCGGTGCATCGCTGGATCGGACGCATCTATGCGCTGGCGGCGTTTCTCGCAGGCGTCGGCGGGCTCACCTTCATCGCAATCAAGGGCACGGTCGGCGGCATGCCAATGACCGTCGGGTTCGCCATGTATGGCGGGCTGATGGTGATCGCTGCGGTGCAGACCGTGCGGCATGCGATGGCGCGCAATGTTTATGTGCACCGCGCGTGGGCGGTTCGGTTGTTCGCGCTGGCGATCGGGTCGTGGCTCTATCGCATGTGCTATGGCTTCTGGTTCCTGTTCGCGGGTCGCGATAATCCGGGACACACCAACGAATTCAGCGGTTGGTTCGACTATGTTATGGACTTCGCGTTCTTCATTCCGCCGCTGATCGTGGCGGAGATGTTCGTGCGGACGCAGCGCGGGCAGGCGACCACGTTGGGGCGCGTGGCGACGACGACGGCGATGGCGGGCGGTGCAGCATTCGTCGCGCTCGCAACGTTTTTCTTCACGCTGTATGGCTGGGGCCCGGCAATCGCGATGCGGTTTGGGGCGGCTTGATCGAAGCGCCATAGCGGGGCTAGGTCGGGGAAAGATCACGGAGGATCGACCCATGACCCGCATCGCATTCATCGGCCTTGGCAATATGGGCGGCGGCATGGCTGCGCGGCAGGCGGTTGCCGGGCGTGAGGTTCAGGCGTTTGACCTTTCGCAGGCGGCGATCGCCAAGGTGGTGGACGCAGGGGCGAAGGGCGCGGCGTCGGTTACTGAAGCAGTTAAAGACGCGGACGTTGTCATCACGATGTTGCCGGCCGGTCCGCATGTGCGGAAGGTTTATGCCGACGACATCCTGCCGAACGCGCCGAAGTCGGGGCTGCTGATCGACTGCTCTACCATCGATGTGGACTCGGCGCGCGCGGTGGCGATGCAGGCCAGCAGCGCCGGGTTCCGGTTTGCGGACGCGCCGGTGTCTGGCGGCACGGCGGCGGCGGATGCGGGCACGCTGGCCTTCATGGTCGGGTGCGATGAGGCCGCGTTCGCTGATGTGGAAGAGGCGTTGAAGCCGATGGCGCGGGTGGTGATCCGCGCTGGCGATCATGGCGCTGGGCAGGCGGCGAAGATCTGCAACAACATGCTGCTTGGCATTTCAATGCTCGGAACCTGCGAGGCGTTCGCGCTGGCCGAAAAGTTGGGCCTGGCGCCCGATCGTTTCTTCGAGATCGCCTCCAAATCGTCGGGCCAGTGCTGGTCGTTGAGCACTTATGCGCCGTGGCCGGGTGTGGGCCCGCAGACCGCATCCGATCGCAACTATGAAGGCGGGTTCGCCGCGAGCATGATGCTGAAGGATCTCAAGCTGGCGCAGGAGGCTGCGGCGCGGGCGGGGGCGACGACGCCGATGGGTAACGGTGCGGAGGCGCTTTACGCGCTGTTCGACCGGCTCGGCTTTGGCGGCAAGGATTTCTCCGGGGTTTTGCAGATGCTGCGCGGCGATCTCGCTCGCCTGTCGGGGTGAGTGCAATTGTAATTGTCCTGTCGGTTAATGTCCGCCTTCTCCGCGTTAACCTTGTGGGAATGTGCTTCTGGCAACAGTGATCTGCCGACGATCAGGTCGGCAGACATTGGGCGTTGAGAGATGAGTTCTCAGGACGAGATTTCCGACAGGTTGGGCTTTTTGCAGCTCGACAAGGGGGCGACGGACGCCCTGCGAGAGATAGCGCCGCTGGTGCGAGATGCTCTGCCAGGCGTTCTCACCGAATTCTACACTCACATCAGCAGCTGGCCGCAGGTCTCGCGACTTTTCAGTGGTGAGCCCATGAGGAACATGGCGAAGAACAAGCAGATCGAGCACTGGACGATTATTCTGCGTGCCGAATTCAGCCGCGAATACATCGATTCTGTTCGCCGCATTGGTCAGGTCCATGCACGCATTGGCCTAGAACCACGCTGGTACATCGCCGGCTACAGCTTTATCACCACGCGCGTTTCAACGCTGATCGCCACGCACTGCCATGCCAAGGTGTTCGGCAAGGACAAGCCGAACAGCAAGACCAATGCCGAATTCTCGGCAATGGTGAACCGCTACACTGGCGCGTTCCTGCGCGCCGCCATGCTCGACATGGACTTCGCAATCTCGATCTATCTCGAAGAAGGCGAGCTGGCGAAGCAGAAAGCGGTTCAGGAAATCGCCGCCAAGTTTGAGTCGTCGATCGGAGGGATCGTGACCAGTGTCGCTTCCGCCGCCACGGAGCTCGAGCACACGGCTAAGTCGATGTCCTCCATCGCCGAAGCTACCACCAGCAAGGCGATTGTCGTTTCAGCGGCGGCCGAGCAAGCCACGACCAGCGTTGCGACGGTGTCCAACTCAACCGAAGAACTGAACCGCGCCGTGCAGGAAATTTCGCGTCAGGTAAGTCAGGCGTCCCGGATCACGGCTTCCGCTGTCGTGAAAGCGCGGAGCACAAACGAAACGATGACCCAGCTTTCAGCTGCGGCTGAAAAGATTGGCGAAGTAGTCTCACTGATTTCCGATATCGCAGGGCAGACCAATCTCCTTGCCTTGAACGCCACAATCGAAAGTGCGCGTGCGGGGGAAGCCGGTCGTGGTTTTGCCGTTGTTGCGGCGGAGGTGAAGGCCCTCGCCGGACAGACTGCAAAGGCCACCGGGGACATCTCGGCTCAGATCGCCGCCATGCAGTTGATCAGCCGGCAATCGGTTACCGCCATCACTGAGATCCAGGCGACGATCAACGAGATCGACAGCGTATCTTCCGCCATCAGCGCCGCGGTAGAAGAGCAGTCGGCGACGACCCGCGAAATCTCCCGAAGCACCGGAGAGGCCGCAACCGGAACCCGGGACGTTACCCGCAACATCGTGGACGTTCAGCGCGATGCGACCGAAACAGGCGAGGCTGCCAATCAGGTGGTCGATGCTTCCAGCGAGCTGGGTCGCCAAGCCGAGCATCTGCGCAAGCAGGTGGACAGCTTCCTCGCCACACTTCGCGCAGCCTGACGCTCACCAACACCGACTGACCCAACCAGATGGAGGGGCTCCGCGCGACGCGCCGGGCCCCTTCTGCTTTTTTGTCAGCAAGCTGACCCGTTTTCCGGTCTGCCCGCGCTTACTGATGCAGAGGGGGCGAGTTCGCAGACGACAGCCCGGCGCCGTGGGGGAGCCAGGTTCACGTGCGAGTTCAGCCTCTCGCCATAAACGGGTGTGATTTCAATCGACTGGAGCGCGTCAGGCGCTCAGTCGCCAGAGCCACCCCCGGGCCAAGAGCTGGGAGTTCTGAATGCAACAGGAAACTCCGCCGCTGGACGGGGCCCCGCCGCCCGCCGAGGTCGTACCGCCAAGGTGGCTGACCTACGTCATGTGGGCCGCAGTGGCCTTCGCCGCTCTCTGGCTTGTCTCGGTGGTGTTCATCCAGATGCGGCGTCGGGCAACCAACCAGATCGATGGCACGATGACGGCGCATGCGAATGCTGCGGTCATGGCGTTTGGCGTCTGCGACGAAGATCTGTGGCCTTATCGCGAAGAGATCGCGCGGCAAGCGCCGTCGCAGACAGCCTACAGGGATGCAACGAATTTCGAAGCGGTGCAGTATGCGCGGCTGGGATCGACGGACGAGGTGAAAGCGACGGTGAGCGGCGGCCTGCCCGTGATGTTCGCGGCCGACATCGGCATGGGCTATTTCGATGTCGCCGCGCGCACAGGGCGGATGCCGGCGATGGGGACGATCGAAGGCGGCAAGCCCTGCGCGCATGCGACGTTGCTCGTTGGGTATGACGAGGATGAGAGAAGCTGGCTCGTGCGCAACAGCTGGGGCGAGCAATTTGGTGAGCAGGGGTATCTGCGGATTCCCTATGACCTGTTCAATCGCCATGTCTGGAATGACGACCTGTGGGTGATCGGAAAGCTTGAGGACAAGCAGGGGCTTGTGAGGCTGGAAGGCTCGGTCCAAGAGGCGCAAACGTATGTCGAGAAGCATGGCGCGGACGACATGCGCGCGGCGCTGGCCAAGCTGGGCAAGGACATCGGCGCGGACCTGCAAAAACGCGTCGACGACTCAAAAATGTCGATTCGTGAACGTCTGCGGAAACAGGAAGACGAGTTGGCGGCGAAGCGGAAAAAGCCCGGAGAGGCCTGAAAAGACTCGCAGTTATTTGCTAGAAGCGCGTGTCACAATGGTTTCTGGAAAGGCCGCTTTCGTTAACCTGTCGTTCACCGGTCTCGTGTGTATTAGCACATGAACGACGGGCGCTGCTTCTCCTGCCACCCCCGTCGTAACAGGTGAGTGCAGCGACGATCCCCCTCCCGCTCCGCTTGCCCCGCAAAGGCCGCGTCTGATTCCCCCTCAGACGCGGCCGTCGCGTTTCTGGGGGTCAGCTTTTCGCACTCAGCCTTTCTTGGCGGGCCGCAGGTACTGCCAGCCGGTGTAGGCGGAGAGCGCGGCGGTGATGACGAGGAGCGCGGTCCAGATAAGTTCCACGTTGTTAATCAAGAAAAAGCGCGAAATGGCGTCATCTTCTGTACGCGTTGGCGACGTCATGAAATGGGGTTCAACTGCCGCGCCCACAAGGAATGCTCCGACTACAAAAAGTTCTAGAGCCGTCTTTATCTTAGCCAACGATGAGACGCGTGCGCCTTCGCCATCAGGTGCGGATAGACGAACAATCGTCATCGTAACGTCGCGTGCGACGATGACTGCAACCGCGATTGTCATGGCTGACAATGAAGACCAGACCGGAAACCGCGCCCCCCATTCCGCAAGAACGATTGCAATCAGTGGAAGCCCGACGAGAGCCTTGTCCGCGATGGGATCAATCAACCGTCCGAACTTTGAATGAGCATTGAATGCTCTTGCTATCATGCCATCGAACAAGTCGGTGAGTGCAGCGATTACGAAGAGGATCGCTGCCAGCGCGTAACTTGTATCCCGCAGATCATAAGAACTCTGCGGGAGTAGCTCTCCGAATCCATGGATGTCTCCTCCGACCCAAGCTAGCCACGCGATCACCGGCGCCAGGATAAGGCGCGTGAGCGTCAGTGCGTTCGGGATGTGTTTCAGCAAACGGGAGTCTCCGGGCGGCGGCGTCTCGTTAGCCTGAAAGGCGAGCCATGGGCAGGGCTGCCGGCAGAGAGTCCGCTTAGCCGCAGACGGAAACGGAGGGGTTGCACGTCGTTATAGTATATCATATCGTTACACAGTAACACGTGGAGTCCTCTCTTATGCGCTTTGCCAGCCGCCTGTTCGTCAGCGTTGCCGCCGCAGCGGTTCTCGTTCCCGCCGCCTTCGCGCAGACCGCGCCTGCAACGCCGCCCGATGACGCGGCGGATAGTGGCGGCGACGTGGTCATCGTCACCGGCGTCGGACCGGCCCGGGCGAGCGACGAGCTGATCGCCAACACCACGTCGCTGGACAGTGCGGCGCTGACAGAGCGCTTGTCCGGCGGACTCGGCGATACGCTCGCGGGCCTGCCGGGCATTTCGTCGAGCGCGTTTGGGCCTGGCGCGAGCCGTCCGATCATACGTGGGTTGGGGGCAGAGCGGGTGCAAGTGCTGGCCAACGGGATCGGCGTGGTCGATGCGTCGGCGGCGAGCCCGGATCATGCGACGACCAGCGATCCGCTGGGCGCCGAACGGATCGAGATTTTGCGCGGGCCGGCCTCGCTGGCGTATGGCGGCGGCGCGACGGGCGGCGTGGTCAACGTGATCGACGGACTGATCGTCGAGAGCAAGCCGGACAGGAACTTTTCGGGATCGCTCTATGGCGCGCTGACCAGTGCGGACGAAGGCAAGCAGGTTGCGGGGCGCGTTACTGGCGTGTGGGGCGATTTCGTCGGCGTGATCAATGGCTCGCAGCTGAAGACGAGCGATGTCGACATTCCGGGCTTCGCTCTGACGGCGGGTGCGCGTGCGGATGCGGTTGCGGATGGCGTTGACCCGGCGACGTTTGCAAACGGGACGCTGCCGAACTCGGCGGTGGATACGAAGTCGATCAGTGCGGGCCTGACCTGGGTGGGCAATGGCGCTTTCCTCGGCGGCGCAATGCGGCAGCTGGACAATGAATATGGCACGGTCGCGGAGCCGGACGTGTTCATCGAGATGAGCCAGACGCGCTATGACCTGCGCGGTGGCCTGAAGTTCAATGATGGCTGGCTGAAGTCGATCATCGCGTCCGGCTCGAAGGTTGACTACGAACACACCGAGTTCGAAGGGCCGGGCCAGCCGGGGACCGTGTTCACCAATGATGGCTGGGAGGCGCGGATCGAGGCGCAGCATGCGACGATCGCGGGGCTTGAGGGTAGCGTTGGCGTGCAGTCGTCCGAGCACGATTTCGCGGCGATCGGCGACGAGTCGGTGATCGGGCCGACCAATTCGAAATCGACGGGCGTGTTCATCTACGAGACGTACGACCAGGACGAGTGGGGCCTCGAAGGCGGGCTGCGGTATGACACGGCCGACGTCGACAACATTGTCGGCGGCAAGCGGTCGTTCGAGCCGTGGAATGCATCGTTCGGCACACACATGCATGTGGGCGACCACGTCTTCCTCGGCGCATCGGTTGCGAGCACGGAGCGGGCGCCGACGGACCTTGAGCTGTTCGCCAATGGTCCGCACCTCGCGACGGCGCAGTTCCTGGTCGGCGACAGTGCGATCAACACTGAGAAGGGCATCAACACCGAGCTGACGGCCCGGTGGGAAGATGATGATTTCAACGTGTCGGGATCGGTCTACCGGTTCGATTTTTCGCGCTTCAACTATCTGCGCGACACGGGCGTTGTTGATGTGAGCACGGGCGAAGATCTGCCGGTGTTCCAGTACACGCAGGCGGGCGCGACTTTCACCGGGTTCGAGCTGCAGGCGGATGCGAAGTTGGGTACCCTGTTCGGCCTCGACTGGAAGACGGACGGCTCGGCGGACTTTGTGCGGGCCGAACTCGATGCCGGGGGCAACCTGCCGCTGATCCCGCCGATGACGGTGAATGCCGGGATTGAAGGCGAGATGAATGGCGTGACGGGGCGCATCCAGGCGCAGTATGCGGCGAAGCAGGATGACAATGCCAGCTTCGAGCGGCCGACCGACAGCTACACGACGCTGGATGCGCGGCTAGGCTTCGACATTGCGGACGGGGTTCATCTGATACTTGAAGGCAAGAATCTCACCGATGAGGAGGTTCGCCTGCATACCTCGCCTCTGAAGGAGATCGCGCCGATGAGTGGGCGGAATTTCCGGGTGGCTGTACGCGCGGACTTCTGAGCCGCGCTCGTCCTTCGACGGACGCGCACTGCGTGCCCTGCTCAGGATGAACGCAAACGGGGATGCGGTTACCAGATCATGGTGAGCAGCGCGGCGCAGCCGCGCGTCTGTCGAACCATGGGCGACGAGCTCGCGTTGGCTGATGCCAAAGCGGTTGCGGATGTGGTCGACATAGGCGTCGACGATCTGGTTCATGTTGCGGAAGGCATGCGCGAAGTCGCGCAGGCGTTTCTGCGTGTAGGCCCAATCTGTCGAGGGCGGGAAGACTTGAAGGGTGACGCCACGCGGATGCCAGCTGATGCGGCGGTAGGCCTTGCGCCAGAGCGCATAGTCGAGGCGGGCTTCTGCGAGCGCGAGCGCGAGCAGCAAGGCGATGCGGTCGCGGATGCTTTGTGCCGCGGTTTTCCATGCACGGGTCATCGCGAAGATGATCAGCGTCCAGAAGCTGAGCATGACTCCCAGAAAGGCGGGGACGTCACGCAGCAGCCACAGAGGGAAGCTCCGACGTTTCATGAGCATAAGTCTAAACCCGTCGCGAGCCCGGCCGGTTTGCGTCGTGGAGTTCCGCATATTTTTTCGGGCAAGTCGTTGAACGTGCGGCGGAAGTTTTTTGGCTATCCGCCGAATTTTGACGTCCGCTTTCCTGAAAAATGGGATGTAACTTTCGGCGGGCAGTCTGCTGCCCTGGAGACTTTGGATGACGTTGCCCAAGGCCGAGTTCAATGCGTTCTGCGCCGCGCTTCCGGGCGCGACGTTTGTCGAGCAGTGGGGTGGGGCGCAGGTGTGGAAGGTCGGCGGCAAGGTATTTGCCATCGCGTGGTTTGAGCCCGGACGGCCGCCCGAGATCACGTTCAAGGTTTCAGAGATTGGCTGGGAGGTGTTGCGCGAGGCGGCGGGGTGCCGGCCGGCACCGTACATGGCGTCGCGTGGGCTGAAGTGGATTCAGAGTTTCGAGAAGCCGGGGCTAAGCAAGACCGAATTGAAGGCGTATCTTCGTGTATCATACGGGATGGTGGCGGCAGCCCTGCCGAAACGAACTCGCAAGGCTTTGGGACTGGAGGAGGCGCGATGAGTGACTTCACGAATATCCGGGCGCTGACGTTCGATGTGTTCGGTACGGTGGTGGACTGGCGCAGCGGCATTGCGCGCGAGGCGGAGGCCATGCTGGAGCCGAAGGGGCATGCGCTCGACTGGGGCGCGTTCGCCAACACGTGGCGCGGGCCAATCCTGCAGGCGATGGCGCCGGTGCGATCTGGCGCGCGGGGCTATGTCACGATGGACGCCCTGCATCGGGAAACGCTGGATGCCGCACTGGCTGAGTTTGGAATCGCGGATCTCGACGAGACGGAGAAGCACCGGCTTGCCATGGGCTGGCGGCGACTCGATCCGTGGCCGGATTCGATCGAGGGGATGAGCCTGCTGAAGGCGAAACACGCCGTCGTGGCGCTGTCGAACGGCAACATCGCGCTGGTGCTGGCGATGGCGAAGCGGGCGGGTATTCCGTGGGACACGATACTCGGCGCCGATCTGGTTGGGACGTACAAGCCGGATGCGGCGATCTATGACAGCGCCTCGCGCCTTCTCGATATCGCGCCAAGCCAGGTGATGATGGTGGCCTGCCATCCCGGCGATCTTGACGCCGCCAAGTCGCGCGGACTGATGACGGCTTATGTGCACCGACCGCTGGAGTGGGGCCCGGGCACGGAGCGCGCTCGGCCGGCGGCGGGGACGTATGATCTGATCTGCAACAGCTTTACGGAGCTGGTGGAGGTGTTGGGTGTGTGAACGCAAAAAGGCCCGGCGGTGAGGCCAGGCCTTCTGTATTCCTGATCTGGCATCCGGTTGCTGCGCAACCAGCCCCCTCCGTCGGCTTCGCCGCCACTTCCTCAGGCTTTGCCGGTGGAGGACTTCCCCTAACCCAGGCGTTGCGTGAGCGACTTGTGTTGATCCCACAGCGCGGCAGGCAGACGGTCGCCGAACTTTTCGAAGAACTCGGGGATCTTCGAGGCTTCGTCGCGCCAGATCTCGTGGTCGACGCCGAGGAGCGTGTCCATCTGTTCGTCGGTGAGGCCGAGGCCCGATATGTCGAGCGAGGACTTCGCGGGCACGCGACCGATGGCGGTGTCGTTGGCGGCGGCCTTGCCTTCGAGACGCTCGACAATCCATTTGAGGACGCGGCTGTTCTCGCCAAAGCCCGGCCAGATGAACTTGCCGTTCTTGTCTTTGCGGAACCAGTTCACGAAGTAGATTTTCGGCAGCCTGGCGCCGGACTTCTGGCCGATCTTCAGCCAGTGCGCGAAGTAGTCGGCCATGTTGTAGCCGGTGAAGGGCAGCATCGCGAACGGGTCACGGCGGAGTTCGCCGACCTTGTTCTCGGCGGCGGCGGTGCCTTCGGAGGCGACCGTCGAGCCCATGAACACGCCGTGCTCCCAGTCGAAGGCTTCGGTGACGAGCGGAACAGCGGAGGCGCGACGACCGCCAAAAAGTATGGCGGAGATCGGCACGCCTGCTGGGTTCTCCCACTCGGGCGCTATCACCGGGCACTGGCCGGCGGGGCATGCGAAGCGCGCGTTCGGGTGAGCGGCAGGTTCGCCCATGGCGGGCGACCAGGCACGGCCGCGCCAGTCGGTGAGGCCTTCGGGCGGCTCCTTGGTCATGCCTTCCCACCAGACGTCGCCATCTGCGGTCAGCGCGACGTTGGTGAAAACGGTGTTGCGGGCGCAGGATTCCAGCGCGTTGCGGTTGGTGGCGGCGGAGGTGCCGGGAGCGACGCCGAAGAAGCCGGCTTCCGGGTTGATGGCGTAGAGCTGGCCATCGTCGCCGAAGCGCATCCAGCAGATGTCGTCGCCGATGGTTTCGGCTTTCCAGCCTTTCAGCGTCGGCTCGAGCATGGCGAGGTTGGTCTTGCCGCAAGCGGACGGGAAGGCGGCGGCGATGAACTTCTCGACGCCTTCGGGCGAGGTGAGTTTGAGGATGAGCATGTGCTCGGCAAGCCAACCCTCATCGCGGGCCATGACGGAGGCGATGCGGAGCGCGTAGCACTTCTTGCCGAGGAGGGCGTTGCCGCCATAGCCGGAGCCGTAGGACCAAATCTCGCGGGTCTCGGGATAGTGGACGATGTACTTGTCTTCGTTGCAGGGCCACGGAACGTCCTTCTGGCCCGCGCTGAGCGGCGCGCCGAGCGTGTGGACCGCCGGGACGAAGAAGCCGTCGTCGCCCATGGCTTCGAGCGCAGCGCGGCCCATGCGGGTCATGACGCGCATGGAGATGGCGACGTAGCCTGAGTCCGTGATCTCGACGCCGAGTGCGGAAATCGGCGAGCCTACGGGGCCCATCGAGAACGGCACAACGTACATGGTGCGGCCGCGCATGCAGCCGTCGAAGAGGCCGTTGAGCTTGGCGCGCATCTCGACCGGGTCGGACCAATTGTTGAGCGGGCCGGCGTCGATCTGTTTTTCCGAGCAGATGAACGTGCGCGATTCTACGCGGGCGACGTCCTTGGGATCCGACGCGGCGTAGAAGGAGTTCGGACGCTTGGCCGGGTTGATGCGCTTGAGCGTGCCCAGCGCAATGAGTTCAGCGGTGAGCGTTTCGAACTCGGCGTCAGAGCCATCGCACCAGTGGACGCGATCCGGCTTGGTCAGCGCGGCGATGTCCTTGACCCAGGCGACCAGCCTGGCGTGGCGCGTCGGGGCTGGCTCGAGACCTGGGATGGCACCGGAGGCATGGCTCGCCAAATCCTTCGATTTCAGCGGCGCGACGAAAGTGCTCATGTCAGCGTAATCCCACTCTTGCCAACCCGGAACGGAGGCGGGGTCACACGCCCCTTGCCGCTCCCCGGAACCAACGCGTCGATGCTCTCTGGCAACGATGCGTTCAACTCACCCATTTCAAACTCAGCTGTTTCCAGCTCTCATGCGAGCACAGCCTGTGCCAGCGCGGCCCGTTTCGGAAACGGCTGGGGCATGATTCGCCCGACCGTTTAAGCCCGCCAACCTAAAGCGCCAGCCTGAACGTCAGCTAGCCCAGTTTAACGGAAGGCAAGTTATGCGCGTCGCCTTTGGCATGCCCTGCCGCAAACAGTTCGCAGCCTGCCCAATTACCCAGCCGGGACGCCTTGCGTCGAGCGAAATCTTGGCGCCGTGCGTCGCCGCGTCGCAGCACAACCCGGGGCTCTGAACGTAGCCCGTACGGCAGCGCACGGGGCGTAAATCGCGCAAAACCGAGCAGAGCTTCGGGCTGTTCGCCGTGCGCGAGAACCAAGCGGCTTGCTGCACCGCAACAGGCGAACTGCAAATTCCCGCGATGGCTCAGAATCCGCAGCCGGCAGCGGCGCGGATTTCCTGTGAAAGCTGTCGGGATGTCTTGTCGCTGTAGCCAGTAACCAGGATCGGCAGGCCAGCGGCAGCGAGGGTGTTGAACTCGGATCCGTCGCCGTCGTCCCAGTATTTGTAGTCGAGGCCTTCGGCGCGCTAGCCGTTGGTTCCGAAGATGCTCTCGACCCCGCGCGCAGCGAGGGCTTTCCAGAGCTCTGGCCGTGGCTCGACATTGCCGGTCCAGGCGATGAGGCGCTCGGGCTTGAGACCGGCGGCGATGAGCGTGTCGAGCTGGTCGGCCGAGTTCATGGTGGCAGTGATGATCAGGTCGGGCGCGGCCTTTTGCGCTTCGATCGCCTGATCGTCGGTGTAGGTGATGAGGAGGACGTTGTTTTCAGCTTTCGCGGCGCGGACGGCTGCGATGATCGGCGCGTAGGCGGCGGAGCGTTTCTTGTCGAGCTCGAGCAGGGCGTTGTTCGTCACGGCCCATTCTAGCGCAGCCTGAAGTGTCGGCGGGTGGAAGTCGGTCTGCTTGCTGCCGGTCTTGAGTTTCAGCGCCTGGATCTCGGCCAGCGAGTGGTCGGCGACGGGTCCCGTGCCGTTGGCGGTGCGGTCGAGATCGTCGTCGTGCATCAGGACGAGCTGGCCGTCCTTGGTCTCGGCGATGTCTATCTCCATGGCTTGGGCGCCAGCCTTTCGGGTGCGTTCCAGGGTCTCGATGGCATTCTCGGGAAAGTCGCGCGTCGGGCCGCCGCGATGGGCGACGACGAGGATGCTGCCCGCCTCACGCAGGCAGTCGAAGCGGGCGGGAAGCGGCGCGCTTGCCGTTGCGGTTGCGGCGGGAAACTCGGCGGGGCCCGAGATCGGGGCTTCCGGGGCGTCGGTCGAGGCGGTCGCGGTGGGATCGCTGGGCTGGCCGCAAGCGGCGAGGACGAGCATTGCGGCGGTGAAAAGGCTCAGGCGCATACGTTTTCCCCCAGGATTGGCCCAGGCATTTCCGATAGCGCAGATGACGGCGCGGCGGAATGTATCGGCTCCTGATCCCGGCACCATTTTGCGCGGTCGCGGCATCGGGGACTTGCGGGCTACTGGCTGCGACAAACGCTTCCGGAATGGGGATTACATAGAGCGATGGAGGGGTTGCGGCATCCGAAAGAATTGCCGGGGTAGGTGACGGCGTCTAGGATCGCTGGCAAGAGCGCAGAACAAGCGCATACGGGAGGTGGCGACATGTTTGGATTTGGCAAGAACAAGGGCGAGCAGGACAAGGCGGCGACCGTTGCGAAACCTGCCGCCGCAGCGCCCGTAGCGGCCAAGCCGGTCGCCATCCCGCGCGGCGCGATGACTGGCCTGATGCAGGACTGGAAGCTGACCGTCGACAAGGTGATTGAGCATGCTCACCTGAACCACGGCGCGCGCGAGATCGTGACCCGGACCGTCGAGGGGCCGATCGTCCGGTCGACCTATTCGGATCTCTATTTCCGCGCGCGCAAGTGCTCGAACGCGCTGCTGGCTGATGGAGTCCAGAAGGGCGACCGGGTTGCGACCCTGGCCTGGAACACCACCCGCCATATCGAGACCTGGTATGGCACGATGTGCATCGGCGCCGTGCTGCACACGCTGAACCCGCGCCTGTTCCCCGAGCAGATCGCCTGGATCATCAACCACGCCGAGGACACTCACGTCTTCTATGACATCACGTTCCAGCCGATCGTCGAGGCGATCAAGGACAAGGTTCCGAGCGTCAAGCACTGGATCGTGCTGACGGATGCGGCGCACAAGCCGCAGACCGCAATGAACATCCGCACCTACGAGGAATACATCGCGCCGCATTCGACCGACGTCGTATGGGGCGACTTCCCGGAAGATACGGCGTGCGGACTCTGCTACACGTCCGGCACGACGGGCGATCCCAAGGGCGTGCTCTACTCGCATCGCTCCAACGTGCTACACACCTTGATCGGCATGCAGGCCGACGCCATCGGCATTGGCGCCAAGGACACAGTGTTGCCGGTCGTGCCGATGTTCCATGCCAATGCGTGGGGCATTGCATTCTCGGCACCTGCGGTCGGATCAAAACTGGTTCTGCCCGGCTCCAAGATGGATGGCGAGTCCATCTACCAACTGCTGAACGACGAGAGAGTGACGTTCACGGCTGCGGTGCCAACCGTCTGGCTGATGCTGCTGCAGCATCTCGAGGCGGCGAATCTCAAGCTGCCCCTGCTCAAACGCGTGGTGATCGGCGGCTCAGCTGTGCCAGAGCGCATCCTGAGGGCGTTCGAGGAAAACTACGATGTGGAAGTCGTGCATGCCTGGGGCATGACCGAGATGAGCCCGCTGGGCTCGCTCGGCTCGATGACCGAAAATGTGATGACACAGGATCGCGACACCATCGTGAAATACAAGCTGAAGCAGGGTCGCGCGCCGTTCGGCGTCGAGATGAAGACGATCAATGACGAAGGCATGCTGCTGCCGCGCGATGGCAAGACGGCGGGGCGCCTTGTTGTGCGCGGGCCGGCGGTCGCCAAGGGCTATTTCAAGAATGCCGGCGGTAATATCCTGGACGATGAAGGCTTCTTTGACACGGGCGATGTCGCGAACCTCGACGAGCATGGTTACATGCAGATCACCGACCGCGCGAAGGACGTGATCAAGTCGGGCGGCGAGTGGATCTCGTCGATCGACATCGAGAACTTCGCGGTTGGACATCCGGCTGTGGCAAATGCCGCAGCGATCGGCCTGCCGCATCCGAAGTGGGATGAGCGTCCGCTGCTGATCATCGAGCTGAAACCCGGCGCCAGCGCGACAGGGGACGAGATTCTCAACTACCTGAACGGCAAGATCGCCAAATGGTGGATGCCGGACGACGTTGTGTTCATTGACAAGATCCCGCTCGGTGCCACCGGCAAGATCAACAAGCTGTCGCTGCGCCAGACATTCAAGGATCACAAGCTGCGTTCGATACAGGCGGCCGAATGACGGAAACCGATTTTTCGGGTGAAACTGAACGGAAGGGCGGCGGCATTCGTGTCGCCGTTCTTTTTGGCGCGTGCGTGCTGTTCTTCGCAAGCGTGGTGATGATGGTCGCGGCGCCTTTCCTGTTTCGGTGGGGCGTGGTCGATCTCGTCACCGCGATGGGCGTGTTGCAGAAGGCAGCGCTTTGGAGCGCAGTGGGCGCGATCGGGCTGGGTGTCGTCGGTCTGGTGCTGTCCTTCATCGGCGCCAAGCACAGGGCAGGTATCGTGGCCGTGCTGGTGACAGCGGCGGCGGGGATGGCGGCCGGCGGTCTTTATGGGCGCGCAATGCAGCGCGATGATCTGCCGCCCATCCACGACGTGCAGACTGACTGGAATCTTCCCGTGGCCTTCACCGAGGCTACGCTTAAGGAACGCGAGAAGGCCAGCGCTGTGAAAGTGCGCGACGACGCGATGATCGGCGAGGACCATGGCCGCTGGAGCGGGATGTCTTTCGCAGAGGCGCAGGGGAAATTCTTTGCAGATGTGAAGCCGTTGATGCTGCAGGCGTCGCTACCGGATGTGACGCGCGCCGCAGCGAAGGCGGCGGGGCGGATGGGATGGCAGGTGACGAAGTTCGACCCGGGGTCCGGCGTGGTCGAGGCGGTGTACCGGTCGGCCTGGTACGAGCTGGCTTATGACATCGCGATCCGTGTGTTTCCGGAGAAGACGGGCGGCTCGCGTGTTGATGTCCGCTCGACGAGCCGGACCCCCGGTCACGATATGGGCGAGAATGCCGCGCTGGTGAAGCAGCTGCTGGATGAGATCGTGATGGCGCTCTAGGCGCGGGGCTGTCACGGCGGGGGCAACGACGTGAGCAGCACATCAAAGGTTGTTCTGGTTACGGGCGCTTCGGCGGGGATCGGGGCCGCTATCGCGTGACGTCTTTCGAAAGCTGGGCACAGCGTCTTTGGCACATCGCGGAAAGCGGACGCGCAGCCGCCGGTGACGAGCGTGCGGATGCTGGCGATGGATGTGCGGAGCGAGGCCTCCGTCGCGCAGGCGGTGGCGGAGGTGCTGAAGATTGCCGGGCGCATCGATGTGCTGGTGAATAATGCGGGGTTCGGCATCGCGGCTTCGGTCGAGGATACGCGGCCGGACGATATGCAGCGGCAGATGGACACGAACTTCCTTGGACCGCTGCGGGTGTGCCAGGCGGTGCTTCCAGCGATGCGGGCGCAGGGATCCGGGCGGATCATCCAGGTTTCGTCACTCGCTGCGCGCATCGGCATTCCGTTTCGGGGCGCCTACTCGGCGTCCAAATCGGCGCTGGAAGGTATGAGCGAAGCGTTGAGTATGGAGGTGAAGCCCTTCGGCATTGATCTCGTGATGGTGCAGCCGGGGGGCACGAAGAGCAATTTCACGGCGTCGCGAGAATGGACGGAAAGCGCCAAGGCGGGTGGCGTCTATGAGGCGCGGGCAAAGCACGCGATTGCGGTGATGGAGAAGGCCGAGCAGGCGGGGCCACCGGCGGACAAGGTCGCGCGTGTGGTGGAGCGCGCCGTGAACGCGGCGAAGCCTAAGCTGCGGTATGCGTCGGCCTCGACCATGGAGTCGGTTGCGTTGTTCCTGCAGGGCGTGCTGCAAGGCAGGGTGTTCGAGGGCGTGATCGATTCAAACTACGCGCTACCGAAAGGCAGGTAGCGCGCAGGGCTGAAGCGTCGGGCTACTTCTTCCGGCACATGTAGCGGGTGCGGTGGATGTCTTCCGGGTTGTCCTCGTAGCCTGTGATGTTCGGCGAGACGATGTCCTGCGTCACGCGGATTAGGAGCGGGAGAACGGCGGTGTCGTTGAGCATGGTCTGCTCGGCCTGGCGCAGGATCTCGCCGCGTTTGGCGACGTCAGTTTCCTTCGCCGATTGGTCAAGCAGGGCGTCGTAGGCCGGATTGGTGTAGGCGCCGTAGTTCATCGGGCCGGTGCGGGAGTCGAGCAGGTACAGGAAGTTGTAGGCGTCGTTGAAGTCGGCGACCCAGCCCGTGTCCGTGATGAGGAAGTTTTTGGCCTTCTGAATCTCGTAGAGGGCCTGGGTTTCGACGCGGCGGATTTCCGGCTGAACCCAGGGGGCGATCTCCTTGAAGTTCTGCTGCAGCGCAGGCGCGATACGCGGGTTATCGCCAGTCGAGCGGTAGAGATATTCGAACGTCAGCGGCTTGCTGGGGCCGTAGCCGGCTTCCTGCAGGAGGGTCGCCGCCTGTTTCAGGCGCGCGGCGCGCGGCATGTCCTTCCACTCGAATTCCGCCGGCTTGTAGTTGGCGATGGCGGCGGGCACGAAGCTGTAGGCGGGAATCTGGCCGCCGCGGAGAACGTTCTTGGTGATGTGCTCGCGGTCCATCGAGAGGGCGATGGCCTTGCGGACGCGGGCATCATCGAAGGGGGGCTTCCTGGTGTTGGTGACGACGTAAGTGGTGGCCATCATCGGCGAGATGCGCGGCCAGCCGGGCAGGTTCTTCTGCGTGACTTCGAGCTGTCCGGACGGGAACGAGTTGTTCATGTCGATCTCGCCAGCCATCGCGCGGCGGACCATCGCGTCATGATCGTTGACGGGCAGGTAGATGACTTCCGAGAAGCACATCTTGTCCGCGCCTTCGAACTTGTCGTTCCGTACGGAACGGATGAAGTCGTTCTGGCGCATTTCGGTGAGCTTGTAGGGGCCGTTGACGACGATGTTCTCAGGCGATGCCCACTTCGCGCCGAATTTCTCGAGCGCGTGCTTGGGCAGCGGGAAGGCGGTGTAGTGTTTCAGCACGCCGGGCAGGAACGGCATGGGATATTCAAGTTTGATCTCGAGCGTGTAGTCGTCGATCGCCTTTACGCCGACATCGGTGACGGGAACTGTGCCCTCCTTCGCAGCGCGGCCGTTCTTGATGCCGTACTGGATCGAGGCGTAGGCGATCTCGGCTTCCTTGGGATCGAACAGGCGCTGAAAGGCGAACACGAAGTCGCCAGCCGTCAGCGGCACATCATCCGACCAAAGGGTCTTCTTGAGCTTGAACGTCCAGGTCAGGGCGTCCTCGGACACAACCCAGCTTTCGGCGACGCCAGGCACCGGGATGGATTTCGCGTCCTCTGTGAACAGGCCGATGAACATGTCGCCGATGACGTCGTTGGCCCAGGTTCCCTCGACTTTCTGGGGATCGATGGACTTGGGCTGGGAGCCGATGCCACGGGTGAAGCGCTCGCTGCCCGTGCTCGCCGCATCCCCTCCGCAGCCCGCCAGCATCAACGCTGCGGCAAGCGCGCCAGCGAACATTGGTAACCTGAGCCGCATTCCGTATTCCTCTTGCGTGCTGCCTGATGCGCCGCCGTGCATGCGCGGCGCTTTTCGTGTAAGGAACCTAGCGTTAGTCTGCATTACATTGGAAGGGTTTAGCCTGCCCAATGCCAGAGGAAGGGTGTGTTCATGCGTCTGTTCATCTTGCCGTTGCTCGCTGTCGCGGCATCCGGATCGGCTTTGGCGCAGGGTTCCACGCTCGACAAAGTGTATTCGTGCACGGGAATCGCCAAGGCTGACGACAGGCTGGCTTGTTTCGACGCAGCGGTGGCGGGCTTCAAGCAGGCGCAGGCGACAGGCGATGTTCAGGTGGTGACGCGGGAACAAGCCGTCCAGGCTGAAAAGCAGGCGTTCGGGCTGCGCGAAGCAGATGCGACAGTCGCCGCCAAGGCGTCAGTCGGCGTTGCGCCGCCAACCGCAAAACCCATTGAGAATGTACAACTGACGCTCACTGCCGCCACGAAGCGCGCTGACGGCAAGTATCGCTTCACCATGTCAGACGGTCAGGTCTGGGAGCAGATCGACAGTGACAGTGTCAGTGGGGTGAGGAAGTTGCCGGTTTCCGCTGAGATCAAGACTGCGTCGCTCGGCAGTTTCATGATGAACATCGATGGCGGCCGCGCCATCCGGGTGCGCCGGGTGAAGTAAGTGTCGACTGCTGATCGACTGCATGGTGAGCATGGACCGACGCATCGTGGAGCCTTAACCTCGCCCAATGCGTCCCTCTGGCATCGCTTTTGTGTGGCTCGGTCTCGCCCCCCCCGCGTTGGCGCAGGAATGCGATGTCGGCACGCCAGCAGGTGACATCTTTCGCGCGGAGACCGCGCGCGGAAAACCTGCGGTGGGTTGGGATGTCAAACGGTTCGAACATCTGGGGCTGGAGTCGGAGCATTTCTCGCGGCCAGCGCTATCCCTGACGTTTGCGTTGAGCCCTGATGGCAAGCTGGCAGGGCCTCTGGAGGCGTCCGTAGCGATCACCAGCAATTCGGATCTGTCGCTCGGGGCTGCGCCGCCTATGCGTGCCATGCGGCTGCGTGCGAAGGTCGATGCGCGGCCGGTTATCGAATGGAATGCCGCCGCGAGTTCGGGTGAGGCTTTGCTTGCGAAAGCCCTGGAGGAAGCATGGCCGCGCAAGCTTGTGATCGAGATCGTCGCGCCAGACGGCGTGGTGATGGCGAGTGCGGCGTACGACATTGCTGCCCGCACGGCTGTCGAAACGACGGTACACGGTTTACCTGCCGCTTGCTTCCGCTAGCGATCCTTGGGGTCGAACGCATCGCGCAGGCCATCGCCGATGAAGTTCAGCGAGAACAGCGTGACGACCATGACTGTTGCCGGGGCGAACAGCAGCCAGGGATAGGCGAACTCCTTCTGGCCTGCTGAGATCAGCTGGCCTAGCGAAGTCAGCGGTTCGTTCACGCCGAGGCCGATGAAGGAGAGGAAGCTCTCCTGCAGGATCACGATGGGCATGGTTAGCGTGACGTAAACGGCTACGGGGCCGATCAGGTTGGGTAGAATGTGGCGGAGGATGATGCCGAAGGGCTTCACGCCGGCGGCGCGGGCGGCTTCCACGAATTCCTTCTGCTTCAGCGCCAGCGTCTGGCCGCGCACGATGCGCGCCATGGTCATCCATTCAACGGCGCCGATGGCGAGGAAGATCAGGAAGAGCTGGCGGCCGAAGACGACGGTGACGAGGATGACAAAGAAGATGAAGGGTACGGCGTAGAGCACGTCGACAAAGCGCATCATGTATTGGTCGACGCGGCCACCGGCGAAGCCCGCGATGGCACCCCAGGTGACGCCGATCACCAGCGACACGAAGGTCGCGATGAAGCCGACGGTCAGCGAAATCTGCAAGCCGACGAGAATGCGGGCAACCATGTCGCGACCGTAAATGTCGGTGCCGAGCCAGTGCATGTTTTCCAGCGTGGGCGCGATGCTGAGCTGATCCTGGTATTGATGGTCGTAGGAATGTGGCCAGAAGATCGGACCGATGAAGGCGATGACCGCCATGAGGGTGAGAACGATGGCGCCCGCGATGGCAGCTTTGTTCGCGAGGAGGCGGCGGCGGGAATCGTCCCAGAGGGAGCGCCCCTTGACGGCCTTGTTCAGGAGGTCGGCGGTTCCGCCCGGTATGGCCATCATCATTGGTAGCGCACCCGGGGGTCGAGGATTGCATAAAGGATGTCGGCGACAAGGTTCATCAGGATGATCAGCCCGCCATAGAGGATCACGGCGCCCATGACGCGGGTATAGTCGCGGGTCATGGCGCCCTCGATGAAAGACGCGCCGACGCCGGGCAGTGTGAAGACAGTCTCGATGACGACGGA
This sequence comes from Hyphomonadaceae bacterium, assembly GCA_040398425.1. GTDB lineage: Bacteria > Pseudomonadota > Alphaproteobacteria > Caulobacterales > Hyphomonadaceae > UBA7672. The sequence goes on from JBBATZ010000011.1 coordinate 53,002, forward strand.
GCCGGTGATGACGCCGACAATGGCGGGGCCGAGATAACTGATCACCGGGAGGATGGCGGCGGGGGCGGCGTGGCGCAGGAGGACACGGCGCTCGCTGATGCCCTTGGCCCGGGCCGTGCGGATGAAGTTGGAGTGCATCACCTCGATCATCGAGGCGCGCATCAGGCGCGAGATGATGGCGATCTGCGGCAGCGACAGCGTCACGATCGGCAGAAACAGGTTGTGGAAGTTCATGCGGCCGAGATCGAGGCCTCCGGCGGCGAACCATTTCAGGTAGACGCCGAACAGCATGGCCAGAAGCGGTCCGGTGACGAAGGTGGGGATCGAGATGCCCACCATGGCGATGCTCATCACCGAATAGTCGGCGAGCGAGTTCTGACGGATGGCGGCAAGGATGCCGAGGAGCGTTCCAAGGAAGAGCGCGATCGTGATGGCGAGCAGGCCAATGGTGAGGGAGATGGGCAGGCCTTCGCCCAGAAGCTGGCTGACGTCCTTGTCGTAGAACACCATCGAGGGACCCAGATCGCCCTGCACGACCTTGCCCAGGTATTCGAAATACTGGTCCTGGATCGGTTTATCGAGGCCAAGGCTGGCCTTCAGGTTGGCTTCGACCGCCGGCGTCAGCATGCGTTCGGCCGAGTAGGGGTTTCCGGGCGCCGCGCGCATCATGAAGAACACGACGGTGATGATCACCAGCATGGTGGGGATCGCCGCGAGGACGCGGCGGCCGACATAGGCCCAGGGAATGCGGGAGGCCAGGCGGGAGAGCGCGTTGGAGGAGGAGGTGCGAGACGGGTCAGTCGTCAGGGGTTACGTCCTCTACATGTGCGGGGGTATAAGGGCGAAGAGCGGGCGCTTGCGCAAGCGGGCAAGATTGTCGCGGTTTGAAGGGGCGAGTAAGCAGAAATGGCTGAGATACGGGTTGTGACTGATCGTTTTTCCGTGGCGCCCCAGATCGCGCTGGAAGACATGGCCCAGCTGGCCGATGCCGGCTACCGGCATATCATCAACAACAGGCCTGACGGTGAAAGCCCGGACCAGCCGCAATCGAGCGAAGTGGCGGCTGCGGCGAAGCACGTCGGCATGACTTATGTTCATGCTCCGTTTGTGGGGCAGCCGACGGCGGAGGCTGTGAAAGCCGTGATGGCGGCGAGCGGCAAGACGCTGGCCTTCTGCCGATCGGGAACGCGTTCCGTAACCGCGTGGGCGATGGCGCAGGCAAGTGAAGGCGAGGAGGCGCAGGCCATCGTCGAGGCCGCTTCTGACGCCGGCTACAATCTGTCAGGGATGGCCGGTTCGCTGCGGCGGCTGGGCGCGAGGTAGAGGCGTGGCTGGGATACCATTCGTCCGGGACCTCAAGTTCGCCTATGGCGAAGCCGATCAGGTATCGCCGCTGATCCGGCGTGTGGTTGCGGAAAATCCCGGCCCGTTCACATACCTCGGCACTGGCGTCTACATCATCGGCGCGAACGAAGTCGCGGTGATCGATCCGGGCCCGATGCTGGACAAGCATTTCGAGGCGTTGAAGCGGGCGCTGGACGGTCAGCGCGTGACGCACGTGTTCACGACGCACACCCATCTCGACCATTCACCGCTGGCGCATCCTCTGGCTGAATGGGCTGGCTGCAAGGTCTATGGCCGGCCCGATCCCGCGGGTACGCATGCCGTGGCCTCGCTCGAAGAGGATGGCCAGGAGGGCTTCATGCCCGACGTGCCGGTGAATGATGGCGACGTTTTCAACGGGCCGGGCTGGACGCTGGAGGCAGTCACCACGCCGGGGCACATGTCGAACCATGTCTGCTACGCGCTGAAGGAAGAGAATGCGCTGTTCTGCGGCGACCACATCATGGGCTGGTCGACGACGGTAATCTCCCCGCCGGATGGCAATATGGGCGACTACTATCGCAGCCTCGAGAAGGTTCGGGCGCGTGGGTTCGGCACGCTGTGGCCGACGCATGGTCCGCCCGTACGCGAAGTGACGCCGTTCATCGACGCGTATGTGGCGCACAGGCGCGCGCGCGAGGAAGCCATTGTGGCGCGGCTGAAGGCCGGCGATCGCCTGATCCCGGATATGGTGAAGGTGATCTACAGGGATGTGGATGTGAGACTGCACGCGCCCGCGGCGCACTCGGTGCTGGCGCATATGATCCATCTGGTCGAGGCAGGGCGGGCGGCGGCGAACGGACCGCTAACCCTTCAAACTGAGTACGCGCCTGCATGATCTGGCTTGTTCGGCACGGGCAGACCGAATTCAACGCGGCCGGGCGCATCCAGGGCGCAAAGGATTCGCCGTTGACGGCGCTGGGCATCGAACAGGCGCGCCGGATCGGTGCGCGCGTGTGCGAGCTTGTGCCGGCAGAGGTCCGCATCATCGCGTCCCCTCTCGGGCGTACGCAGCACACGGCGCGACTGATCCGCGAAGCTTCGGGCCTGCCGGCACCGATCGAGACGGACGCACGGCTTGCAGAAATCTGTCTCGGTGCGTGGGACGGTATGCTGCGTGAGGACATTCGCAAGCTGGCGCCAGCATTCGACGCGGGCGAGAGCAGATGGAACTGGTACTTCAATGCGCCTGGCGGCGACAGCTATGAAGCGCTTGCGGAGCGGTTGGGCGGGTGGTTGGAAGACGCGCGCGCCCATGCCGGGCCGATCGTCGCCGTGTCGCATGGTGTGGCCGGACGTATCCTCCGCGGGCTATTTCTGCAGCTTCCGCGCGACGAGGCGCTGACGCTGGATATCCCGCAGGACGCGTTATTCAGCCTGAAGCAGGGGCAGATCGAACGGATCGATTGCCCCTGATCCAGACTAGTGCTCGATCACCGGCGGCATCCAGGCGCGGGTGGACGGCGACTGCCCCATCTGTGACAGCTGTGAGAGCAGGGCCTCAGTGCGTGCCTCGCCGAGCGTCGAAGCAAGCGCAGCCGCAAGCCTCGAGTCGACCGACCCGCCCGCCTTCGCTTGCGTCATCATGCTCGTCAGCAGCTGGAATGGCGTGGTGTTCTGGACCTGCAGGCGGACATCGACGCCGTCCTCTTCCTTGAAGCCTGCCAGTTGTCGCGCCTCGTCGATGGCGACCATCAGGTCCCCTGTCTTGTTGACGAGACCATTGGCGAGAGCGTCCTCGCCCGACCAGACACGGCCGCGAGCGATCTCCTGCACCTTCTGGAGCGGCAGCTTGCGGCCGTCGGCGACGATGCCGGTGAAGCGATCGTAGGTCGCCTGCAGGGATTCCAGCAGCTTGGCGCGCTGGTCCGGTGTGAACTTGTCGGCCGAGTACGCGCCAGCGTACTCACCGCCCACACCGACTGAAGCGGGGTTGATACCAAAATTACGCAGCGCGTCGCCGATGGCAATCTTGCCGCCGAAGACGCCGATGGAGCCGGTGATAGTCGAGCGATTGGCGACAATGCTGTCGGCGCTGGCGGCGACATAGTAACCACCGGATGCTGCCAGCGAGCCCATCGAGACGACCACCTTCTTGCCGGATGCCTGCACGCGTTTCACCGCGCTCCAGATCTGGTCCGAGGCCGTCGCCGAGCCGCCGCCTGAGTCGACGCGGAAGACGACGGCATTGATGCTGTTGTCTGCGGCAATCGCATCAAGCTCGGCTGCGACGCGATCGGAAGCAAACATCGGCGTGCCGATCGACGTGAAATCCGAGGGGCCGCCGCGGCCGGTGACGATGTCACCCTCGCCGCCGACAACGGCGATGACGGCTTTGCCGCGATGGGGGCGCGGCGCGTAGTGCGCGATCTCGATCAGGTCTCCGCCAGCGAGCTTGCGCGCCTCGGCGGCGGCCTCCTCGGGATAGCCGAGCTTGTCCACTAGTTTCAGCTCCACGGCGCGTGGCGCCTGGTACGGGCTGGCTTCGAGGACGGTGCGCAGGGCGCCGGGGTCCATCTTCCGGTCAATGGCGATGTCGGCGATGGAATGGCGCCAGACGCTTTCGGCCAGCTCTGTCATCGCGCGGGCGTGCGGCTCCGAATAGTCCTTCCGTTTGTAGACGTCGGGCGCATTCTTGTATTCGTAGAAGGCCTCAATCTCGGGATCGATCTTGAGCTTCTCAGCCGCGCCCCCGAGGAACATGGTTTCGAAGCGGATACCGGGCGTCTCAAAAGATGTGCCCGGCTGCATCCAGATTTCGGTGGCGGCCGAGATTGCGCGATAGGCCGAGGGGCCCGACGCGAGGAAGCCCTGCGTGTGGGCGATCACGAACTTGTCCTTGGCGCGCAGGCGCAGGAAGGCGGCGCGCAGTTCCTCCGCCCGGGAGGAGCCCATGTCCATCTCGGCGGCCCGGACGAAGACGCCCTTGACGTCCGGGTCATTCGCTGCGGCGTTGAGGCGCAGAAGGACCTCGACAAAAGATGTGTCGCTGAACGCCGCGCTGATCGGGTCTGACGCGGGCTGGTCCGCCGACGCGTTTCGGAGGTCGAGTTCCAGGACGGCGTTCTGGGCCCGCGGCGTTTCGCCTGACGGGAGGAACGACATGATCAGGACGAGCGGGATGAGAACAAAGAACACGATCAGGGCCGCAAGGCCGCCCAGGAAGGTGAGCAGGAAGGTTCTCATCGCGTGACTCCGGGCGTGTCTTCGCCGCTTTAAACCACGGCATAGCGCTAACTACGCGGCTGCAACACCTTCGGACGTCAGGCGGACGCAATTGGCGGGTGTGCCTGGCTCGCCCGGCCTGCGCATAACCCGGCCGACGCGCCGGGTGCGCGGACAGGCTAAACATGTGTGGGAGCGGACTTGGTCGGAGTAGCTGGATTCGAACCAACGACCTCTTGCTCCCGAAGCAAGCGCTCTACCAGGCTGAGCTATACTCCGACGGAGCGGGGCCTATAGCGGCTTTCATTCCGGGGCGCAATTAGCATTCGACGGCGATCAAAGTGCTAACGCGGGCCCGCCCAAATTAGCCAAAACCGCGACAAAACAGGGCGAACGGCAGCAGTTGCATTCCTCGCGCGAATTGCATAACTCTCCGCCCTCTCCCTGCACTGGGGCGTCGCCAAGTGGTAAGGCAGCGGTTTTTGGTACCGCCATTCCGGGGTTCGAATCCCTGCGCCCCAGCCAGGGAGAAATAGTCTCCGGCCCTTTGGCCGTTGAGCGCACGCCTTTGGGGCAATCGCCGCAACGTCAACTCCCACAGGCAAAGGCCGATCGAGCGCCTTTGGAATCTATGGGTTGTGATGCATGCTGGTGGAGTGACATCGATATCCGGGATGCGACATGAGCCAGTCACCCTGGGCGGATTGGACGGGCCGGACTGAGACCTTGTCGGACACCGTCACGCTGACGCCAGCGCGCGCGATGGCCGCAACGCTTTGCAACAGCCATTCAGATGGTTTCTCAGTCGGTGCGGAACTGCCGCCGTTGTGGACCTGGCTGTATTTCCTGCCGCTGGCCGCGATGAGCGAGGTCGGCCGGGACGGTCATCCGCGGCGCGGCGGATTCCTGCCGCCGATCGAACTGCCAAGGCGAATGTGGGCCGGCAGCCGTTGCGCATTTTTCGGACCCGTGCGGATCGGAGACGATATCCGCAAGACGTCCACCATCCTGAGGATCGCCGAGAAGGCCGGAAACGCGGGCGCGCTTGTCTTCGTGACGGTCAGGCACGAGGTCAGCGCGGGAGGTTCGCTCGTGATGACCGAGGAGCAGGATCTCGTTTACATGAACATCCCCGCGGTGTGGCAGGCGCCGTCGCCAATGCCTCTGCCGCCCTGCCAATGGAGCGAGGCGGTCGCGATTGATGCGGTGCTTCTGTTTCGGTTTTCGGCCCTGACGTTCAACGGCCACCGTATTCACTATGACAGACCCTATGCGACCGAGGTCGAGCGGTATCCGGGACTCGTGGTTCACGGGCCGTTGCAGGCCATGTTGCTGTTTGAGGCGGCCACACGACGTCACCCCGACCGTCGATCCACCAGCTTCACCTTTCGCGGCATCCGGCCTTTGTTCGATTTCGAGCGTGTGAGCGTCAATGGCGCCGACCGGCCGGACGGCGGACTGGATCTCTTCACCGCCAACGCGGATGGCGCGATCGGCATGCAGGCATCGCTTGCGTGGGCAACATGATCACCGAAGCAAGCCATAGGACCTGTCAGCAGAGTCCAGTGCGGACACAAAGGGCAAGCCTCGCGAACTGAACAACAACAAGCCCAAGGGAGAGACTGCATGGTCAAGATTCTCGAGGGACTTCGAATCGTCGAGGGCGCTGCGTTCGTGGCGGCGCCGCTTGCGGGCATGACGCTCGCGCAGATGGGCCCGGACGTCATTCGCTTTGATCGCATCCGTGGCGGTCTCGACAATGACCGATGGCCGGTGACGGAGAAGGGGCGCAGCCTGTTCTGGGCCGGACTCAACAAAGGCAAGCGCAGCATCGCCGTCGACATGACGACGCCCGAAGGACAGGAAATCGTGATGCGCTTGATCTGTGCGCCCGGTCCCCAGGCGGGCATCTATCTTACCAACTTACGGGTCCGGGGCTGGATGGACTATGATGCTTTGCGCCTGCATCGCGAAGACCTGATCATGTTGTCGGTGAAGGATGACCGGGCCGGCGGACCCCAGGTCGACTACATCGTCAATCCGGCAGTTGGATTTCCGGCTGCAACGGGGCCGATGGGCTCAAGCGAGCCGGTCGGCCATGTCCTGCGGCGTGGGACTGCATCACGGGACAGCAGGCTGCGCTCGCCATGCTTGGTAATCTCGGGATCATCGGCGAGGTCACGGTCAACAACTACGACCACCCGAAATTGGGAAACTCCCTGTATGGCGCGTACGCGCAGGATTTCGTCTGCAAGGATGGGGCGCGGGTGATTGTTGTTGGCCTCACCAACCGGCAATGGGACAACATCCAGCGCGCGACCGACACACGCGGCGCCTGAACGTGGATCTCGACAAGGAGGGCGAACGCTTCAGGCATCGTGGGGAAATCACGAAGGTGCTGCAGCCCTTCTTCGCGTCACGTGCGGTCAAGGACTTTGCCGCCGAGTTCGATCGAACTGGCGTCACCTGGTCCAAGTACCGCACGTTCAAGGAAGTGATCGACGAAGATCCGGACTGCTCGGTCGACAATCCCATGTTCTCCTTGCTCGATCACCCGGGGATCGGGTCATACCTGACGCTTGGCAATCCGAGTGCTTTCTCCGGCGTCGAGCGGATTCGGCCTGTGCGTGCGCCGAGTCTTGGCGAGAACACAGACGAGATTCTGGCGGAGCTCGGCTATTCGGATCGTGAGGTCGGATCGTTTCACGACGCAAAAATCGTTGCCGGACCCGCCGCGAACCAGGGAGAGGCGTCTGGTTGATGGAGCGCCCGACCCAGAATGCGGCAAAGCTTGCTGCGCGGTTCGCTGCTGCGACCGTGACGTCGCGCGTGAGAGATGCCATGAAAGAGGTCTGAGCGGAGAACGCCCCCATGACGCATATCCAGATACTGCTTGGCCTTATCAATGCCTGGAAGGCCAAGGATATCGATGGCGTGCTGGCGTTCATGCACGACGATATTGTCTGGCACTATGCAGCCGTGATCGCGCCGCCACTGAAGGGCAAGGCAAAGGCGCGCAAGCTGCTGGAAGGCATGGCGCCGCAGCTTCGCGATGTGACGTGGCGCATCTTCGACCATGCAGAAAAGGGCGATCGCCTGTTCGTCGAGGGCGTGGATGAGTATGTGTCGGCGGAGGGGCGGCTGGTCTCGGCGCCCTATGCCGGCGTGGTCGAGTTTCGCGACGGCAAGATCATCGGCTTGCGCGAGTATTTCGATATGGGCGCGGTCAACGCGCTGAAGGCGGGCGAGCCGATGAAGGAGCATGTGCGCGCGATGATTGCGCGAGAGGCCGTGAGCTAGAGCTCGGCTGACGATACCGGAACACCGAGGAGCGCGCGGCCCGTGAGTTCGTAGGTGGCTGGCGCGGTCATGATGTGTGCGGTCATGGTCTGCGCATCTGCCACGCGGCGGTTCAGCGGGTCGGCCGTGAACACGCTTGCGCCACCGGCAAGATCCTGAATGGTTCGTACAACTTCGGCGGCTGTCCGCGTCATGTGCGTTGCCGCAAGTCTCAGCGTAGCGCGTTGCTCGAGAGAAATTGCGGGATTTGTCTGGGCCTGTCGCCACGCCCCGTCGATCTCGGCAAACAGGAAGGCGCGCGCAGCAGACAGGCGGGCGGAGGCTTCGGCGTAGGCGGCCTGAATTGTACCGCGATCCGTCAGCGCGCGGCCGGTGGGTGTCCGCCTGGCGGACGCGTGGGCGGCGAACTCCTTCAGCGCGGCGCGGGCATTCCCACTGGCGACGGCGGCGATGCCGATGGCGAGAAGCCCGAAGATCGGGAAAGCGTAGAGTGGGGCCGGGATCCGCGGCTTGTCGGTGATGAGCGAGACAGAGCGAGATTTTGGAACGAGCAGGTCGCGGACCGCCATGTCGCCGCTGCCAGTGCCGCGCAAGCCTGATGTATGCCAGGTGTCGATGAAGGTGACCTCGCTGGCCGGGAACAGCATCATGCGGTGGTCGGGGATTTTATCGGTGAGCATGCGGGGTGCGCCGTTCTCGTGGATCACGCAGCCGCCGCACAGCCATGTCGCGTTCTGGCCGCCGCTGTTCCACTTCCATTGGCCGGTGACGCGGTAGGCGTCGCCCTCGACCGTGGCCTTGCCCAACGGTGCGTAGACGCCTGCGAAAACGAGTGACGGGTCGAGGAAGATTTCGGCTGCAGTTTCCGGGTCGAGATAAGCGCCGAATGCGCCGGTGGTGGCGCTGATCATCACGCACCATGCGGCGGATGCATCGGCCTCGGCCAACGCTTCGAGCGTCTCCACGGTGGTGCTGGGGGGAGCCTCAAGGCCGTCATGGGTGCGCGGTATGCAGAGGCGGTAGAGGCGTGCGTCGCGGAACCGGGCGGCGAGCGAGTCGGGCAGGCGGCGCAGGCGGTCCATCTCCGGGCGGGCGGCGATGATGTCGGGCGCGAGGGCTCGGGCGCTGGCGACGAGTGCGTTCATCCCTTGAGCCTCCACAGGCCGGCGAGGTTGTTACGCTGCATGTCGGATGAGCCGCCGACGATCGGCATGCCGAGCAGGTCGCGCACATTGCGGTCAATGTCGTAGGCGTCGGAGAGGGCGTAGGCGCCCATGACCTGCTGGCAGGCCAGCGCGATCTCGACGCCGGTGTCGGCGATGAAGAGCTTCGCCATGGATGTCTCCACGCCGCACGGCTTGCCATCGTTCGCGAGGTGGGCTGCGTGGTAGAGCATGTGCCGGCAGGCTTCGAGTTTCGTTCGCGCCGTGACGAGCCGATGCGCCACGGCCTGGTGGCCGGCGATGGCCTTGCCGAACTGGACGCGTTCCTGGGCGTATGTCCACGCCTCGTCGAGCGCGGCCTGGGCGAAACCGAAGGTGCAGGCCGCGACCTCCAGCTTCTCGACGTCCAGCGCGCGGCCGGCGAGCATGCCCCAGGCCTTGTTGAGCTGCGCGGGACCGCCGACGATGGCGTCGAGCGGGACACGGACGTCGTCGAAGTGGACGTCGCTGGAGGCGGTGTAGCGCAGGTTGACGTGTTCGATTGGATGGGTGGAGAGGCCAGCCGCCTTGCCCGGGATCAGTACGAATGTGAGCGCCTCGCGGCGTGGTGCGTCGGGAGCGGTGTTGATGAGGCAGTATATGTAGTCGGCCCAGTCGGCGCCGGTGCACCAGCGCTTGGCGCCATTGATGACAAGGGTATCGCCTTCGACACGGCCGCGGGTCTTGACGCTGGAGAGGTCGCCGCCGACGTCGGGTTCGGAGAGGCCATAGGCGAACAGCAATTCACCGCGCGCCAGTCTCGGAAGAAGCTCGGCCTTCTGTGCGGGCGAGCCGTTCTCGGACATGTTCATCCCGCCGTAGAAAGCGCAGTGGATGAAGGGGCCTGCGAGGAAGGGGCCGGCGCGGGCCAGCTCCTCGATCACGGCCACGGCGGCGACGATGTCCTGTCCGAGCCCGCCATGCGCCTCGGAGATGGTGAGGCCACAGACGCCCATGTCCGCGAGTTCGCGGAACAGGTCGCGTGGCCAGTCATGCGCCTTGTCCCAGGCGCGGCGTTTCTCGCGCGGCATCTTGTCGGCGACGAAGCGGCGGAGCTGGCGACGGATCTCGGTGACGTGGCCGGGCTCGGGGAGGGTGTTCTCGATCATCAATCACCCGTGAGGTTTGGCGTACGTTTCTCGACGAAGGCCGAGACGGCTTCGCGACGATCATCGAGGGAGTTGGAGACGAGTTCGTAGGCCATTGCGGCGTCAAGCACCTGCGCGGCGAGCGCGCGGAGGGGGATATTGGCGGAGACTTTGGTCCAACGAACGGCCATCCTGGGATTGGCAAGGATGCGCGCGGCGATCTCGGCTACCTTGCTGTCCAGGGTTTCCTGCGGAACGACATGATTAATGAGGCCGATCGCGTGGGCGCGTTCGGCGGTGAGCATGTCGCCGGTCATCAGGAATTCCTTGGCGCGGGCGTAGCCGAGAAGCTGTGGCCAGATGAGCGCCCCTCCGTCCCCTGCGACGAGGCCGACCTTGACGTGGGGGTCGCCGATCACGGCCTTGTCGGAGGCGATGATGACGTCGCACAGCAGCGCGATGGTGGCGCCGAGGCCGGCGGCTGCACCATTAAGGCGGCAGATGAGCGGCTTCTCCATCTCAAGCAAGGAGGTGACGATGCGCTTGGCCTCCGGCGCAATGGCGCGAAAGGTGCGGTGATCCTCGATATGCTGCTTGAACCAGGTGGTGTCGCCCCCGGCGCAGAAGGCGCGGCCGGCGCCCGTGAGGACGATGAGATCGCTGTCGGGGTCATCCTGCGCGTCGAGGAAGATGCGCGACAGCTCATGGTGCATGACGCCATCGACGGCGTTCACCGGATTGGGTGCGGTGAGCGCGAGTGTCAGGATCCGTCCATTTCGCGTTGCGACGATCCGCTCGTATCGGGAAAAATCCGGCGTCATGTTGTGCATCCTCAACCTGGCTCCGGCCCGATCTCGACTATACGACGACCGAAGGCGCTGTCAGAAAAGAGATCAATGAAGGCCTGAGGCGCAGACTCCAGGCCGCGATACCTTCGTTCGCGGACTTTCACCTCGCCCCGTTCAATCATCGCGCCGAGGTCCTCCTGTGCGGCAGGGAAGGCCTTGAGATCGTCGAACACGACAAGCCCTTCCATCCGGAGCCGGCTGGCTATGAAGTAGCGGGTGTTCGTGATGCCGGGCACAGCGCCGTTCGCGGTGTTGTAGTCTGCGAGCTGGCCCGAGATGACGATCCTCCCGCCGGGCCTCAGAAGGGGAATGACGGCGTCGATCATCGCATTTCCGACATTGTCAAACAGCACATCGTAGCCCTCGGGGCTCGCTGCCTTCAGGTCAGCGACAAGGTCGGTCGTTGTCTTGTAGTCGACGATTGCATCAAGCCTTGCCTCCTCGCGCAACCATAGCGCTTTGTCCGCTCCGCTTGCGGTGCCAACCACGCGCGACGCGCCGAGACTGCGCGCTACCTGCGCCGCTGTCGCGCCGACAGGGCCGGCAGCTGATGTCACCAAGACCCGATCCCCGGGCTTCAACATGGCGACGCGCTTCAGGCCAAACCATGCCGTCATTCCCGGGACGCCAAGCACGCCAATCCAGTAAGACAGCGGGAGCCGCTTGTGGGGAACCTTCTGGATGTAGCCGCGTCCAGAGAAAATCGCGTGCTCGGCCCAGCCCGCGCCTGTCGCCACGATGTCGCCGACGTCAAAGCGTGAATTGGCGCTTTCGATAACCTCGCCTACCGCAAACCCGTCGATGGGGTCGCCGATTCGCAAGGGTGGCGCGTAGCTTGCGCCTGAAGACAGACGCGAACGCGTGCCCGGGTCGACTGAAAAGTAAAGTGTTCGGGTCAGAACCTGCCCATCGGAGAGCGCCGGCAAGGCCACGTCTTCGACTCGAAACGTATCCTGTGTCGGTACGCCCACCGCCTGTGCGGCCAACACTATACGGCGTGACGTGCTTGGACGTTGCGTCATCCGATGTCTCTGTCCTTCTGCTTATGCGCGACTGGACCCGAAGCTGGACTCGCGCCGTCCGGAAGTCCATCGCCGACACTCCGGTTCGGTATCCGGCGGATTCCCGCGCCCGAAAACTCGGGACGGATTTCGCGGAATCTCCTGCGCGAGCGAGTGGTTTTGGCTCAACTCCGCGCGCCCTTGATGCAGCCGCCTGTCTGCAGACTCCCTTTCACTACAGTTACAGACGCAATCGACTTGTGTGACTTCCAGGGTTACTCGTGATCGCTCGCCATCAGGCGGGGGTCGGACGGGGAGCTTATTTGGCGCGCATGCCAAAGGCCTATCGCGCTTTCATCAGCTATTCCCAGCAGGATGCCCTGTGGGGCAAGCGCCTCCAGTCCTAGCTGGAGAGTTATCGCGTGCCGCGCGGCGTCGATGTGGACCTGCCGCCAGCGCGTCGGCTTGGCCGCTTCTTTCGCGACGACGAAGAGATGGCTGCCGCCGCGGATATCGCTGTGACCGTTGAAGGCGCCATCGAAAATGCCGATAGCCTGATCGTTGTATGCTCCCCACGCTCCGCCAAATCGAAATGGGTTGCGGCGGAAATCCAGCACTTCCGGCGCACTGGCCGGGCCCGCAAAGTCTTCGCCGTCATTGTCGACGGCGTCCCGAACTCGGGCGATCCGGAAACGGAGTGCTTCCCGAAGGCGCTGAGGGCGGGTACCGATCCGGATGATCCGGACGCGCTGCCGATTGAGCCGCTTGGGCTGGACGTGCGCAAGGACGGCCGATCGCGCGCCACTGCGCGCCTTGCCGCCGGCCTGCTGGGCGTCGATTTTGACGACCTGCGGCAGCGCGAGCGTCGCCGCGCAGAACAGCGGCAGCGCCTGATCCTCAGCGCTTCCGCTGGCTTGACGATCATCTTCGCGATCCTGGCGAGCGCCGCGATCTTCTTCGGGCTGCGCGCCACCGAAAATGCCAAGACTGCCCAGGTAAACCTCACCCGGTTCTTTGCCGAGCGCGCATGGGAAAGGCTCTCCGAAAGCAACAGCCTCGCTGCTGCACGCTATGCGATCGCCGGCATGCGCCTGTCACCGGAGAACGCCCATGCCTATCATGCTGTGCTCGGCGCCGTTCTGCAGGGAGCAGGCGAGAGTCTTCCATCGTTGATCCATGACGGACGGGTTCTGATGGCGACGTTCTCCCCGGACGGTGCGCGCATCGTGACGGCGAGCTTTGACGGCACGGCCAAGATCTGGAGCGCCTCCGACGGCAAGCTCCTGCATGTGCTGGACATGAAGGCGGGCAGCGTGAACGCAGCTGCTTTTTCACCCGACAGCCAGCGTGTCGCCATTGTCGCCGCGAATGGCGACGCTTTGGTTTGGGATGTTGGCGACGGCAAGCTCATTGCGAAGATCAAGACCGGAAGCGAATCTTTGAATGTGGTCGCGTTCGCGCCGAGTGGACGGCAGATCGTCACCGCAGGCGACAAGGGCCTCGCCGGGATTTGGGATGCCGGCGACGGGCATCTGGTCGCCATGCTTGAAGGTCACGGCGCCAAGGTGTGGACCGCCGCCTATGCCTCGGACGGCGCCCGCATTGTCACTGCAGGTAGCGACGGCGCCGCCCGCGTCTGGAATGCCGAAACAGGCAAACTCCTTGCGACCCTCAAGGGTCACGCAGGCAAGGTCTATACTGCGGGGTTCTCGCCAGATGGCCGCCGCATCGTCACGGCAGGCGACGACACGACGGCGAGAATCTGGGACGCGCAGTCGGGCAAACAGGTGATGACTCTGAAGGGTCACACGCTTGAGGTGTGGAGCGCCGTCTTCTCGCCCGACGGCGAACTGGTTGCCACCACAGGCGTCGACACGACGTCGCGCGTCTGGAGTGCGCGCGACGGGCGGTTGCTCGCGACCTTTACGGGTCACACGCTTCGCGTCCGTAGCGCGGCGTTCTCCCCCGACAGTGCTCGCGTGGTCACGGCAAGCGACGATGGCACGGCGCGCATCTGGATTGCGCGCACGGCAGAACCGCTGGCGACACTGAGCGGCCATGGGGCTGCAGTCTGGGGGGCAGTCTTCTCGCCGGATGGCGCTCACATCCTGACGGCCAGCCGCGACAACAGCGCCAAGATCTGGAATTCCGGCAATGGCCGTCTGCTCGGCGCCGGCCGGTCTCACATGCGCGAAGTCTGGTACGCGGAATTTTCACCCGATGGAAAGCACTTCGCCACCGCAAGCGCCGACAAGACTGCGAAAATCTGGGACGCAGCCAGCATGAAAGTGGTGCGGACGCTGGCCGGACACACAAATGAAGTCTCCGGCGCTGCCTACTCGCCGGATGGATCGTTGATCGCGACGGCGAGCAAGGACGGAACAGCCAGGATCTGGCGCGTTGCTGACGGTGGTGTGCTGACGACATTGGCAGGTCACAAGGCCTGGGTGATCAGCGTGGCCTTTTCGCCCGACGGAAAGAAGCTTGTGACGGCGAGCGAGGATCGTTCGGCGCGGATCTGGGACGTCGCCAGTGGACGTCTCGAGAAAACCCTGGAAGGCCACCAGGACTGGGTCCGTGGCGCAGCTTTCTCATCCGATGGCAAGCGGGTCGTCACGGCAAGTGAGGACCGGACCGCGCGCGTGTGGGATGTTGCGACGGGAAATGTCATCGCATCGCTCAAGGGACATGGCGCAGGCGTTGGCACCGCGCTGTTCTCGCCTGATGGCGCCCGTGTCGTCACGGCCAGCGACGATGGCTCTGCAAGGGTATGGCGTGTCGGCGACGGGCGCGTGCTCGCAACGCTGAACGCAGGCAAGGGGTGGATATCCTCCGCATCATTTTCTCCGGATGGCGCGCGCATCGTGACCGCGAACCAGGACAAGACTGCCAGCGTCTGGGATGCCGAAGATGGCCGTCTGCTTGTGTCGCTGACCGGTCACACCGATGCGGTCTACAGCGCGATGTTCGACGCGTCCGGAACGCGCATCATCACCGCAAGCGGAGACCGCAGCGTGAGGGTGTGGGATGTCGCAAGGCTCAGCCAGGCATGGCCGCAACTCGCGACCGATGCGTGCAATACGCTGCTTGGCGCGCTCGGGCGGCGGTTTTCAAAGGCCGAAGTCGAGGCTGACCAGTTGTTGGGCTCGGAATGGCCAGACGCAGCGCGCGATGTCTGCGAGGGCGAGAAGGGTGCTGCTTCTATCGAAACGCTGCGCCGTCGCGCGGGTCTGCTGGCCGAGGACGTTCTGAAGCAACCGGCAAGTGAAGGCCTCAGCCGTCCTTGATGGGGTCCTGCGTCGGACGGCCATTGCCACCTGTACCGCCACCGCCGCTGGATCCGAGCGGCGCAGTCTCAGGCGAGACGGCTGCGGGTGCTGTTCCGTTGGGGGGCGTGGGCTGAGCAGCAGGAGCTGCAGCGCCATCGCCGGATCCACCGCCAGCGCCACCACCGGCAGCAGCAGGCGTTTCAACCGGAGCCACGTCAGACGCCTCGGCATCGGAGTCGGCAGCCGTATCGGCATCCTCGACGTCCGCCTCCACCGCGTCCGCGTCATGCGAGGGCGGTTGAGCGCTTGCCTCAAACCCCGTAACGCCACCAACCGCCGAGAGCGCCAGCAATGATGCCGCCGTGATCGCCAGTCTCGATTGTTTTCGCATACTGTCCCACCTCAAAGCGAAATCCCGCGTCGCGAGTCGTACGCCCACATGCGCGTATGCGGCAAATACAAAATGTAGCGCCAGCAGCCAAAGGCTGCGTCTCAAGGAACAAGATTGATCTTCGCCTTCATCCACATGTCGACGAGCTCATAGCAGATCGCGATGCGGTCGAAATTCTTGCTCGGATCGTCGTTCTGGAAGGTGTCGAAATGGAAGGTGCCTTCGTCGCCCTGGCCCTTGCAGCTCATCGCGACGAGTTTGGTGGGGCGCGTCAGCTTGAAGTCGAATTCGATGTCCGACACGAGATCTTCAAGTATGCCGCTGGCGTGAAGGTAATCCCGCGCGTCCCGCATTTCTGGGGTGGGCGCTGCGTAAGTCAGCTCAATCGGAATGCCCTTGCCATCTGTGTTGTTGACGAAGCCTTCTTCCACTTCGTCGTCAGTCGCCTTGAACTTCTCGGCGCAATCCCATTCCGGCTGAACGTACTGTTCGAAGTCCTTGAAGCCTTCAGGGTCGCTTCCGTAAACGTAACAGATGATGTTGTAGGCGCGCTCAACCGGCGGCGCATGCGGGTCCTTTGACGTGTACCCAGCGCCAGCCTTCAACCATCCATTGGCGGCGCCAATGATCTCATCCACGCCATCGGGATCGTCCGCGTCCGGCACCAGCAGGATTGCGGCGATCTCGTCGGCATAGCGCTCGATGTCATCAATCGGCCAGGTCTTTGCGTTGATGCCCTGGATCTGGTTCAGAAGCAGATGCCCCGCTTCATGGTACGCCATAAAGCGAATGAAGCCTTGCACGACGCTGTTGGGCGCCTCTTGAGGCGCTTCCGCAAGGCTCAACGGCGTCGACAGTGTAAGCGACAGGCCAATGCACGACGCTAGACGCAACGCGCGGGCTGATTTCATGACCTGCTCCACCCCTTTGACAGCAGGAAAGAGCACGTCTGGCGAAATTTGTCATTGGGTGGAGGCAGTCACCAGCTTCGCAATGACCCTTTCCGGCGTTGCCCCCCTGCGTCATGCGATAGCCGGAATCACGCCTCCGCTTTCTCGGTTGCCGGATTGAGCTGGATCATGCGGAGGTTGAGGAAGCCCGCGATCGTGACCCAAGTGAGATAAGGGGCGAGTAGAAGGGCAGCCACAGGGCTTGTCGGCGCGAACATCGCGATGACGGCGGCGATCGACAGCCAAAGCGCCATGACATCGATCAACGCGAGATCCATCCGCCTGCGTCCGAAGAACAGCCACGACCAGGCTGCGTTGATCGCCAGGGAGGCCCCATAGACGGCCAAGGCCGGCACGGCGTTTGATCCGGCTGTCTGCCAAACCAGCCAGCCAGCCGATATGTTGAGCAGGAAGATCAGCGACCAGATCACCGGGAATGCCCAGTTCGGCGGTGTCCAGCCGGGCTTCTTCAGGGACGCGTACCAGGCGCCGGGCCGGAAGGCTCCACCACTTGAGGCAGCTGCGAAGTTGACCGTGACGAAGGCGGCAAGGGCGATCCAGGGAGAGCTGTCCATGTACCCTAAGTGACGCTGCCAGCACGGAAATCAACCCGCGAAGTTCGGCTGCGCCACAGACCTACGCTTCGATTGCGGCCTGCAACACGCGTGCGAGCCGATCGCGAAACAACGCTCGCTCGTTCGTCGACATGCCAAAGTCTTCCGAGATGCGGCGGTCGATCATGACGCCTTTCATGAGTGCGGCAGCCGTGCGCACGCGACAGGCCGCGTTCTCGCCGCCCAGCCAGCGGGCGAAGGGCCCATAGAAGCGTTCCTCACCAGCGGCGCGAATAGCCTCGCAGGCTGAGGCGTGGGAGGATGATCGGAGCATCACGAGGAGGATGCTGAGCTTGTCGTCGTCGAGCGGTTCGTCGATCAGCATGCGCGCGATACGCTCGCCGAAGTCCCCAGGGTCGCCCTCGAACATTTCGTCCGGCGGCGCGCAGGCATTCAGGACTGCAGCGAACAATTCTTCCTTGCCGCCGAAATAGCGCGACACGAGCGAGACATCGACGCCTGCATCGGAGGCGATGGAGCGCAGACTGACGCTATCGTAGGCCTCGTTGGCGAAGCGCGAAGTTGCGGCCGCGAGCAGGGCGGCGCGTGTCGCGTTTGCATCACGTCTGCGAACCAGTTCCCGAACAGCCACGCGACCTCCGTCACCAAAGACGCTTGTCAACAGGCGTTGACTTATAGCGGGTCGCTCTGACTTAAGTCAACGGTCGTTGACACGATGTAACCCACGCTCGCTCCGAGGGTCTTCTCCTGCGATGAGTTCACCGGCAAGTTTGAAGCTGTCTAGAAGGTGGGTGTCGGGGCCCGGATCGGCGGGTTCATCCAGGTGGGACATTTTGAAGAGGGCGAGCGGGTCTCAAAAGGAAAGCTATAGTTCACGCTCGACCCACGCACGGCGCAGGCGGCCCGGGCGTCGGCCCAGGCAGATTCGCAGCTTGCGCGCCGCGCCTTTTATCGCGCCGAAGTTCTGATGAAGGAGCAAGCGATCTCGCGGCAGGACTATGATCAGCGGAAGGCGTCGCTCGAAATCGCCGAGGCGGCCGTTTCGTAGCGTCGCCTTGACCTGTAATTCACGCGCATCACTGCCCCGGCCTCGGGCTTCGTGTCGGATCGCCGCGTTGATCCAGGCTACGTCATTTCCGGCGGCACATCCGCAGCAGACCTGCTGATGATGGTTGTATCTACAGACCCGATCCACTTCGAGTTCGATGCGTCCGAAGCCCAGCTGCTGCGTTATCAACGCGAAGCGCCCAAGTCCGGCGGCAAGGTCGAAATCCGGCTGCGGGACGAGAACGACTATAGCTGGACAGGTACGGTCGATTTTTCTGATGCCGTCATCGACAATGGCTCAGGCGCCAGTGGGAAGCCCCGCGACCTAAGGCGCGCCGTTTCTGTTTGAGACAGCAGAATTGCCGCCATTGCGGGCGATGCGCGACCGAGGCTACATCCTTCCCAGCTGACATAAGACGAAGCACCGCATTTCCGGGAGGAACACCATGATGACCGAAGCCGAGCGCGAACACGCGCTCAACGACCTGCGCATGTCGGACAAGGGGCTGCCGTTGTTCGAGGCCGTGAAGCGCCACATCGCCGAAAACGTCGTGCCGATTCTCGAAGAATTCGACGAACTTGACCACCAGAAGGCCGACCGCTGGTCATGGCATCCGCGTCAACTTGAGCTGCTCGATGGCGCCAAGAAAAAAGCCAAGGCGGCCGGCCTCTGGAACTTCTTCCTGCCTAACGCCGAGACCGGCGAAGGTCTGTCAAACCTCGACTACGCGTACATCGCAGCAGAACTGGGCAAGTGCCACCTCGCGTCAGAAACGCTGAACTGCTCGGCGCCGGACACGGGCAACATGGAAGTGCTCGAGCGCGTCGGTACGCCGGAGCAGAAACACAAATGGCTTGAGCCGCTGCTGGCCGGTGAGATCCGTTCGGCCTATGCGATGACCGAGCCGAACGTCGCGTCGTCTGATGCCAAGAACATCTCCACCAGCGCCGTGCTTGAGGGCAATGAGTGGGTCATCAACGGCGAGAAATACTACATCTCGAACGCTGGCGATCCGCGCTGCAAGATCATGATCACCATGGTCAAGACGAGCCCTGATGCGCCCGCCCACCTGCAGCAGTCGCAAATCCTCGTGCCGATGGACACGCCCGGCGTGAAGGTGCTTGGGCCGATGCATGTCTTCGGCGCCGACCACGCGCCGCGCGGCCACATGCATATCAAGTTCACCAACGTCCGCGTGCCGAAGGAGAACATCCTGCTGGGCGAGGGGCGCGGCTTCGAGATCAGCCAGGTCCGCCTCGGGCCGGGCCGCATCCACCACTGCATGCGCACGATCGGCAAGGCGGAAGCGGCGCTGGAGATGATGATCAAACGCGGCCTGTCGCGCGAAGCCTTCGGGCAGCCGCTGATCAAGCTGGGCAAGAATCCGGAAGTTGTTTCGCGGGCCCGCTATGACATCGAGCAGATGCGTCTGATGGTTCTCAAGGCAGCCAAGGCGATGGACGTGCTGGGCAACAAGGAGGCCCGCGTGTGGGTGTCCATGGTGAAATCCATGATCCCGGAAATCACCTGCCGCATCATCGACGAGGCGATCCAGGTCCACGGTGCGACCGGTATTTCGCAATGGACGCCGCTGGCCGAACTCTATGCAGACGTACGTCACCTGCGCTTTGCAGACGGTCCCGATGAAGTGCACCACATGGTGGTTAGCCGCGCCGAGATCAAAAAGTACGAGCCGGGCCGCAACGCTCCGTAGCGCCTGAACTCCGATAGCCTGCGCTGATTGTGAACCTCTCCGCTATGCGGGGAGGTTCATTTCTTATGGCTTAAGGGGCCTCAAAACAATCTTTCTGCCGGCTGTAACCAGCGGCCTGCATCCCCCGAATACCCCCTTGTAAGCGCCACCACGGCGCGGGAAGGGCGCTATGCCAGGGCCACGCGGTGTCATTGCAGGCGTCATATCTCTCGCCGCCATTGCGGGAGCGGCTGTTGTGGCTACCACAGCCTTCGCCAAGGAAGCGCCAGCTGGCCCGCCGACGGTCGTTGAGCTGTTCCAGAGTCAGGGCTGTTCGTCCTGCCCGCCGGCCAATGAGAATATTCTCACGCTGGTCGACCGGCCGGACCTGCTCGTTTTCAGCTTTGGCGTCACCTATTGGGATCGCCTTGGCTGGAAGGACACCTTTGCCTCCAAGGAAAATACGCAACGCCAGTACGACTACGCCAATGGCGGCCTGCACCGTCGCAATGTCGCGACACCTCAGGTTGTCATCAATGGGCATGTCGACATCGTAGGGAACAGGCGTGAGGACCTGTTCCGGGCGGTGGACGGTTCCAAACTACCAGCCTCCGCTCCTGCCATTTCGCGCATCGGCGACAAGGTCATTGTAGCCGCCGCATCGCCGGCTGCCGGCGTCGCCGATGTCTGGCTTGTCCGTTACGACCCGCGCACCGTGCAGGTGCCCATCCAGGCAGGCGAAAATGGCGGGCGTACCCTGCCTCACCGCAATGTGGTGCATGAGCTTGTTCGCCTGGGCGGATGGAGCGGAAAAGCCGCCTCCTACCGGCTGCCCGCAGCGACCGACGCGGCCTATCGAACTGCCATTCTTGTTCAGGGCGCCTCAGGCGGCCCGATCATCGCCTCCTTCGAATCCTGACTCTCAACCAGCGTGCTTCTGCACACAATCAAGGGGACTTCCAATGACCTCCAAACTTCTCACGTCGATCGCCGCCGGCATCCTCGCCTTCGGTCTTGCTGCGTGCTCTGGCCCAGCGTCCGATCCAATGGCGGCAGACGCCATGAAGACCGATGCCATGAAGACGGACAGCATGGCGGCTGATGCAATGAAACCAGACTCGATGGCGGCGGATCCGATGAAAGCCGATGCCATGGCCGCTGACCCGATGAAGACTGACAGCATGGCCGCCGATCCGATGAAGCCTGCCGACCCGATGGCGTCAGACCCAATGAAAGCCGACGCGATGAAGCCGGCTGACCATTGACGCCTGGCATCGAGACGCCCGGCGGATCTCCTCCGACATCTCTGGGCGTCTCGGTGTACGCATTTTCCCATGCTACAGGGCAGTATGACCATGCAGAGTACAAGCGAGACGATCTATCGCCACACGCGGATTGTGCGGATTGCGCACTGGATCAACGCGTTGTGTTTTCTTCTGCTGCTGATGAGCGGCCTGCAGATATTCAACGCTCACCCGCGCTTGTACTGGGGCCAATTCGGCGCGGACCATGACACGCCCTGGCTGGCGATTTCCGGCGGCGTGCCATGGCAATTCACTTTGCCCGGAATGCGTGACCTTGGCACGGGGCGCAATTGGCATTTCTTTTTTGCATGGGCGCTGGTTCTGAACGGCGCGGTCTATCTGGCCTTCAATATCTTCAACCGGCACTTCCAGCGCGACATCCTGCCGAAGACCGATGAGCTAAAGCCTGCGCATCTGTGGGAAGAGGTGGTTCATCACGCGCAGTTCAAGCGCATAACCGGGGCCGCCGCGAAGAACTACAACACGCTCCAGAAGCTGGCCTATGTCGCGGTGATCTTCGTGCTGTTTCCGCTGATCATCCTCACCGGGCTGACCATGTCGCCCGGCTTCAACGCCATCGCGCCGATCCTGCTCGACATTTTCGGAGGCAGGCAGTCGGCGCGTTCGCTGCATTTCATCGCGGCCAACCTGCTGGTGGCCTTTCTTGTTATCCACCTGATCGAAGTTGTTGTGGCGGGCGCGTGGAATGAAATCCGCTCGATGATCACCGGTAAATTCGTCGTGCCGCAAAGCTCGACTGTTGCGGAGGATGCCCCGTGAAAGAGTTCCTTACGCGCCGCAAGCTTCTGACATCGGGCGCCATCACGATTGGCGGGCTTGCGCTGTCGGGCTGCGATCCGCTTTCGCGATCGCCGGAGTTTCGCACTTTCCTGCGCAGTGGCGAGAAGCTGACCATGGGTGCGCAGCGTGCGCTGATGGTGGGGCAGCCGCTCGCCCGCGAATTCTCCGAGCGGGACATCTCGCCCGTGTTCAAGGCGAATGGCACAAAGGACCCCAACACAGCTGCTTACAAGGCGCTGGTCGACGCGGGCTTCAGCAACTGGAGCCTGCGTATCGACGGGCTGGTCGACAATCCGCAGTCCTATTCGCTGTCGGATCTTCGCGCATTGCCTGCGCGAACACAGATCACGCGCCATGATTGTGTTGAAGGCTGGAGCGCGATTGGCAAGTGGAAGGGCGTGCAATTGGGTCCGCTGTTGCAGACAGCCAGCCTCAAGCCAAACGCCCGCTTTGCCGTGATGCACTGCGCCGACAACTATGGTGGCGGCGCGGACATGTACTACGAGAGCATCGACCTGGTCGACGGATTTCATCCGCAGACAATCCTCGCTTACGAGCTGAATGGTCAGCCGCTGGACGTATCCCATGGCGCGCCGCTGCGCCTGCGGGTCGAGCGGCAGCTGGGTTACAAGCAAGCCAAATACCTGATGCGCATCGAGATCGTCGAGCGCCTTGATGGCTTCGGCCGCGGGAAGGGCGGTTACTGGGAAGATCGCGGGTATGAATGGTATGCCGGTATCTGATGCGCTGATGACAAAGGCTGCAAGGCTCCGCTACACAGTCCGCACCTGCCGCGCGGCAGAGCTTGGGCGGGCAGTTGCTTGGCGAGTGAGATCGAAACGCGTTTGAAAGCGCTGATGCTTCGCGGGCTTGGCGGGGAGGCTGCTGCGCATGCCGAATTGCTCGGTGCGCTCGCGGGCTATCTCCGCGGCTTTCTCGCTCGCAAAATGGGGCGCAACGCCGCCGACCTAGAGGATCTCGTGCAGGAATCTCTGCTGGCCATCCACCTGAAGCGCGACACGTATGATACGTCGCAACCCTTCACGGCGTGGGCCTTCACGATCGCCCGCTACAAGCTGATTGACTGGTATCGCCGCAACCGCATCCGCCGGACCGAGCCGATCGACGAAGCGGCCGAACTTTTCGGGAGCGATGACACCAATGAAATCGCTGTCAGGAGGGATCTCGACAAGCTGGTGGCGACGCTGCCGGAAAAGCAGCGCGCACTTCTGGCAGACGTTAAGATTGCCGGGCTATCGAATGCCGAAGCGGCTGCAAAAGCCGGCATGACGGAAGGCGCCGTGAAGGTCAGTATCCACAGAAGCCTGCAGGCTCTGATGAGGAGGGCGCGCGATGAAGACTGACGAGTTGATCGCCCTTCTGGCCCACGATGCGACGCCCGTGAAGCGCGGCATGCTTCCCGCCCGCTTGCTGTTGTTTGCGCTGATTGGCGCCTTCATTGCCGCCGTGATCCTTGTCCCGTGGCTCGGCATCCGACCCGATCTCACTGACGCGATGGGCGGGACGACCTTCTGGATGAAGGCCATTTATACGTTCGGGCTCGGGGTGGGCGGCTTCGCGCTGGTCGAGCGCCTGTCGCGCCCCGGCGTGAAAGGAGGGTTCGGCTGGCTGCTGGCTGCCGCCTGCGTCGCGGCCATTGTCGCGATTGCAGTCAGCGAATTGATGTTAATGCCGCCGGAGGACATGCCCGACGCCATCATGGGGTCAAGCTGGTACAGCTGTCCGCTGTGCATCATTGTTCTGTCGATCCCCGGCCTTGCCGCAACTCTGTGGACGATGAGGCGCTTTGCACCGACACGTCCAACGCTTGCTGGCGCCGCCGCCGGCTTGCTCGCTGGGGGCCTGGCCGCGACGGTTTATGGTCTTCACTGCGATGAGACCGCAGCGCCCTTTGTCGCTATCTGGTATTCGCTTGGCGTTGTTGTGAGCGCCCTCCTTGGGGCTATGGTCGGCCCGCGCGTCCTGCGCTGGTAGGGCGTATCCGCAAGCGTGGCGAAGCGCTATTCGTAACGAATGCCGCGCGCGCTCAGCACTTCAAGTGCAGGCTGCAGACTCTCGCGATAGCGCCGCCAGCGGTGCATCGAGGTCGCGTATAGCGGCTGCCTCACCTGACTGGAGCTCGCCGTCGCGACCGGCGCGGCATTCTCGTGGAACGCAAGACACTGTTCCTGCCAATCGAGACCGCAGAACGCCACCAACCGTCGCGCCTCGCTTTCGATGTTGGTCACGAGATCTTCGTAGGCAACTTCGGTAAACCTGTCCGACGGCAGGTGCTCGCGGCAAACGGCCATAAGTTCGTCAAAACGCGCGTAGTAATCCGCCGTCCAAGTGAGGTCGTATGCGTACCGGTAATACGTGAACGCGGTGGCAAACAGCTGGCGGTAATTGCTCAGCACGGTATCCGCAGGATTGCGGCGCAGGCAGATGATCCGCGCATTGGGCAGCGCGCGCAGGATCAGCGCCGCATAGAAAAAGTTGAGTGGCATCTTGTCGATGAAATGCTGGACGTTCCCGACAACGCGCTGTGCGCGAATGATATAACTCTCGCCGACGCCTGCGAGATTGATTTCCCCAGCTGCGCGGAGTGTTTCCGCGTCCAGCACAAAGGGCGAGGGTGTGTGCGTGGCGCGCTTGGTCTGCAGCGCGAAATCGCTCAGTTCACCCGCAGACGACACTTGGCTGTGGCTCGACAGGATACGATCGACCAAGGTCGTTCCCGTGCGCGGCAGGCCAACGATGAAGATTGGGGCATCGCTGCTGCCGGATGCTGCGCGTCTGAATGATCTGACCGTCTCTGCCGCTGCAGCGAAAAGGTCCGCTATTTCTACCAGATCATAGGGCGTCGCCTCGCGTTTCAACGCTTTCGCTTCACCCAGCCACTGCATGGCGGCGTCGGCATCTCCCAGGTCCTCACTCGCCTTCGCCAATGCGTGCCCGATGTGAAGCCGGTCATCTGCCTGGGAGAGCTTGGGAAACAATGCCTCCAGCACTGCTACGTCGTTCCGTTCTTTCGTCTGCCGCCGCATCGTCACCAGTGATGACCAGGCGCGGACATTGCCGGGTTCAATCGCGAGCGCTCTGCGGAAGGCGATTTCGGCCTCGTCGAAGCTTCCCTCGAATTGCAGGGCAGAACCGAGATTGTAGAGAAACGACGGGTTGTCTGGTTCCTTCTCCACCGCGCGGCGAAAGAAGGGCGTTGCATCGGCATGCAGGCCAAGCCTGCTGTGCACGACGCCAATTGTATCCAGCGTGCGTGCCGATAACTGCGTCATGCCAGCGGCCGCGCGAGCATCCTCCAGCGCGCGCTCGCGATCGAACAGGGCGACCCGACTTCTGGCACGTTCAGCAAGGTAGATTGGGTTGTCCGGGGCCAACGCCAGTGAACGATCGAAGAGTTCGATCGCCTTTGCGTGATTAGTGTGGTCTGCCGTCAGCACGCCCAGCAGATAGAAAGCCTGCGCGCTCTGAGGATTGATGCGAAGCGC
Organism: Hyphomonadaceae bacterium; assembly: GCA_040398425.1. Classification (GTDB taxonomy): domain Bacteria; phylum Pseudomonadota; class Alphaproteobacteria; order Caulobacterales; family Hyphomonadaceae; genus UBA7672. The sequence continues at coordinate 78,526 of JBBATZ010000011.1, forward strand.
CTCCATACAGGCTGCATGCGCCGCGCGGTAATTGCGCTGGGTCAGATTATTCGCGGCGTCTTCGAGTCGGGTGGCTTCATCCATCGGCATGCCGCAGCGTAAGTCTTCCAGTCCAGTTTTTGGGCGCTCGTGCACATAGAATGGGCAGACAGTTGGCGATGACGCACCTGAAGCCTCACCCGCCAATTGCGGACTATCAAGGTATTAGAATTGCGTTCTAGGCGCTGTCTAGGGTCAGTGTTTGCTATCCTTTTGAGGGGAATACCCATGCA
>JBBATZ010000012.1:0-74715 GCA_040398425.1 Hyphomonadaceae bacterium
GCTGCCGCTCAAGGGCGTGGATCCCGATAGCGCGTGCAGCGAGCTGATCGGCTAGCCTCAGCAAGGCCGATCGGGCGAGGTCTGGAAGAACCGTCGCGACCGCTCGTTGAACCTGCGCGATGAGCTCAGCCGAGCGATGAGCGCCTTGAGGGGCTATCATCGCGAACTCTGCACAATGACCGCGGATGGCGTTGATCAGCATGGCAGGCCGGAAGCACGAACTCATTCCGGACAGCCCCGCTGTCAATCCAGAAGACCAACCGGCGAAAACCTGTGCGCACCCTGCGGCTCTTACTTCGCGGTTGACCGCGGCGATTGGCGGCGCGGAGTTCCCGCGCTCGTCCCTCCGCAGAGGCCATCAACAAAGACATTGACCAATCTCAGCGCGCCGGGTTGCCACCCCTTCCCGCCCCGGGAATAGAAAATTCCAACCAGCGCACGAAGTAGCTCTTCCGCCGACACGTCGGAGCGGAAATCCCCCGCGGCAACGCCTCGGTCGAGCAACATTGCGATCGCAGCGGTCAGCCGCTGGAAGGAATACGTCTTGAGCTCCGACGAGCCGTGAGCGACGAGCTGCAGCGCCTCCACCATCCCCTTCTTGGTCGCGACCAGCCGGATGTTGGCATGCAGCCACTTCCGTAGGCCCTCGACCGGGTCTGCGTTGCGTGAAAGCTTCTCAGCCAGCGCAAAAAGCTGATCGACCTCGTGGCGATAGACGGCTGCGAACAGCGCTTCGCGTGTCGGAAAATGCCGATAGAGCGTGCCAATGCCCACGCCAGCCTCGCGCGCAACGGCCTCAAGACTTGCCTGCCCGGCATCGGCGCTGAATACCTTTGCTGCAGCGAGAAGCAGGCGCTCACGGTTCCGAATCGAATCCGCGCGAGGCTTTGGTCTGGTTTTGGCGGTCTTGGCTTTCATGTCTCTTCAAGTCTGGCCTTCACAAGTCTTGACAAACGGAGGGTTCCTCCGTATCGTTAACCCACTTCCCGGCAGGATGATACCGCTGTCGCCTGCTCAAGCTCGCGCTTGGCATACCCCGACCTGGAAAACCCGAAAATCGAGTGAGGCGCCATATGTCACTCTCCGTCAGCATCACGATAAATGGCGAGGTTCACGCAATCGATCTCGACGATCCGCGTGTGACCCTCCTTGATCTCTTGCGCGAACGCCTGGCGCTCACGGGCGCCAAAAAGGGTTGCGATCGCGGTCAATGCGGCGCCTGCACCGTTCTGGTCGACGGACGGCGCATCAATTCCTGCCTGATGCTTGCCGCCAGCCTCGATGGATCAGAGGTGACCACGATCGAGGGGCTTTCCAGCGGTAATGCGCTCCATCCCGTGCAGGCGGCATTTATCGAACACGATGGCTTTCAATGCGGCTTCTGTACGCCAGGCCAGATCATGAGCGCTGTCGGCCTCATTGCAGAGGGCCATGCCGGCGATGACCCGGAACGGATCCGCGAGCTGATGAGCGGCAATCTCTGCCGCTGCGGCGCCTACAAGGGCATCACCGAGGCTGTGCTTGACGCCCAGCAGGCGCAGAAATCTGGCAAGCGGAAGGACGCAGCATGAACCGCTTCGATTACATCCAGCCGAAAAGCGTCAAGGAAGCTGTCGCGGCTGCCTCGACGCCAGGTTCGGCCTATCTCGCTGCGGGCACCAATCTACTCGACCTGATGAAAATCGGCGTGTCATCTCCTGCACGGATCATCGACATCACGCGTCTGCAGGGTCTCGCTGAGATCAGCTGGCTGCCGGACGGCGGCGTACGCATCGGCGCCCTGGTGCGAAATTCCGACCTTGCCTACGACGCGCGGTTCGCCCGGACATTTCCATCGGTTGCCGAAGCTCTGCTCTCCGGCGCTTCCGCCCAGCTCCGCCACGCCGCCACCGTCAGCGGAAACCTGATGCAGCGCACGCGCTGCGCCTACTTCCAGGATCTCGCCAGCGCCTGCAATCGCCGCAAGCCTGGCTCGGGCTGCGATGCGCGCGACGGCGAAAACCGGCTACACGCCGTTCTCGGGTGGAGCGAGCATTGCATCGCCACACACCCGTCCGACTTCTGCGTGCCGCTGGTCGCACTCGATGCGATGGTCGAGGTTGAAGGCCCAAACGGCGCGCGAGACATTGCCCTCGATGCGCTGCACGCCCTCCCCGGCGCAACACCTGAGCGTGAGACGACGCTGCAACCCGGCGAGTTGATCCTCGGCATCAGACTTCCCGCGCGGTCCGCCACCTACGCCAGCCACACGCGCTATCTGAAGTTGCGCGATCGCACCTCTTACGCTTTTGCCGTCGTGTCAGCGGCAGTAGCGCTCGAGATCAGCGGGGACACGATCCGCACGGCGCGTATTGCCCTTGGCGGTGTCGCCGCCAAGCCCTGGCGCGCGCGCGCCGCGGAAGCCGTGCTCGAAAATGCCGCGCCAACGCCAGAAGTGTTCGCGAAAGCTGCAGACCTTGCGCTCGCTGACGCAGTGCCATCCGGTGACAACGCCTTCAAGATCACTTTAGCGCGCAACATCGTGGCCCGCGCCCTCACGCTCGCATACGATGGGACACCGAAGGACATGCCGGCCCTGCCGGCCTCGCCCTTCTCTCCAACATTGGGGCTCTCCCATGCCGGCTGACTTCAACTCTACGCCTTTTGCCCCGCTCCGTCACGGCTCCAATGCTGGCCAATCTCCGACGCGTCGCGACGGCGTACTCAAGGTCACCGGACGCGCCACCTATGCCGCCGACAATCATCCAGAGGGCATGCTCTATGCCGTGACGGCGGTCAGCCGAATCGCGCGCGGACGCGTAACGTCGCTTGATGTCGCTACGGCCAAGGCGCACGCTGGCGTCGTCGAGGTGTTGACGCCCGCCAATTGTCCGCGGCTGGCGCACGATCCCGATGTGAAGATGCCGTTTTTTGGCTTCCGTATCGAAGTGTTGCAGAACGACACGGTGCGCTATGTCAATCAGCCGATCGCGCTGGTCCTCGCAGAGACGCTGGAGGCTGCGATTGAAGGCGCCGCCCTGCTCAAACCTCAGTACGCCGAGAAGTCCGCCCGCATGGGCCTCGACAATGGCGAGCGCTTTGCAGCGGCGGCTGTCGGCGTCGGCGGCCCACCGCGTACCGCGCATGGCGACATCGACGTTGGCTTTGCAGCAGCCGCGCATATAACGGAAGCGGACTACATCACGCCCGCGCAGTACCATAACGCTATGGAGCCTCACGCGGTTGTAGCCCGATGGGATGGCGATCACCTGACGCTCGACATGCCCAATCAGGCACTGGCGCCAAGCTGCGCCAGCTATGCAGCGTATTTCGGCATCCCGCGTGAGAACGTGCTGATCCGGTCGCCCTTCCTCGGCGGCGGCTTCGGGTCCAAGGCAATCATCAACGGCCCTCAGATGCTGGCGATCATTGCCGCCCGCATGATCAAGCGGCCCGTCAAACTCGTGCTGTCGCGCTCGCAGATGTATGGACCCGTCGGGCATCGCGGCCAGACGTGGCAGAAGCTGCGGATCGGCACGGACACGGAAGGACGGCTAACCGCGCTACAGCACCTCACAACCTCCGCGACCTCCAGCTTCGACAACTTCCTGGAGCCCGCAGCCAATGCGTCGCTGCCGCTCTATGACAGCCCCGCGATCTTGTCCGAGCACATTGGCATTCGCCTCGATACTGGCACGCCCGGACCGATGCGTGCCCCGGGTGAAGCACCAGGCTCCGCTGCACTCGAAGCAGCAATCGACGAGGCCGCCGACGTCTGCGGCATGGACCCTCTCGAGTTCCGGCTGAAGAACTATGCCGAGACAGAACCCGGCACGGGCCGGCCATTTTCTTCCAAGGCGCTTCGTGAGTGTTACTCCGAAGGCGCCAAGAGCTTCGGCTGGGCTGCAAGGCCACTTAAGCCGCGTCAGATGCGCGACGACAATGGGCTGCTCGTCGGCTGGGGCATGGGAACAGCCGTCTTCCATTGCCCGCACTTTCCCGCGGCCGCACGCGCGACGCTACGCGCTGACGGGACGGCCCTGCTCGAGACAGCCGGGGCCGACATGGGCCAGGGCGCATGGACGGCGCTTGCCCAGATCGGCGCGGAAGCGTTGGGCCTCGATCCGTCAAATGTCGAAATCAGTATCGGTCTGTCGAGCCTGCCCGATGGCGGCGTCGCCGGCGGTTCCGGCCACACGGCCAGCGCGGGCATGTCTCTGCACAGTGCGGGCAAGGATGCGATTTCCCAGTTGACGGAGATCGCCGTTGCCGATCCTGCATCGCCCTTGTTCGGCGCCGGCAATATCGGCGTGGTGGCGCGCGATGGCAGGCTTTACCGCAGCGACGACGACAAGCGCGGCGAAAGCTATGCCGACATCCTGGCTCGTGCCGGGCGATCAGACATTGTAGGCACAGCAAAGTCCATGCGCGACCCGGCGATTGGGGAAAAGCATGCGCTCTTCTCGCACGGCGCTGTCTTCGCTGAGGTCAAAGTCGATCCTGATCTCGGTCAGGTCCGGGTAACGCGCCTGGTCGGCGCCTTTGCTGCAGGGCGGATTATCAACCCGCGTCTGGTTCGCAGCCAGTATTACGGTGGCATGATCTGGGGAATTTCGTTCGCTCTGCTGGAAGAGGCGATCACAGACAAGCGGACAGGCCGGATCATGAATCCCGATCTCGCCGAGTATCATGTTCCGGTCAATGCGGATGCGCCCTCACTCGAGGCGATCCTGATCCCAGAATCTGATCCTTACCTGCCGCTCGGCGTGAAAGGTGTCGGAGAGATCGGCATCACTGGAACAGTCGGCGCAATCGCAAACGCCGTCTGGCACGCGACGGGCGTACGCGTACGACGTTTCCCAATCCGCATTGAGGATCTTGTCGCTGGTTAGCAAATCATAGGCGTACGTCGCGCGAGCTCGGCCTCAGCATCAAACAGGCTCAGCGTGATGCGAAGGTAGAGCCGCACGATGTGCTGAATCACAGCCGGCAGGAAGCAGAGCCGCCTTGCAGGAAACTCGCGTCATTGGGGTCTCCCGAAAGCCCATGATCAGGGATTTGCGGAGACTGGTTAGCGTTACTCTGACGACGATCCGGCTCGTTCCCGTACGCGTATGAGGCTAGGACACGAAACGCAAAATGCTGTCATCCAGGCGATGGCGTGGGAAGATCAACTCATGACGCACCGCTTTGATGAGCAGACCACGTCCACTGCCTTGGCGCTGATCGGCCAGTATGGAAGCGATGCCGAGGTGATTGCCGTCATGCGGGCGGCCGAGTTTGCGGCAATCGGCGACGCAGAGGCGCTGGCAGCCTGGGATGACATAATCGCGTGTGTGGCGGCGATTGAAGCCGGAGACGTTGCCGCGCGGCCAATCCAGTAACACAGCGACAGGCCTCACCACCCGCCGCGGATCTTTTAGCGTGCAAGCTTTTGCAAGACGGGTCGAACACGCAGAAACAGGACGTAGAGCCGCTCAAGAATCCACAGCGCCGGGCCGCCTCTGGCGAGTAACCCAAACGGACGCAGCAGAGGGATGCTTCTCCACATTGCAGCAAAAGCCGCAGCACCGGAAAGAAGCGCCCCCCCCTCCTCCCTGGCGTGGAACCTCGCCAGGAGTTCTGCGCGATCAAGCGGACACTCGCCCTCCTCGCTGGCAACGTCCACGAACTGAATCGCGCCTCGCGAATCGAGCCGCCTGACCAATGAAATCTCACGCCGGCAAAGCGGACACCCCCCGTCGAACCACACCGTAAGTCTGGGCCTTGTCATCGTCCGTAGATGGTGCGCACCAACCGACAACGCAATCTGTTTTGTATTCCCGGGTCACCAGCATGGTCATCAGACGTGTCGCGGTTGTTGGAGCAGGCATCGCTGGCCTTGCATGCGCAAGGCAGCTCGCCGCTTCCGGACATGAGGTAAAAGTCTATGACAAGGCCCGGGGCGTTGGCGGCAGAGCGGCCACACGACGCATACATGTCGGCGAATCAGAGCTGAGGTTCGATCATGGCGCCCAGTACTTTACGGCCCGGGATTCAGCCTTTCGCACCGAGGTGCATCGCCTAGTCGCGGCAGGGGCTGTCGCGCGTTATCCAAACAGCATCATTGGCATCACCGATACAACGCGCACGCTTTTCCCTGATGAGCCACGCTTCGTCGGCGCGCCAGGCATGAACGCGATGGCGAAAGCACTGGCTGACGGGCTCGACGTCGAGACCTCCTGCCACATCAGAGAATGCACGCGGGACGCAGTGGGATGGACGCTCACTCTTGCGGACGGGGTCAGAAGGGGCCCTTTTGATAACATCGTGATCGCAGTGCCGGTAGAACAGGCAGCAGAACTGCTTTTGCCGATCGCGCCACCGTTGGCGCAGGAGGCGCAGGCTGCCCGCACATCACCGTGCTGGGCAGCCATGCTCGTGTTCCCGGCGCCTGTTCGGGTTGACTTCGAAGGAGCGCGTGTGGGCGGCTCATCCCCGCTTGCGTGGGGAGCTCAAATGAAAGGCAACAGCAGCGCGTATTCCTGTTGGGTGCTTCACGCCAAGACGGATTGGTCGAGAGCAAACATCAACCAGTCTGCCGAGTGGATAGCAGACAAACTCGCGCGGGAGTTTTCAGAGCTCGCACACATCGACGTGCAACCTCTGCACGCGTCTGCACATCGGTGGCGCTATGCTCAGGTACAGATTTCTGCCGGGACGCCCTTTGCCTGGGACGTGGGTTTGGGAATTGGAGTATGCGGAGACTGGCGTTTAGGCCCGCGCCTGGAGCTCGCGTGGCAGTCGGGCGATGCCCTCGGTTCCGCGATTGCAAAGTCTGCTCCGCCCCACCGCCAATAGCCGCGGCCTTCGCAGAGACTGGATTTACGATGACTGCGCACATCGGTTGAACACCGCATGTCGATCGGACCAAAACTCGTCCTTGGCAACGAAACAAGCTCAGTAGACGAGGCCATGCGTGGAGAACGGAGAGCCGTCAGACCCGGGCCGGAAGAACCCAATCAGGTTTCCGTCCGGATCACGCCCAAACGCAATCTGTCCGCCATCCCTCGGCGATGGTGCTGCAACCTGAATACCGCCAGCATCCTGCAGTGTCCGCAGCGCCAGAGCCGGATCAGATACTTCGAAGACGATCATGTTGTGGCCGAGCGCCTCCAGCGGCCGAGCCTTGGTCGCGGGCGTCGGCGCAGGATTGAGGTACTCCCATATCTCAAGCTCAAGATTGCCGACCTGAAACCATGCAACATCCAGCTTCAGGTCATCAAGGCCGGAAGTGATATCCAGCGTCTTGTTGACAAGATTCGATCTGCGCTCACGCGGAGCCTTGCCCAGAATTGCGGCGTAGAAAGCAACGGTGCGGTCGATATCCAGCGAAGCGATTGCGACGTGCCGCATACGATGAACAAATGGCAGGTTGTCGAGCAGCAGCTGCTCGATCTCTATCATCGTGCCGTCCTCATCGCGGAGATAGGCATACTTTACGGGTACGTCGGGCCTCAGCTGCACGAGGTCACCCGTACGGGAGAGCGGCCTCGCCCCTGCGGCGACAAACCTTGGGAAGATCGGTTTGCTGTCAGGCGACTGGAAGCAAACGTGCGTAATGCCCGGCCCCTGGACCGGCACGATGCCCGCAGAGCGCGATGCTGCGGTTGGTCGGTCGAATTGCATTAGTCGGACCTGGCCGCTGTTGCTCCGCAACGTCCTCGTTCTTGCACTGACTTTTTTGCCGGCGACCCGATCCAGCGCAGCACCGCGCAGATCGCTCCGGTCAACCTCAATCAATCCACCAGCGCCTGCGAAATAGGCCGCCGTCCGGTCGACGTCGCTCACCGAGATGCCGATATAACTGATGCCGCGAACGACCGGGCCAGTGTCTGCCGGCGTGGCATCCGGAGCAATGCCAGAACAGCTACCTGTGACCACAGCTCCAAAGGCGATGAGCGCGCCGAGAGCTCCGCGTCGACTGAAAATCATTGGTCTACCTTCCCTTCTTCTCGCGACCACGTGACAGACGCCGGGCAGGATACAGGCACAACGAGCAGGCTTGCCAGACGAGTAAATGCCCTATTTGACTAATCGTCAATAGCGGCGAGCTACCGCCGCGCTCTCGAGACCCCATCGATGCCCTCGCCGCGTCAGCCCAGGACTCGCACGCGAATGGCGCCCGAAGAGCGGCGCGGGCAGATCCTCGAATGCGCAGCACGCCTGATCACGTCTGAAGGGCTCGATGTCCTGAGCATGGAGCGCGTTGCGAACGAGGCCGGCGTCTCAAAGGCGCTGGTCTACGCTTACTTTGAAAGCAGGATGGGCTTGCTCGCACAACTTCTTGAAGCCGATCTGAACCGGATTCAGACAGAACAGGCACGCGCCGCGCAGGGCGCTCAGACATTTCCTGAGCTGGTGAAGGCGACCACACATATCGCCCTTTCCGAAATAGAGCGGCGCGGGCCGCTTCTCCGCCGTCTTCTGAACGAACCGAGCCTGACTGGCGCCGTTGGACTGGTCCGGATGCGAGGGCATGATGCAAATGCCCGGTACCTCGCCAGACGCATTCAGCGCGAGTTTGACATCACCTACGGCCAGGCCTTGAAGCTTACCGAAATCGGACTCGGGCTGACGATTGCCGCAGGTGAACTGATCCAGCGTGGCGGCGCACTGAGAGAAGAGATCGAGGAGACGACCTGCGCCATGATCATTGGAGCGGTCCGCGCTGGCGCCGAAAAGATTCGCGCCCGAAGATAGAGCAGGCGCCTCTCACTCAAACACCTTTCGGGATAGTCGAGGGAACAACACCATGGATCTGGGTCTGAAGGGCAAGCGGGCGATCGTCACCGGCGCCACGAGAGGGATCGGCCGGGCCATCGCGCACAGTCTGGCAAACGAAGGGGTCGACGTCGCAATCTGCGCGCGGACTGAGTCAGGGGGCGCCGATACCTTGAATTCGTTGCGCGCGCTGGGCGTGCGCGCCTTCGGCGCTGCGCTTGATGTGCGCGACCGGGACGCCTTCATCAGCTGGCACGCTGCCGCCTCAGCGGAGTTAGGCGGCATCGATATCGCCATCTCGAACGTGTCTACGCGCCCTACCCTTTCGGGCGAAGAGGGGTGGCGGGAGGCATTTGACACGGACTTTCTTCAGCACATACGCTTTGCCGAGCTTTCCTTGCCCCTGCTCGCAGCGGGGAGGGATGCGTCGCTGCTGTTCGTTTCGTCGATTGCTGCGACACTGATGGTGCTGCCCCCCGGCGAGAGCGCCTACGGCACAATGAAGGCTGCATTGATCTCATATATGGGCCAACATGCAGCGAAGCATGGACCCGCCGGCATCCGTGTAAACGCAGTCGCTCCGGGGCCGATTTTTTTCGAGGGCGGCGTATGGGATCAGATCCGCAAGCATCAGCCGGACCTGTTCAACCGCGCCGCCCAGATGAGCGCGCTGGGACGCCATGGCCGGCCTGAGGAAGTCGCCGACGCCATCACTTTCCTTGTCAGCCCACGAGCGGGCTTCGTCACTGGCGCGAACCTTCGCATTGATGGCGCGATGGTCAAGACGGTGAACCACTAGGCAAGTGGCACAGTGAACTTCAGTCCCCGGGCAATCCTGAAGGCTAAAACATGATGCGGCATCAGCGCAGTGAGGTTTTTGCGGAGAGGGAACGACGTCCGCGCCGCTGGCGGATGCTTGCATCCGTGTGGGTGTTGCCAGCATTGCTGGCCGCATGCATGCAGCAACCACAGCCCGCGACTGTTGCAACGGCCGCAATGCCGACAGCGTCTGGTGCCGCCATTTATGAACGGGCCTGTGCAACCTGTCACGATGGCGGATCCATTCAGGCGCCCCGTCGCGAGTCGCTGGCCGCGCTAAGTCGCGAGCGCATTCTCGCGGCCATGACGACCGGGATCATGTCGGCGCAGGCCAGCAGCCTTTCGCCAGAGGAAAAAGTGACACTGGCCGCGTATCTCTCCGTCCCCAAAACGCAGGCAGGCGCTCCGGCAAGCCGCTGTACGGCAACGCCTGCGGCGGCATCTGCGCCGGGCAAGGTCTTCGACTGGGGGATGCGCCCTGAGAACTGGCGCGCTGTGGGCAAGGACCAGACCTCGGTCACCGCTGAAAATGCCAGCGACCTGAAGCTCGCATGGGTCTTCGCCTTCCCCGGCTCGACGCGCTCGCGCGTGCAGCCAACGGTCGCGGGCGATGTCCTGTTCACTGCTGACCAGTTCGGAACCGTCTACGCGCTGGACGCGGCAACAGGTTGCACCCGATGGACAGTTCAGTCGGCCAAGGAAATTCGTTCCCCGCTCATTATCGGTACAAATGCAGCTGGCCAGCCGGATGCACTCTATTTCGGTGACATTGCCGGACAGGTTCACGCAATCGATCTCGCCACACGACGGATTGTCTGGACCGTGCGCCCCGACGCGCACCCTCAGGCAACGATCACCGGAGCAATGCGCCTGCATGAAGGGCGGCTCTACGTGCCGATCTGCTCGCTTGAGGTTGTTGCAGCGATGGATGGTGCCTACGCCTGCTGCACGTTTCGTGGCGCGGTGGCGCCGCTTGACGCGAAGACGGGATCGACAGTCTGGAAGACGTACACCATTGCCGAGGACCCCAAGGTTCAAGGAACCAATCGTGCGGGCATAAATCAGGTCGGTCCTTCTGGCGCGCCCGTATGGTCAACACCAACAATCGATGAGAAGCGCGGTCGCCTGTATATCGGCACAGGCGAGAACTACTCCCACCCAGCCACGACCACGAACGACGCGATCATGGCGCTCGACCTTTCATCGGGACAGATCGTCTGGAGATTCCAGGCGACGGAGAACGACGTCTGGAACGCTGCGTGCCCGTCAGGTCCCAACTGTCCGGTGAACACCGGACCGGACTACGATTTCGGCGCAGCGCCGATCCTCGTGGAATTGGCCGACGGTCGCGCCATCGTTCTTGCAGGCCAGAAGTCGGGCAATGTCTATGGTCTCGACCCTGACAAGGGTGGCGCGGTCATCTGGAAGACGAAACCCGGGCGGGGCGGAATCATGGGTGGCGTTCACTGGGGCATGGCTACGGATGGCAGGACGCTCTTTGTGCCTATCTCGGATCTCTCAGTTTATCCAAAAGACGCTCACTTGCCGCCTCAATCGGGTGTGCACGCGCTCGATGTCGCGACGGGAAAAGCCCTGTGGTCAACTGTCCTGCCGGACGTTTGCAACGGCGCAAAATGGCGCTGTTCGCCTGGCGTATCAGCGGCAGCGACCTTGGCCCCGGGAGTCGTATTTGGGGGCTCGCTTGACGGCACGCTGCGAGCATTCTCTGCGCGGGGTGGCGAGGTTCTCTGGACCTTTGACACCAATCGACAGTTCGAAGCCGTCAACGGCATTACGGGCAGCGGCGGATCAATCGACTCCAGCGGCCCGGTCGTTACCGGCAAGTTTGTCTACGCCACCTCTGGATATGACAAGTTTGGTCAGAAGGGCGGCAATCATCTGCTCGCCTTCAGTCTGGGCGACTGACGCCAGCTGGCAGGCTCATGCCCCTAGCGGGGCATGATCCAGGCGCGGCAGAACATGCCTGGCGACCAGGTCCGCTTCCGCAGCATGGGGGTAGCCGGAGAGGATGAATGCATCGATGCCGATAGCGCGGTAGGCGTTGAGTTTCGCAACGACCTGATCGGGATCACCGACGATCGCGGCGCCGCAACCCGAGCGGGCTCTGCCGATTCCGGTCCAGAGATTGTCCTCGGCATACCCATCGGCGCTAGCCATATCCCGCAGTTCCGCTTGACGGCGCACGCCATAGGAGCCGCTATCGAGGGATCGCTCCCGAATCCTGGCGCCTTCGGCGTCATCGAGCCGGCTCAGCAATCGCTCTGCGGCGAGCCGCGCTTCACCTTCGTTCTCTCGAACAACGACGTGCACGCGATAGCCGAATCTGAGCTTTCGGCCCCGCTTCTCCGCGCGCGCAGACAGATCGGACACAATGCCGCGGACAACATCCATCCGGTCCGGCCACATCAGGTAGACATCTGCCGCCTCGGCCGCCGCCTCTCGCGCGTCCTCGGACAGACCGCCAAAGTAGAAAGGCGGACGCTGGGAGGCGCCCTGCAACAGTCGGGGTGGGTCAAGCTTGAAGCGGTAGAACTCCCCGTCGATATCGACCGGCTGACCGCTCATCAGGGTCGCGAGAATATGCATGACCTCAATCGTGCGGCGATAACGGGGCGCGCTTGCGAGCGTTTCGCCAGGTAGATCGCTTGAGATCATGTTGATCGTCAGCCGACCATCCAGCATCTGGTTCAGGCTTGCCAATTGCCGGGCCAGTTGAGGTGGCCACATCTCGCCGCAGCGGATTGCCGCCAGGAGCCGCATGCGCTTCAGCATGGGCGCGAGGCCCGCCGCGAAGGCTATCGAATCGATACCGAGCGCATAGCCCGAGGGCAGAAGCAGATTGTCGAACCCGCCCGCCTCGGCTGCGAGTGCGATTGTGCGGCAGTGCTCGAAGCTTGATACAAGCCTGGAATCGGGCACGCCCAGAAACTCATAGTCGTCATCGCATAGCGCGCTGAACCATGAGACCTCGCAGGGCACGGGAGCTTCAGTCATGGCAGCTTCTCTCCTCGCGAGGCAACGAGCACCGAATACCATTCAGCGCGGCTGAAGCTAACTTTGAACGCGTCGCGCGCCTCAAGAATTCGCGACGGCGACTGTGACCCTACAATAGGAATTGGGCGCGCCGGATGCGTCATCACCCAGGCCAGAGCGGCAGCGCTGGTTGAAACGCCCGCTCGCTCAGCGACCGGAGCAAGCGCTGACACGACCCCAACTGCTCTGCTGGAAGTATCAGTCAGCAGTCGGCCACCGCCGAGCGGCGACCAGGCCAGCACAACAAGGTCGCGTTCCATCGCCTGATCGAGCACGCCATCCGAAAAAGCATCGATGGCCAGCGGGGACAATTCGGGCTGCGTGGTGACAAGGGGAAACGGCATGTGCGCCATCAGCGCTGCCGCCTGGGTGACAGAATGATTGGATATTCCTGCTTCACGAATCTTTCCAGCCTGGCGCAAACGGTCCAGCGCACCGGCGACCTCCGCGGGATGTACGAGCGAATCCGGGCGGTGGATCTGGTAGAGATCGATGGTCTCCACGTTCAGCCGCTTGAGAGACGCCTCACAGGCCTTGATCAGATACGCCGCGCTGGAGTTATAGGGCGTTCCCATCTCGATGCCGCCCTTGGTGGCAAGCACCAACCGGTGGCGCAGGCCAGGCGCGTCGGCCAGGACGCGTCCGAGCAGTTGCTCTGCGGCGCCAAACGCCTCGCCATTGTCAGGACCGTAGATGTCGGCGGTATCAAACAGGTCCAGTCCCGCCTCAAGCGCGGCCTCGGCACGTTCGCGTGCCGCTGCGACGTCAAGCCCCTTGAACCGCCACATGCCCCACGCAATCGGCGGTACAGAAAGCCCGCCCTTGCCCAGCGGACGACGAGCGTGGGAAGTAGGCTGCATCGGTTCACTCACTTTCAGTATCCTGTGCACACGATAGAGGTTCTTCCGGCATGACTGCTCTTCGCTTCGGGATTGTTGGCGCTGGCATGATGGCCAGGGAGCATATTCGCAATCTGAAGCTTGTCGATGACGTGCGCGTCGCAGCGCTTGCTGATCCTGTCCAGAGTTCACTGGACGCCAGCATTGCAGAGATCGGTCACGACACTCCAACCTTTGTTGACGCTGCGGCGATGGTGCGCGGCGCAGCGCTTGATGCCGTCATCGTCTGTTCTCCGAACTTCACCCACCGCGCCGTGCTTGAGCCATTGCTTGACGCTGGCTGTCATATTCTCTGCGAAAAACCTCTGTGCACGACACTCGACGACGCGCGCTGGGTTGTTGAACGAGCGGCCAAAAGTCGCTCCGTCTTCTGGACCGCCATGGAGTATCGGTTCATGCCTCCGGTAAAGGCATTCATCGAGGATATCCATGCCGGGTCGATCGGGCGGCTGGTAATGCTTTCAATCCGCGAACATCGGTTTCCTTTCCTGGTGAAAGTGGGCGACTGGAACCGGTTCAATCGCAACACGGGTGGGACCATGGTGGAGAAGTGCTGCCACTTCTTCGATCTCATGCGTACGATCGTACGTTCCGAGCCGGTCAGCGTCTTCTGCTCGGGGGCGATGGACGTGAACCACATTGACGAGCGCTACGATGGCGAGCGTCCGGACATCATCGACAACAGCTTCACCGTGATCACGTTCGCCAATGGGGTACGGGCCATGCTTGATCTGTCGATGTTCGCGGAAGGATCGGAAGAACAGGAGGCTTTGACGGCGGTCGGCGATGCAGCGAAGCTGGAGGCATTCATTCCTTCAGGTGACCTCGTGCATTCCACGCGCACACCCTATGGCCAGCCAAAGCGCGCGACCCGGCGACACGTCGATGTCGATGAGGCGGCGCTCGCTGCAGGAACTCACCATGGGTCGGTCTACTATCAGTTACTCGCCTTTCTCGACGCAGTTCGCAATCGCGGACCTGTCATGGTGACGGCTGACGACGGGCTCCGCGCGGTCGCTGTTGGGGTCGCTGCAGAGCTAAGCATTCGCGAGAAGCGTGTGGTGACGATGGCCGAGCTGGGATTTCCGCAACCGACATGACGGTCGAACCGTCCAGACGAGTCTGATTAAGCGTCGAGCTCAGTCGACAAAACGCAGGGGATCGCGATGCAGACGCCGATAACAGGGATTGAGCGCTCAGGGGACCGTCTTCGCTGGATCGCGTTGATCCTGGTCTTCGGCGCGGCCATGATCAACTACATTGACCGTCAGGCCATCGCCCTGCTCAAGCCAACGCTCGAGGTCGAGTTTGGCTGGAGCGATCTTGATTACGCGCACATCGTGTCGGGCTTCCAGCTTGCTACGGCGGCGTCAATGCTGGCGGCCGGCTGGTTCGTGGATCGGCTCGGCCTTCGCGTTGGCTACGCGATCGGGGTCAGCGCCTGGAGCCTTGCGGGAATCGCGCATGCGCTCGTGACGTCCGTGGCGGGATTCGTGGGCGTTCGCATCGCGCTGGGCGTTGCCGAAGCCGTCAACACGCCGGCCGCAGTCAAGACAGTTGCGACCTGGTTCCATGGCAGTGATCGGTCGGTCGCGCTTGGCATCATGAACATGGCGCCAAACATCGGCGCAGTTGCAACGCCACTCATCGTTCCAGCGCTCGCGATTACCCTTGGTTGGCAAATGGCCTTCGTGACGACGGGTGCGTTGGGGTTCGTCTGGCTGGTGGCATGGCTGCTTCTGCCACGCCCTGTCCAGGTTGCGGGGACGCATGTTGAGACTGAGGCGAGATCACCCACTGGCATCCGTAGTCTGCGCAGCATACTGACCAACCGAAACGCGTGGGCTTTCGCGATTGCGAAGCTGCTGACGGATTTCGTGTGGGCGTTCCTTCTTTTCTGGGGACCCGACCTCTTCAACAAGCGATACGGGCTCGACACAGCGGGCCTCGCTCTCCCCGTAGCCACGATCTTCGTTATGGCGGCGGCGGGCTCGATCTTCGGGGGATGGCTTTCCGGGCGCTTGTTGCGTTCCGGGCGCAGCCTGGACGTTGCGCGCAAGACGCCCATGCTGATTTCCGCAATCGCAGCGCTGCCCGTCCCTCTCATGCTGCTGGCGCCAAACCTTTGGGTAGGTGTTGGGCTACTGGGCCTTACGTTGGCAGCGCACCAGTGCTTCTCTGCAAATCTTTTCGGGCTTGCCACCGACATGTTCCCGACCCGCATGATCGGCGTCGTGATCGGGTTCGGCGCGACATTCGGCAATCTGAGCGGTCTGGCGATGCTGGAGCTGACGGGCTTCGTTCTGGATAGCACCGGGTCGTATCTCCCAATGCTGCTCCTGTGCGCAGGCGGATACGCGAGCGCCTTGCTCTCCATTGTGCTGATGGTTCCAAGTATCGACTCGGCCAGGCCCGATGAGCCGCCCGGAGGCTGACGCGCCCCTCGCACTTCCAGGATCGGTGCGGTCATGGCGCGACCCAATACGCGCTAGGCGGTCTATCACTTGTCGATTACGGTCAGCGATCGGGTAGTGCGGAGGGATGAGGCTTGCAGAACAGTGTCATACAGTGGGCCGTGTTTATCGGCTTGACGCTCGCCATGGCTCTCGTAACGGCATGGCAAGTGCGCCGCATGGGTGGCCGCTCGTCCGATTCAAATCGCGAGTTCTTTCTTGCCGGTGGGAACCTGACCTGGCCGTTCGTGGCAGGCTCGATAACGCTCACCAATCTCTCGACAGATCAGCTCGTAGGAATGAATGGCAACCAGATGTTGTTGCTGGCGTGGTGGGAGCTGTCGGCGATCGCAGGGCTCCTGATGCTCTGTTTCATCTTCCTGCCGATCTACTACCGTAACAACTGCACCACCACGACAGAGCTTCTGGAACGAAAGTACGGTTCGAAGTATCTTCGCGCCAGCGTCTCCATTCTGTTCCTGCTCGGCAATGTTTTCATCTACCTGCCGATAATGCTCTACACGAGCTCCCTGTTCCTGAAGACGCTCCTCGGCATCGACGTTCCGCTTGTCGTGATCGGAGGGGTTCTCGCAGTTATTGGCGCGGGTTATGCGATTTCAGGCGGACTGCGCGCGGTTGCAGTCTACGACACCATTTCCGGCGTCGGGGTGCTCGGATTAGCTGCACTCGTCGTCGTGCTTTCGCTTGCCGCCATCAATTTCGATTTTTCCGGTATTCCCATGGAACGACTTTCCATGATTGGCGACGAGACATCACCGATACCCTGGCCCACGCTGCTGACCGGCATGATCTTCATTCAGATGTTCTACTGGAGCACAAACCAGACCATCACGCAGCGAGCGATGGCTTCCCCTTCGCTTCGCGAGGGACAGAAAGGCGTGCTTGCCGCAACGGTGATCCGCATCATCTTCATACCGGCGATCGTGGTCGTGCCCGGCGTTGTCGCCTTCAAACTTCTGGGACCGCTTGGCGACCAGACCTACAGCCGCATCGTGGACGCCGTTCTGCCGGGGTGGCTGTCGGGGGCGTTCGCCGCGTTCATGGCCGCAGCGGTGCTGACGAGCTACACTTCCGTCCTGAATTCTTCGGTCACGCTGTACGTTTGCGATCTGCACGAGAAGTTTCTCAAGTCGACGCCAAATGTAGCGCGACTGAATACCGTGATCTCCCTCGTCTTCATGGTGCTATCGATCCTGTTGGTGCCTGTGTATTCTGGCGCAGCATCGATCATAAACCTTGTCCAGCAACTCAATGGCCTGTTGTCGATGCCGATCCTTTCCGCGTTCATTCTCGGACTTGCTTTCGGCAATGTCGACGCGCGAGCGGCCATGGCGTCGCTTGTCTTCGGCACCAGCCTCTATGCGTACTTCACGTTTGTCTGGACGCCGATCCACTATATCCATCTGATGGTGATTACGCTGTTTGCGTGCATCGGATTTGGACTGTTGGTGAATGCCATCGTCTTCCGGCGCGTGGCGACGTTGCCATTCCTGAAGCGAAAGGCAGCTGCCGGCGCCTAGGTTCGTTCCCTCTCCACGGTCGGAGTCAGGCTGAGGTGAAGGCTTGCGTTTAAATCATCTCCTGGCGGCAGGACACATACGCCGCTTGTGGAGTGGTCACGATTGAAGGCGTCCGGCATTGCGCTTTGCGGCTCCACGCAGAAACGGTCTCCATCAGCTGGCGAATAGACTTGCAGATGGCGCAACGCTGGTTCGGTGCGCATCGTCAGGGTATGCGTCGGCCAGTCAATGACGACAACGCCGTCCCAGCCGACGAAGCAATTGTCGAGCGGCTCATCAGCAATGACGAGACCGGGGCGCATTCGCGCGGCAACATCTTCAAGGCCCAGACAGGCCGGAAGCCCCACACGGTCAGTAACCCACCCAGCGGACATCTGCGCCCTCACGACGGCGCCTCGCGTCGGAAAGTATGGGTGAAACCCGATTGCGGACGGCATCGGCTGGGATCCAAGATTGGTCAGTCGCGCTTCGATTTTCAACGCATGCGGTTCAAGGATGAAGCGGCGGCTGAATCTGAACGGAAATGGCCATCCAGTTCCGCCATCCCAGGTGACGCCGAGTGTCGCTTCGGTTTCGCTGCTGTCTGAAATCGACCAGGATCTACGCCAGCCGATGCCATGAAGTCCTTGCGGATCATGCCCCGGCCCATCCGCCACGCAGATTTCGCGCTCGTGCCAGGCAAACCTGCCATTGGCGATGCGATTGACCCATGGCCCCATCGGAAACTCGCCGAGATTCCGGGGATCCGAGTCATCGGCATCGACGCCGCGCTCGCGGAGCAGGATTTCGTGGCCCGCAAGAACGAGCTCCGAAATGCCGCCCCCAACATCAGGAGCGAGCGTCACGATCGAGTTGCCTGTTTTCAGCGCTACGTGGCTCATTGAAACCTCGACGTGGATCGTCTGATCCCTCAGTGTGTCACTCTACCGGGAGTTTTCATGCCGCGCTATGAACGCATCGATGGGGGCGAGACGACCTTCGCAATTGCAGCGGACGAAAGTGGCGCGCCGCGACTACTGCATTTCGGGAGACGCCTCCCCGACGACCTGGACCTGAGTGAGATCGACGCTGCGAGCCGCATCGGGCCAAGAGAATCGACACTTGATGTTCCGATCCGGCCGTCACTTTATCCTGCTGCCGGGATGGGTTGGTTCGGAGAGCCGGCGATTTCCGGCGTGCACGATGGCGGTGATGGTGCGATCTGCTGGTCGGAGACAACCTTGGAGCGGCGCGACCACGCGCTCGTCATGCGGCTTGTGGATCAGCGCATGCTGCTGCGCGTCGAGCTCAGCTACGCTATTGACCCCGACACGGGTGTGCTCGCTTCCAGAGCGGCGATATACAATGACAACGACAAGATATTTCGTTTGCAACAGGCCGACTCGGTATGCCTGCCGCTGCCATCCTGGGCTACCGACATTCTCAGCATGTCGGGCGACTGGTCACGCGAAGGTCAGCCATTCCGTTTGGCGCTCTCGTCCGGCGCCTGGTCCCAGACCAACCGGACTGGCCGGACTGGCTTTCCCGGTTCGACCTTTGCAGTCCTGGATCCGACCGCTGACGATCACGCAGGGCGCGTCCTCGCCGTCCACCTGGCGTGGACCGGCAACCATCGGCTTCTGGTTGAAACACTGCCAAGCGGCGAGCGGATGGCGAATGCTGGTCTTCACCTGGCTCCTGGCGAGGTGGAAATGGCGCCAGGAGGCGTCTTCGAAACGCCGATAGCCTACGCGTGCGTTTCGGACCACGGATTGAACGGTGTTTCCGATGCATTTCATTCCTTTGTCCGCACGCGTATTCTCCCGCGACGCATCAACAACGTGCGCCGTGTTCATTTCAACTCGTGGGAAGCAGCCTACTTCGCGTTCGATGAGGCGTCGCTCAAGGAACTCGCCAGCGCGGCCGCGGGCATCGGTATAGAACGGTTTGTTGTCGATGACGGCTGGTTTACCGGGCGCCATGACGACACGTCTTCGCTTGGGGACTGGCGCGTTGACCGGGAGCGGTTCGCCAACGGACTCGCTCCGCTGATTGAGCATGTGCACCGGCTTGGAATGGACCTCGGCATCTGGGTCGAGCCCGAGATGGTGAACCCGGACAGTGACCTTTACCGCATGCATCCAGACTGGTGTGTACACGCTCGCGATGCTGAAAGGCCCACAATGCGGAACCAGCTCTGGCTGGATATGTCGCGAAGCGACGTTCGTGACCACCTGTTCGAACAGCTCGATCGCCTGTTGTCGGAAAATGACATCGCCTACCTGAAATGGGACTGCAATCGCTTCCTCTTTCCCGCTGTCAGCGCAGGCTTTCCGGCCGCCGCTGATATAACCCGCGGCACATACGCGCTGATGGACCGCCTGCGGGCGGCGCATCCAAGCGTCGAGATCGAATCCTGCGCCAGCGGCGGCGCACGCGTTGACCTCGAAATCCTGAAACGTGCCACGCGCGTGTGGCCCAGCGATTCAACCGATGCGATCGAGCGCGTGCGTATACAGCGCTGGGCCAATCTGATTCTGCCGCTTGAGACGGTTGGCGCGCATGTCGGACCCAGCCCCAACCCGATCACTGGAAGGGAGTTGCCCATGGCGTTTCGCGCCAGGGTCGCGATGTTCGGGCACCTCGGCGTCGAGATGGATCCCCGCAAGCTGGATCCAAAGGACCGTGAAACGCTCGCGATCCACATCGCTCTCTACAAAAGGTTTCGCGGTCTGTTGCATTCGGGGCGTCTGCTGAGGTGGCGTTCGGACGATGGCGCCGATGCGGCTATCTGCGTCTCGAAAAACACTGACGAAGCCCTCGCCTTGGTCTGCCGCGCGGAGGTGGCCAGTCGCGCCCAGGCTGCGCCGATCCGCTTTCCCGGCCTTGATCGCGCCGCAAGGTATCGCATCACCCTGCCAGATCCTTGGCCCGAGATCGCGAAGCGGCGCATACATGACGCAGACGCGTGGCTTGGTGGCCGAACATTCTCCGCCCGCGTTCTTGAGGAGACGGGTCTCAGCTTGCCTCTCGCGGATCCTCAGACGGCATGGCTCATCCACCTCGCACGGACTTGACGGCTAGGCTTCGCGCCATGCGGCAACGCCCGCCGGGGGAAGCAGGGGACCGCCAAGAATGAACTCGACGGTCGCTACGGCGGGGACGCACGATGAAAGATCGATCGTCTCCGGACCATAGTTGATTGCGAACACGAACTCCCCCCGCCTTCTGATTCTGATGTCGTCGGGAAGGTTCAGGAACGGAAGCCCGGCGCTCTGCGCCGTGGGTTTTATGACCGCATCCAACAGATCTGCGTTCGGCCAGGTCCCGAGGTATTGAAACCTGCCATGGCGGTACCAGAAGCCTTGCCCTGACGCGGTTCTTGCGAGCGGCGCCAATTCGGTCACGACGTGCTCGAGCCATCTGGAAACTTCGAAATCGCCAGCCTCTGCCCAACCGGGTCGCAGGCTTTCGACACGGGCAATGCGAAGCGGCATGACCCGCTGCAGCGGCCCGGGCGACATGCTTTCCGGGATCTGCAGATCGCTCGTCTTTGACCCTGTCCTTGGTCCGATGATGATTTGCGCGTCGCACGCAGACAGCCGTTCGATCAGGTTGCCTTCCAGAATGGGCAGGCTCGGCACGACAATCAGGCGGTATCCATCCAGTGACGCGTCAGGCGACAGGACATCGACATTCAAACCGCCGCGTCGCAGGGCTGCGTAGAATTCCAGGACAAGGTGGAAGTAGTCGAAATCAGCTCCTTGCGGCTGAATGTCCAGCAACCACTTCGCCGCGTAGTCGAACAACAGCGCCACGGGTGCTCTCGATGTCTCGGCGCCAGCCAATCCATCTGCTTCGCGCGCGACCTGTCGCGCTTCGGCGGCGCCTGCGGCCTCGCGATTGTCCGGTGTCTGAAGTCCCGCGTGCATCTGTTCCTGCGCAAATGGCGCCTGGCGCCACCGGAAATAGGACACCACTTCAGCGCCATGCGCGAACGCCTCCCAGGTCCACGCGCGCACCATGCCAGCCAGCGGCGCCGGATTCCATGGCGCCCAGTTCACGGGACCAGGCTGCTGTTCCATGACCCACCAGCGCCCGCGACCGACCCCACGATAGAGATCGTGATGGAAGGCGGTGAAATCCGGATGGCCTTGCCTGAGATAGCGCGCTTTGACATCGGCCTTCCAGGGTCCCTGCTCCAGAAATCCGAGCGGATAGGAGTCCCACGATGCGGCATCGAGATCCTTCCCTACGTCGAAGTGGTCGAAGGACGTCGATACGCCCATGAAGTTGTGAAGGATATCGCGCCCAGGAGAGAGCTCGCGAATGATCTCGGTCTGCTGGCGATTGAACCGAACCACCTGATCCGAACTGAACCGCCGGTAGTCGAGCCGATGCGAGGGGTTGGCTTCCGTTACTGTCTGGAAAGGCGGATCGACTTCGTCGAATGAGCGGTATTCCTGACTCCAGAAAACGGCCCCCCAGGCGCGATTCAGTTTTGCGATATCGCCGTATCTGTCTTGCAGCCAGCTTCTGAAGGCGAGGCGTGCATTCTCGGAAAAGGAAAGCGTGGTGTCATGGCAGTCATACTCATTGTCGGTCTGCCAGGCAGCAACAGCGGCATGCTTCCCGTAGCGCGCCGCCACCTCTCGCGTAATTCGGGCAGACTGCACCAGGTAGCTTTTGCTGGAGAAACAGTAATGCCGACGCGAGCCGAAGCGCCGGAGCGCGCCGCGTGAATCAACAGCCAGCATGTCGGGGTTTGCATCCACCAACCATTTTGGAGGCGTTGCGGTCGGCGTGCACATGACGATTTTCAGGCCCGCTGACCCGAGGGTCTCGACGGCCCGATCCAGCCATGACCAATCAAATCTGTCCGGATCGGGCTCAATACGGCTCCAGGCGAACTCCCCGATGCGCACCCACGTCAGACCGAGATCCGCCATCCGCCTCGCGTCATCGGCCCACATTTCTTCCGGCCAATGCTCCGGATAGTAGCAAACCCCCAATTTCATCGCAGTTCACCTTCCAACACGCGCTCACCCGTATTAGTGCAGTCGACAAGTAGCAGCCAGATCGGGGCTGGCGGAAGCAGGATCACGCATGATCGCGCCGATCGAGGATGTCGTCGTTCAGGCCTTCATTTCCCGTTTTGGCGGGCGCCCGCGCGTGTTCGCGGCGCCGGGCCGGATCAATATCATCGGCGAACATACTGACTACTCCGAGGGACTGGTCATGCCAGCGGCGATCGACCGCTGCTGCTTTGTCGCAATGGCCAGGAACGGAAGTGACACGGTCCGCGCCCTTGCGCTGGGAAGGCAAGAAGAAGCCGAGATCGCGCCAGTCTTTGTCCGTTCGGGATCGTGGGCCGACTATGTTTCAGGTGTAAGGCAGTCGCTTCGCGACGCGGGAATAAGGGTTCCCGGTTGCGATCTGGTCATCCATGGCAACGTCCCGGAAGGCGCCGGCGTGAGTTCGTCGGCAGCGCTGGAGGTTTCCACGATGCTGGCGATGCTCGCATGTGCCGGCGTCACCGCAGGTCCGGTCGACATTGCGTTGTGGGCCCAGTCCGCAGAAGCAAAGTATGTCGGCGTGCCGTGCGGCGTGATGGATCAGTTCATTTCCGCTAATGGCGTAGCGGGTCATGCGCTGGTTCTGGATTGCCGGTCGCTGACTTACGAGCGCGCACCAGTTCCACCCACCGTGGCTTTTCTCCTGATCGACAGCACAGTCCGCCATCGATTGGTGGACGGAGGCTATGCAGCGCGGCGTGCAGATTGCGAGTCAGCGGCTGAACTGCTTGGCCTTCGCGTACTCAGGGATGCCAGCCACGATATGCTGGACAAGAGCATTCTTTCTGAACGCCAGACGCGTCGGGCGCGCCATGTCATCAGCGAGAATGAAAGAGTTGTCGGGACAGCGCTGGCGCTCGCCACCGGTGACCTGTCGAGCGTTGGCCGCTTGATGAATGAGTCACATGCCAGCCTGCGCGACGATTTTGACGTCACATGCAGGGAAACGGATATCCTTGCCGACATCGCCAGCGCGACAAGGGGTGTCTACGGCGCAAGACAGATGGGCGGCGGATTTGGCGGAGCCGTGCTTGCATGTGTGGACGCTGGCGCAGTGGAAGCAGCGTCTGGCGCAATAAGGGACGCGTACCGCGCGGAGACTGGGATTTCGACAAATTCACTCGTTTGTCGCATCGCTGAGGGAGCTCACGAGATCACGTCATGACCAACGGCGCCCACAAGCGACAGAATCTTCTGACTGGCGATTGGGTTCTGGTTTCACCGCACCGGCTGCTGCGACCCTGGCAAGGCTCAGTGTCCGCTCCGTCGCAACCGCAAACCCGTGTTCACGATCCTGACTGCTATTTATGCGCCGGAAATCCGCGATCCAATGGCCAGCGCAATCCCCTGTATGAGGGCGTCCACGTATTCGAGAATGACTTCCCCGCACTGCTCGGAGAATCTGATCCTCCGGAAGGTGACACGATCCTTGTCACGCAACCTGAAACCGGCATCTGCCGCGTGATCTGCTATTCTCCGGATCACTGCCGCCCTATGTCGCGAATGACAAAGCCCGCGCTTGAGGCCGTCATCGAAACATGGGCTTCCCAGTATGCAGAATTGTCCAGGCGACCCGACATCGGTGCGGTCACGATTTTCGAGAACCGGGGGGAGATGATGGGGGCGAGCAACCCCCACCCTCACGGCCAGATCTGGGCGACCAGTTCAACGCCGAACGAGCTGGCGCGAGAAAGCGAGCGCCAGTTCGACTGGATGGCGGCACACGGACGCCCGCTTTTGCTCGACTATCTGCAGCGCGAGTTGGTGAGCGGCGAGCGCATCGTGTGCCACAACGATCACTTTGTTGTCGTGACGCCATTCTGGGCGGCGTGGCCTTTTGAAACGCTTTTACTGCCCCGACGAGCCTGTGGAGAGCTGACCGAACTGAACGGGCAAGAGCGGACAGCCCTTGCCGATATTCTGTCCGATCTCACGCGTCTGTATGATGCTGTCTTTGATGCACCCTTCCCCTACACGATGGGGTGGCACCAGCGACCAACTCGCGCACAGCCGGATGCGGGATTCGTCCTGCACGCCCATTTCTACCCGCCACTTCTGCGCTCTGCATCTGTGCGCAAGTTCATGGTGGGCTTCGAGATGTTGGGTATGCCTCAGCGCGATATTACACCCGAGGACGCAGCCGCCCGGCTTCGCGAAACCAAAGCACGTATGTAGACAAACGCTGCAAGAGGCTCCCGGGGCGCGCTGCGAAATCAAACGCGGAGCACGCTTATCGGCACCTTGACCCTGGGCCGGCTCACATCGACCCCTCGCAGCGGTTGTGCGGACGCCCGGCTCCAAGACCTTCTCCAGCGCTTACGCAGTATGCGAAAAAAAGCTCGCAGCTCAGCAGATGCCGTTGCATGTTGAACGTTTCGCAGACATCTGCGTGCATTCTGAAGACACGCTGCGCTGATCCTCGACTTTCAAAGCCGAGCATCTTTCGTTAGCGTCACCGGACGCTGAGATGAGAATTCTCGAAACGGTTGTTGTCACGCAGAAGTCCAGGCTGATGTCCATGGCCAGGATAGAGTTGACCAGGTGCTGCACTAAATGACCACAGTGCGTCCGTGACGATGATCACTGGCTCGACGGGGTGGTTACTCAATAGCCGCCGGACGCCTCCAAAAGCTGCTCCGGTATCGAGCAGCCTCTGCACGGTCATGTCCAGCATCTCGCCCGCGTCGTCGACTGCGCGCAGGATCCACACATGTTCACCTGCAGCGGGCAGTCCATCTCGTCCAGGCAGTCCTGTGCTGATGGCGGAAGATTGCGCCGAACTGCACTGACCAGTGGCGGATCGTCTCTCAGCTTGCATCGATGCCGCGGCGAGCAAGCATTTCTTCAAGATCCGCCGGGCCGAGTGTGAAGCGGAGGCATAGCCAGACGGCACGCCAATAGGCGCCGCCTTCCAAGAGCCTGGTTAGCGTTGGTCTGACAGCGCCGATCGAACGCTTGCTGCGCATACCTGGCCAACAGATTGGCTTTCGCCAGCTTTACGCCCGTTGCCGCCTTTGGCGCGCCCTTCGCCATGACTAGTGAAGCTTGAGACGCGGCCGGATCACGTGATTAACGTGGCCGACGGCGATGAGGGCAAGACCGCGTAGCCAGCCATGGATCGCAAGCAGATGCATCTGGTAAAGCGAAACATAGACGAAGCGCGCAAGCCTACCCTCGATTGCAAGCTTGCCGCCGATGAGCCCGCCCATCAGACTGCCGACAGTCGAGTACTGGCTCAGGGACACCAGTGAGCCATGATCGTGGTAGACGAACTCGGAGGGTGGCTTGCCTGCCATCACATTCTTCAGGTTCATGAATACGGTCGCGGCCATCTGATGCGCAGCTTGCGCGCGCGGCGGCACGGGGCGCTCAGACCCTGACTGCGGGCACGCACTGCAATCCCCGAGAGCGAAAATGCGATCATCGCGCGTCGTTTGCAGGGTACGGCGGACGACCAGCTGATTGCTCGCGTTGGTTTCAAGCCCGCCAATATCCTTGAGGACATCAGCGCCACGCACGCCCGCGGCCCAGATCTTCAGGTCTGCAGGAATTTCCCCTTTGCTGGTGATGACCGCATCGCGCGTGACTTCGGAAACGCGGGTCGAGGTCAGCACCTTCACGCCAAGTCGTTCAAGTTCGACACGCGCAGCATCCGCCAGCTTTTCGGGCAACGCCGGCAAGATACGCGGGCCCGCATCAAGCAGCGTGGTGACAAGACGCGACTCATCGAACACTTCGAGGCCATAGTGCTTCAGTCCAATCGCGGCATTGTAGAGTTCGGCCGCCAGTTCGACGCCGGTTGCGCCGCCGCCGACGATGGAGATGCGGACCTGGGCGTCGCTGGCGGGATCGGCGCTCATCGCGCGAGAAACACGCAGGCACTGGTTGAGCAGCTTCAGGCGGAACCGGTCAGCCTGTTCCCGTTCATCGAGCAGGATGCAGTTCTGCGCCGCGCCTGGGGTATTGAACGTGTTGGTCACCGAACCGATCGCCAGCACCAGATAGTCGTAGCGGATCGTTTGCCGGCCGATCACCTCGTTACCGTCTTCGTCGAGCAGCGGCGCGATGATCACCTGCCGGTTGTCGCGGTCAACGCCTTCCAGCGCCCCCCAGAAGAAGCGATAGCCCCAGCGTGATCCATGGCTGCGATAGCCAACTTCGTCGAGATTCGCATCCAGCGCCCCCGCCGCCACCTCGTGAAGCAGCGGCTTCCAGATGTGCGTCCGGCTCTTCTCGACCAGGATTATGTCGTGCCGCTTCCGTCCGTACCTGGCGCCCAGCTTGCGGGCGAGTTCGAGCCCGCCCGCGCCACCGCCGACAATGACGATCTGCGTTTTCTTCATAACGTATTATGCCGCAACAGCGCCGCGACGCCAAGCTGCGCTGCAGGGGAATGAACACGCGACGCCTTGAGTCGGGCAAGCAAATCGGCGCCGGCTCCGGACAGGAAGAGTGTCGGGGGGGGCCAGACAGGCATCCAAGCCCAGGAGGAAATCGTGCCCCTTATTTGGAAGGCGCGGGCTGGGCCGGTCAGGCCGCGTTCACCGTCACCGACTGGGACAGGCTTGTGCACGGACCTGTCGTTGTGAGAAAGGCGATGTCGGCCGCGTCGCGTCCCACACCGATGCGCACCAGCCCCTCGACGGGCGCAAGCTGCGTCGGATCAACCAACCACCAGCCGCCATCCATATAGACCTCAAACACGGCATGGAAATCCGGCGGCTTGAGCTTCCACGCATAGGCACTGACGGCCCGCGCCGGAATGCTGAGCGCCCGGCACAGGGCGATCCCGAGATGACTGAAGTCGCGGCACACGCCGGCGCGATCGACGAAGGTGTGCTCCGCCGTGGTTTGCACATCGCTGACGCCTGCGATGTAGTCGACATGTGCGTGGATCCAGTCGAGCACTGCGAGAACCTGCGCGCCGCCGTCCGAATAGCGGCCGAATTCGCGATTGGCGAACAGGAGAAATCGGTCGGACGGGCAGTACCGGCTCGGCGTCAGGTATTGCAGCACGTTCTGCGGCAACGACATCCAGTCCGCCTTGCGCGCCGACGCCTGCAGCGCGATGCGCTGGCCATTGTCGACCAACGCCTCATAGGTAATGCGCGTCTCGCCGCTGAAGCTTGCGCGGAAGCGACGCTCGCCGCGTTCGTCGGCCAGGTCCTGCAGAATGTTTATGCCTGGTGGCAGCCACATCTGTTCGGACAGGACGGTCTGGTCCGGCGAATGAGCGGCCTGAACCGATACGATCGCATGGGTGCCCGCAGGAAAATCGAAGAGCAGATCAGCGCGAACATTCAACTGCATTGATGGGTCCCCGTGGGCCCGTACCAATGCGCGCGTGCAAGCCAGGTTCATCGATAAGACGCAAACATCGAAGGCGAAAGCTCAAACTTAAAATCGGAGTGGGGATTGATCAGGACTGTTGGCGCCACGCCAGCGAGTAAGTGCTCGAGCCAGCGGCTCGCACGATTCAGCTCGCGCGATCCATCGTCGCCACGTCGGCCGCGCTCTGGGCGACGGCTTACGGCTGAGAGGTGGTCGACGACAGCAGCGGGGGGCTTTCGCCCGCAAAGGTTGAAAACACAAGGGAGCTCAGCAGGGCCGCCATCGCGGCGATGCTGACAATATGGGAGACTTTCCAGTGTCGTGAGGTCATGGGGAGCTCTTCGAACCAATTCATATCCAGCCAATCAACGCGCCCGGCGCGATCCAGTTGCGGAAACGCCTCGAACAGGGCGATTGGCGCGAGTCTTGACGCGGCACTGAGCCAAAGGGGCAACAAACAGGCGAAATTCCATAGAAAATCACGTGGCCGATGATGGCCCTGCTTTTCTGCGGAAAGCAGGAGATGCCTGGCCGTCCCGGATCAGCGGCGCGACAGGGCACCGATAGTGACAGGGTCGGCTCCGTCCCGGCGCCCCTTCACGCTCGCCTTCCGCATCGGGACCACATGACGCCGACTGGCACACCCCTACTTGTAGAGCTCCTCCTCCCACCATGGGAAGTAATCAGGCATATCGCCGGAGACTGTGTTCGGAAACGCCGGCGCGCGCTTTTCTAGGAAGGACGTGACACCCTCCTTCACATCTGCGCTGGCGCCGCGCGAGAGGATGCCGCGGCTATCGACGCGATGCGCCTGCATCGGATCGGTCATACCCGTGCCGCGCCACATCATCTGACGGATCAGCGCGACAGAGACAGGCGCGGTATTGTCGG
Source organism: Hyphomonadaceae bacterium (assembly GCA_040398425.1). Classification (GTDB taxonomy): domain Bacteria; phylum Pseudomonadota; class Alphaproteobacteria; order Caulobacterales; family Hyphomonadaceae; genus UBA7672. The sequence goes on from JBBATZ010000012.1 coordinate 28,785, forward strand.
CAATCTCGCGCGCGATCGTCGTTGCAGCAGCCATCAGCTGGTCGCCGGGATGCACAGCGCTGACCAGCCCGCCGCGCAGCGCTTCCTGCGCATCGAACACCCGGCCGCTGAAGCACCACTGCAGCGCCTGCGAAATGCCCACGATGCGCGGCAGAAAGAAGGAAGACGCCGCTTCCGGTACGATGCCGCGCCGCGAGAACACGAAGCCGATACGCGCATTGTCGCTGGCAAGCCGGATATCCATCGGCAGCGTCATGGTCGCGCCAATGCCGACTGCCGGGCCATTGATCGCCGCGATCACCGGCTTGAGCAGCTTGAAGATGCGTAGTGTCACGCGCCCGCCGCCATCGCGGGCGGCGTCGTCGGAGAAATCGATCTTCTTGCCATCGCTATGTGCGGCGACATCGAAGGTGGATGCGCCCGACGACAGATCGGCTCCCGCGCAGAACGCCCGCCCATTACCCGTGACGATCAGCGCACGCACCGCGTCATCCGCATCAACCCGATCGAGCACCTCGATCATTTCGTGCATCATCCGGCCGGTGAATGCGTTCAGCTTCTCTGGTCGCGACAGCGTCATCACCGCCACACCATCTTTCACCTCATAGCGGATCGTTTCGTAGGTCATGCCGGCACTCCTCTGGCGAGCTCGCATCATCAGCGAGGAATAGCCCGCGTGTCACGTGCCCCAGAGCAAAACGTGCCCCCGTGCGTTTCCGTGACGGAAGCAGAAAACCACAAATGTCCTGATGCCAGATCCTACACAATCCGCCTGCCATCTGCATCGATGATGAGTTCCCCATCTTCCCTCGCGAATGGACCAGCCGGAAGGCGATCAAGAAGATCGAGTACTGTTTCGCTGGGGCGGCAGAGGCGCACGCCCTTCGGCGTTGCAACGATGGGACGATTCACAAGGACGGGGTACGCAATCATTGCAGCGATGAGCGATTCGTCATCGGCGGCAGGGTCAAGCAGGCCAAGTTCGGCGGCGGGCGACTTCGTGGTGCGCAGGGCCTCGCGTGCCGTAATACCCGCAGCAGCAAAAAGCGCGAGAAGTTGCGGGCGCGTCCATCCCGTCGCGAGATACTCAATAACGTCCGGCGTGTAGCCTGCCGCCATGATCAGATCCAGCACGTTGCGCGACGTACCGCAGTCCGGGTTGTGATGGATCACGACGGGAAAAGGCTGGATCATGCGGGCTCCCTGGCAGGAAGAAGGATGCGGCTTGCGAGCCATGCGGCCAACGCGCCGGCAAACTGACTTGCGACAAAACCTGGGACATCCTGCGGGCGAATCCCGGCGAACGTGTCTGACATTGCGCGGGCAATCGTGATCGCCGGGTTCGCGAAAGACGTGCTGGCCGTCCACCAGTAGCCTGCCGTGATGACCAGCGCGACGGCGGCAGGCACGGCGTCCGCCTTCCAGCGCGAGACAAAAAGGATACCAAACAGCAAGGTGAACGTGGCGACAGCTTCGCTGAGCATCTGCGCAGGGCCGGCACGGACGTGGGTCGACACCTGAAGCACGGGAAGTTCGAACATGGCATGCGCAAGCAACGCGCCCAGTATGCAACCGGCGGTCTGAGCCAACATGTACACGACCGCATCTTGAGGCGCGATGTCGCGTCTGATGGCCATCACCAGCGTAACGGCGGGGTTGCAGTGTGCACCGGAAATCGGCCCGAGGGCACGGATCAGAACGTAGAGAATAGCCGCTGTCGCCAGCGTGTTGCCCAACAGGGCGACGGCGGCGTTTCCATCGGCAAGCCTGCTGGCGAGAATGCCCGAACCGATCACTGTTCCTGCAAGAAGCAGTGAACCCAGACATTCGGCGGCGATCCGGCGCGCACCTGTGGCCGGCTCTGTCCTCGGGTCGCTCATCTTCTGGCGCTCGCGCCTTTGACCGGTGGGTTACAGACAGCCGGTGCACAGACTTTCGCAGCGCTGCCATCGGCGCAGCACTCGTCAGAGAGATAGCCGATCAGTGCATTCATCGCAGGAAAGTGGGCCCTGCAGAGCAGCGTCGTCGCGTGACGCTCCTGCGTCACCAGACCAGTCTCCACGAGGCGTTTGACATGATGCGACAACGTCGATGCAGCGACACCGAGCTTTTCCTGCACCGCGCCCACGGGCAGCCCTCCGGCGCCAGCGCGCACGAGCAGTCGGTAGATTTTCAGGCGCACGGGATTGCCGAGCGCCTCAAGCTGTCCGGAAACTTTTTCGAGTTTCATCGAAATAATGTGCGGGTCCTCGGCGAGCGCGTCAATCGGTATTTCGATAAAGCACGAAACACCACGAGCCAATGTTTGGTTTTTGACACTTGCCATCCGCTCAATATCGTAACGGAACGGCAGCCCGAACTTTCCGCGGCATACACAAGCCGTTGCCCGGCAAGCGCCTCTCGCTTGCCAATCGCGAGCGTGGTCGCGCATACAGAATTTCATACCGACACAACCGCAGGACACGCAAGACATGGCGACGATGAACCCAGAGACAACGCCCGTGATAGCTGCGGTGGGCGAGGTCATTGACCGGCCGAAATCGCCGGAGCTGGCGTTGGAGCCGTTGAGATTGATGGAAGCGGCGCTGCGAGCGTGCGAGGCGGATGCCGGCGCAAAGCTGCTTAATCAGGTGGGGCTGCTCAGCCTGATCGGACTTGTGAGCTGGCCCTATCGCGATCCGGTGCGGCAGTTGGCGGCAGAGCTTGGCATTGCACCAGCCGAACAAGTGAATGCCAGCATGGGCGGCGAGACGCCGGTACGGCTGACCCATGAAGCCGCCGCGCGCATCGCGCAGGGCGAAGACCTTGTCGCCGCCATCGTCGGCGGCGAGGCGGTGAATGCCGTGAACCAGGCGAAGAAGGCTGGCGTATTGCCGCCGTGGACGCCGCCGGTTTCGCGCGAGGATGCGGTGAAGTTTCCGTCCAGCCGTTTTGCGATGAGCCCCGTCGCCAAGCTTCTCGGCGTGATGGACCCGGCGCAGGTCTATCCTTTCTACGAAGTCGCGACGCAGGCCGCCTGGGGCCAGACGCCTGCGGAGGGCGCGCGTGAATCGGCAGAGTTGTGGGCGCGCTACGCCGCCGTTGCGGCAGGCAATCCCTTCGCGTGGATCAGGAGCGCACCTGGCGCCGACGCTATCGGCGCGGTGACGCCCGACAACCGTCTGATCAACTGGCCCTACCCCAAGTTGATGGTCGCCAACCCCGCTGTGAACCAGTCGGCCGCCGTGATCGTCATGAGCCTCGCCCGCGCCCGGAAGCTGGGGATCGCCGAGGACAAGCTCGTGCATATCTGGGGCGGCGCAAAAGCCATCGAACCCGAGGACTACCTTCACCGCGATCGCTATGACCACTCGACCGCTCAGACGGCGGTGCTGGAGAAAGCTGTCGAGATCGCGGGCGGGGACGCAAAGCGCTTCAAACATCTTGAACTCTACAGCTGCTTCCCAGTCGTGCCGAAAATGGCGCTGCGGACGTTGAAGCTGGATCCCGGGGAACATGCGCCGACGGTGGCGGGCGGGCTGACCTTTTTCGGCGGGCCTCTGAACAACTATATGAGCCACGCCATCGCTGCGATGGTACATGCCCTGCGCGCGACACCCGGCGAACTCGGCCTGCTCTATGGCCAGGGCGGCTATGTGAACAAGCACCACACGCTGGTGGTCAGCACCGCGCCGGCCCCCACACAGATGCCCGCCGCTTATTCAGTGCAGGCCACCGCCGACGCCGCGCGTGGACCGACGGCGCCGCTGCTGGAAACTTATGCAGGACCGGCAAAGCTCGAGACCTACACCGTGACCTATGGTCGCGACGGCGCCCCCGTCGCGGGCATCGTCATCGCACGTACGCCGGACGGCGGCCGGGTGATGGCCCATGCACCAGCCAGCGACATTGCAACGATCGCCCTGCTCACCTCCCCCAACCGGAGCGCGGTCGGCGCGCCTGGCCAGGTCAGCCACGACGCATTGGGCAAACCGATGTGGAGCGCCCGCGACGATTGACGCAACGCCGGCGCGCCCTAGCTCCTCTCGCAACGGGGCAAGGAAAGCGGCGGCGGAATGCGCTGGACAGCACTCATCTGCATTGCGCTTCTGACCACCCTGACTGCCCGCGCGCAGCCCGGCCCCGCCCTTGCGCCTTCTCAGTCCGCCTATCATCCTGAGGCGGAAACGGTGTTTGAAAGCGGCCTGTCCGACCGCATCTCCCGTCGCAACATCCAGACCGATCTCGTCCGCGACCCGGCCCCGAACAACGCCCGCGGCCTCGCCCTGAAGGGGCAGGATGCCGCGATCATCGGCCTTACCGTCACCGGCCGCAAATACGGCGTCTCGCTCGACAACACCGGCGAGGTGCTGATCAAGAATTTCGTCTTCCGACGCCGCCAGTCCAAGGACATCTACGGCTCCGGCCTCATCCTCGGCCAGTCCGCCCCAACGCGTGGCGAGACCTGGCTCTCCAACGCGTGGATCGACCTTGAGGGCAAAGGCCCGATGCCCGACTACAAGCTCGCCAACAATGAAGCCGTCACGGTGGAAGCGAAAAGCGGACGCCTCAATATCCGCAAGGCGGTTCTGCTTGGCGGCGAGGAATCCGGTCTGGACAACAAGGGCAGCGTCCGAATTGATGCGAGCTTCATCGCTTCCGGTCACCGCTCGATCCGCGTCTGGGCGGGCGCGCGCGTGGTCATCGCCAACAGCATCATCCTCGCCTATCCCGGTTTCACCGGCCTATGGTTCGGCGGCGGGAAGGGTGAGGCGAAGTTCGATTACTATAACTGCCGCTTCGGCGCCGTCGGCGAAAGCGAGGCCGACCTCGTGTCCGATCCGCCCGGCTGGATGATACAGAATGACGATGATGACGCGGTCACGATCCGTCTGAAACGGCTCGACAAGGACCCGTTCGACCGCGGCCGGACCAGCTTCTGGGTGTCCGCCAATGCGCCTGTCCCACGCGGCTATCTCGCGGTCGCGCGATGACCGCCACGCCCGCCGCTGCCACAACTGCCAAGCGTCGCATCGCCTTCGTCATCAACTCGCTGGGCCCCGGCGGCGCCGAGCGGGTGATGATGACGGTTCTGGAGAACGCACCACGCGGCAGCTGGGATGTGCACCTCGTCCTGCTTGATCGGGAAGACGAGCACCGCACGCCACCTGATTTCGTGACCGTCCACCGTCTCGACTGCGGCGGTCGGCTGTTGGCGAGCATCAACGCGCTGCGCCACGAGCTGAAATGCCTCGCGCCGGATCTGGTGGTGAGCTTTCTCGTGCGCGCCAACATCGCGGCGGTGATTGCCGCAAAGGGTATTGGCGTGCCCGTGGTGATCAGCGAACGGGCCCAGCTCTCGACGCATCTCACCGGCCGCCATGGTTATGTGCGCGCCCTTGCAGCCAGGCTGGTACCGCGCCTCGTCTATCCGCGGGCCGATCACATCATTGCCGTGTCGAGCGGCGTGCGACAGGATCTGATCGCGAATTTCGGCGTGCGGCCCGAGTGCGTGTCCAGCATTCCCAATCCCTATGACGCGCCAAGCATTGCCGCCGCCGCAGCGGACTTGCCCGAGTTTCCCCTACCCGACCGATTCATCGTCAGCGCAGGCCGTCTCACCGAATCCAAGGGCTTCGCCGACCTCATCGACGCCTATGCGCAAACGCAAACCGCCCTGCCGCTGGTCATTCTCGGCGAGGGCGACCTGCGCGAAGCGCTTCAGGCAAGGATCACAGCGGCAAAACTCGACGCCCATGTCATGCTTGCGGGCTACGCGCGCAATCCTTTCGCGATCGTCGGCCGCGCCGAGATGTTCGTGTCGGCTTCGCATTGCGAGGGCTTCCCGAATGCAATGGCCGAGGCTATGGCTCTCGGCGTGCCGGTCGTCGCCACCGACTGCCCCTCGGGTCCGGCCGAATTGCTCGATGAAGTCGACACCACGGGTACGACAGGCGTTCATGCCGCACGCCATGGCATGCTCACGCCGGTGGGCGATGCGCCAGCGCTGGCCGAGGCAATGAAACAGATGCTGACGCCGGCAACTCTGGCCCATTATCGCCGCCAGTCGCGCATCCGCATCGCGGAATTCGACGTCGCGCGCGCCATGGAGCGTTACTGGTCCTGCTTTGCTGCTGCGCTGGATGGCAAGACGGCCGTCACGAAGGGCGAGGCCCCGCCGCCAGTGGAACGCGCTCCGGAACCGGCGTCCGTCTCTGGATGATGTCGTGATGCCTGCGGGCGATCGCGTCCCAGTCATTCTCTTCCAGGATCTGTGCGCGCCGCGAACAATGAAAGTCTTCCGGTGGCCGCGACAGCAGGGCCGCAAGCGCGGCGGTGTCGCCCACGGCATAGTAATTCTTGGCATCGAGCCCGACTTCCCTGTGCTCGGGGATGTCGGAGGCGATGATCGGCGCATTCGCCGCCAACGCTTCCATCAGCACAAGCGGAAAGCCTTCGAGATAGGACGGATGAACGAACAGCGCCGCATGACGATAGAGGGTCCTCACCTGCTCGGCTGGACGCATACCGGCGAACATCACATCGTCGGAGGCCTTCGCCTTCAACTCGGCTGCATATTCATCGCTTCCCATCGAGCCGCCGACGACGACCAGCTTCAGTCCTGCAGGTTTGGCCGCAACATAGGCGTCGACAAGATCGTGAAACCCCTTGGTGGGATCGAGCCGCCCGACACAAAGGATGTAGCCATCTGGCTTGAGGCGGAGGGCCCCGAGCAGTTCGGAAGATGCTTCATCGACAACCGCCGTAGCTGCCGACGAGCGGACAGGCATTGCTGGCGCACCATTGTGAATGGTTGTGAAATTGTCGCGCTGGCCAGGATGCTCCTTCGCGATGCAGGTTTCGATCGTATGGCTGACGCAGATCACGTCTTCCGCAAAGCGCGCCATCATCCGCTCGCCGGTCTTCAGGAACCATTTTCCGAACCGGCCCCATTTCGGCCTGTCATAGTCGGCGGCATGGTGCGTCCCGATCACGCGAAAACCGAGCAGCCTTGCGAGCGGCGCAAAGAAGCCCGGCCCCACGGCATGCAGGTGCACCACGTCGGGATGCAGGAACAGGCGCGCATAGAGCAGCGCCAGCGGGGTATGGACCAGCGTTTCCAGCGCGCGCTTTTTCGGCGCCCACAGCGACACGACACGGATATCGCCATACATGCCGCTGTCGACGTAGCCCTTGCGGCCAATTACCGTGATGTCGAGCGTATCATCCATTTGTGCGAGGCGCGGATACAGATTTTCGCAATGGGTTTCGATGCCGCCCATCACGTCGGGAATACCGCGTAGGCCTATGGCGCAGATCTTCATCTCTCGGCTTCCGCTTTTGTGGGCCGCCCCTGGAGGGCGCGATCGTCCGGACCCTGCTCGCGCAACGCCAGCATGGCGTGACGGCGGGCCGCCGCCGACGCCGGCTTCATGTAGATGCGACGGGCGACAGGTGAGGCTCGCGCGGCAACAGGCGCTGGCACACGATCCTTGGCCGTCACGGCAAGCGTATAGCCGCACAGCAGCCCGTAGAAGATCAGTCCCTCGATCATCCAGAACGGCATGGTCGCCATGTTGAGCAGGATGAAGCCGATATGGGTGGAGACCAGTTGTCCGCGCAGCGTCCAGTCCGCCACGCGGCATGCCCGCACAATCATGCTGACCCAGACCAGCACCAGAAGCAGCGTGCCGATGAAACCGAATTCGTAGAGATACGAAATCAACGTGTTGTGGGCGTAGAGCCCGAACTTCTCGACCCACGAATCCGCGCCATAGCCCAGCAGCAGCGAGCGATCTGAGCCGGCGGCATAGTCCTGAATGTAGAGATTCCAGAGATAGACCCGGCCCGACAGAAGCTTGCGTTCTTCCGCCGTGAACTCGTCCGGCGATTTGATGATCTCGCCACCCTGCTCTGCGATGACGCTGACATCGCCCAGCCGCTCGTCCATGACGAGGCTGGCCCCGACGCCGGCGCCCATCAGCGCAAGAAGGCCGATCAGGCTGACGACGATCCGTCGGCCGGGGCGCAGGCCATGCGCCATTCCGAAGATCATGAAGCCGGCGATGATGGGGACAGCCGCAATCAGCGACGTGCGATAGTTGGCGATCACCACGCCGACCAGACAAACGGTCAACAGGCTGAATCGCGCCGCCGGGTGCATGCGCGGCACGAGCGTCGTCACGGCGAAGCAAGTGATCAGCACGATCGAGAAGGCAGCCTCGTGATTGAAGCCGCCGATAAAACTTATCGAGCCATCATTTTCCGTCGCCTTGCCGATGCCGAGCCCCACAGACAGCGCCTGATAGACAATCGCGGGTGCAAACGACCACAGCAGCAGGCCGAGGATGCGCGCATCGCCATCACGGCGCATGCAATCGACCGTCGCCAGCAGAACGACGCCGAAGAAGCCCCATTTCAGCAGGGTCTCTATGGTGGGCTGCAGCGCGCCGTTGAGGAACCCGCTGAGGCAGACCGTGATCATCAGCATGACAATGAGCGGCAGCCGTCCGATTTCGATCAGTCGCCTGAACAGGATGAAGCTGCCGGCAAGGCACACGCCCAGAGAGACAATCGCGTTGGCGCTGACCCCGCCAATGTCGACATAGGTTATCTCGTGGTAGGCCTGCATTACATAACGCAGCCAGACGGCAACAATGAGGAGGCGACCCGACGCCTGCGGAGTCTTGAGAGCCGCTCGCAACATCAGGATGAACAAAACAGCTGTGGCGGGATGAAGCGCCCAGGCGGGAAGCGATCGGGAAGTTTCCTCAGGCAGCATGTGGAACGTCGTCTCTCATCCCCGTGACGCCGATCCAGCTGAACGTCGACCCACGTGACACGCGACCGCTCTGACAAAGTCATCGCAGCGGACGTGCCCGCGCGGGAGGCGCAGCTGGTTCCAGCACGATTGGATATTGAGCGATGCCAGGTCACTTCAACGGCGGACGCAGAAGAGTCTCAGCGTGTGTGCAGAACCCCGCGCCTGCGAGACAGCGGCGCGAGCTTATTGGTCGTGTTGCCGGCGAAATTTTTGACCCCGGCGCCGACATTCCGATCGTTGCTGGTCATTCAGCGTACAGACTTTTCGACAACGCAATTTCTTTGGTCAGTCCACGGAAGACTCTGCACCGGCACCATTGGCCGGACCGGAACCCGCTCTAGATCGACATTCGGACCGGGAGGGCTTTTTCCCACCTCGCGGCCGCTTCAGCAGAGTTTCCGCGAAACCGTCATGACCCAGCCAAATACCAATCTCACCACACGCCGATCGCAGAACACGCAAGTTACCGATGCGTCGCAACTCACCCCCATTCCCAGCGCCTTTTACACATCCGGCGCGGACCACCAGCCGGACGGCAGCGAGCGGTTTCTGGCCGCGCTGTTCCGCCGCCGCTTCCTGATCGCCGGCGTCGCCGCGGTGGTCGCTGCTGGCGGAATCGGACTGACGATGCTGCAGGCCCCGAAATATTCAGCAACGGCGCTGCTCGTTATTGATCCCACGCCCGAGCAGATTGTCCCGGACCATCAGGCCTCGGCCGGCCGAGTCGACGCCGCCATGGTCGATTCCGAGATCGAAGCAATCCGCTCGCCCGAACTGGTCAAGCGTATGGCAAGTGAACTCCGCCTCGACCAAGACCCCGAATGGAACCCCGAGCGTGCGGCACTCACCCCATCCGAGATAGCCCCCAACCTCACCACCGCCCTCGACATCCGACGCCGCGGATTGAGCTATGTAGTCGAGGTTTCTGCCACCTCGACATCGCCGGCGCGAGCAGCGCAACTCGCGAACACGCTTTCGTCGATCTACCTTTCATCGCTGAGCGAGGCGCGGCAGACGGCGTCCAAGGACGCCAATAGCTGGCTTGATACCCGGCTGGATGAGCTGAAGGCGGAAGTTCAGGAGAAAGAAGCCGCGGCGATGCGCTATCGCGCGCAACGGAACCTGCTGACGGCGCAGGGCGCCAGCCTCGCCGAACAACAGACGGTGGAACTCCAGAGCGCGCTGCAGTCCACGCGAGCGGAATACGCCCAGCAACGCGCCCAATACGAGTTGGTCTCCGCGATGGCTAATTCTGGCGGATCCCTGAATTCGCTCGATATTCCTGACGACACGATGCGCGATCTGCGTTCCAGGGAAGCCGCCATCAGCCAAAAGATAGCCGATCTGGGCAGCCGGTATGGCAGCGCACACCCAGTGCTGCAGCAGGCGCGTGAGGAGCGCGCCGTGCTCGATGAACGAATTACCTCCGAGATGCAGCGCCTGGCCGCCAGCGCAAAACTGCGGTCAGACTCGGTTGGCGCCCGCCTCAACACCCAGCAAGCGCAACTGGTGGCCCTTCGCGGCAAGCTGGTGAGCGACAATTTCGACGAGGTCCGGCTCAACGCACTTCAGACCGACGCCGCAGCCGCGCGCACCGTTTATGAGAGTTTCCTGCAACGCTCACACGAGATCGCCAGCCAGGGAGCGCCGACGGCCATCAGTGCCCGTCTGCTCTCGCCAGCACAGCAACCGACCGAACCGACATCACCGCACATGCTTTTCAATGCGGTTCTCTCGATCGCGGCCGGTCTGGCACTAGGCCTGCTGGCCGGCATCGTCGCCGAGCGCACGCGCAAGACGCTGGAAACCTCGGAAGAGGTTGAAGAAAAACTCGGCGTTCGCGCACTCGTGGCGGTGCCGGATCTCGGGCGCCGCGACCTGAAGCATATTCCGGAGGCGAACCGGTCGCCGACGGGCTACCTGCTGGCCAAGCGCCTGTCGCACTTCACCGAGACCTTTCGGGTGCTGCAGACATCATTGCGGCTCGCGGGCAATCCACATCGGAATGTGGTCGCGGTGACATCGGCATTGCCGGGCGATGGTAAAACTACGCTGTCCCTGGGCTTGGCGCGTGTCGCAGGCATGGGCGGTCTGAAGGTTATCATCGTTGACTGCGATGTCCGCATGCGCACGATCAACAAGCTGCTGGATATCGAGCCGGACGCGGGCCTTCAACAGGTCCTGCTGGGCGAGAAGGACTGGCGCGACGTGGTTGGTACCGACCAGGCGTCCAACATCCACGTCCTGCCGGCTTCTGCCCTGACTTCGAAGGACATCTTCTCGACTGGAGCGATGGAAAGCCTCGTGACGGACCTGTCGCATCACTATGATCTGGTGGTGCTCGATTGCGCGCCGGTCTTCGCGGTGGCGGATACGCGCGTCGTGGCGGCCCTGGCAGATTCCGTGGTGGTTGCGATGCGCGCCGGAAAGACGCCCACGCGCGCCACGCGTGCAGCTATCGCACAGCTTGAGCTGGCGGGAGCCAACGTGCTCGGCGTTGTGTTGAACCGGGTCGATGTCCGCAAAAGCCGGCGTCGGTCATTCTATGACGGGCTGTATTACTCGAAGGCCTTTGCCGGGTACTACACCCGCGAGGCCTGAGAGCTCCCGAAAACGACCCATAGCAATCGCGCGGCTCCCTGAGGGCGCCGCGCTTAATTCTTTGTGGGGACTGGATTTTTGGACTTCCGCGCGAAAAGCGGAAAACAGCCCTCAGAAAGCGGAACCGTCTGACCAGAGCACGCGGAGCGTTCGGAAGAAGATGTAGATGTCCATCTTCCACGACCAGTTGGAGACATAATTCAGGTCGTATTCGAGGCGCCGGATGATCTTCTCATTGGTGTCGGTGCTGCCGCGCGACCCTGAGACCTGCGCCAGGCCGGTAATGCCGGGGCGGGCACGGTGACGGAACGCGTAGCGTCGGTCGACGCCGTAGAATTGTCGGTCATGCGCCAGGGCGTGAGGCCGGGGTCCGATGATCGACATGTCACCCTTCAGAACGTTGAGGAGCTGCGGCAGCTCGTCGATCGAGTATTTTCGCAAGATGCGACCCAGAAGGGTGGTGCGATCATCTGTCTGTTTCGCCTGCGTGATCGAACGGGATTCGCAGGTCTTCATTGTGCGGAACTTTAGGATACGGAATGGTCGGCCTTCAAAGCCACCGCGACGTTGCATGAATAATCCGGGCCCTGGGCTATCGATTCGCACCAGCGCCCAGACGCCAACAAGGACAGGCGCAAGTGCGACCAGCGCTGCGCCTGAAACCAGAATATCGAATGCACGCTTGGAGACACCGCCGATGACGCGCGACGATAGCTCCATGCGGCTGCTGCGCGGATAGCGGTTCTGCAGAGGAGGCGGACGGAAATCAGGAGACGGGCCGCGACGCAGCGCTTCGGCGCTCATGGCCGCGTTAGCCGACCCGAGAATCTCTGCTGCACCGTCGGCCATAAAGCCTCACCTGCTGACCGGGCGTGTCCCGAAGCGTCTGGTAAACGGCGAGTAAACAAAGTGGTTCCTGCACAGCTGGAGTTTGATTGCACAATTCTTCCAACGCGCGTGCAATCGAGGCGGAACCGGGTACGACGCCAGCTGCACAGGCGTTCTATCGCCCGTGCCGCGAGCGACAGAGTGTGCGTCAGCGCACAGATCACGCAGCTGCTGTGATTTCGAATCCGGGCATGGACGATATTTGCAGCCGTCACTGTTCCCGAGCTCGCTCCAGACTAGCTCGCCTCTGGGAACAACAACATCTACGGGGACCCGAGATGAACTACGCCCTGAACTTGCTACGCAGATTTGCTGTTGCGGCGACTGCCGCTCTTGTGACGGCCTGCGCAACCAGTGAACCGCTGCCCGTCGGCACGGCCAACATCACCGAGGCGGCCAACGAGTACCAGTTGGGGCCGGGAGATCGCGTCCGCCTCAACGTGTTCGGTGAGGACGCGCTGTCGGGAGAATTCCTGATTTCCAACCGCGGAAATGTCGCCGTGCCTTTGGTCGGCGACGTGAAAGCGGGCGGCCTGACGATCGAGGCCTTCGAAAGGACGGTGGAAGAAAAACTTGTCGCCACCGACATGGTGCGGACGCCGCGCGTGAGCGTGGATGTCATTGCCTATCGGCCGTTCTACATTCTGGGGGAAGTGTCGACGCCCGGTCAGTACCCGTATGCAATCGGCATGACGCTTACGAAAGCGGTCGCGACCGCCGGAGGCTTTACCTACCGCGCCAACTCAAACGTCGTTTATGTGACGCGCGAGGGCGAGGCCCGGGAAACGCCGCTTCAGGTGACGGCCGCAACCTGGATCGGGCCGGGAGACACGATCCGGATCGCCGAAAGGTCGTTCTAGTTTTTGCCAGTCCAGCCAGCCCTCTCCGGTGTGGTCGGGAAGAATTACACGTCGCATAGCCGCCCGCCGGGATCGTCGTCCGTCATGTCCAGATCAACGCGCGAACGTCCACCCGAACGACTTCCGAAACGACCGATCGTGGTCTGCCTGTGGGGCGCACACCGCCCCACGCCAGATCTCGACAGCCACCAGACGCCCTCTAACGCCGACAAGGGCGCGCGCGAGCTGAAGGCCCGCGGATATGAGATCAGGTCGATCTCGTCCTGGTCTCGGGGCAAGCGCCGGTTGCAGGGCTGGGAGCGCAAGCTGCAATACATCCTGCGTGTGGGCGATGTTCTGCACGCTGCGCGAAAGCCGGGAACGGTGATCTACACGGCAGATCTGGCCTGGATCCGCGTGCTGTCGACCCTCCGCCACGCTGGCTTCCTGAAGGAACAGCGTATCGTGGTTCACTGGGGCGGCATCGATTTCGATCCACCCTCCACGGCAAGGCTACCCTATCGCCGCCACTTCGACCGGCTCTTTGCCGCCGCCGACGCGATCTGGTTCGCGAGCGAGAATGAACGGCGCATCTGGGCTGAGACACTTCCGGCGCATGCCGCACGCATGGCCTTCCATCCTGTGTTCGTCGATCTGGCCTATTACCGGCAGATCGTGCCGGGGACGATCACTTATGACGTGGTCGCCCTCGGCAGTGACGCGCGTCGCGATTGGGAAACGCCGATCCAGCTCGCTGCCCGCGGCCTTCAGGTAGCGCTTGTCACCGAGGACATGGACGTCCGCCGGCGCGTCATGGCCCTGCCGGCTGGCGTGTCGCGCAATATCACGTTGGCCTTCCGCGCTGGCTTCCAGCAATCAGCGCGGATCGCCGCATCGGCGCGATGCCTCCTGGTGGCGACGACACCCAACTACCGCTTTTCCGGTTCGAACACGCTGGGCGTCGCCATCGCCTTGCGCCGCCCGCTGGTGATCGACGATCCGTTCGACATGCCCGCCTATGGGCTTCAGGCGGGCATGCATCATGAAGCGTTCGATCGAGGCGATCCTGGGTCGGCCTATGACGCCGTCCTGCGCGTGCTGTCGGATTCGAACTACGCCGCGTCTCTGGCGGAGGCGCTGGCGGCGCGGGCGCCATCTGTCGACATTGACGGGTTCGTGGATCAGCTCGAAGCGAGTTTCCAGCCAGGATGGACGGCGGCCGGCGCGCGCGATCTGACGTCGGGCTCCCTACCTTCCACGCGATTGGCGCCCGCATGGCTCTGAAACGCTTCAGCCTCGATCTCGCCTCGCTGTCTGCCGCGCGCGTCGTGCAGACGCTCGCGGCTTTTGCCTCGCTGCCGGTCATTGCGCGCCTGCTCGGCCCGCACGAGTTTGGCCTTGTCGCCGTTGCGATGGGCTTTGTCGTCTCCACGATATTCCTGGCGGACGCTGGCATGGGCCAATCGCTGGTGCGTACGCCTGCGTCCGACACCAGGACATGGTCGAGCGCATTCTGGGCGATTACCGGGTTTGGCGTCGGCCTCAGCCTCCTGCTCGTTGCGATCGCCTTCGTCACGCCGATCGTGTTCGGCGAGCCGCGGCTGCTGGGTCTTATGCTGGCGCTGTCGATCATTCCCTTCATGGTTTCGGCGCTGGCGGCGCCAATGGCCGAGCTACAGCAGCGGCAGAAGTTTCGCGAGTTGGCCGCGATCGAGGCTGTCTCAGCGCTGACCGGCCTTGGGACCGCCATCGTGATGGCCTTCCAGGGCGCCGGCGCCTGGGCGCTGGTGCTGCAGCAGATCGCGTTCTGGACGATGAAGGGAACGCTGCTGATGTGGCGCACGCGCTTCCGGCCGCACTTCGTCTTCTCGCGCACCAACCTGTCGGAGCACCTGCGATTCGCGCGCGACAATACAGGCACGACAATTCTCTATTTTTTTGCGCGCCAGATCGATCCGCTGGTGATCGGTCGTGTTCTGGGCGCCGTTCCGACAGGGCTGTACGCCTTCGCCACGCGCATCATGTACCTGCCGCAACAGCTGGTCGCGAGTCCGGTGCAGAATGCGCTTTATGTCCGCATGGTCGAGATGCGCGATGACAAGGAAGCACTGCGCGATCTTCTGCTGATCACGACGACTTGCATTGCTCTACTGGTGTTTCCCGGTGTCGCCATCATCGCCGCTGCCTGCCCTGCCTACTTTTCTGCGCTGCTGTCGCACGACTGGGCGGGGGCCGCGCCCGTCTTTACGCTGCTCGCACCCGTCGCCGCAGTGCAGACCATACTGGTTCCCGCCAACGCCCTTCTGCTGGCGACGGCCAACACCTCGATCCGGTTGCGCCAGACCTTCGAGCTTGCGGTGATGTGGGTCATTCTCCTGCCCATGACGGCGCCTTTTGGCCTGCTGGCGGTGGCTACGGCGTTCTCGCTCTCCAACGTGCTCTACGTTCCGCGCGCACTGCACATGACGCTGCCAGTCATTGATCTTCGTGTGCGGACTTTCCTGCTTGCGCTCGCGCCAGCCACGCTGGCCGCTGCGGGGCTCTACATCGCGCATTCGCTGATCCGTAGACAGGTTTCGATGACGGAGTTCGAGGAAATCGCACTGTCGCTCGCCGAGCTCGCGCTCGCCTATGCCGTACTGCTCTACACGTGCCGCGCCGGCCTGCAGGCGCAGATCAAGACGCTCCGTGGCTTGATGTTGCGCTCAGGCCCCCGCGTTGAACAAATATGAAAGGCTCGTTCCCATGATACCGCCATCTCCTAACCCGACTGTCTCCGTCATCATCGTTTCCTACAACCGGCTGGAGCTGTTGCACCGCGCGATCAGGAGCGCGCTGGCGCAGACGCTTGCCTCACGCGAGATCATCGTGATGGACAATTGCTCCAGGTTCGACATTCACGAGGCGCTCGCGGAGTATGGCGACAAGGTTCGCGCCATCCGCAACACGGGCAATCATGGATGCGGCCAGGCGCGCAATGAAGCGGTCAAGGTGGCGCGCGGCGAGTACATCGCCTTCCTTGACGATGACGATTACTGGATGCCGGAGAAGCTACAGCGCCAGCTCGACACGATCGGCGACCTGCCAATGTCGACGTGTGGGCAGGAGTTCATTCCGGTGACCGCGTTCAATGTACGTCCGATCACCCGGGTCACGCTCGACATGATCCGCGAGAACAATCCAATCTGCGGGCCGAGCGGCTTCTTCTGCCGCCGTGACCTGTTCGACGAGCTGACCTTCGACGAGGGCCTGATGTATGCGGAGGACTGGGATCTCATGCTCCGCGTGCTGGCTATCGGCGAGATCGGCTACGTCGCCGAACCTCTGCTGTATTACACGTACAATGCCGGGTCCTCGATGACGTCAGCCGGGCGTGATCGCAGCTGGGAGGAGATCCAGTACCGCTTCGCTGCGGCCGACAAGCATCGCAGCCTGATCGGCGAGCGTCACTACAAGATCCGCGTCGCGAACATCACACTGTCGCATATCCTAACGCGGCGCGACCGACTCAAATTCATCGGCCATTCCCTGCGCAAGGCCGGCCTGATGGCGACCAGCACGGCGCTGACCCGCAAGGTGCGCTCGAAGCTTGCGAACAAGCCGACGACCGTCGCGCAAGGGGTGAGAGGCTAGACTTCGATCCACATGCGCAGGAGATTTTGGTAGGCGCCGGTCAGCGAGACGACTTGCGCGCGCCCCTGGCCGAGTTCGCCTGCCAGCACCTGGATCGCCATGTCCATGTCGAATAGCAGCGTCCGTTTGGCGTCTTCGCGCACCATCGACTGAATCCAGAAGAAACTTGTGACCCGCGCGCCACGCGTGATTGGCTCGGCACGGTGCAGGCTTGAGGCAGGATAGAGCACAAGGTCGCCTGCCCCGAGTTTCCCGGCATGAACGCGGTTTGTCTCACGGCTGACTTCCATGCCGAAATCGAAAGCGTGCGCCATCCCAAACAGGTTCTGCTCGCCGCGCAGGTCGGTGATGTTGGCGATGGTCGTGAGATTTACGCCACGGTTCTTGCTGGATCGGAAGATCCTAGCCGTTGGCGACGTTCGCTATAGAGGTCGGAAACTTTTCGATTTTTTTGTCAGCTGACCGCGCGGATCAGCGCGTCCTGCTGTTCGGGGGACATGCTGGCGATCTGGGTCGACGTAAATCCAGAGATCTGCAGCGGCGTCAGCGCGTCGATCTGATCGACCGTCAGCGGCGCGATCGAGGTCGTCGAAAAGCCGTTGAACTGCGTCGAGGTCATGCCCGCAAGTTGCGCAGGCGACAGGGCGCCAATCCGGGTGTCCGCGAAATTGTTGATCTGCGAGGCGGTCAACGCGCCCATCTGCGGCCCGGTGATCGCCGCAAACTGCGTCACGGTGAAGGCGTTAAGTTCACTCGATGTCAGGTTGCCGATCTGCTCGGGGTTGAGGCCGCTGATCTGCGTCTGCGTAAATGCGCCGATCTGCGCCGTGCTCAGGGCGCGCAGCTGCACCCGCACGAGGCCGACCAGTTGCGTCGATGTCATGCCCGCGATCTCGGTCGCGGAGAACTGCGCCATGCCGGTGGCGCTGAACATCCCGACCTGCGAAGCGCTGAGTCCGGCGATCTGCGTGATAGTGAGAGCCTCAACTGCTGTGGTCGAAAGTCCGCCGATCGCGGTTGGGCTCAATGCACCGACCTGTGTCGCCGAGAAAGCAGCAATCGCCTCGAGCGGCAAGGCGCTGACCTGCTGCGCGTTGAACCCGGATACCAGCGTTGCGGAGAACGCGGCGAGTTTCGTCGTCGTGAAGCTCGCAAGCTGGTCGGTCGTCAGCCCCGACGCCCAGGTCGACGTCAGCGACGCGCCCGACAATTGTGTCGTCGTCAACTGCGCAAGATTTGCGAGCGAAAGGGCCGCCACCGACGTCGCCGACAGGGCTCCGATACGCGTTGGGGTCAGGGCGTTGAACTGGCTGCTGGTCATCGCGCCGGCCTGCTCCACCGTGAGACCCAGCACTGCAGTGGATGACAGCGCCGCCACAGCTGTGGTCTGCAATGCGCCGAATGCGGTGGTCGAAATTGCCTGCAACTGCGTCGCCACGAGACCCGATATCTGAGTCGTGCTGAAACCATTCAGCGTCGTGGCCGGGAAGCTGGCCATCTGCGTCGTGCTAAATGCGCCAATCTGGGTTGCCGTCAGGCTGGCAAATTGCGTTGCGGTTAACTTTTCGACTTCCGCAGAGGTGAGATTCTGTACGGTCGTTGTGGACAGCGCCGCGATCTGCAGAGTCATCATGGCCTGAAGCTTGGTGGTGGACAGGGCCGCTATATCCTCCGCCTCGAGTCCGGCAGCTGCGGTCGAGGTGAGATTTCGCAGCTGGGTGGTCGATAACGCCGCGATGTCTGTCGCCGTCAGCGCGAGCACCTGGGAGGATGTAAGCCCGCCTGCTTGCGTGCTGTTCAGCGCGGCGAGCTTGTCGCCCGACATGGCGCTGAGGACTGAGGTGGAGATCGCGCCGATCTGCGTCGCTGAGAAGGCGCCGACCTGCGTGGTCTCGAGAACGCCGAGCTGATCGACGTTGAGCCCCGAGACGCCGCTCGTAGACAGCGCTGCGAGGCTTGTCGTCGTCAACGTCGCAATGCGGTCAATGTCGAGCGCGCCAACCTGTGTCGCGGTGAGGCCGGACAATGCGCCGACCGACAGCGACACGAATTGCGTGGTCGAAAACGCCAGGACTTCCGACAGCGTAAGCCCGGAAACCTGCGTAGCCGTCAGGCCCTTGATCTGCGTTGTCGTGAAAGCGCCGATAACGGTGGAACCGAAAGCGGCGAGCGCGGTCGAGCTAAGCCTGGACAGCTGCGCCGCTGTGAAGCCCGAAACCTGTGTTCCTGTGAACGCGGCAGATTGATCGGCAGACAATGCGCCGAACTGTGCCAAACTCAGCCCAGCGATCTGCGTGGCGGACAGCGCAGCTATCTGTGTAGTCATCAGCGCGCCGACTGCCGACGTGCTCAGGGCCGCTACCTGCATGGATGTCATCGCGGCCAGCTGCTCGGCGGTGAGCGTTGCAACCTGGGTAGACGTAAAGCCAGACGCCTGCGTCGACGAGAAGCCTGCCAGCTGCGTCGTAGTCAGCGCCGGGATCTGCGTCGCGGCCAGACCCGCAACCTGACTGGATGTCAGACCGCCGAGTTGCGTGGTCGAAAGCGCAGCGATGTCATCAATCTCGAGCCCGGCAATCGCCGTCGGTGTGAAACCGCCGATCTGGGCTGCAGACATGCCGCCAACCTGTTCGGGCGACAAAGTGGTCGCCTGCGTAACAGAGAGCGCCGCAACCTGTGTCGCTGACAGCGCTCCCACCTGTGCGATTGTCAGCGCGCCGATCTGGTCGGTCGACAGAATCGATACGGCGGCGGCGGACAGGCCCTGTATCTGCGTCGGGCTGATATCCGCCATCTGGAACATCGTGAAAGCACTGACCGGCGTTGTCGTAAGACCGCCGATGGCGGTCGAACTGAGCGCGCCAAACTGCTCGAGACCGAGGGATGCGATCTGGGTTGTCGAAAGACCAGCCGCTTGCGCCGCTGACAGGCTGGCCACCTGTGTGGTCGCGAGCGCGCCCAGCTGGTCTAGCGAGAACCGGCCAATCGCGGTCGCCGTGAAGCCGCGCACCTGCGTTGTGGTCAGGGCGGAAAGCTGCGTTGTGCCGATGGCGCCGAGCTGGCTTTCGCTGAACGCGCGCAGCTGGATGCTGGAGATGCCGCCCCATTGCGTGGGCGTCAGCGCCGCCAGCGTGGCCGGCTCGAATCCGCCAATCGCCGACACGGAGAGTTGCGCCAGCTGGCCCGGCGTCAGAACGCCGATCTGAGCGGATGAAAGCAACGTGATGTCTTCGGCGGCAATGCCGCGCATCTGCATGACCGACAGCGACGACAGTTGCGTCGTTGTAAATGCCGCGATCTGGTCGGACGCAAGGCTGGCGATGCCCGTCGAGCTGATGCCTTTCAGCTGCGTGACCGAGAGCGCTGGAATCTGGTCCAGCGTCAGCACGCCGAGCTGCGTCATCGTCAGCGCTGCGACCTGCGTGGAGCTCAGGGCTGCGAGTTGTTCGGCGCCCAGACTTGGTACCTGCGTCGTTGCAATGCCCGCCACTTGCGTGTTCGACAGCGCGGCCACCTGCGAGGCACCAAGTCCGGCGAGCTGCGCGGCCTCGAACACGCCAATATCTGTGGCTGTGAAGCCCAGCAGTTGCGTCGTCGTCAGACCGCCCAGCTGGGTGCTGGTCAGCGCCCCAAGCTGTGTCACCGTGAAGGCGTCGAGCTGCGTCGTGGTCAAGCCAGCAAGCTGGCTGGCGCTGAAGCCGGTTACATCCTGCACTTCAAAGCCGGATATGGCGGCCGCTGTGAGGCGAGACAGCTGGGTCGAGGACAGGCTTGCCACCTGCACATCGGTGAGCGACGCGATCTGTGTCGGCGTCAGGCCGCGCAGCTGGGTTGAGGTCATCGCCGATAGCTGCGACGCCGAGACGGCGCCAAGCTGGTCCGAGGTCAGACCGGCAAGGCTTGCCGCCGAAAGGCTGCTGATCTGCGTTGCCGCCAGCGCCGCCAACTGCGTCGGTGTCAGGGCAGTGACTTGCGTCGCGTTGAAGGCGCCCATCGCGGTGATGGACAGGCTGCCCAACTGGGCGTCCGACAGGCCAACAATCTGCGTGCCTGCAAGTCCCCTGATCTGCGTCTGTGCGAGCGCCGCGACCTGCGTTTGCGACAGCGCGCCAACCTGCGTTTCTGCCAGGGCCGCCACCGCTGCTGCGGTCAAAGCTGCGACCTGCGTCACAGACAGGCTTGCAACCTGCGACGTCGAAAGCGCCGCAACCTGCGTCCGGTTGAAGCCGGCAATGCCCGCAGCGCTGAGAGCGGCGAACTGATCAGTCGACAGGCCCGACAACTGGTCGGCCGTCAGAGCCGCCACCTGTGCTGATGCCAGAGCCGCAACCTGGTTCGCAGCGAAGTGCGACAGCTGCGTTGCACTGAGCGCAGCGATCTGAACCTTTGTAAGCGCCTTCACTTGCGTGTCGCCAAGAGCGTCGACCTGGCTCGCAGAAAATGCGTTGAGCTGGTCACTCCTCAACCCGCTGATCACCTGCGGCAGCAGGACCGAGACCTGCGCCGGGCTGAACGCTGAAATCTGACCGGTCGAGAGCGCCGACACCTGCTTGGCCGACAGCGCGGCAATGTTGATGTTGGACAGCGCGCCGAGCTGCGACGTCGAGAAGCCGCCGATCTGCGTGGGCGCGAGCGCCTTCAACTGTGTTGCCGTCAGGCTGGCGGTCTGCGTCGCAGAAAGCGAACCTATCTGTTCGCTCGTGACCAGACGCAACTGCGCAACGCCAAGCAAAGCGATCTGCGCCGAGGACAGCGCGCCGAGCTGGTCTCCCGTCAGCGACGAGACCTGGAGCGGCGTGAGGCCCGCGATCTGGGCGTTGGAAAAGCCACGAACCTGCGTCGTCGTCAGGGAGGTGAACTGCGTCGTGGACAGCACGCCGATCTGTGCTGGCGCCAGCGACTTGATCTGTGTCGCACTCAGGCGGGGCAGCTGATCGACAGAGAGCGACGCGAGCTGGCTGGCGCCAAGCGCGCCAAGTTGTGTCGCACCGAAGGCGGCGAGCGTCGTTTCATCCAGCGACTGGATCTGCGTCGTGGTCAGGGCGCGGACCTGCGACGCCTGCAGTGTTGCGATCTTCTGCGAGGACAGCGCCTCCCACTGCGTCGAACTGAACGCGGCAATCGTTGGGCCGGAGAGCCCGCGCAGCTGCGCGATCGACAACGCACCGATCTGCGTCGCCGAGAACGCCTGCACTTGCTGCAAGTTCAGCGAGCCAAGGGCGGAGGCAGGAACGCCGGCGATCTGCGTCGCCGTGAGCCCAGCGACTTGCGTCGTGCTGAACGCCCGGACCTGCGAGGCAGTCAGCGCGCCCATCTGCGTGCCCGTGAGCGCGCCGAGCTGCGTTGCACTCAACGCGCCCATGTCCTGCGGGGAGAAGCCGCGCAGCTGGGTGACCGCGAGCGCGGACATCTGAGTCGCGGACAGAGCCGCCAGCTGGGTCGACCCGAGCGCGGTGATATCCGCCGCTGTGATGCCCCGCAGCTGCGCGGCCGTCAGAACCGCGATGTCTTCGGGATCAAGCGCGGCAAACTGCGAGGCGCTGAAGGCCAGCAACTGGGCCGAGCTGAATGCGATCTGCGACGGCGCAAGCGCGGCGATCTGCGCCCGGCTAAGCGACGTCACCTGCTTGGTCGACAGCTGCGAGAGCTGGGTCGAGGAGAAGTCCGAAATGCCGGTTGTCGTGAAAGCCGCGACCTGCGTGTTCGCTAGCGCCGCGATGTCCGCGCGCGTCAGCGACTGGATCGTCTCGCGCGACAGGTTCGCGATCTGCGCGACGCTGTATGAGGCGATGAACGACACCATCCGCCGTCTGTTCTCCCTGCCGGCGGACCGATGTGTCGCCACTCTGGTTGCACGCCTGCGCGCGCCCACGCGAGACAACGCAACATCCGGGCCAGGAAATTAACCATCCAAAACCTTGTTTTCATGATTATTTGTGCCCGGCCCTCCCCGCCTCGACCCGGCAGATCTTGCCGCAGGGCAAGCATTGTCGTGGAACCGCTGGTGGCTTTGATGCAGGTTGCCGGCGTCGCGCGGGAGACTCCGGTTTGAAGATTGCCTCAATTTCAGACTATCGCGAGGCCGCCCGCCTCCGCCTCCCCCGCTTTCTTTTCGAGTACATCAACGGCGGCTCGTATGACGAAGTCACGCTACGCCGGAACTGCACGGACCTGCAGGCGATTACCCTCCGCCAGCGCGTGATGCGCGATGTCTCCGCGCTCGATCTCAGCACCGAACTCTTCGGCGTGCGTCAGCCCCTGCCCCTTATGCTGGCGCCCATTGGCCTCGCCGGCATGATGGCGCGACGTGGAGAGGTTCAGGCGGCGAAAGCAGCCAGGCAGGCCGGTATCCCCTTCACCCTGTCGACCGTCTCGGCCTGCAGCCTGTCGGAAGTCACACGCGGGGTAGGCGCGCCCGTCTGGTTCCAGCTCTACATGATCCGCGACCGCGCCTTCATGTCGGATCTGCTGGCACAGGCGCGCGCTGCTGCATGCCCCGTTCTCGTGTTCACCGTGGACATGCCGGTACCCGGTTCGCGCTATCGCGACGTGCGGTCCGGCCTTGCAGGCGCAAGTGGCATGCTGGGCGACCTGCGCCGTGTCGGACAGGCCATGCAGCGGCCGGGCTGGACATGGGATGTCGGCATAAATGGCCGTCCCCTCCACCTCGGCAACATCGCGCCAGTGCTGAAGGGAAAGACCGGGCTGGAGGATTTCTTCGCCTGGATGCGCAACAACTTCGACCCCGCGATCAAGTGGTCCGACCTCGCCTGGGTCCGCAGCCAATGGCCCGGCCCGATCATCATCAAGGGCATTCTCGACCCGGAAGACGCCCGCGAGGCCGTCCGCCATGGCGCGGATGGGCTGATCGTCTCCAACCATGGCGGTCGCCAGCTCGACGGCGCCCTGTCCACCGCCCGGGCCCTGCCCGCGATCGCGAATGCCGTCGGATCGGATACGGTGGTGCTCGCCGATGGCGGGGTCCGGTCCGGGCTGGATGTGGTACGGCTGATGGCGCTGGGCGCAAAGGGCGTGCTGTTGGGCCGGGCCTGGGTCTACGCCCTGGCGGCGCGGGGCGAAGCTGGCGTTTCCCACGCCATCGACCTGATTGCCGCCGAAATGAGGGTGGCGATGGCGCTCACCGGCGCCCGCAACATTTCTCATATCAACCGGGACATCCTGACCGACCTTCCAGCCGGTCAGTGACGAGGTTAATTTCGGGCGGCGCAGAATCCTGCCGGTTTCCCCTCATCGGCGTTTGACAGGGTGGGGGCCTCACGTCTATATGCCCGCTTCCTGCCCGCAGCCCCCTGTGGGTGGTAAGCTATTTGGTCGCAAGACCCCCTGAAAACAAACGAGAATTCCGATGTTCGCAGTCATCAAGACGGGCGGGAAACAATACCGGGTCACTGGCGGCCAGGAAATCACCGTCGAGAAGCTCGTCGGCGATGCTGGCGCGAAGCTGGAATTCGCTGAAGTGCTGATGATCGGCAATGGCGACGATATCAGCATCGGCGCCCCGATGATTTCCGGCGCGAAGGTTCTTGCTGAAGTTGTCGAGCATAACCGCTCCGCGAAAGTCATTTCGTACAAGAAGAAGCCCCGCAACACGTACCGCCGGAAGCTTGGCCACCGCCAGCATCAGACGGTTGTGAAGATCACAGAGATCGTCGCGGGCTGAGTTTTGGCTTTCGGGCCGTAGGATGAATGTGCGGCGCTGAAACAAGCGTTCAGGCCGCGGACGAGAAGGACGCCTTCATGGCCCACAAAAAAGCAGGCGGCTCTACGCGTAACGGCCGCGATTCAAACTCCAAGCGCCTCGGCGTGAAACGTTTCGGCGGCGAACAAGTGCTTGCCGGCAACATCATCGTCCGCCAGCGCGGCACGCAGTTCCACCCGGGCAAGAATGTCGGCCTCGGCCGCGATCACACGATCTACGCCACGGAGCACGGGACGGTGCAGTTCCGCGAAGGCGCAAAAGGCCGGATGTTTATCTCGATCATCCCGTCCGAGCAGTCGGAATAAGCGATCCCGTTTGCAGCAGGATCGCCCCCCGAAAAGGGCCGCGGTCTGAACCTGAAACATGATCAGGGGAGGCGGACCGCCTCCCCTTCTTCATTTCTCCTCCCCTGACCGGCGACAGAAGGAATGGTCGCCAGGGGACGGATATGCAGACCACGATACGAACGAAAAGATTGATCCTGCGTCCCTTCGTCGAAGCGGACGCGCGCCGGATTGCCTATCTCGCCGGCGAATATGATGTCGCGAAAATGTGCGGGCGCGTGCCACACCCTTACACCATGGCCGACGCCTACGACTTCCTCGGCTTCACGTCGCAGGGCTGGGAGTCCGCGCGTGAGTATGCCTTTGCTGTCACCGCGCCGATCGATGGCCTTGTCGGCTCGTGCGGGGTCTGGCGCGTCGAAGGCGGGCCGGCAGGCGCGTTTGAACTCGGCTATTGGCTTGGCCGCCCGTACTGGGGCCTGGGCTATGCTTCGGAAGCGTCACAGGGCGTGATGGATTGGGCCCGCGATAACGCTGGCGCCCATACGTTTGCCGCCGGTCACTATCTCGACAACCCGGCCTCCGAAAACGTCCTGCGCAAGCTGGGGTTTATCGCGACCGGCAAGAAGGACCTGTACGGCCTTGCTCGGCAGGCCATGTCTCCCGCCGAGCGTTATGTGTGGCCCGAAGGGGCGACGCCAGCTAGTCTCACCCACAACCACGGCGCTCACCCGTCGCACTAGGCCACCCACGATGAAGTTCCTCGACCAGTGCAAAGTGTATGTGAAGTCCGGCGGCGGCGGGGACGGCTGCGTCTCGTTCCGGCGCGAGAAGTTCATTCCGTTCGGGGGACCTGATGGCGGCGATGGCGGACGCGGCGGCGACGTCATCATCGAGGCGGTTGACGGCCTCAACACGCTGATCGATTACCGTTACCTGCAGCACCACAAGGCCCAGCGCGGCATCCATGGCATGGGCGCCAACCGCACCGGCTCGGACGCGCCCACTCTCGTTCTCAAAGTGCCGGTCGGCACCCAGGTATTCGAGGAAGATCAGGAAACGCTGATCGCCGACCTCGACAAGCTCGGCGACCAGGTGCTGCTTGCGAAGGGCGGTTCGGGCGGCTGGGGCAATACGAAGTTCAAGTCTTCGACCAACCAGGCGCCGCGCCGCTTCAACCCCGGTCACGAAGGCGAAGAACGCTGGATCTGGTTGCGCCTGAAACTGATTGCCGACGCTGGTCTCCTCGGCATGCCGAATGCGGGCAAATCCACCTTCCTCGGGGCTGTCAGCGCCGCCAAGCCGAAAGTGGCGGACTATCCCTTTACGACGCTCGTTCCCAACCTCGGCGTCGTCTCGCTCGGCATCGGGTCCAGCTTCGTGCTCGCTGACATTCCCGGACTCATCGAAGGCGCGGCCGAAGGCGCAGGCGTCGGCACCCGCTTCCTCGGCCATGTCGAGCGCTGCTCCGTACTGCTTCACCTTGTCGACGGTACGCAGGACGACGTCGCTGAATCCTACCGCATCATACGCGGCGAGCTGGAAAAGTATGGCGGGGGCCTCGTCGACAAACCGGAGATCGTGGCGCTCAACAAGATCGACGCCATGACCAAGGAGGAGATCACCGCCAAGGCGGCCGCGCTCAAGAAAGCTTGCGGATCAACACCGCTGCGCATTTCCGGCGCGTCGCAGAAGGGCGTCCCCGAGACCGTGCAGAAACTGTTTGCGATCATTCAGGCAGATCGCGCCGAACGCCGCGCCATCGAGATCGAAGAGACGATGACACCGGAAGAGAAGGCGGAAGGCTGGACGCCTTGAAGCGGATCGTTGTTTCCCTGGTGCTGCCGCTCGCTTCGCTGCTGGCCTGCTCCCTGCCAGCTGACGCGCAGGATGTGCCCAGCGCCTATCGTGGCATCTGGAAGCAGGAAAGCATCAGCTGCACCGGCGAGACGCCCGAAGAGCCGGTGCGCGAACTGGAATTCCTGAACGACGGGGAATTCCTGGTCACCTACCAGCCGTTCGAGAATTACCACGACTTCTGGGGCGAGGTTGCATTCGACCCGACCACCAGCGCATTCGCCCTCACCATCAGGGGCGGTAATCGCATCCCCACCATGGTCGACCTGACCGGTACGGCGCATTTCGAAAATGCGATCAAGCTGGTGCTCGACGGCTTCTTCCTGTCAGCGCCACGCGAGAATGGCGGCGAATGTCGCTATGTGTTCGGCCGATGACCTCTCCCCTCGCCTCTGCACGACGCGTTGTGATCAAGGTCGGCTCGTCACTGCTGATTGATCAGGACAGCGGCCTGCCGCATGTCGCGCGCTTCGATGCCATTGCGGCTGACGCCGCAAAACTGCGCGCCGCCGGAAAATCGATCGTCATCGTGTCCTCGGGCGCAGTCGCGCTTGGCCGTCGCGCACTGACGCTGAAATCGGGAAAACTGCGTCTCGAGGAAAAGCAGGCCGCCGCCGCAGCGGGCCAGCCCCGACTCATGCGTGCCTGGGAAGACGCGTTCAGCAAGTACGGCGCGCCCGCAGCGCAAGCCCTGCTCACATTCTACGACACGGAACAGCGGCGGCGCTGGCTCAACGCGCGGGCCACACTTGAAACACTGCTTGAGCGTGGCGCGGTCCCCATCGTCAACGAGAACGACACGGTCGCCACTGAAGAGATCCGCTACGGCGACAACGACCGGCTCGCTGCCCGCGTCGCCCAGATGCTCAGCGCGGATGTGCTCGTACTGCTCTCGGACATCGATGGCCTCTACGACGCCGACCCGCGTTCCACGCCGAACGCAAACCACATTCCCGAAGTGCACAGGCTGACGCCCGAGATCGTGGCAATGGCCGGCGGCGTCAACGCCAGCGCAGGCGTTGGCTCCGGCGGGATGGCGACCAAGATCGACGCTGCGCGCATCGCGATGACAGCGGGGTGCTCCACCCTCATCGCGCTGGGCGCCAACACGACGGGTAACGCGGGCCCCATCGACGCCATCAGCGGCGGTGCCAAGGGGACGTGGTTCATCGCCGGCGTCACCCCCGAAACAGCGCGGCGGCAGTGGCTGGCAGGCGCGCTGCGGCCCACCGGCTCTGTCCGTGTCGATGCCGGCGCCGAGCGCGCGCTCAAGTCCGGAAAATCTCTCCTTGCCGCTGGCGTCACCGCCGTAGCGGGACGTTTCGAGCGTGGTGACGCCGTCGACGTCATCGGCCCAGACGGCGCCACGATCGCGCGCGGCGTTTCGGCCTATTCGTCCGAAGATGCAACGCGCCTCATCGGCCAGAAATCGGACGCATTCGAAGCCATACTCGGTTTTCGCGGTCGCCCCGCGCTGATCCATGTCGACGACATGGTGCTGGTCAACTGATCAGGGTCGCGGCCTGCGATTCTGCAAACCATCGCGGCATGGGAATAGCGCGCCGCCATCCGGACGGCATAACAGGCCTGCATGCAAGCTGAGGGAGACGGCGGCGTGCGAGCCTTTGTCGTCTCAGGAGGCGATGAGATCGCGATAATCGTCGCTACGTTTCAGCCATCCCGCAGCGTATCCGCAGACCGGGATGATATTCCAGTTTTGCGCCCTCGCCTCGCCCGCGATCAGGCTCATCAGCCGTCCAGCCGCCCCCGTTCCACGCAGGTGTTCCGGCGCCTCGACCCACAGGATCGTCAGCGCTTCCCGGGACTTTCGATAGCGGGCGAAAACGGTCTGGCCGTCCACGTCCATCTCATATTGGCTGTCGTCGGTATTGTCGTGCAGCACATCCATGACAGGCTCCAGACCCTGCCCCCCCCCCGACCTTCATATCGCTGATCGGTGCCCCCTGAAAGGATTTGCGTGAGCCACCCCTTTAGGGCCGACCTTCAAGCGGCCTTGTCCGCCGCCCGCAGGACATCCCGCCCAACCTGCTTGCTCACCGCCTCGACGCACGCGTTGAAGCCGGAATGCTTGAGCGCCGCGTCTGATCCGAAGAGCCGCTGCGCCACGAATACCTGCTCACCACCCGCGGCCGCGGCGTCCAGCCCGTTTGGCGAAAGCCACTACCCAAAAGCAAAAGGCTTTCCCGCAACCCCGCGCATTGATACTAACCTCGCCATGACGATCCAGCTGCCCCTCGCCGCACACGACGCCGCTCTCGCCGGAATCATGCTCGCCATGGGCGTGAGCGCGCGCGCCGCTTGCTCCGCTATCGCCAAGGCCGGGCCGGCAAAACGCTCCGCTGCACTCACCGCCATGGCGGCCCGTATCCGCGCCGCAGCGCCGCAGATCATTGCCGCCAACTTGCTCGACATGGAGGGCGGCCGCGCCAAGGGCCTCTCGGGCGCGATGCTCGACCGTCTCGAACTGACCCCCGCCCGCATCGAGGCGATGGCGCAGGGCGTCGCCGATGTCGCGACCCTCCCCGATCCGGTTGGCACGGTGCTCGACACGTGGGAGCGACCGAGCGGCCTTACCTTCGCGCGCGTCCGCGTGCCGATCGGCGTCATCGGCATCATCTATGAAAGTCGCCCCAACGTGACGGCCGATGCTGGCGCCCTCTGCCTGCGCGCTGCAAACGCCGTCATCCTGCGCGGCGGTTCCGAGAGCCTGAACTCGTCTCGCGTTATCGCCGACGCCATGCGCGCCGGCCTCAGCGACGCTGGCCTGCCGCAAGATGCGATCCAGCTGGTGCAGACGCCGGATCGCGCCGCCGTCGGCCACATCCTCACCGGCCTCAACGGCCGCCTCGACGTCGTCGTCCCGCGCGGCGGCAAGAGCCTTGTCGCGCGCGTCCAGGAGGAAGCCCGCGTCCCCGTCATCGGCCACCTCGAAGGCCTGTGCCACACCTACATCCACGAGAAGGCTGATCCGGCGAAAGCCGAGGCCATCATCGTCAACGCCAAGCTGCGCCGCGTCGGAGTTTGCGGCTCGACCGAAACGATGTTGATCGATGCATCGGTTGCGCCCGCGCTGCTGCCACGCCTCGCCCGTGCGCTCGAGGCCGCCGGTTGCGAACTGCGCGGCGACGATCGCGCACGCGCAATCCATCCGATGAAAGCCGCGACGCTCGAGGACTGGACCACCGAATACCTCGCGCCGATCCTGTCCGTCGCAGTCGTCGACGGCCTCGACGACGCCATGGACCACATCGCACGCTATGGCTCGCAACACACCGAGAGCATCATCACCGAAGACGCTGCAGCGGCGGAACGATTCCTTGCCGAAGTCGACAGCGCCATCGTCATTCACAACGCATCGACTCAATTTGCTGACGGCGGCGAGTTCGGCATGGGCGGCGAGATCGGCATCGCCACCGGCCGCCTGCACGCGCGCGGCCCGGTCGGCGCCGAACAACTGACCATCTTCAAATACACCGTTCGCGGTTCAGGCCAGATCCGGCCGTAGACGTAGATCCGCCCAGCGACAGACTCGGGCTCCGGCTGTTGACTGCAGCATGCGCCGTTTCATTTCAGTGTTGTAACATCTCCGCCACACAACCGCCCCATCGGGCCCTCGATATAGTGAGATGTGTCGGCGGTGGGGTCTGGCGCGCAGCAGAAGGGCTTGCTGTGGAACAACCGATTGACGAGACGACGGGACTCCCGTCGAACGCGGATGCCTTGAATGGCGGCGTGGGGGACAGCGGTGATTTTCTTGGCATCCCCTATGGCTGGCCGCTGGCGCTCGCGATTGCCGGCGTCATCCTGCTGATGTGGATGGGGCGCGAGCCCTTGCGTCGCGTGCTCTGGCAGATCTTCTTCGTCACTGGCCGACTGTTCGGCCGCTGGGGCGTCTTCCTGCTCGACCATGGCCGCCAGGCGCGCTCCGTCACCAACGAGAAGATCGCATCGTTCCGCGCCGACGAGCTGCAGGACCGCATGCTGCAGCTTGAAGAGCGAATGGGTCGCCGCGCCGAAAAGCTCGCCCAGGAAACCGGGCCGATGCTGAAGAAACTCGACAAGGCCACGCACGGGTTGGCCACCAGCGCCAACGAGCTTGCCGACATCAATCTCGAAGACGCCGCCGAACGCGCCTTCCGCGCGGCGCTTCCGTCGATGGAATCGACGCGCGGCCTCTCCAAGATCGAGAAGAGCATCGCGCAGAACACAGCACGCGCCATGAACGAGCGGCTGGCGCCCCTGCGCCCCGCCCTCACCACGATCCGCAACGACGCGCCGCGCCTGAAGGAAGTCGCGGAGAAGCTCCAGAAGATCCATCATGAGCACTCCAGGAACACGGACGACGTCAACAAGGCCTTCACCGAATTCGAGGAGATCGTGCGCTCCGAGGATCGCAAGAAAATCGCCTCGCGCGCCTCTATCGTGATCCCGTGGTTCATCGCCGTGCTGATCACCTCGATCGCGCTGGCCGGCGTGTTCCTGAACTTCTTCCTGATCGAACGTCCGATGGCGGAAATCGTCGGCGAAGGCGCGCGCATCGGCGGCATCGGCCTGCCTGCCTTTGCCGCCATCATCGTTATCTTCCTCGAATTCGTGACCGGCGTGATCCTGATGGACTCGGCCGGTTTCACCAGGCTGATCCCCGCCTTCCATTCGATGTCCGAAGGCGGACGGCGAGTGATGCTCGGCGTATCATTCTGCTTCCTGATGGCCTTCTCGGTCATGGAGATGACGCTCTCCGTGGTCCGCGAGCAGATCATCGAACAACAGCAGGAAACCCGCGATCTTGCCAACCGCGCGCTCGTGGCGCCCACGCTCAAGCCCAATACCGATGCGCCTGCTGCGGCGCCAAACGAAGCCGCAGCGCCCGCCCGTCAGAGCGCGAACATCTTCGGCCTGCAGCTCGCGACCTTCGCGCAGCTGATCCTTGCGGCAATCATCCCGTGGCTGCTCGCCGCCGCCGCCCTTCCGCTCGAGACCATCGTGCGCAACACGGTGTTCATGCTCTCGATCGCGTCGAGCTTCCTGCTCATCTTCCTGTCCTTCGCCTCGAAGACGGTCTCGGTCCTGCTCAAGAATATCGGCCTGTTCCTGCTGACGGTGTACGACCTGATCATCTTCGTGCCGCTCTGGATCGAGCGGCGCGTGAAGGGGGCTGCGCGCAACAAGGGCAAGAACGATTATTCCAGCGGTGAAGATCCGATGGTGCTGCAGAAGAAGTCGACGCAACCGCAGAAGCCGCCCAAGCGTGATCGCGACCGCGACATCGCCCAGCCGGAGCTGGAAAAGGCATCATGATCCGCAGGAGTATCGCCGCCGCCGCCGCCGTCGCACTCACGCTCGCTGGCGCCGCCGCCTGCGGCCTCGTCTCGTCGACCAGCCGCTCTGTGTTCTTCGTCTTCGACGTCTCGGGCACCTATGTGAAGGCCGTCCCGGACGCCACCAAGCTCGCCAACATCACCATAGCCGAACTCATGCCCGGCGATTGGGTCGGCGCCAGCCAGATCAGCGCCTGCTCCTTCTCCGAGAAGGAGATGATCCTGCAGCGCCAGCTCCCCGGCACACCGAGCCTCGCCGCCGAAGCCAAGCGCGACCTGTTCAACGAATTCACCGCCTACGCCGCGCAGGTAAAGTCCGCGAAGTACACCGATATCCGTGGCGCCCTCGCCCAGGCCTCGTTCGAGCTGAAACAGCGCCCTGAGTCGGAACGCTTCATCATCCTGTTCTCCGACATGCTCGCCGACTACGGTAAGGCATGTGACACCTCGAAGGTGAAGCTTGATCTCAGTGGCATCCACGTCATCGCCGCCAACGTCATCAAGTCCGATCCCGCCGATCCGCAGAAATACTTCGACCTGCTGAAGGACTGGGAGGCACAGGTTGTCGCCGCTGGCGGCACCTGGGCGCTCGTCGCCTCGCCTGACCAGTTGCCGAAACTGGTCTCCGGCCTCTAGAAGACACCCATGAAACGCTTGGTTCTGATCGTCGCAACGCTGGCTCTGACCGCCCCCCTGGCTGCCGGCTGTTCCAAGCCAACGGCGCTCGCGTCGAACGCCAGCGCCAAGGGCTCGATCACCGTCGCCGCCGCCCCGCCGAAAACCCCGCCGCCCGAACTTCCGCCGGAAGCGCTGGCCGATCTCGCCGCCGATAACCCGGACGCTACCGCTACACCGCCATCGCAAACGCCGTCCGACACGCCCGCCGGCCCGGCAACCGTCACCGATTATCGCGCCAGCGTTGCAGGCGACATCGCCAGCCTGCCGCCCGTGGGTGAAGCCGCCTCACTTGCTGCGTCCTACGCCACCTGGCACGCCAGGGCCGCAGCCTCTCCGGGCGCCGTCGAAGACGGCCAGATCCAGCTCGGCGCTGACCCGCAGGAATACCGCCCCTCAGACGCCGAACTCGTCACGGCCGAAGCCGGCGACCGCCTGTCAGCCGCGCTGCAGGGCGCCGACGAAGCCACCCGAACCAGCGTGGCGACGATCGTGGGCGCGGCCCGCACCTATCGCCGCTTCGACTTCCGCCGCGTCGATGTCATGGGCTCGGGCCGCTACTATTACGCCTCCCAACCCCGCACCGCGACCCTGCCGCTCTAGCTCTGCCAGTCTTTTCCGCTCATCCCGACGAAAGTCGGGATCCAGGAACGGTGGCGAGACGAGCACGTGCTTGAAGCTTGAAGCTTGAAGCTTCAAGCCACAACAGCAACGCGAGCAGCCCTGAGTCTCGACTTTCGTCGGGACGAGCGGTGACGAACGCCATATCACCCAATACTCTCTCCAGATGACGCACCGCCTGCCCGCACATCTTCGCCTGCCCTCGCCACCGGACGATCTCGCCATCGGCCTGATGGGCGGCTCGTTCGATCCGGCGCACTCGGGCCACGCGCACGTTATCGCCACAGCTCAGCGCGCCCTGAGTCTCGATCGCGTCTGGGTTCTTGTCTCACCCGGAAACCCGCTCAAGAAGACGCAGACCGCGCTCGTAGATCGCCTCACCGCCACGCAGCGCCGTCTCGGCAACCGGCGCACGATCGTTAGCGATCTCGAGAGCCGGCTCGGCACGCGCTACACGATCCACCTCCTGCGCCGCCTGAAGCGTCTCGCGCCACATGCGCGGTTCGTCTGGATCATGGGCGCCGACAACCTGCGCGACTTTCATCGCTGGCGCGACTGGCGCCACATCGCCAACCTCGTACCCATCGTTGTGGTGTCCCGGCCTGGCGCCAACCCGAAGGCCGGACTCTCGCGCTTCGCACAGCAGTTCGCGCAACAACGCCTGCCGCAATCCGCCGCCGGCAAACTCGCGCGCCATACACCGCCCGCCTGGGTCTATCTCACCGCGCCACTCGATCCGGTCTCGTCTACCGACCTGCGCAGCCAGATGGCGCAGCTTACCGCGATGTCGCCGATCTGACGCCTCAGCGAGACTGACCGCGCGCTGGGTCTGCGGCGAGGTGATTGCCCATTCGATGCCGAACGGATCACGCATGCTGCCATGCATGTCGCCCCAGAAAGCCTGCCTGTAGCCCATCACCGGCTTGCACGCCGCAGCGATCGCGCGTTCCCCACGCAGGCGGGGATCCAGTCAGGGCGCACCGCGCGCGCCCGAAAAGCGCAGCCCTCTCCCCGCTCTTGCCGAAGAACGTCGGCATCCAGGACGGTTGGCGAACCTCATCGGAGTCTGCAGCTTCAAGCCAGCACCCGCAGCAAAGCGATTCCTGGATTCCGTCGCCTCATCCTGGGCCTGTCGAAGGACGTCGGACTGAGCGGATCGTGTTGCGCAATCACAACCTGATCTGGATCAGGCCCCTTAATCTAACCGACCCCTCGGCCATCAGCCGCAGGGATCGCGCCCTCACGCCTGCGTCTCGCTCTCCGCAACCAGCCGGTCGATATGCGAGCGGATATGCGCCGCTTCGGCGGCCGTTGTCGCCAGCGCAATCGCATGATCAAAATTTTCCCGGGCCTCCCGCTTCCTTTGGAGGTGCAACAGCAGACACCTCTTCGCACCATGAAAACAGAGATAGCTCGCCCGCAGGTTGCCGAGCGGTTCGATCATCGCGAGCGCCGCTTCTGGTCCCTTGGTCTTCGACACAGCAACGGCCCGGTTCAGCGTTACCACCGGCGAGGGCGGCAGTCTTTCCAGTGTTGCATAAAGCGCGTCGATCCCGGGCCAATCCGTCTGATCGAAAGTCAGTGCCCGCGCGTGCAGAGCGGCGATCGCGGCCTCAGTCAGATAGGCGCCCGTCTTGCGATGCCGCATCGCCTTGTCGATCAGCGCAAGACCCTCCTGGATCAGCGGCTTGCGCCACACACGTTGATCCTGATCCTCCATCAGGATCGCCTCACCCTGATCATCGAACCGCGCCGGCTGACGCGAATGCTGCAACAACATCAGTGCGAGCAATCCCATGACTTCGGTTTCGAACTGGAACATCCGCAGGACCAGCCGCCCCAGCCTGATCGCCACATCCGCCAGGTCGGCCCGCGCATCATCCTTCGGGCCCGCCGAATACCCCTCGTTGAACACGAGGTAGATCATCTGCATCATGACGGCCAAACGCCCCGAGCGTTCCACTGGCCCCGGCGTCTCGAACGGCACGCCTGCATCGGCGACCTTTGCCTTGGCGCGCGTGATGCGCTGTTCCATCGCCGCTTCGCTGACCAGAAACGCCCGCGCGATCTGCTTCACCGACAACCCGGAAACGATGCGCAGCGCGAGTGGAATCTGCTACGTCGCCGGCAAGTCCGGATGACAGCAGATGAACATCAGGCGCAGTATGTCGTCGCGATAGTGGCTGTCGTCCAGCCGTTCCGCCATCGGCGTCTCGACATCTTCGAGATCGGAAATCTGCGTCGCGTCCGGCAGGCTTGTCTGCCGCGATGTCTTGCGGATCTGGTCGAGCGCCGCATTACGCCCCACCATGATCAGCCACACAGTCGGATCACGCGGCGGACCATTCTCCGTGCAGTTCCGTAACGCCCGCAGGCAGGCCTCCTGAAACGCTTCTTCAGCTGAATCGAGATTGCGGAAATACCGCAGCAACCCAGCGACCGCCTGCGGCCGCGATGAAACCAGAGCCGCTTCGATCCAGCCCTGGTCCGTCACTCGGCTCGAACCTTGTCACCGGCATACGCGCAGCCCGTCTCATAGACGCGCTCGATCGGCCCGCCAGGCAGGTAAAGCTGGACCGGACGCAGCTAATACGCCCCGCCCGGATTGGCCTTGCCCAGATCGCGCGCGAACTCCAAGCCTTCATCCAGGCCATCGACATCAATGATATAGAAGCAGAGCAGCCCCTCTTTCGTTTCCGCATACGGCCGGTCAGAAACCATGTCGCTCTGCTTGTGCAGCGTCGTCGCCGCCGAGGTCGGCAGCAGGCGGATCGAGGGCTTCAGCTTGCCTGCCTTTTCCCACCTGTCGTGTGTCACCGACAGGGCGACCATGACGGCGTCATCCTGTTCCTTGGTCCAGCCGCAGACCATCTCTTCATTGTTGCATCACAGGACTGGTTAAAGCATGGGGGCGCCTCCCATGAGCTCAGGACGCCCAAGACCAGCTCGTCCCGACACGCCTCCGCAAAGATTTGCAGCGCCGCTCCGTCAGAACGTCCCCGACAGCCGAACCGAGAATACCTGCGTCCCGTCTGGGCCGCCCTTCTGCTTGCGCTCCTCGATCTGGCGAATGATGCCGGTCGAGCGCTCCGGCGCGACGCTGTTCAGCGGATCAGCCTGATAGAAGGTGCGCACCCGCGTCTCCGCAGGATGGAAGATATTGCTGGCAGAAAGCCGCACCGTCGCGCCCGGAATCCAGGCCGGGCTCTCGACAAAGAAGTCGAGCCGGTTGGTCGGACGGTCAAAGAGGATATCTTCCGCGACCTTGTAGTCATGCCGGTCCGACAGCGCGGTTGTGCTTGCGCCCCAGGCCAGTTTCAGATCCGGCAGGTCATGTCGGAACGATGCATTGTAGGTCCAGTCGCGCTCATTCGAGAATCGGCGCGCGGCGCCCGTCACGGGATCCGTCACGTCGGTTTCCTGATACAGGCCGGAGAACCGCACCTCGGCATTTGGAAGCAGCGGCGCCAGCGACAGCGCGCCGCGCAACTCGACCCCCGTCCGCGTCCCATCGCCGATATTGCCTGGCGCGTCGAACGTCCTGAGGGTTCCGCCGGTGCAATCGACTGCTGGCGCCGTCGGCACGCAGATCGTCCGGGGAATGAAATCCTGCACGTCTTCAACCTGATCATGGAACACCGCCATCGTCACCGCCGCGCGCGGACCGAGCTTGTGCTCCCATTCGAGCCGGGCCTTCCACGTCTTTTCAGGTTCGAGGTTCGGGTTGCCGATGAGGCTCGACGCGTCGACCACGTTGATCGCCGACGCAAACTCCACGAAGTCAAGCTGCGCCACGTCGCGTGTGATAGACGTGCGTACCTGGTCTGCCTCGGTTGCCTGCCAGGTCAGCGTCGCCCGGGGTTTAGGATAGGAGAACTCGCGCTCCTTCTGTTCATCGCCGGTCTGCTTGATCGTCGAGGCCTCATAGATGAATCCCGTCTCCAGGGTCAGCTCCGGCGTCATCTTCCAGACGTCCGTAACGAAAGGCTCGATACGCGTCTCTTCCACCCGCGTATCGGCAACAGGCAGGAACACCGCCACGGGTCCTGCGCCAAAATTGTTGAACTGGTCGAACGTCGTGTCGCGGAAGTTGAACGCGCCCTCTACGCCGATGTCGATCGTATGATCGCCTGAAGGCCGCCATGTCAGAAAGCCACGCGCCACGCGCTCGCCCGCTTCGGCCGTACGGTTGATGGTCTGGGTGTTGAACAGCCCACCCGGCCCAGCTGTTCCGGTCGGCGTGAATATCCGGAAGACATCGTCCTGGTCGACATTGGTGAAGGTCGCAACTGCAATACCCTTCGCCGACAACTCCGGCGAGAACCTGTGCTCCCAGTCGCCGCCAACTTCCGCCGTGTAGTTGTTGCTGAACTCACTCAGCCCGAATGTGCCGCGCCTGAAGACGCCGGCGGGCGTATAGTCGACCGAGGCGATGTTGGTCGTGTTCCAGGTCGGCGCCCCCTGCGCGTTGAAGCTGATGGTGTCCTGAGCCGTCGGTCGCCATTTCAGCACGCCCGACAGCTATACGCCGATATAGTTGGGTTGGTCGATCTGGTCGCGATAGAACAGCAGCGCGCCCGCCGGATTGCGCACAGTCTCGAAGCTTTCCGTGCGCCCGCGCAGATTGGGCAGCTGGAAGTCGACGGTCAGGTCCGCCGTCTCGCCCAGCGAAAATGTCTTGGTCAGCTGTACGTTCCAGCCCAGGCGTTCGGAATACTGAATTTCCCGCAAATCGGCGACCCATGTCGTCGGTGAGCCGCCCGCCCTGGCCTGATTCAGCACGACGTTGACCAGCTGCGTCTGGCCGCGCACATCGACCTTGGAGGAGCTGCCCGAGATCAGCTCGACCCTGATCACCGAGTCCGCCGGAATCCGTTTCAGCTGTTCCGAGATCAGCACCTTGGACGATGGCCGCTCGCCATTTACCAGCACGTTGCCTGCTGTCGCGCCGAAGCCACGCAGCGCCTCGCCATCATCGATGTCGAAACCAGGCACGCGGTTCACAATGTCAGCCGCGGTCACCGGATTGTACTTTTTGAAATAGCTCACCTCAAACGTCTGCACGCCTTCAGCCAATGTCGATTCCACGGGCTTGGGCGCTGGCGTGCCTTGGGCAAACGCTGCCGGCGCCATTCCCGCCGCCAACACAAAGAGACTGGCCGCCCGGCGAACCGGACGTCCCTGCTTGAAACTGCCCATTGCGGTCCTCCCCGACCGGTGTAAGTTCATTTTCTGAACTAACCGTCGCCTGCTTCTCGGGCGCGGTCAATTGCGCTGCGGCAACACCGTTCGCACGATTTCGGGAGCCAACTTGAGGAGGTTGCCGTGCGCTGGAGCGAGATCGACACCATTCCCTGCCCGATCGCGCAGGCCATGTCGGTAATCGGAGATGCGTGGACGATGCTGATCATCCGCGATGCCTTGCGCGGCTCCACCCGTTTTGAAGAGTTTCAGCGCTCGACACGCGCCTCACGCGCGGTGGTTGCCGAGCGCCTGGCGCGCCTGGTCGATCATGGCGTGATGCAGCGCGAGCAGTACGAAGCCCGTCCGCCGCGCTACGAGTATCGCCTGACGCCCCGCGGGCGCGCGCTGCAGCCTGTGCTGATGGTGCTGTCGCATTGGTCTGAGACGCAGTTGCCGAAACCGACCCGACCCACCGGCCGTCGCCACACGCCTTGCGGCCACGCATTCACTCCGGTTGTCACCTGTTCGGAATGCGGCGAGCCCGTGACGCTCGAGACGATCAATTATGACCGGCCGCCCGCGTCAGCCGCAAAGCCTTGATACTCCGCCGCCTGTTCAACCGCGGAAGGCGGCCCTGAAATTGACGCGTCGCTGATAGCTCTGCAACACATTGGTCGATCCGGCGAGCTGGCGATCAACGTCGCGCTGCGCAGTCTCGAGCGTGAGCAATTCGTGCTGTGAGCGCGCGCTAGACGCTGGGTCGTACCAGCGCCACTGGCCATCATGGCCCTGGAAGAGACTCACCTCTCGATAAATCACTGTCTTCCTGTCTTCTGTCTTTGAGCCGGATGACTGGGCATCTGAAAATCAGGCGAGGGGCGGGCCGCAGGAGGACGTGGCGCGGGCGAGCTATCAAGAATCCCATTCCGGACGGGGGCCGGGATCGGCAGGCAGCGCCAAAGCAGCCCGCCCCTCTATCCGCTGCGCCTCTCCTGCAAACAGGTCCGGGCGCGCGGAATCTCGATCATCAGAACGAGCCTTTCAGCGCAACGCCATAGGTGCGTGGATCCCCGGGCAGGCCAGCGTAGTAGCCGGAGCTGGACCCACCCGCCGACAGGATCTCGAAGTACTCCTCGTCGAGAAGGTTGCGCCCCCAAGCATACAGGTCCCACCCATCATCGCCGCGGAAACCAAAGCGCGCATTGAGCAGGGTGTAGCCGTCAATGTTGAGATAGCGCGACTCTGTCGGACTGGACGAGAAGTCACTACGGAAGCTCGCATCGACCGCGGCGAAATACTCGCCGGCCCGTTTGCTGAACTCACCCGCAAGCTTGTACTCGCCGCCCAGAGAGCCGGCCCATTCCGAAAGACCCGGAAGGCGCGTGCCCGAGGCGTCCACCACCTGGACCGCGCCACCGGAGTTTTCAAGTGCGGGAGGCGCGCTAGTGAATTTCTCGAACTTGCCATCGGTCCAGGCCAGATTTGTGTAGATCGAGAAATTGTTGCCGAGCTGGGCCGCGCCGTCGAACTCGACGCCTTTAACAATCACCTGCTCTGCGTTCGCGAGATAGCCGCGCAGAACGCCGACCTGACCGTTCACGACGTTGACCTGATAGTCATCGATCGTTGTCTGGAAGGCGGCAAGGTTGGCAGTGACGCCCGGCAGCGGGTTGGTCTTGATGCCGATCTCGATGTGCTTTTCGTCCTCAGGTTTCACCGTCGCCAGCTGAACTGCGACGTTACCGGCCGAATCCAGCGGCACGCCGTTGTTGTTCAGGCCGAAAGTCTTGAAGGCCGTCGAGTAGGTCGCATAGGCGTGGACGTTGTCCGCAAAGTCGTACGACACGGTCAGCTGGCCCGAGACGTTGTCGTCGCTGCCGGATGATTCGTAGTTCTGCGGCGACAGCACGCTGCGCTGAAGCGCTCGCAGCGCCACCGAGGTGGCGTCCGTCCCAGAGGTATCGAGACCGCCATAAACCGCGGCGATGTAGTGCCCGTTCTTTTCGTCATAGTTGACGCGCAAGCCGGGCGAGATCGTCAGTTGGTCAGTCACCTTCCAGTTCACGTTGCCGAACAAGGCCGCGCTGGTGTGATCCGAGAGGATGTCAGTCTTCTGGCCGTAGCCATCGAGAAGACCCGGCGTCGCAGCTGCAGCGTTCGGGTTGAGCAGGAACCGCCAAGCAGCTGAGCCTTGTTCCTGGCGGCCCAACGTCTTGGTCACCTGGTTGAACCAGAAAGCGCCGACGACGTAGTCGATATAGTCGCCGAAATCGCCCGCGTAACGGAGCTCTTGCTGCCACTGGTACTGCTTCGACGGGTTGGCCGAAATTGTCGTGATCGGCAGGCCGAGGAAGTCGCGGTCGTTTGAAGGATACCAGTTCCAGTAGCGCCAGCCGGTGATCGAGGTCAGGGTACCCGGACCAACATCCCAATCCACAGTCACAGATGCGCCACCAAGATCCTGGATGGAGCGGTGCGGCGAATCGAGATCGGAGAGCCGGTCGAAGGCAGTCGTGCTCGGCGGAGCGTAGTTGAAGAACGCCGCCTGCGCGGCGTATTGCCGGTTCAACGGGCGCTGAGTCGGAACAACGCCTGCGAAGATCGAAGCGTAACCTTCCGGCCGCTGCGCGGTGTTATCGGCCGCCAGCCGCACCGTGAGATCGTCCGCGACGTGCCACAGCAGCTGCGCCCGGAAGCCGAGATTGTTCTGGTCGTTCAGGTCGTCCTGCTTGCGCACGTCGTAGAGAACGCCGTCGCGCTGCGTTCCCGAGAAGGACAGCCGGTAGGCGATATTGTCAGTCAGCGGGCCGGTCGTTGTGGCCTTGGCCTGGAGGTACCCGATATTGCCGTAGGTCAGTTCGACATCGGTCGAGGGCGTGAACTCCGGCGCCTTGGTTGTGACGTTGATCGCGCCCGCCGTGGTGTTCTTGCCGTACAGGGTTCCCTGCGGTCCGCGGAGGACCTCGACACGCTCGACGTCGATGAAGTCCAGCGTCGCGGCGGCTGGCCGCGCGTAGTAGACGCCATCGATATAGAGGCCGACACCCTGCTCTATCCCGTCATTGGTCAGGCCAAACGGCGAACCAAGACCACGGATATTGATGGCCGAGTTGCGGGGGTTGGTCGAATAGAACTGAAGCGAAGGGACCAACTCCTTCAGGCGGCCGGCATTGGACGCTCCCGTGTCGGACAGGAAGTCCGAGCTCAGCACTGCCACCGCGATCGGCACATCCTGGACGTCCTCCTCGACGCGCCGAGCCGTCACGACCACCCGGTCGCCCTTGTCGAGCGGCGGCGGCGCGGCCTGTTGCTGCTCTTCGGCGCTGGGGCCGGCCTGAATCGCATCCGTCGACGAGGAAGGGATTTGCTGCTGGGCGAAGGCCGGCGCTGTCATGAAGACCAGGGCGGCTAGGGAAACGCCGTGGCGGATATGGTTACTCGACTGAATCCAGTAGGTATCAAAGCGTTTGGTCACAGCATGTCCTTCAGTTAAGCGGTTAAGAACGCGCCATCGGGAAGTATGAAAGCACATAACTCGACTACGTCGGTAGTATTAATTGGCTTTAGAATTTCTGCAGTCAGATAGGCTTGTTCACCCGTTTTCTGAGCTAGACGCCGAATGACGGTCAGCGGGGTCACGCCCTTTCCGCTCGCGAGTCCGGGGCCCACATGCTAGCATCTGGCCACTGCTCAAAACCCCGAAGGACAAACCCCTGTCAGCCACGCGCAGCCCACAGACCGTCAAGAAGGTCGCCGCCAAGAAGGCGACCACGAGCAAGGCCCCCACCAACAAGGCCAAGCCCAAACCGGTCGCAGACAAGCCCAGCGAAGTCGCCCTTGCGCCGACCCCGCCCGACCCCCTCGAACTTGCGCTGCTGGTTGTTCAGCAGCTCGATGACGACAAGGCCGAGAACATCCTCAACATTCCGCTCAGCGGGAAATCGCCCATGGCTGACGCCATGATCGTGGCGTCCGGCCGTTCGGCGCGGCACGTTTCGGCGCTGGCGGATCACGTCGCGCGCAAACTCAAGGAAGCGGGCGCCTCGCAGGTCCGCATCGAAGGCCTCCCCAATGCCGACTGGGTGCTGATCGATGCCGGCGATGTCATCGTTCACATCTTCCGTCCCGAAGTTCGCGAGTTCTACAATCTCGAGCGCATCTGGGGTCCGGACGCGACTCACACCGCGCGCGCGCCCAACTAAACGCTGACCCGGCTTGCGTATCCGCATCCTCTGCGTTGGCCGCATGAAGGACGGTCCGGAACGCGCACTGGTCGATGACTATCTCGCGCGCGCCCAGAAGACCGGGAAGCAGCTCGGATATCGCGGCGTCGAGGAGGTCGAACTCAACGCTTCCACCAAGGATGACGAAGGCCAGCGCCTGCTCGCGCGACACGGCCAGGGCATCCTGCTCCGGTTGGACGAACGCGGCGAAGCGTGGACCTCACAGGATCTGTCGAAGCGCCTTGCACGCTGGCGGGATGCCGGCGAGGACGCGGCAAGCTTCGTCATCGGTGGCGCGGATGGCACATCGCCCGCCATCTCAGCCGCCGCCCGTCACACGATCTGTTTCGGCGTGCAGACGTGGCCACACAAGCTCGTTCGCGTGATGATCGCTGAGCAGATCTATCGGGCCCTTTCGATTGAGGCCGGATCACCCTACCACCGCGAATGATGCGCCGGTTCGTCCTTGTCCTGCTGCTTCTGGCGACGCCCGCCGCGGGCCAGTCCCGGCCGGCGCCGCGCACGTTTTCGCAGGATGATCTCAGGAAAGCTGAAGCGGCGCGCGACACCGCACTTGCCCGCGCGAAAAAACTGGAAGCCGCCTCGGCCGCCGTGTCGCGCGACGTCTCCTCGATCGACGCAGACCTGCTCGCCGCCGCTGCCGACGCAACGGCACGCGAAGAGGCCGCCTATGCTGCCGAGGAAAAACTGATGCTGCTTGCCGACGAGCAGCAGACAGCGACGGCAACGCTCGCCTCTGACAAGGAGACGATGCAGGATCTGCTTGCGGCGCTGATGACTCTGGGCGCGCGACGCCCGCCCGCGCTGGCGGTCAATTCGGAGGACGTGTCCGGGGCCGTCCGTGCCGCCATCCTGATGTCGGATACTGCCCCCGCCCTGGCCCATCGGGCGGAGGATCTTCGCAAGCGGCTCGCCGCCATCGACGACATCGCCGCGAAGACACGCGCCCAGCAGGCCTACCTGCTGTCGGCGACAGGCGCGCTGGATGCGAGACGGGAGGAAATCTCGGCCCTGGCGGAAGAAAAGCGCAGGGCGCAGGCCAGTCTCGATGCGGAGACAGCAGCCGCCCGCGCGACCGCCAGGCGGCTCGCCAGTGAGGCCGAGGACCTGCGAGGATTGCTCAGTTCTCTGGCGAAAAATGCGCCGCCAAAACCGTCGCTCAAACCACCCCTCAGCGCGCGCCCCAAGCCACCCGCCGGGCCCGCGACCCCGCCAGCGTCCAGGGCGCCAGCCCAGGTCGCGGCCAGCCCCTCGCCAGGCGCGCCGCTCAACCCTGTTGTCGGAACTCCGGTGCGGCGCTTTGGCCGTACGATCGATGGCGAAAAGCAGGCGGGCCTCACCCTGAGCGCGCGGGCCGGTGCGACGGTGGTGGCGCCGCTGGATGCGCGTGTGCAGTTCTCCGGGCCGTTCCGTACCTATGGCCAGATGGCCATCCTCGACGTCGGCGGCGACGTGCTGGTGGTGGTTTCGGGGCTGGAAACGTTGTTTACCGAGGCCGGCCAGTGGGTTCTCGCCGGGGAACCTATCGGCCGGATGGCGGACAGAAAGACGCCATCTCCGGAACTTTATCTGGAAGTAAGAAAGCGGGGCCAGCCTGTTGATCCGGAGTCCTGGCTGGCCAAGCGCCGTTGACCCGGCAGCGCGCAAAACGCACGCAAACTGCAAGGTGATGCGGAAAGTTTACCACGCGACGCATGGGCATGTTGAACTTCACGCAGATGGCGTCAAAGTGAGAGCGCACTTCGGACGGATGACATAGGAGCAGCGCAGCATGCGCAAGTGGTGGTTGGCCCCGGTTATCGGAGCAGGCCTGTTGGCAGCGACCGTTGGCGTTTCGGCCTTTGCCGTTACGACGAACCAGTCGGCCAAGAAGGCCGAAGTCTACCAGCAGCTCGACCTGTTCGCTGACATCCTGGCGAAAGCCCAGGCTAACTACGTCACCGAGTTCGACACCAACGAGGCCGTGGAAGCCGCGATCAACGGCATGCTCGCCTCGCTCGACCCGCACTCGTCCTATCTGGACCCGGAAGATTTCAAGGACATGCAGACGCAGACCTCCGGCGAATACGGCGGTCTCGGCATCGAGGTCACGGCGCAGGACGGGTTTGTGAAGGTCGTCTCGCCGATGGACGGCACGCCTGCGTTCCGAGCGGGCATCAAGTCTGGCGACTTCCTGACCGCCATCGACGGCAAGTCGATTGTTGGCCTGCCGCTCAATGACGCCGTCAAACAGATGCGCGGCCCG
Source organism: Hyphomonadaceae bacterium (assembly GCA_040398425.1). Classification (GTDB taxonomy): domain Bacteria; phylum Pseudomonadota; class Alphaproteobacteria; order Caulobacterales; family Hyphomonadaceae; genus UBA7672. Next base: position 73,718 of record JBBATZ010000012.1, read on the forward strand.
GTTGGCGCGCCGCTCAACGTGACCGTTGTGCGCGACGGCGTGGAACCTTTCGACGTCAGCCTGACGCGCGAAGTGATCCGTCCCGAAGTCGTCAAGGTGAAAGCCATCGGCGATGTCGGCTATATCAGAATCACCACCTTCAACGAGCAGACCGTGAAAGCGCTCGACGGTGGTATGGAAAAAGTCCGCAAAGAGGTGAAAGGCCAGCTCAAGGGCCTCGTGCTCGACCTGCGCGACAACCCGGGCGGCCTGCTCGAAGCTTCGATCGAAGTGACGTCGCGCTTCGTCAATGGCGGCGAAGTTGTCTCGACACGGGGCCGCCGTGAAGGCGACCAGCGTCGCTACAACGCGGTGCGCGCTGCGCGCTTCCCGGACGTGCCGATTGTGGTTCTGGTGAATGGCGGCTCTGCTTCGGCCGCCGAGATCGTCGCCGGCGCCCTGCAGGATCGCAAGCGCGCGGTCGTCATGGGCGTCACCTCGTTCGGCAAGGGCTCGGTGCAGACCGTGCTGCCGCTCGGACCGGGCAAAGGCGCGATGCGCCTCACGACGTCGCGCTACTACACGCCGGCCGGCCGCTCGATCCAGGGCGCAGGCATCGAGCCGGATTTCGAGGTCGCGCCGATCCGTCTCTCGGACAAGGACGTCGCAGAGCTGAAGACCCGCGCCGCGCGCTTCACCGAAGCGTCCCTGCCGCATGCGCTTGAAAACGAGCAAGGCGCCGAACGCAAACCGCCGCACGTGCCAACCGACATGCCGCCGGAAGGCTATAAGGGCGAAGACTACCAGCTCGACCAGGCTGTCGCCCTGCTCCGCGCCGGGAAGGCCACGCCAGGCGCTACAAGCGCCATGGCCGCAAAGCCCGCTCCAGTCACGCCGTAGGGCATGCGTCACGCCGCAATCGAAAAGGCCCAGCTTTGCCGCTGGGCCTTTTTGTTTCGCAGGTAGGCTAGAGCATCGTGCGTTTAATCGCACGTGTAACCTGCGGCCTTGAAGAAGTT
>JBBATZ010000013.1:0-73458 GCA_040398425.1 Hyphomonadaceae bacterium
TAATCCACATCACCGCTCCGCTGTGCGGCAAAAAAGAAGCGCCGCCGGGTGGCATCCCGGCGGCGCAAAGCCAAATCGTTCTTAGGGGTTGATCAGAACGATTTTCGGATCGTCGCGAACACCTGGCGGGGCGAGCCCACCATCAGCGTCTGGTTGTCGGAAGACGTGTTGAACCCGTTGGTTCCGATCGTGGAGACATGTTCCTCGTCGAGCAGGTTGGTGACGTTGAGCTGCAGTTCCGTGTCATCCAGCATCCCGCCAGTGAGGCGATAGCCTGCCGTCAGATCGACGAGCGCATAGCCGTCGACTTCAGCGTTGTTCACGTAGCTGAAGTAGCGCGAGCCCGTGTAGGCGACCGACAGCTTGCCGTAGAGCGCGCCATTGTCGTAGCCAAGGTCCGCCTTGAGCAGGTGCTCCGGTGCGTTCACAACCGTCTTGCCGCCCGTGAGGATAGGCGTGACCAGCGTGGCGTCGGTGACGTTGTTGTCGTACTTGGAGTCGTTGTAGGCGTACGAGCCGAACAGCGTCCATTCGTCGGAGAGCTCATACGAGCCAGCAAGCTCAAGGCCCTGGGTCGTGACGCTGCCGACGTTCTTGATGACCGACGGGTTGCCGATGATGCCCGCGCCCGAAGACAGGCCCAGCAGGCGGTCGTCGAACTTGACGTAATAGGCCGCCGCGACGCCCTGGAACGGACCATTGCGATAGCGATAGCCGATCTCGGTCGTCTTAGAGCTTTCGGGATCGGTGTTTGCCTTGATGAAGTCAAAGCCCGACTGTGTCTGGCTGGCGGCCGGCGCCAGCGTGTGTGCGCGCATGTTCTCGGTGTAACCGCCGAACACTTCGCCGTCGCCGAGACGGTAGGTGAAACCGACCTGCGGCAGGAGGTTGTCTTCAGATGTGATCGTGCCATCGAGGTCGTTGTTGGCGCCCGCCGTCGGAACGGCGAAGCCGTTGATGAGCGTGTCCACGGTCATGTCGACCGTCACGGATTTGAAACCGCCAGACAGGGTCAGGTCGTCTGTGACGTCCCAGGTGTCCTGGATGTAGAACATCATGGTTTCGAAGTCGTAGGTGTACGACCACTGAGTCGCGAACGGGTTACGCATGAAGTCCAGCGTCGGCCGCGGCGTAGTGCGTATGTTGGCGTAGTAGCGGCGATCCTGGTTGAAATCGTTGTACTCGTACCAGAAGCCGCCTTCGATGTTGTGAGCGCCCAGCGTCCATTTGGCGGACCCCAACACGCCATTTCGGTTCATGTCGTACTCGGTGGTGCGTACCGAGATCGGCGACACCGTCGCCCCGCCCTGGCCAAACGAGAACGGGCTGACATAGGGCGTGAACCAGATGCCCTGGCCTTCGTTGGAGTGGATGTATCCGGTCAGCGACGCGCTGAGATCGGCCGTCAGGTCGACGCTGTAGGTGAGGCGCGCGAGGTTGTCGTCGCGCAGGCCGGAGGCGTCATAGTAAGCGTCGTCAACCGTCTGGATCGGTGAGGGGTAAACCGTGCCAGCGGCAGCGTTCGTTACCGGCGCGCCGGTATCGCGACGGTTGTTGGCGATGTCGGCCACCTGCTGGGCCAGCGCCCAGTTCGGGGCAGAGTTATCCCAGTCATAGCCAAGACGCGAGATCATGCCGAGCGAGAGATCCTGATAGTCCGTCTCGCGGCGCTTCGACCAGTTGTAGAAGCCCGACAGCACGCCCGGCCCGATCGGTTGTTCGAAGCTCAGGTTGGCCTGCTCGGTCTCCTGCGGGCCTTCGCCTTTCCACTTGTCCTGCGTATGATTGACGTACGAGATCGAGGCCTTGCCGCCGGTCGGCAGGATGCCTGTTTCAAGCCGTACATAGCCGCGGAACATGTTCTCGGACCCGCCTGTCAGCGCGACCTGGCCGCCAAAGTCATCGTCCGGGGCGCGGCTGGTGAAGGTGAGGGCGCCGCCGAGGTTTGATGTCGAAGCGGTCGAGAGCGAGGCTGCGCCCTGCGCCAGTTCCACCTTGGCGAGGTTTTCCGAGATGATCGCGCGCGAGATGTGCAGGCCGTTATAGTTGCCATAGCTCATGTCGCCGAGCGGCACGCCATCGAGCGTGTAGCCGAGCTGGTCCTTCTGGAAGCCGCGGATGTTGATATTCACCGCCCACTCATAGGCGCCGAACGGGTCGGCCGCCGTGTAGTTCACGCCCGGCAGGCTCTCGATAAGCTTGATCGCGCTCGTGCCGGCCGCTTCCAGCGACAGGTCTTCGGCGGTCAGCGTCTGCACCTGCCGGGTCTCGCCCTCGCCGAGAATGACGACAACATCGCCCGCTGTGTCTTCAATCGAAGGGCCGGTCTGCGCCCATGCGTGGCCGGCGGTCAGCGACGCAATCGCGGCGCCCATCAAAAGCTTGATCTTCACGAAACACCCCTTGGCTTCTTGGCTGGTCCATGGCGGACTTGCGCGGCGGGGGTAGGGGCGTTGTGTGACAGTGCAGCCTCAACCGCGTGACGGATCGGCGTCAGCCCGGCAAAAGTTCCATGACGAGGATTGAGGGCCACACGCGCCCCGAACCGCGGAATTCACTTGTTGGAAACCCCCTGACCCCCTATTTTGGTAGTTGGCGGTAAGCTGCAGCGTTCGAACGGCACAACATTCCGTCGACCGTACATTTCTGTCAGGGAGCTGGCTCTGGCGGGGACCGTGGTCCTCATCATCTGGCGCCCACCTAGCTTGCTGGGTCGAACGGGAATGATAAAGCTCGTACGGCGCACGTGGCCCCGCCAACCTATCCTTCTCATGCGCTCGCTGGAGCGAAGACGCGGCGCATGTCCGATGCAGCAGGTTCAAGTGATTCCAGTCCGCCTTGGGGCAGCCCCGAAGCTTGGGACGGAATGGCCGATTTCCTGGAGGAGCATCGCGGTTGGACCTTCACACTGAAACCCTGCTGGCGCTGGAGCGAAAGTTGGGATCACGATCATTGCATCTCCTGCGGGCAGGCGATCGTGGAACCCGTACCTAGAGAAGACGCGATTTCAATTGCTTATGGCATCAGCGACCTGCATGCGCGGGGCGCAGACTATGAATGGCTCTGTCCCGATTGCGCGCGCCTGCTTGCCCCGCGCCTCGAACTCAGGCTGGTTGACGCATGACCGACTCCGCCGAGATCACCGAACAGAAAGCCATCCTGCGCGGCCACATGGCGGAGACCCGTTCGGAGGCCGCCGCGCGCGATCCGGATGCGGCCGAGCGTCTTGCGGCGCGCTTCCCGATAAAACTGTTCGACCGTTATGGCCCAGTTGTTGCCGGAACCATCGCCATCGGCGACGAGCTGGATGCATCACCGCTTTTGTCACGCCTTGCGGGCAAGGGTGCGCGCATCGTCCTGCCGCGCGTAGAGCCAGACGGCCAGATGACGTTCCGGGACGCAACCCGCGCCACGCTTGAGAAGGGGCCGTTCGGCCTCACCCAGCCATCTGCAACCGCAGAAATCGTGCGACCCAATCTCGTCTTGGCGCCGCTGCTGGCATTCGACCTGCGCGGACGCCGTTTGGGCTATGGCAAGGGCTACTATGATCGCGCCATTACCCAGCTCCGCGCCACGGGGCGCGTCTTCTATCTCGGTCTCGCTTATGCGCAGCAGCAGGTCGATGCGGTGCCGGTCGAGCGCCATGACCTCCTGCTCGACTGGGTGGAGACCCCGCTTAATTCGATTCCGCTTTTCCTGGGGCAGGCCGTCTCGCGCTGAGTGGCTGCGCTGCAACTCCTTGCTGTGGATTAATGCCCAGGCGGGGTTTCATGCTTGCCGCGGCGCGGCCGTCGCGCGAGCATGCCAGAAGGGAGATACCGCTGATGATCAAGGTTGTGCGCGCAGCACTGCTCGCCTCGCTCACCGCAGCCTCGGTCGCTGCGTGCGCTGGCGGTGGCGGCGGCGGTGGCGGCGTAAGCCTGCCGCCCCCGCCCTTAGCACCGCCCCCGCCTACAGTTCCCCCGCCGCCCGCTCCCCCGCCCCCGCTCCAGCCGCCGGCGTTCTACGAGACGACAGAGTATTTCGGTTCCGGCTTCACCAGCCCGAGTGGCCTCGTAAACCGATCGGGCCTCGGGCAGATCGGCGCATCGACCGCCTATTCGCAGGGCGCCACAGGGCAGGGCATCGTCGTCGCTGTGGTCGACAGCAATGTCGACACAAGCATCACCGAGCTGAGGGGCCAGCTGTCCGGCACGCACGACATGGCCTTGAACCGCGCGACCACCGATATCGACCCGAACGGTCATGGCACGATGGTCACCAGCGTCATCGTTGCCAACAAGGACAATGTCGGCGTCCATGGCGTCGCCTATGAAGCCAAGGTCCTCTCAATCCGCGCCGACACGCCCGGTTCATGCCAGCTAACAGGTGTGGATCAGGGCTGCAGTTTTGCCGATCGCAACACGTCGGCAGCAATCGGCTACGCAATCGCAAACGGCGCGAAGATCATTAATATATCGCTCGGCGGTCCGATCGACAAGGACTTGACTTTTGAGAGCGCGGTGAAGCGCGCCGCTGCGGCTGGGGTGCTTGTGGTGATTGCGGCTGGTAATGACGGCGTCGACGACAACGGTGTTGCGCTGCCGACTGGCACAGGGCCTACCGAGCCTGCCTACATCGCAGGGCAAAACGGAACCCTCGGGCACGTCGTCGCTGTTGGCGCCGTCGACCGCAATGGGCAGATGCCCAACTTCTCCAACCGCGCGGGGCAGACCGCGAACTACTATCTGCTGGCGCCTGGCGTGTCGGTCATCGTCGCGGGCGTGGACGATAATCTTCGCTTGCCGAACAATCCCGCTTGTTCGACGACCGTGACCACTGGCTGCAATGATCTCGACGATGAGGGCGACTACTGGTCTGCCTCGGGCACATCGTTTGCAGCGCCGCACGTCGCTGGCGCACTCGCATTGATGCTCGACCGGTTCCCCAACATGACGCCGCAGGATGCGCTCTCGGCCCTGCTGGTCACCGCGACCGACTATGTTACAACAACGCCTGACTTCGTGGCGGGTGTAACGGCTGGAGTCGGCACGGATCAGGTCGGTGGACGCGGCATCCTCAATCTCGCCCGCGCCTTCGCGCCGATCGGGACCGCCAGCTTCAACTTTGGCGGCGAGCCAGTCGAGGTCGCGCAAGCGCTAGCCCCGGCCAGCGGCGCGCTGGGCGACTGGGCGTCAAACTCGGGCGCCTTCAACGGCGTGGTCTTCCAGGACATGTACAAGCGCGGCTTTCGCGCCGACGCCACGCACATGCTGCCCGGCCGTGCAGCTTTCGGCGACTTCGCGGTGCGCGCCGACTATGCGCGCGGTCAGGCCCGCGCCTTTGAAATGGGACCGGCGCAACTGTCCTGGTTCAATGCTCCTGCGCCCGCCTTCGACCCGCGCACGCCGTGGGCCGAAGCGCCCGAGGCGACCTTCCAGTTCAGCTATGCGATCGGCGACAGCCGCGTGTCGGTGGGGCGCGGCGGCGGTCCACAGCGCCTAACGCCCGGTATCATGTTGGTCGAGGATCCGTCCGGTCCGGCGACGGTCGGCTCAGGCGATTCCTGGTCCAGCGTCAAGCAAGCCGTCGGTCCCTTGCAGTTCGACGCCCGCACGGCGAGCGGCAGTGGCCGCAGCTCCAACAGCATCGGGTTGGGTCATGAGGAAGACGACTGGGCCGTGCGTCTTGGTTACGCCTCTCTACGCGACGCCAACGCGACGCTCGGCGGCACGCTGCAAAGCCGCTTCGGCGGCGATGACCAGACGCGGTTGAACGCCGTCAGCGTCGAAGCCCGCCTTAATGCCGGCGCGTGGATTGTCTCGGGTGCGGTCGAGGCTGCCGACGTAAAGATCGATCGCGCCAATGTCGCGGGCCTGTGGACCTCCAGTTGGACGCTTAGCGCGCAGCATCCCTTTGCCGGCGGCGACATGCGTCTCACTGCGGCGCAACCACGCCGGGCGGAGGGCGGAGCGCTCACCTTCGATGCCCCGATCGAGGTCACGAAGTCCGGCCGGCTGCTCTACGAGCAGCGCACTGCAGGCCTCACGCCGTCAGGTCGCGAGCTTGATCTCGAAGCCGCCTGGATCACGCAGCTCGGCGCCGCCACAACGCTCGAGGCAGCAGCAGCGCTGGCTATGCAACCCAATCACGTCGCCGGCGCCGATCTGGAAACGGCTGTATGGCTCAGCCTACGACATCGCTGGTAGGCGCCGCCGAAGACTTCCAGCACTCAACCAGCTGCTCGCTGCGCGCCGAGCAGCAGCACCTTCACGTCGCCCTTGGCAGCGAGGCTGACGACAAGCAGGTAGATGGTCAGGAACATCATGCCGCCGAAGACGGCGATCAGGCCAAGCAAAAGTCCCAGCGGCGAGAAATGGTGACGCCAGGCCGTCCACAGTCCCGACAGGATGAGGAAGCCCATGAAGTCGGTGTTGAATTGTCCCGGCCATGTCATCGCCGCCATGTCGCCGAAGAAAACCGGCAGCAGGTTCCAGCCATGGTTTGCGATGACGACGCCCGTGTAGGCGGTGAGCGCCAGCAGCATCAGCACCAGCAGTATCCTGAAGCCCATCATCGCTGAAACTCTCGTCGCTTGCCCTGCATCGTTTGCAGACGCCTTCAGTGCGCCGGACGCAAGCTCGAAACAATTACCTGCGGGGTAAACGGGCTAACGATCAGCCGGTCAAAAGCTAGTCGCCGTCGCGCCGATATGCGCCCGGCTGCTGCAGCCTGCGGACGCGGCGCATGGCGCGGCGGACGGCGAGGCCCATGCGGTTGGTCGGCCGGCTGCTGCGCGGCCGGGCGAGGCGGCGGACCTCTGTCGTGCCACGCGCGGCAAGCAGTTCGGCGCGACGGACGATGTCGGGTTGCGCGAGATCGTCCGGTGTCGCCATCAGGCGCCAGGAGACAGACCCCCGGCGCGCTACGCCGGATATCTGCCGGGCGATCAGCGGCGCGAATAGCAGGACGCATCCCATCGGCAGGTTCTGCAGCAGGAAGCTCGGCGACACGGCGAAGGAGGCCACCAGCAGGATCATGCCGAAGATCATGTGCTGCTGGTAATGGCGCACCAGGTCGCTCCACGAGAACCCGTTACGGTCGCGCACCTGCGGACGCCAGCCGCCATCGACCCCCATCAGCGTGGAGAGGATAGAGCCGGCATGGTTCACCATGATGATCGGCGCCGTCAGCGCAGTCATGCCAAGGTCACAGGCGACTGCCACGAGGAATCGCGGGGAACGGTCCCAGCCCGGAAGCTTTCCGGCGGCCCAGAGAATGATCGCGAGCCATTTCGGCGAGGTCAGCAAAACTGCCGAGATCAGCAAGAGACGAAGCCCTGCCATCGGATCGGGTGGCACAGCGGCCAGCATCTCGGTGTCGAAAAATTTGGCGTTGCAGGCGATCAGTACGCCTATCACCGCAAGGCTCAGCCATAGCAGGCCCGAGACATAGCTCATCAGGCCGGCGAAGATGTGCACCTTGGAGAGCCAGTCGAAGCCGCGTGTGAACAGGATCTGCACCTGCTGGATGTTGCCCTGGCACCAGCGACGGTCGCGCGCGGCAAGGTCAACGATGGTCGGCGGCGCTTCTTCGTAACTGCCGACGATGTCGCCAGCGATTTCCACGCGCCATCCGGCGCGGCGGAGCAGGGCGGCCTCGACAAAGTCATGGCTCAGGATCTTGCCGCCGAGAGGTTCCTTGCCCGGCAGGTCCGGCAGCGCGGCGTGCCTGGCGAAAGGCGCAAGACGGATGATTGCGTTGTGGCCCCAGAAATTGCCTGCGCCGCCCGACCACCAGGTCAGGCCTGCGCCGAACAGGCCGCCATGGACTCGCAGCGCCAGCTGCTGGGCGCGCGCCGAATAGGTGCGTGCGCCGACAATGGCGAACAGAGTCTGGATCAGCGCGGTGCGCGGCCGCGCATCCATGCGCCGCACCAGCTCGAGCATGGCTTCCGGCGAGAGCAGGCTGTCAGCGTCGAGTTCCAGCATGTAGTCGTAGCGGCCGCCCCAGCGCTGGACGAAATCGTTGATGTTGCCCTGCTTCTTCTGGGTGTTCTCGCGGCGACGGCGATACCAGAAAGGCTCAGCCCCACGGCGGCCCATCAGGTCCTGCATGGCTTCTTCCTCGATCTCGACGAGGGCCGGGTCCATGGTGTCGCTTATGAAAAAGACCTCGAAGCCTTTCTCGGCGCCGAGGTCTTTCAAAGAGTCCCACATCGCTTCTGCAGCAGCGATCACCTTGGAGGGCTTCTCCTGATAGATCGCGATGATGATGGCGGTGCGGCTCCCCTTTACCGGAAGTTCCTTCGAGGGCGCTGGTGGCTTGGGCGAGGTCAGCAGGATCACAGCGCCGGCAAAGCAGGTGAGGGCGGCAACCGAAAGGTAGAAAAAGTTCGCTGTGAAGATCCCGACTGCGGTCCATTCAAATCCGTTGACGCCGCCAGCCGCAAAACTGCCCAGCATGGCCTGTCCCGCAAACAGCGTTGCGATCACGGCGCCGGCCACGAGAATCAGGAAACGCCATTTACCGTCGGTCTCGTACTCGGGTCTGCTGCGACGGGTGAGAAGGGGTTGTGCCGGCATGTCGAGGCGCTGCTCGGGCGGACGGCGCGCAAAGCCAGTGTCTGCTGCGACATATCCCGTGCGGGCTGAGCCGGCCTGGATAACGTCCTGAGTATCTGATTGGCCAACGCCTGCGGGCGTCCGCCCCTCGATCTTGAATGACTGCACGCGCAGCACCCCTTGAGACTTACATGCGGTAGACCGGCGTGCCGATCCGGTCGTCCTGCTCCCCCGCAGCCAGCCTGCTGGCTCCCTTTTGGAAGTCCGGCCTGCCCCGGCGCAGGCTATAGCATGCGGACCGCCCCTTGGGGCTATACCCCTGCCACTGAAAGCAGAAAAGCGCATGCAATTAATTGGTTGACTCTTGCCGCGTCCGCGAATGATCAGGTCTGTTACAATTAAGTCATTGATTTCGTTCAGGCAGCTCAAACCAGCGTTTGTCCGATGGTTTACATAGGCGGATCGTCGCGCCGGTCTATCACCAGCCGTTCGACGAAAAACTCCATCATCCGCGTCAGGTCGACCGAGGTGTGGCCACGGTCCGGCCCAACCTGAAGCTCGAAGCTTTTCCCTGCCGCTTGCAGGGCTTTTATCAGCTGCAGCGCATTGTTGGGGTGAACATTGTCGTCCGACGTGCCGTAGTAGAGCAGCAGAGGCCCGCTCAGCTGGTTGGCGTAGGTCAACACGGCGGCGCGGTCATAGGCTGCGGGACTTGTCTCCGGCAGTCCGAGAAAACGCTCTGAATAGGCCGTGTCGTAGAGCCGATAGTCCGTGACTGGAGAATTTGCGACCGCCGCCTGCACGACGTCGGGATGACGCATCAGGATCAACGCCGCGACTGTCCCGCCATAGGAAGTGCCGAAGATGCCAACCCTCTTGCGATCGACATAGGGCCGCGCCCAGGTCGCGCGAATGCCTGCGGCGATGTCGTCGACCTCCACGATCCCGAGCTGCTGATAGGCCTGGTCCAGCACACGCCGGCCCTGTCCGGCATTGGTGCGCGCATCGACCTTCAGTACAAGGAAACCGAGTTCGCCGAGCGGCGCCGGCATCACGAAATTCTCCGAGAGGCCGTTCGAGCCCGGGCCGCCATAGACGTTGACCAGCATCGGATAGGCCTTCGCCGGATCGAAGTTCGCAGGGAACTGCATCTGCGCGTGCAGGCGTGTCTTGCCGTCGGCGGCGGTGAAGGTGAAGTCCTCGGCCTTCTTCAGGCCCAGCGCCTCGAACCGCGACAGGTCACTGATGGCGATGGTGGCCAGCAGCCTCCCCGTTGAGTCGCGCAGGCGCGAGGCGGGCGGCTGGTCGTGCGCCTGTTCTATATCGATGAAGAACTTTCCGTCCGGCGAAAAATCGATCCGGTGCGTTGTTTTCGGGTAAGTCACGCGTACATCGTCCCGGCCGTTCAATCGCACGCGATGCAGCTGCACCAGCATGTGGTTGTCGCCCGAGCGCGCCGTGTACCAGACCCATCCCGCGCGCTCGTCCACGCGCACGACCTCGACCACGTCGCACGCATGGTTTGTCAATTGCACCAGCATTTTCCCGCTGAGATCGTACAGGTAGAGGTTACGGAAATCATTCCGCTCGGATGTCCAGATGAAGCGCTTGCCGTCCTCCAGAAAACGCGGTGCGGACACGCTCGCCCACGTCGCCGGACGGCTCTCCCGCACCACGCTGCGACATGTTCCGGTCGCCGGTGAGCAGGCGGCAAGGTCGATTGTTTTCTGAAGCCGGTCGGCGCGCCGCACCAGAATTTCCGAACCATCTTTTGTCCACTGACCGGCCCAGGCGTAGTGGCCGACCACATCATTCGAGAAAGGCTTGCCGCCCCGCACATCCATTGTGGTGAGGGCGCCTGTCGCGAGATCACGGACGAGAAGGTCGGCGACCGGATTGTCCGCACCCGGATGCGGGTAGGCCTGCGTCAGTATCGTCGGCCCTAGGCGGGACTGGTCGAGCGGCAGGAAGTAATCCTGAACCTTCGTCTCGTCATAGCGCATCCATGCCAGCTTGCCGCCATCGGGCGACCACCACACGGGCTGCGAGACGGCGAACTCTTCAAGATAGAGGTAGCTGCCGACGCCATGCCGGATCCGCGCGGCAGCGCCGCCATCGCTGGTCAGCTGGTTTTCCTGTCCCCCATCCACCGATACGAGCCACATGTTCTGGCCGCGTGAGAACGCCCGGAGCTTGCCATCGGGTGACAGCGCGTCGGCCTCGCGCCCGCGTCCGCGGGCCAGCACCAACCCGCTCGACGTCGCAGCGGACGCAGCGGGGCCCGCGGCAGGCTGATCGCTTTCCGGTATTGCCAACTGACTGGTCCGACCCGTCGTGAGGTCGTACCGCCAGCGTAGGCCGGCGTGCTCGTACTCGAATGATTTCGAATCCTTGGACCACAGGGGAACGATCGCCCCTGTCGTAACCGAACTGCTTATCTGCCCGGAAATCTCCGCCCACTGCGCATAGCCCGGCATCGTGGCGATTCGGGATTGGGCGAGGGTGGGCGTCGCAAGGCTCGCAGCCAGCAACGCCATACAGCCCCATTTGCGGATCAGGTTCATAGCCTCATCCTAGTGAAGGACCGGCGCTCGCGACAAGATGAGCAATCCCGGAGCGCTTGAGCTCAACGGCCAGCGGTCCTATCCCCCACCCTATGGATTCAGGCTCCACCCACGACATTTCGCGGCCAGACCGGCGGGGGGCCTTCCTCCTGCTATTCTTCTGCCTGTTGGCCGTTGGGGCAGGGAACACCATGCTGACCTCAGCCGTGTTGCCGCCGCTGACCCGCGAGCTTGGTCTTCCGGACTGGACCGCAGGCGCCATCTTCTCCTTGTCTGCCGCGATCTGGGTCGTGACGGCGCCCTATTGGGGCGCCAAATCCAACATCTGGGGCAGGCGCAGGGTCGCCGCCATCGGCATGCTGGGCTTTGCCGCGTCGATGTTCTTCTTCGCGCTTACCGCCATGGCCGCCCTGCTGGGCTGGATCACCAACTGGGTGCTGGTCTTCGCCTTGCTGCTGACAGCGCGCAGCCTGTTCGGCGTCTTCGGCTCGGCGACCAATCCCGCCGCTCAAGCCTATGTCGCTGATCGCACCAGCCGCGAAGAGCGCATGGACGAAATCTCGACGCTCACCTCCGGCTTCACGCTCGGCCAGATGGCCGGCCCCGCCGCCGCCGCCGCCCTCATCTCCGCCGGCGCCATACTGTCTCCCACCGTCGGCCTTCTCGCACCGGTGGTGATCGTCACCGTCGTTGCTCTGGCGATCGCCTGGCTCGTTGCGACGAAGCTCCCCGAGCACCGCTCGCCGCGCTCGGATGCGGGCCTTGCGCGCTCTGGTGAGAAAGGTCTCTGGCGACATAAGACCATCTTTCCCTATCTGCTCTACGCGGTCGGTCTGTCGCTGGTGACAGGCGTGCTCAGCCAGACTTTTCCCTATGCGATCATGGACAGGATGAACGTCGCGGGCGCCGCTTCCGCCCAATACACCGGCCCGGCGATGACGATGGGGGCCATGGCGACCCTGATCTCGCAGCTCGTGCTGATCCCGCGCCTGAAACTGCCGGCGCGTTCGCTGATGGTTTATGGCGCCATCATGCTGGCGATGGCGTCGCTCTTCATGGTGTGGGCGCAGGACTTCGCACTGTTCACATTCGCCCAGATCCTGTTCGGCCTGGGGCAGGGCTTCGCGCGTCCTGGCTTCTCGGTCGGTGTCTCGCTCGCCGCGACACAGGATCAGCAGGGCGATGTCGCCGGCCTCGTCACCGCCGCCAACGGCATGGGCTTTGTCGTCTCGCCGATATTCGGGCTCGGCATGTACCAGTACATTTCCTCAGAGGCGCCCTTCATTTTCTGTACGGTGCTGGTGCTCGTGATGGCTGCCTACGCCTTCTTCAAAGTGAAAGGCGGCGCCAACATCGAGCCTGGCGTGATGGAAGAGATCGTCGCCAAGGAAGAGCCGCCGGCCTGACGGTCCAGGCAGCTGGCATGCAGCGGTTAGTTCGTCGGAGCGGGCGCCGGTGCGGGAGCGGGAACCGGTGCAGGTTCAGGCAATTTGCTGGAAGCATCCCGCGCGCTGTCGCCAATCTTGTCGACCGCTCCGCTGACGCTGTCGGCCATTCGCTCGACCGCGGAATCCGACCGCGCCTGTGTCGAGCCGTTGTAGAACATCCAGGCCAGCACGCCGACCCCTACGATCAGGGCGCCGACTGCAAAATACAGGAAGCCGTTACCGCCGCTCTTGCGGCCTTCTTCGACAGCCATTGTTGATCTCCACCATGTGCGGAGCCCAAACGTGTTGCTGTCGGCGTTGTTCCTGCGCTCAGCCTTCTTTGGCGGCATCCATCACAGCCGTCAGCATCGCCACGGTGGGAAATCCGTCGGCGACGAGGCCCTTGCTCTTCTGGAATTTCTGCAGCGCCCCGCGCGTGCCGCGCCCGATAATGCCGTCCACTGTTCCAGCGCTGAAGCCAAGCGTATTGAGCCCCGCCTGCAGGTCCTTCGCCTGCTGCTGGGTCAGCATCTGGATGTCTGTGGGCCATGGCCGCGAAAGGTCCGGTCGTCCCGCCAGACGATCCGCCAGCAGGCCGATCGCCAGCGCGTAGCTGTCAGCGTTGTTGTATTTCTTGATCACGTAGAAATTTTCGAACAGCAGGAAAGCCGGCCCGTAGGACCCCGCCGGCAGGAACAGCTCGGCGCTCAACACATCCGTGTCGGTGAGTGTTGCGGGCATCACCGGCGTGATCCCGATCGCCTTCCACGCCGCGACGGTGAACTTGCGTCCGTCGCCATAGCTGTAGTCGAAACCCGCGGGGATGGTCGCCTCCACCGCCCACGGTTGACCCTTCTTCCAGCCGAACGCCTGCAGGTAGTTGCCCGCCGACGCCAGCGCGTCGCCTGCATTGGTCCAGAGGTCCTTGTGACCGTCGCCATCAAAATCCTTGCCGTAGGCGATGATGCTCGACGGCATGAACTGGGTCTGCCCGATGGCGCCGGCCCAGCTTGCTTTCCTGAACTGGTCGCGCGTCGCTGACCCGTCGTCGATCAGCTTCATGATGGCGACGAGTTCCTGCTCGTTGAAATCCTTGCGCCGTCCGACGGCCGCCTGGCTCGCCAGCACGCGCGGCGCATCCTCGTTGCCGATCACCGCGCCATAGGCCGACTCCATTCCCCACACGGCGGCGAGGATTTCGCGCGGCGGTGCATAGGCCGCCTCGATGACGTTGAAGGTATCGATGTTGGCCGCCAGCCTGGCTTGGCCATTGGTGATCCGCGTCGGCGACACGGCCGACTTGGCATAGTCCCAGATCGGCTTCACGAACTCGGCCTGGTTGTCGAAGGATTGCGCCTGCGCTGTCGCCTCGACCGGAACCAGCCCGTCGAGCACGGCGCGAACGGTCTCGGTCCGGCGTCCGGTCATGGCGGCCTTGGCGGCGAAATCGTCCCGCCACGCGTCGAATGTTCCATTCCCCGAACGGGCGAACCCGCCCGGGGTGACGGGTTCTGGAGCAGGCGGGGCGGCAGGGTCGACCGCGACCGGCGTTTGCGGCTGGGTCGTGCTGCCGGCGATCTTCGTGGTGGCGCAGGCTGCCGCCAGCAGACCCAGCGCGATGCCCGCCGTCGCCCACTTCCAGGTTCGCACTTTCATGCCAGCTGCCTCCGTAGTCCCCGGCCACAGGCTACCACAACGGATGCGGCAATCTGGCCGGACTTTCACGCCGGATCCATGAATGACGCCCGAACGTTAAGGCTAATTTACGTTCGTAACCGCGCCGGATATCGACGTTCCCGCCGGGACCCTGCACGTGGTTGACACCGCTCCGGGGCTCCGTTACACGCCGCGCTCCCGTAAATCACGCTACTCAGTCCGGCAGCCCGCCCATGAAAGTCCGTTCCTCTCTCAAGTCTCTCAAGGGCCGTCACCGCGACTGCAAGGTCGTTCGTCGCAAGGGTCGCACCTACGTGATCAACAAGACGGATCCGCGCTTCAAGGCCAAGCAGGGCTAATTCGCTCCCTGTCGGAAGTCATACGGCGCCAGCCGCTTGCCCGCCTGACGCCTCGCCCGCATAGTGGGCTTATGTCTCGTTTCTTGCCTGTCATCGCCATCGCTGCGCTCGCGTGCCTGTCGACCCTTGGTCTGGCGGCTTGCGGCGATAAGTCGTTTTCCCCCGGCACGGCAGGGCAGGCAGCAAAGCCCCTCGCCTCGACCGAAGACGACAAGCTCCAGAACCTCAGCCAGGAACTGCTCGACAAGCTGAAGGACACCAAAAACGAGGCCGAAGCCGCCACGCTGGAAGAAGAGATCTGGGACGCCTGGCTCGTCTCCGGCTCCGCCACCGTCGACACGCTGATGAAGCGTGGCCTCGACTATCAGCAGGGCGAAGACCTTGAAGGCGCGCGTGACGCTTTCGACAAGGCCATCGCCATCAAGCCCGACTATGCCGAGGCATGGAACCGGCGCGCCGTGCTGTTCTTCAACGACGGCAAGTATGACGAAGCGATCGCCGATCTCGAATCCGCCATCCGTCTGGAGCCGCGCCATTTCGGCGCCTGGATCGGCCTGGCCATGATCTTCGAGTCCGTCGACCGGCCCGAAGCGGCCTTGAAAGCCTACGAGAAAGCGCTCGCCATCCACCCGCTGGCGCAGGCCGCCGTGCAGGGCAAGAAACGTCTCGAGCGCGCAGTGAATGGCAGCGCCCTCTAGGACGTCTCTTCCTTTCAGAGATGCGCGCTTTAAGATTTTTCCCACAGGCTGATGCACAGGGAATCGCCGCCTGCGGCGTGCGCGTCGTTGGATGTGCTCGCTCGTCCCGGTAAAGTGGGAACCGACAACGCTTCCGGGAGATCACACGATGGACGACGGCGCAGCAGCAGCCGCCCTCACGCAGGCGGCGAAAGACAAGCTCAAGCAGACGGTCATGAAGATCGAAAAGCTCGAGGAAGAAAAGAAAGAGGTCGGCGGCCAGATCAAGGACGTCTACCAGGAAGCCAAGTCGATGGGTTACGACACCAAGGCCCTCCGCTCGGTCATTCGCCTGCGCAAGATGGACCGCCAGGAGCGCGAAGAAGCCGAAGCGATCCTCGACACGTATCTGCTGGCGCTCGGCGAGATCTAGGTCTGCGGCGCTCTGGAAGCGGCCCTGTTGGGCCGCGTTCCACGCGGAGGCGGGGATCCAGTCTCCGCACGAAGTGCGGGCAGGCGGAAGTGACAGGGCAGGCCGGCTTCCCTAATCTGCTTCGATGAAGCGCGAAGTCGACAAGCGCAAAACCCAGAAGGCCCTGCGCAAGCTGCGCCGTGCCGCAGAGGCCGCGACCGCTGAAGACGGCCCCGGCCTCACCACGTGGGAGAAGGACTTCGTCGAGGGCGTCACGGAGCGTCTGGAAACCTACGGCTCGGCCTTTCGCGATCCTGCCAAGGGCCGCCTCGAAGAAGCGCTTTCGGCCCGTCAGGCCCAGGTTACGCGGATCATCGAGAAGAAATCGCGCAAGACAAAAGCCGACGCCAAGGCGCCGCTCACAGCTGATGCAAGGGGGGGCTCCGCGGAGCCGGCCAAGCGCGAAGGTCCTCGCCGTATGTCGTCCTTCAAGTCGAAAGCCAAGGCTGGCTGGAAGCCGCGTGGCCGCGACATCAACGACGACGGCGAACCCATGTCGTCAGAAGCCGCGCCTGCCAAACGACCGGCTCTCAAAGTCATTCCCGGCGGCAAGCGCTGAACACCTCACACGCCGCGCGCCTTCCCCGCTCATCCCGAGGAACGTCGGGAGCCCAGGGCTGCCGACAAACCTTGTTACGTCCTGGAGCTTCAAGTCCGTGCGCTCAGCGCAACCGTCCCTGGGTCCCGATGCCTCATCCTGAGCCTGTCGAAGGACGTCTGCACGCGTGGCGATCTGCTTTTCGTATGCGCGCATCATGGTCTAGAACCGCGCCATGACCCACTTCCTTCCCATTGTCCGCACCGGCGAGCAGACCTTCACCCTCCGCGTCACCGAGCAACTCTGCGTCGGCCCGCTCGGCCATGTCTTCCTGTTCGGCGGCGCAGGTCTCGGCGCAGCCGTGCTCGGGCTCGAACAGACCTTTCAGCGCGGCCTCGTCTGGGCGACGGCGCAGTATGTCTCCTTCGCGCGCCTCGGCGCCGAGGTGGCGCTCGATGTCGCCACAGCCCAGCAGGGCAAGTCCGTCACGCAGGCGACCGTGACCGGCCGCGTTGGCGACCAGATCATCTTCAGCGTGATGGCCGCGCTCGGCGAACGCGAGGGCTATCCCGACCAGCACTGGCGCGACATGCCCGACATGCCGCCCCCAGACAGTTGCGAGCAGGAGCCCCAGCGTCCAACCCAGGACCCGCACGCCCGCCTGCGCCAGTCGCTCGATGTGCGCGCGATTCCCGGACCCGCGCGGCATGAGATGGCGATGCAGACAGGCCGCACGCTCCCGTGGATTCGCCAGAAACAGGACGCGCCCGTCGATGCCGCCACGCTGGCAATCTTCGCCGACTTCGTGCCGGGCGCCATCGGCGGCGCGCTGGGCCGGGGCGGCGGCGGCAACAGCCTCGACAACAACCTGCGCGTCCGCAAGATCGTTCCCACCAGCTGGGTGCTGTGCGATGTGCAGGCGCAGGCCGCCGCACGTGGCTTCGGCCACGGCCACATGAGACTCTATGCCGAGGACGGCACGCTGATGGCGACCGCCAGCCAGTCCATCGTCCTGCGCACTTACACCGCCCCGGGCGCGTAATTCCGCTGATTCAGCCCGCTTGCGCTGGGGCCGCTCACGCGAGAACATCGTCCGTCTGTCATTTGCGGGGCAATTGCGTGCGGGGTTTGTCGTCGATGCGGAGGGGAATTGCGCTCGCGGTGGTTGGCGGGCTTTGCGCACTTGTGACGCCAGCATCTGCTCAGCAGAATCAGGACCCTTTCGGCGGCCAGTTCGGCGCGTGGGAAATCGCGCTCCCGCCAAAAGACGCCGGCGAAGATCTCGCCCGCATGTCCGACGCGCTGGCGAAACTCCCGCAGCAACGCCCCGGCGTGGTCGACACCTACGTGCTCTCCGTCTCGCTGTGGAATGAGCCTGTCTTCGAGAACGAGGCACGCGAAGCCGCCAAAGTGCTCGCCCGCCGCTATGACGCCGCTGAGCGCACCATCGTCTTGTCAGCTGGCAGGGGGCAGGGCGCCGCGCGCACTTTCCCGTCCTTCTCGCCGAACAACTTCAACGCTGCGCTCGGCCGCATCGGCAAGCTGGCAGATCCCAACGAAGACCTCGTGATCGTCTTCATCACCTCGCACGGCTCGCCCGATGGCAATGTCGTGGCGCAGGAAAGCGGCAGGCTGATGGGCGGCATCCGCGCGCCCCATCTGCGCGCCTCCCTGCAGCAGGCTGGCATCAAGACAAAGCTCGTGCTGGTTTCGGCCTGCTTCGCCGGCAACTACATCCTGCCGTTCAGCAATGACGACACCGTCATCCTAACCGCCGCCGCCGCCGACAAGACCTCCTTCGGCTGCGAGCCCAGCCGCGACTGGACCTATTTCGGCGACGCCATGTTCAACCACGCCCTGCGTGGCGGCGAGAGCATCATGGACGCCTTCTCCATGGCGCGCGGCATCATCACCAAGTGGGAAGATGATCTCCACGCGCAGTGGGCGGCAAAGCCCGCCTCGCAACGCGCCAGGGAACAGGAACCGCAACCGTCCAACCCGCAGCAGAATGCCGGCGACCGCGCGCTCGCCGTCATCGCGAAAGCGGAATCCTACGGCCAGTCGATCGCCTGCGCCGCGCACCTGTCCTTCGCGCTCGATCGTGTCCGTACCGGCCGTCCCCTCAAGGGTCTCACTGACACAGCGTCGATCACCAGTGCGCAATCCGCAGCCCAGACACGTGCCACCGCTGAAGGCCTGCCCCGCGGCCGCTCCAGCCAGGACACGGCAAAAGCCATCGCCTCCGCCTCCGCCTCCACCCTCCAGCTCTACCCCGCCCAACCCGCCGACGTCACCGAACTCGCCACGCGATGCATGGCGCCCTGAGCCGGCCGCTCCCGTGCAATTTCGGCGGAAAGCCAAAAAGCTTCCGGCGCAGTTTGAATCGCTTGCGAGAAAAAACCGTAGGATCGAAAAACGCAAAGACAAAAACCTTCGCGTCGCCGTCCTGCACCCTTCTCAGCGGCCGCGTATTCGTCCGCATGACTCGAACACGAACGCGCACATATGGAGTGGTTACCCCATCAATCCGCCAGCCTTTGCTGGAGGCCATGCTGCGCGCGTTCGTCTGGCGCGTGTCCAACGTCGTCTCGATGCTCGCGACGATCATTAACCGCCCCAACCGTGACTGGCACACGGATGAGCTGGAAGACGATCAGTGCCCGACGCCGAGCGACATCACAGAGGAAACCCAAACCAATCAACCGTCATTCTCGGGTAAGTGCAAAGCGCACATCCCGAGCATCTCGATTGTCTCCACGCAGGGAACCACGCCGTGTTCCCCGCGATCTGCAACCAGGATGCCCGGCACATGGCCGAGCATGACAATGTGGACGCTGTCGCATTCTCTCCTGTCATTCCCGCCGAAGCGGCAAAGCCGCGAAGCGTGGGAACCCAGGGGCGACGCGCGCCAGTCGGGCAAGCGGCTCCTGGCTTCCAGCTCACGCACTCCGCGCGCGTCCGGAATGACACCGTGTGCGCTTCTAACCTAAGCCTGATCTGACTCAGGCCATTCACGAGCCTGCCCTCGGCGACCCGCCGCAGGGCCAGCGACCTCACGCCCGCGGCTTCAGCCGCACGAGGTGACCCATCTTGCGTCCGTCGATGGCGCGCCGCTTGCCATAGAGGTGCAGCTTCGCGCCCTCAGCCAGCGCTGCCTCCCAACCCGTCACGTCATCGCCCAGCAGGTTGATCATGTCGCCATCGGCCCAACGTGTGGGATCGCCCAACGGCCAGCCGCACACCGCGCGGATATGCTGTTCGAACTGCCCCGTCCGACACGCGTCCTGCGTCCAGTGACCCGAATTATGTACGCGCGGCGCAAACTCATTGGCCAACAGTTGCCGGTCCTGCGTGAGGAACAGTTCCAGCGCCAGCACGCCGACATAGTCCAGCGCATTGGCCAGCTTCCGCGTCATCGCCTTTGCTTCATCCAGCACAGCCTTCGAGGCGGAGGAGGGAAAAACTGACCGCCGCAGTATGCCGCCTGAATGATCATTCTCTGGCGGATCGAACGCGACGAACTCACCATTGGCCGAGCGCGCTGCAATCACCGAAATTTCGCGGTCATGCGCAATCCACGCTTCCAGCACGGAAGGCTTGGCTCCGACATCTGACCACGCACTCGCCGGCGCAGCCCCTTTCAGCCGCACCTGACCCTTGCCGTCATAGCCAGCGAAGCGCGACTTCAGCACGCCATTGCCGCCGAGCCGATCCAGCGCCGGCTGAATGTCATCGGATCCATCGATGCGCTCGAACGGCGCCGGTTCGATGCCGATCTCGCGAAAAAAGGTTTTCTCTGCGAGCCTGTCCTGCGCCCGCGCCAGCGTACGTCCACCCGGGCGCATCGGCGTGCCATTGCGCTCGATCAGGTCCGTCGCCGCAACCGGCACGTTCTCGAACTCGATCGTCGCCACCACGATGCTCGCCGCGAACTCTTTCAGCGCGGCTTCATCGTTCCACGCCGCGACCCACGTCTTCTTCGTCACGCGCGAGGCCGGGCTGTCCGTCTCCGGCGTGAAGATGTGGACGTCGAGCCCCATGTCGGCCGCAGCAAGCGCCAGCATCCGGCCCAGCTGTCCGCCGCCCAGAATGCCGATGGCGTCGCCCGGCCGGGCGATCACGCCGTGGGATTTGGCGCCTGTCATTTTCCGTCTTCCACTGTCTCGGCGACCGCGTCCGTCTGCGCCTGGCGGAAGGCATCCAGCTTCGCCAGCAACCCCGGATCAGTGTTGGCCAGCATCGACGCCGCGAGAATTCCCGCATTCGCCGCGCCGGCCTCTCCGATCGCGAGCGTCCCGACCGGAATGCCCTTCGGCATCTGGACAATCGACAGCAGGCTATCAAGCCCGGAAAGTGCGCTCGATTTCACCGGAACGCCCAGTACCGGCAACGACGTCATAGAAGCGACCATGCCCGGCAGGTGGGCCGCCCCTCCGGCGCCAGCGATGACTATTTTCAGGCCGCGACCGCGCGCCGACTTGGCGTATTCGACGAGCCGATCCGGCGTCCGATGAGCCGAAACTACCTTGGTTTCGAACGGAACGCCCAGTTCTGCGAGGATTTCGGCCGCTTTCGACATCGTGGGCCAGTCCGACCGGCTGCCCATGATGATGCCCACGAGAGGGGTTTTGGAAGGCGCGCTCATGAGGCTCTCCGGCCCGGAAAGCCGGGTTCTACTCGCTTCCGCCACATTTCCGCAACGGCGCGGTAAAGGCTGGTTAATCCGGCGATAAGAAGGATAGGTGAAGTTACGGCAGGAGACCCCGCCTGACCATGAAGCTGTTCTCGATCTTCAGCCCGCGCGCCCGTCGCGTCGAAGTTGCTCCGCCCGAGCAGCTGGTCGACCCGGCGCAGCGCGTGGCCGAGATCTTTGGCGTCCCCGAGATTCACCTCACACCGCAGGTGCGCACCGCATTCAACGTGATGATTTCCGAGATCGACAGCCTCCGCCTCGATGTCGAACAGCTCAAGCTCTCTCTCGCGGAAGCCGAAGCCTCGGCCGACCATGATGCGCTGGCCCCGGTCTACAACCGCCGGGCTTTCGTGCGCGAGGCGCAGCGCATCCTCGCCAGTGTGAAGCGCCATGAAATTGAGGCGAGCCTGATCTATTTCGACCTCAACAATTTCAAGGCGATCAACGACGCCCACGGCCATCCCGCAGGCGACGAAGTTATCCGCGCCATCGGCGAGATCTTCATCCGCCAGACGCGTCAGACCGACATTGTCGGCCGCATCGGAGGGGACGAGTTCGCCGTACTGCTGACCCATGTCGGTCAAGAGGCGGCGGTCGCCAAAGCTGAAACGCTGGCGGCTGCGATCGGCAGCGAGAAAATCCTCTACAACGGCGCACCGCTCTTCATCTCTGCCGCCTACGGCCTCACGCATCTGATCGCCGGCGACACCGCCGAGCGCGCGCTCGCACGCGCAGACGAAGCCATGTACGCGGACAAGGCGCTCTACCGCCGCGCGCAGGCATAGTCGGAACTACTGCCAGTCCCTGAAGCCGCCGAAGCCGCGACCGCCGCCCCACACCTGTTCGCCAGCCGTGCAGTCGGTCTTGGTCGTCGGCAGTTTCAGCTGCGCCTTCAGAATACCCGGCGCCTCTGGCGCTTCGGCGAATTGCACCGGCGCAGCCCCGGTATCGAGGTCAAGGCTCGCAATCTCCAGCACAAGCTTCTTGCGGATCGTCGAAGCGAGCTGTTTCAGGTCGAACACCGGCGCGATGAACGCGGCCGTGCCGCCGATCACGCAATCCTTGTAGTACCTGTCGAGGTGATCGATGTCGTAAAACTCTTTCGGCTTGTTCAGCATGATCGGCAGGCCGTTGATCACGATGCCGCTTTTCACGACGAGATCGCGCACCGGCTCGACCAGTCGCCCCGCATTGTTGGCGCCATCGCCAGAGACGTCGATCACCCGCCGGCTCGAGGCGATGTTGTTGTTCAGGATGTAGCCCTGCGCGGTCAGCAGCGCCCGCGAGATCGACGTGCGTTGCTCGCCATAGATCGGCTCGTTCGCCAGCGTGTCGGCGAACTTCTTGGCGGCATCCAGACTGTCGATGATGGTCCAGGGAATGGTTGGGATCGGATCAAAATCCCCCGCCCATTCCATATACATCACGGCGATCTTGCCCTCGGGACCGGACAGCATCGCATTGATGACATCCTTGTGCCGGAAGGCGTCGACATAGCCCTGGCGCTGGATCTCATGCTCCTCGTAATCCATCGATTGCGAGATATCGACTGCCAGCAGCAATTCGAGATCGACCCGGATCTTCGGTCCCTGCACGCCCTGCTGCGCCACCACAGGCGCTGCGATGCCCACGAGCCCGGCGATGGCGAGGGTAGCGAGCTTCCTCAGGCGAGACACAAACTTCATCGTCGGCTCCGGCGACAGGACGGCCAGCTTGCAGGGCAACCTTCCGGCAAGCAAGCGGGAAGCCATCACGAACTCACGATACAAGTTATCGCGAGGGGCTCACGCCAGCGCGAAGTCGACCAGCGCCGTAGCGTGTAGCTCCAGCGTGTCATAGCCGGGCAGGCCGACTTCCGTGGGCGGGAACAGCATGCCGATCTCGGTGCAGGCGAAAATCACGCTGTCGGCTTCCTTGTCGCCCGACTTGTCGATCATCGCCTGTACAGCCTCCCGCGCCGCGTCCGTGACAATGCCCTTGATCAGCTGGTCGTAGATGATCGCGTGCAGGGTGTCGCGATCGCTCTTGTCCGGCGTCACGGCTCCGATTCCCTTGTTGCCGAGATGATCGATCAGGAAGCTGTCCTCCATCGTGTAGCGCGTGCCCAGCAGGAGCGGCCGCGAGCGCGCATCGCTGCGCAGCTCCTTCACCAGCGCATCGCCAATGTGAAGCAGCGGCACATGGACAGATGCCGTCACTTGCCCCGCCACCTTGTGCATCGTGTTCGCGCCGATGGCGATTACATCGGCCCCGGCGCGCTCCAGCGCCTGCGCGGCGTTGGCAAGCACGGCGCCGGCCTCGCGCCACTGTCCATCACTCTGCATCTTCGCGAGTGGACCGAAATCCAGCGAGTTCAGGATTATTTCTGCAGAATGCGCCCCGCCCAGGCGTTCACCCACCATCTGGTTGATGCGGTCATAGTACAGGCGCGAGCTTTGCCAGCTCATGCCGCCGATCAGGCCGATTGTGCGCAAGGAAGTCCCTCCGGCTACAGCAGCGCGTTAGCACTGTCGGGCCGCAGGGGACAACTCACTCTGACCCCTCAGGCGTACTTCATCACGTCCACGCCAACCGACAGGTTGGGGATCATGCTCGGGCCGGTGAAGGCGCCCGAGATCGGCGTCAGCGACGCGCCGTTGACCGCCGAAGCGATCGGGATTAGGCCGCCATCGTCGACCAGCCCGTTGGTCGCGTCGAGCTCGATCCAGCCCAGCGCGGGCAGGTAGATCTCCGCCCAGGCATGCGGCGAGGACGATCCCGGCGCAGCATTTGGCGTGAAGACATACCCCGTGACGAAGCGCGCCGCGCAATCGAGGCTGCGGGCAGCAGCGATCATCAGCTCGGCGAAATCCCGGCACGTGCCTGAATGCACCGCCAGGGTCTCCGCCGGGGTCTGTAGACCCGGCTCGAAACGGATGCGGTAGTCGAACTCGTAGCGGATGCGGGCGGCGCATTCGAGCAGCCGCTCATACTGGCTTTTCTTCACCTTGGTGGCGCCCTTGCGGATCCATTCGGCGGCGGCATGGCCCGTGTCCCAGGGCTGGGAGATATACGGCGCCAGCATGCGCCGCTCGAGCGCTGAATACTCGGCCTTGCCGGTGCCCAGTAGCAGCCGGCGCTGGCTCTCGCTCCGGGGGAAGGTCTCGACGTCCAGTTCGCTGATGATGTCGAGTTTTGTGGTCTGACCGGTGAAGTGGGCGATGGCGACTGAATTGCCATAGAGATCATTGCGCCAGACCACCTCCGCCGTGGGCGACAGCGTCAGGGTAGACGCCTTGATCTTGAGTTTGTGGTCCCCGCGCGGGCGCAGGTAGAGTTGATGCGGCTGCAGCGTCACCGGCGAGGAAAAGCCGTAAGTCGTCGAGTGACGCAGGTTGAAAGCGGGCATTGGAGCGCTCTGGGGGCCGGGGGGGCGGATCGCAACGTACCCCGAGCGGCGAGGTTCCACCCAGCCCCTCGGCTTAAAACTTGACCTTCTCCACAGGCGGGGGTAGGGACAACGCCTTCCGCGCAGAACCCCCGGCACAACCGGGAAACTGTGCTTTGACCGGCACGACCCCGTTTCTAGCAGAACGGACGAGGCTGGCGAGGTCCCCCGCCCGGCGCGTTGCGCTCAGCGGGGTTCTTTTGCGTTTGGCCCTTTTCTGGGGGGCGTTTGCGCGCGGAAGAGCGACTACCCATGTCGGAGATGGTCTCCGGCATAAAGGAATGGCGATGTTCGACGCGCTGACAGACAGGCTTGGGAAGGTCTTCGACGGTCTCACCGGTCGCGGCGCCCTGTCCGAGAAAGACGTCAATGAGGCCCTGCGCGAGATCCGCGTGGCGCTGCTCGAGGCCGACGTCGCCCTCTCCGTCGTCAAGCAATTCATCGACGATGTGCGCCCGCAGGCCGTGGGCGAAAACGTCATCAAGTCGATCAAGCCAGGCCAGCTGGTCGTCAAGATCGTCCATGACGAACTGGTTCGCGTCCTCGGCGGCGATGAAGAGCCCCAGCCGCTGAAGATCGACTCGCCGCCCGCGATCATGATGATGGCCGGCCTGCAGGGTTCGGGCAAAACCACAACGACGGGCAAGCTCGCCAAACGCCTCAAGGAGACCGAGCGCAAGAAAGTGCTCGTGGCCTCGCTCGACACGCGCCGCCCGGCGGCGATGGAACAGCTCAAAATTCTCGCTGACCAGGTCGGCGTCGATGCGCTGCCGATCGTCACCGGACAGCTGCCGCCGGACATCACCCGCCGCGCCATCCAGGCTGCTAAGTTCGGCGGCTACGATGTGCTGATGCTGGATACGGCGGGCCGCACCACGCTCGACGACCAGATGATGAACGAGGCGGCCGAGATCGCCGCCATCGCCAAGCCGAACGAAACGCTGCTGGTTGCTGACGCCCTCACGGGTCAGGACGCGGTCGAGACGGCCAAACGTTTCCACGAACGGCTGCCGCTCACCGGCCTGGTGCTCACCCGCATGGACGGCGATGGCCGTGGCGGCGCAGCGCTGTCGATGCGTGCGGTCACGGGACTGCCGATCCGTTTCATCGGGATGGGCGAAAAGGTCGACGGCCTCGACGTGTTCGACGCCCGCCGCATCGCCGGCCGCATTCTGGGGCAGGGCGACATCGTCTCGCTGGTCGAGCGCGCCAAGGCCGAGATCGACGTCGCCGAAGCCGAGCGCGTCGCCAAGAAGATGCAGAAGGGTCAGTTCGACCTGGAAGATCTCGCCGGCCAGCTGCGCCAGATGCAGCGCATGGGCGGCCTTGGCGGCATGATGGACCTGCTGCCCGGCGTCAAGAACGCGAAACAGCAGATGGCCGCCTCCGGCGTCGACGACAAGATGCTCAAGCGCCAGGAAGCGATCATCATGTCGATGACGCCGAAGGAGCGCCGCAAGCCGGATCTCCTGCAGGCCTCGCGCAAGCGCCGCATCGCGGCCGGCGCTGGCGTTGACGTGGCCGAGGTCAACAAGGTGCTGAAGATGCACCGCAACATGGCCGACATGATGAAGAAGATCGGCAAGGGCGGCATGAAGGGCCTCGCCGGCATGCTCGGCAACATGGGCGGGCCCGGCGGTCAGGGCGGCGGCGGCGGCGCACCGCCGGTCTCGCAGCAGCAGCTGAACGCGCTCAAGAATCTCGGGCAAGGCATCGGCGGCGGAATGGGGGGGCCAAAACTGCCCGGCCTCGGCGGCGGACTCCCGGGTCTCGGCGGAGACAAGAAGAAATGACCACCGATCCCACCGCCGAACTGAAACGCCTGCGTTCGTCCATCGACAATATCGATGCGGCGGTCGTCCACATGCTGGCCGAACGCTTCAAGGCGACGAAAGTAGTTGGTCAACTGAAGGCCGCGCACGCCATGCCGCCAGCCGACAAGTCACGCGAAGCCGAACAGATCGCGCGCCTGCGCCAACTGGCGAAAGACGCCGACCTCGATCCGGATTTTGCCGAGAAATTTCTCAACTTCATCGTGACGGAAGTCATCCGCCATCACGAGAAACTACAGGGGAAGGGCTGAGGCCCGACCTGCACCGTCATCAACCGACCAAGCTAAAAACTGAAAGGCTACCTATGTCCCTGAAAATCCGTCTTGCCCGCGGCGGCTCCAAGCACCGCCCGTACTACAACGTGGTGATCGCTGACTCGCGCTTCGCCCGCGACGGCCGCTTCATCGAAAAGATCGGCTCCTACAACCCGCTGCTTGCCAAGACGGATGAGAAGCGCGTCCAGATCGACCTCGAGAAAGCCAAGGAATGGCTCGCCAAGGGCGCCCTGCCGACTGATCGCGTCGCGCGCTTTCTCGGCACGGCTGGCCTCGTGAAGTTCGAGCACGGCAACAACCCGCAGCG
Organism: Hyphomonadaceae bacterium; assembly: GCA_040398425.1. Taxonomy (GTDB): domain Bacteria; phylum Pseudomonadota; class Alphaproteobacteria; order Caulobacterales; family Hyphomonadaceae; genus UBA7672. Next base: position 26,771 of record JBBATZ010000013.1, read on the forward strand.
TGCCATCCCGGGCGAAAAAGCCACGGAACGCTCCAAGGAACGTGCTGAGCGCGAAGAAGCCCGTCGTGCCGCGGCTGAAGAAGCCAAGAACGCACCGGCCGAAGAAGCCGTCGCCGAGTAACCGGAGTGACCGTCACGGTCCGGGACGCAGAGGCGAGGGACGAGGATTTTATCCTTGCCCTCAACGCCGCCTGTACCCCGGCCGTTGGCGACATGTCGGCCCAGGACTACCGCGACATCGCGGGCTGGGCGCACCGCATCGTGATTGCTGAAGCCGACGGTGTCCCTGTCGGCTTCATGATTCTGATCCGCCCCGGCTCGGCCTATCCCAGCGACAATTACGGCTGGTTCGAGGAGCAGTTCCCCCACCAGCTCTATGTCGACCGTATCGCGGTCGGGCGCAGCGCACGCGGTCTCGGCGTCGGCCGCGTCCTCTATGATGAAGCGCTGCGGATGGCGGCGGATCTGGGCGAGGAGCGCGTCACCGCCGAGGTGAACGAAGACCCGCCCAATCCCGAAAGCATGGCCTTTCACTTCAAGCTTGGTTTCCGCCATCTGCTGTCGCGAACCTCTCCGAGGCTCGGCAAGGTCGTCGCCATGCTGGAGCGACCGCTGTGAGCGACAAGGACAAACTCATTGTCGTCGGCCAGATCGTCGGCGCTTTTGGCGTCAAGGGCGAAGTGCGCGTGCGATCGTTCACAGACGACCCCGAAGCAGTTTTTGACTACGGCCCCTTGCTGGACGCGGCCGGCAAGGTCGTGCTGACGCCCGTGCGTCACCGCTCGCTCAACGATCTCTTCAGCGTCACGGCGCAGGAGCAGCATCAGCGCGAGGCCTGGGAGGCGATGCGCGGAACGCTGCTGCACGCTCCCCGCACCGCGCTCCCCGAAACAGACGAGGGCGAAGTCTATGTCGCCGACCTGATCGGCGCACGCGTCGTCCATGTCGACGGGCGAGAGCTAGGCGTGGTCAAGGCGGTGCAGAATTTCGGGGCCGGCGAACTGATCGAGGTCAAGCCGCCGGCGGGGGCAACCTACCTGCTGCCCTTCACCGAAGAGAACTTTCCAGAGATCGACATGACCACGCGTGTCCTGCGAGCGGCCCCCGACGATGCGCTGCTGCCCGAAGGCCTCGGCGCTTCGGATACTACCCACACTGACCCGAACCCCGGTTGAGCTGGTAGTAGAGCGTCGCCGCCTTCTCGTCCGACATGCGCAGGTTCCGCCGCACGGCGCCGCGCGCGCCCTTGTCACGCAGGCGCGAACCAAGGTCCTTCTCGACATAGCTGGAGAGCTCTTCCGGCATCAGCGCCACATTGCGGCTCTCGTTGAACCGCGTGTCGCGCCACACGATCAGGCATGCGCCGTTGGTGCGTCGCGCGGGGAAGGCCTCAACCCCGATCGACGCGTCCAGCACGCGTGCGCGCGGGAAGGCTGCGCGCAGGTTGCCTGTGAGGTGAGGGTCCGCTCCGACGATCGTGCCTTCGCTAAAGCCGGCTTCCTTAAGTGCATCCGCCCACGCAACAATAGGCGTGTAAGGTCGGCAGCCGCCCTCGGCGCACTGGTTGATCTCCATCTGCGCCTCGACAAATCGCCCGCCCGCAACCAGCAGGATAAAGGCCATCACCACGGCGCCGAAGCCCCGGATCGCCACCGGGAAGTCACCCGCGCGCTTCACATGCGCGAACAGCCAGATCGGCAGCGCGAACAGCACCGGCATCATCCAGTGCGGCTTGTAGGCCTGTACGCCCCCCGCCACGCTGATCAGGTAGACGACAACGCCGAGGATGGCCGACTGCACGAACAGCTTGCGCCACGCCAGTTCATGCGGCTCCTCATCCGTGTTCCGGCGCGGGAAGATCGGATAGATGATCGGCAGCCACAGGTTCCAGAACAGCATCATCCAGAACAGCTGTAGCGGCAGCGAGAACTCCAGTAACGCCCGGCCCAGCTGCGCCGCCGCATTGCTGGCGCGCTCGATCCAGCCGCTGTCGATCTCCCACGACTCGACATACTCGCGCGCCGCGAAGCTGATCGAGTCGATATGGGTGCCCACCCACCAGGCATAGGGCGCGTAGATCGCCGCCGCGACCGCCAGCATCAACACCAGACGCATCGGGCTGACCGCATCGCGGAAGAATTGCGACATCAGCACGCCGATCAGCATGGCGATCGGGAACACGGCGAACAGGTGATGCGTGAGCAGCCCCAGCCCCATGGCGACGCCGAGATACGCCCAGTCTATCCAACGTCGCCAGGTCAGGATCCGTGTGATGGCGTGGAAGGCGATCGACAACACCGCCATCAATGCAACGCCGGTCAGCAGGTCTTCATGCGCCGCCCAGCCGATCTGGAATGTCAGCGCCCACGCCGCCAGCGCCGCGGCCGAAACGCCGGGCCGGATCAGTACGTTACGCGCCGAAAGATAGTAGAAAACCAGTCCGATAAAGAGCAGGGCGTACTTCAGTCCGAATACGACGGGCGGCGAAACCCCGCCTGCGCGGGTGGCCAGCCAGAACAGCCACGTCAGCATGGGCGGCTGGCGCGCCTCATATCCGAACTGGAAGGATTGCGAGAGCAGAAGCTGGTCAGCCTCCTCCACCGTATAGATCGGCGCCACGAAAACGCGGATCGCCCAGTGGATCACGCAGTACAACAGGATCATCGAAATGATCGCCGACTTGTCGAGCCGGATCAGCGCGTCGAGCGAGGAGCGCTGATCTCTCTCGCCATTGCGGCGACCGCGCACCGCCCGGGCGTTCTTGGCCGCTTTTCGCGACAACTTGGGCTGCCGGATCGGCTGCTTCACACGTAAATCCCACTCAACCAGGCGCCAAAACCATCCGGATCGTCAGCGCTGGGCGCGCGGGTCGTTCCATTCGGCTGCAACACCGTATCCCCCTCGACGCACAAGCCATATCATCCCGAGCAGGTCTACGGTCCCGGCGCCAAAACGTCCGAGGAAACCGTATTTGGAAACACCATGCAGCCTTTGGCGGTCGGCGACAGGCTCCTCGCGCACATCCCAGCCCGCGCGTTTCACCAGAGCCGGCAGGAAGCGGTGCATGGCTGCGAAGAAGGGCAGATCCTGGAACGCCCGGCGCCGGATCAGCTTGAACCCGCAACCCGTGTCGGTCGCATCGTCCCGCAGGCAGAAGCGGCGGATCCCGTTCGCAACCCGCGACTGCAGCCATTTGAACCCTGAGTCATTCCGGCTGGTCCGGCGGCCGCAGATAATGCCAAGAGCGGGATTTTCGTCCTTGGCCGCAACAAGATCCCAAACCCGGCGGGCGTCGGCCGGATCATTCTGCCCATCCCCGTCCAGCAATTGCACCCAGTCGCCCACACAGCTGCGCAGGCCGGTGAACAGGGCGGCGGATTTCCCGCGCCGCTTTACATGGGTCAGAACCTTGATCCGGTCCGGGGCGAGCTGCTGGGCGGCGACCAGTTCGGACGCCGTCGAATCACTCGAGGCGTCGTTCACGCATACGATTTCATAGTCGATCCCGGCCAGGGCGGCGTGCACCTCGTCCACCAGCGGCTGGATATTGCCCGCTTCATTGAAGAACGGGATCAGCACGGACAGCGAGCGGCGCGGCGGGGTCGGCGTGTCTGATCCCAAGGCGGCGGTCCCTGCGAATGCGCGTGAAAGGAAAGGACCACTAGCACATCCTCTGTCAGCCGGAAGGCGGGCTGGTCATGCCGTCATGCCGCGCTGCGGCGCTGCCCAGACACCTATGATCGGCGGCGCGCGAGCCGATGAAAGATAGCTGCACTTGCCGCAAGGACAGGACTGACCCTGATCCTGAGCTCTGCTAGACTCTGTCAAGGCAGACAGGTCATAACCCCTGCAGCATGTGAGGAACAGCGCCATGGCCGACACGGTAACAACTGAAACCCCTATCGACCGTGGCCTTGAAGCCTTCCGCAAGAACGGCCTGTCGAAGGACGCCACCCCGCCAAAGGCAGACGAGATCGATCTTGCCACCTACGACATCACCGATCCCGAACTCTGGCGCCAGGAAGCCTACTGGGAATACTTCGCGCGCCTGCGCAAGGAAGCGCCCGTCAACTACTGCCCGGAAAGCCCGTTCGGTCCTTACTGGAGCGTGACGACCTACAAGGACATCATGACCGTGGACACCACCCACGGGGTCTTCTCATCCGAAGGCGGCATCACCGTCGTCGACCAGGACGAAGACTTCCAGCTGCCGATGTTCATCGCGATGGACCCCCCGAAGCACGACCTGCAACGCAAGACCGTTCAATCCATCGTGGGGCCGGAGAATCTCAGGAGCTTTGAGGCGCTGATCCGCTCACGCACCAACGACCTGTTCGACAACCTGCCGATCGGCGAGCCGTTCGACTGGGTCGACAAGGTCTCGATCGAGCTCACCACCATGATGCTGGCGACGCTGTTCGATTTCCCGTTCGCCGATCGCCGCAAGCTCACGCGCTGGTCCGACGTCGCGACCGGTCGTAGCAATCCCGACATCGTCACCTCGGAAGAGCAGTGGCGTGGTGAGTTGATGGAATGCCTTGGCTACTTCACCGGTCTGTGGAACGAGCGCGTCAATGCCGAACCGCGCGGCGACCTGATCTCGATGCTGGCCCACGGGGAGCACACGCGGAACATGACGCCGCAGGAATATCTCGGAAACCTGATCCTGCTCATCGTCGGCGGCAACGACACCACGCGCAACTCGATGACCGGCGGCGTCTATGCCATGAACAAGTGGTCGGAGAACTGGGAAAAGCTGAAGGCCAACCCTGAGCTCGTCCCGTCCGCCGTGTCCGAGATCATCCGCTGGCAGACGCCGCTCGCCCACATGCGTCGCACCGCGCTCGAGGATTTCGAACTCAACGGCAAGACCATCCGCAAGGGCGAAAAAGTTCTGATGTGGTACGCCTCGGGCAACCGCGACGAAACGCAATATACCAAGGCCGATCAGCTCTGGATCGAGCGTCCGATGGTGCGCCGCCACCTCTCCTTCGGCTTCGGCATCCATCGCTGCGTTGGCAATCGCCTCGCCGAACTCCAGCTGCAGGTCCTGTGGGAAGAAATCCTCAAGCGCTTCGACAAGATCGAGGTTCTCGAAGAACCCGAGCGTGTCCCGAGCGCCTTCGTGAAGGGCTACACGAAGATGATGGTGAAGGTGACGCCGAAGGCGTAGTCTGCGGCTCTACCCGACCGTGCCACACGATTTCGCCGGTGCCTGAGCGCGCGAATAGCTGCGCCCGAGCCACGCATTGTGCTCGGCTTCCCACGTCGCCTTGGCGGAATTGTCGCTCAGGCCAGATGCCGTAGCCGCCCACGTGCCGACATCGATCAGGTAATCGGCGCCAGACAGGTTCTGCGGCATCGTTTTTGTGAAGTACTCCACATGCCGCCATAGCGGCGCGCACGTGTGCTGGGCCGCTACCGCCTCCATCGCGAACGCAGTCGCGCGGTGATCGGGGTGATCACCTGGGTTCAGCGTCTCATCCAGCTCAGCAATGTGCAGCGCCAGTCCCGATCCCGCGACCATTTCCGCTTCGACGATCGCGGTCAGTGTCGCAACCAGGTCGGCCCATCCGACATACCGCGCGCTCTTGTCGATCGTCTCCGTCGCCGCCACTTCACCCGCGCGCAGCTTCGTCAGCGACTGGGGATGAGGGGTATAGACCTTGCCGGTGACGATGTTCCCATCCGGGATACGCAGGAAGTACACAACCGCATTCGCATAGGCATACCGCAGCAAAGTGTGGCCTGCGCGATCCACCATGGCGGGGTCCATCTCAACGCCGCGCCCCCGCGAAGGATCGGATGCGTTCGCCATGAAGCGCACAGCGCGCAACGCGCCTTCCTCGCGCGCGAGATAGTAGGGCACAGGTGCGCCTTCAACGCGATCGACGCCGGCGCCTGCATCGCCCGCTGTCACATGGATGAACACCGCCTTCTCCTGCGGCTCGTTCATCGCATGATACGCCTCGGGGTTCATGAACAATTGCCAGTCGTCCTCATGCGCCACGGCAAATACGCTCACCATCGGCGGCGAGGGCGGGGCGGGAGTAGCAGGGACAGGCGGAGACGTTGCACACGCGCTGGCGACCAGCGCCGCAGCTGCGACAAGTGCGTTTTTCAACCGAGCCTCCCCATACCGTCTTTTGCGATCAGCTTACCGGCTGGGCGACGCCGGCGCATCAGCCTGTTCGCACACCGGCCCCAGCTGGGGATTGTCGATCGAGCTGCGCGCCATGTCGAGCAGGTGTCGGAAGGAATACCCGTCGCCTGTGCGCAGCCCCTGCCGCGGGCCTGTAAGGTTTGGTGACGAACTCACGTGCACCGCGAACACCTTGCCAGTCTCGAGGTCGAACACCGGCGATCCGCCCGACGCCTTGTTGGTCGAATGGGTGTAGGTGATCGACTGCGCCGTGTCGCGCGACAACAGTTGGCTGATGTTCAGCGCCAGAGCATTGGGCGCGGGCCCATCCTCTGTCGCACCGTCCTGCGCCGGCAGGGCAATGCTCAGCATCGCGACCGTACGCTCGTCCGGCACGGACCCAAAAGCCTGACAATCGATGTCGCCCTGCGCAATGGCGCGCCAGCCAAAAGGTGGCGGCGCGTTCAGCCGCCAGATCTGGAACGGTCGTTCGCCGCCAAGCTGCGCAGGCGTCTGCCACACTCGCTCCGATGCGGTCAGCGCGACGTCTGGCGCACGAGATGAGGCGTCCTTCGGAGTCAGCGCCGGAAATACCACCGTGATCACTTCTGGTCCCGGTTCCGGCTGGCCGGAAAGCTCATACCGCTGCACCAGCGTCGGATCGCCTGCGGTCAGGGTGTCGTCCGGTGAGCGGGGCGCAACGCCGGGAGGTCGCCCTGCCGCCGCTGCCGCAAGCTCCGCCTCTTTCCGACGCGCTGCTTCCTCGCGCTGCTCCTGCTCATAGATCTTCCGGTTCACATCGCTCATGGCCGGCACGGTGTCCGCCGGCGTCGCCCCCTGCGGCGGTTGCCATTTCAGCGGCCGCGCGGTCAGTGTGGGCTGCTCGGCATACAGAACCAGCAGCGGCTCCTTAGCATAGCGCGGATGGATCAGCCCGCCATCGATGATGAAGCCGGTCTGCAGCCACGTCTTGTGCCCGCCGCCCTCGCGCGTGACGCGGACGATGGCGCCCGAGTAATTCCCGACAACCGGGTACCAGCCCGAGTCGACGACATAGTAACCGGTGTTCGATGGCGCCGTACGTAGCCACACGTCCGCCTCCAGCCGCAGATTGGCGGACCGTGCCTTGTCACGCTCGGTCTCGGCGATGGCCTGCGCTGCTTGCGCCTCGCCGCGTGCAACCTCCTTCGCCGCGCGCTGCTGTTCCGTGCTGTACCACTGCCAGCCTGCCAGCGCGGCGAGTCCCGCGAATACGACAGCCACGCCTGAAACCGCCGTCAGCAATCCCGCCTGTGCCCGTTTCCGCCGGCGCTCGGCCTCGATGCGGGCATCCGAAGACGCCTTGATGAAATCGGCCTGATCGTCCGTGACTGGCGGTGCCGTGATCGGCTTGTCAGCCAGCCACTTGTTGGCGGCGTCAATATCAGTCCCCCGCAGCAGCATGTCCGCAGCGCGGCCACGCGCGGACCAGCGACTGCCCAGTTCGGCAAGCCGGGTATGCTCGCGTATCCAGTCGATATCGGTGCGCAGCGCGTTGGCCAACTCGGAGAGGCCCGTTGCGAACGTTCGGCCTTCGCCCGCAAAGAAAATGTAGTTCAGACGCTTCAACTCCGGGGCCGCCAGCGCGTCGTCGATCGGCCGCCAAACGACTGGGAGGATGCGTTTGCGCAGGGCAACCGCCTGGCGCAGTTCCAGCGCGCAGTTCTCGGACGCAAGACTGTCGGGCGAGACGATATAGACAATCGAGTCCGCTTCAGTGATCAGGCCGGCGAGCCGCTTCTCCCAGTCCTCGCCTGGCGCGATGTCCTGACGGTCGATGTAAGGCGCAAAACCACATGCCGCGAGGCCGAGCACAAGTTCGCTGGCAAACGCCTTGTCCGCACGCGAATAGGAAATGAAGACCTTTATCCGTGTCTCGGCGACGCGAATTTCGGTCGTTACGGCTTGCTGTGTCGCGGTCATCCCCGGCGCTCCACCCGCCCGCAAAGGGCAGGGTGAAGCCTAGACCCGGTCGCTTGCCTGCGCCAGCGCCGGATCGTTCCGTGCGCGTCAGGCGGCAAAGATGCCCGGTTTGTAGCCCTTCCACGGCATCGCCATTTCCATCAGATAGGCGATCTCCAGCAGCAGGCCTTCTCCCCCCTTCGCCGCGCACACCTGCACGCCGATCGGCAGGTTGGCCGCCGTCCGCCCCAGCGGCAGGCTGATCGCCGGCGCCCCGCAGACATTGTGGATCAGCGTGTAGCCAACCTGCTGCAACAGCCGCTCGCGCAGCGTGTCGAACGGCACGTCCCCGCGCAGATACCCCAGCGGCGAGGGCGGAGAGGCGAACATCGGCGTCAACACGATGTCGAAGTCCTTCATCCACTCATTGTAGGCGAGCGTGGCCCCCATCAGCCGGCTGAAGACGGCGCTGATGTCGCTCTCGCGCAGCTTCGCCGCGTCCGCCGCCATGCGCAGGCTGAAGGGCTCGAAGCTGGTCTCGTCGATCGGCTTGTTGAATTGCTTGGCGGCGCCGGCAAGGTCCTGCGCTGCGCCAAGTGACCAGAACGCAAGGAAGTCATCGCCGAATGTCGGCGCCGTCGGCCAGTCGGTCGGTGTGACGCTGTGGCCGAGACCTTCCAGCGTCGTAGCGGCTTTCTTCACGACGGCGGCGACCTCCGCGTCCGCCTCATGCCCGGCGAACCCCTTGGTCAGAATGCCGACGCGCAGCTTGCGCTTCAGCGGATCGGTCACCATCCCGACGGCCGGCAGGATCGCCTCGGCACCCGTGCGCTCGGTCAGTGACAGGAACAGCGCCGTGTCGCGCACGGTGTGCGAGACGCAGCCCTGGACCGAAATCTCCAGCGGCCCCGGCGCCGCTTCGCTCACCATCCGTCCCCGCGACGGTTTCAGTCCGACCAGACCGCAATTCGCCGCCGGGAATCTGATCGATCCGCCCCCGTCATTCGCATGCGCAATCGGCACCACCCCTGCCGCCACTGCCGCCGCCGATCCGCCAGACGATCCAGCGGTCGACCGCGTCGGATCCCATGGATTGCGAGTCGGCCCGAAAGCCAGCGGCTCTGTCGTCGGCAGGTAGCCATTCTCCGGCGCTGACGACTTGCCGATACTGATCAAGCCCGTGCCCAGCATCCTGGTGACGAAGGCATCCTGCGTCGTGGCGGGCGCTATGCCTGCAGTGATGCGCGATCCCGACCGCGTCTGCGCACCGATCTGATTGTTGAGATCCTTCACGAGATACGGCACGCCGGCCAGAGGGCCCGCGCCCGGGTTCGCCGCTTTCGCCCGTGCATCGGCGAACGTGTCGTTGACCAGGAAGTTGATCTTCGGCTGCACAGCCTGCGCGCGCGCGATTGCGGCGTCGATGGCTTCCTTCGCCGACATCTTGCCGGACTTGATCAGCCCGGCCATCTCGGTTGCATCCGGATTGCCGCCCCCCGCAACAGCGGTCGGCGCGCTCGCACATGCAGCAACGCCCGTCGCCCAGACCGTCGCCACAAGTCCGCGTCGTGTCAGCCGCATCGTCCGTCTCCCTGAAGTCCTTGACGTGATCCGACAGCAAGCGCGTCCCGGATGCAACCGGCGCTGCGAAGGAAAATCACGCGGGCCTGTGTGCTAGCCGCGCGGTTCGATCAGGTCCCACGGGTTGCCGTAGAGGTCTTCGAATACTGCGACCTTGCCATAGGGCTCCGTACGCGGCGCTTCGCGGAAGACCACGCCCTCTGCTTTCATGTGCGCATGATCGCGATCGAAATCGGCGGTCTCGAGGAACAGGAACACTCGCCCGCCTGCCTGCTTGCCCACGGCCGCCGCCTGATCCGGCTTGTCCGCCCGCGCCAGCAGAAGCGCCGCCCCACGCGTGCCCGGCGGCTCCACCACGACCCAGCGCTTGCCCCCGCCCATGTCGATGTCGTCGGCCAGTTCGAAGCCAAGGCATCGCGTGAACCAGGCGATCGCCTCGTCATAGTCACGCACAAGAAAGGCGAGTTTGGCGATCTGCATCAAGCCATCTCCCTCACGACAGGCCGTGAATATTGCCGTCCGCATCCAGCGACATGATCTCCGCTGCAGGTTGTCGCGGCAGACCGGGCATCGTCATCAGGTCGCCGCAGATCGCCACCACGAAGCCGGCCCCGGCCGACAGCCGCACCTCCCGCACGTCCAGCACATGCCCCTCCGGTGCGCCCAGCTTCGTCGGGTCGGTCGAGAACGAATACTGTGTCTTGGCGATGCAGACGGGCAGGCGGCCATAGCCGGCCTCCTCCCACCGCTGCAGCTGCGCCACCACCTTGGCCGACGCATCGACACGGGCCGCACGATAGATGCGCTTCGCTGTCATCTCGATCTTGTCGAGCAGGGGCAGGGCATCGTCATACAGCGGCTTGAAACTGTCTTCGGTCTTGGCCAGCTGCGCGACCACCGCATGCGCCAGCTCTTCTGCGCCCTTGCCGCCCTCCGCCCAATGCTTGCAGACGATCGCCTGCGCGCCCATCGCGCCAACAATACGCTTCACCGCTTCAACTTCGGCCTGCGTATCCGTGGTGAAATGGTTCAGCGCCACGATCACCGGCAGGCCATAGCCTTTCAGGTTCTCGATATGCCGCTGCACGTTCACTGCGCCCCGCTGCAGGGCATCGACATCCTCGCGACCCAGATCGCCCTTCGCCACGCCGCCATTCATCTTCATCGAGCGGATTGTCGCTACCAGAACTGCCATGCGCGGTTTGAGCCCGGCCAGCCGGCACTTGATGTCGAAGAATTTCTGCGCGCCGAGGTCGGCGCCAAATCCCGCCTCGGTCACCACGATCTCGCCCAGCTTGAGAGCTGCCTTCGTCGCTGTCACGGAGTTGCAGCCATGCGCGATATTCGCGAACGGTCCCAGATGCACGATGGCCGGCGTGTTCTCGATCGTCTGCACCAGGTTCGGCAGCAACGCATCCTTGAGCAACACCGCCATCGCGCCATCGGCCTTCAGGTCCCCCGCTGTGATAGGCTTCCGCTCGCGCGTCTCGGCCACGATGATGCGTGACAGCCGCGCCTTCAGGTCCGCCAGATCGGTCGTGAGGCACAGGATCGCCATCACTTCCGACGCTACCGTGATGTCGAACCCGCTCTCGCCCGGCGTGCCGTTCGCGACGCCGCCCAGCCCGGTCACAACGCTCCGCAGGCTCCGATCATTTACGTCCAGCGCCCGGCGCCAGCGGATACGCCGCACATCAATGCCCAGCGCATTGCCCCAGTGGATGTGGTTGTCCAGCATCGCGGCCAGCAGATTGTGCGCCGCCGTGATAGCGTGGAAGTCGCCGGTGAAGTGAAGGTTGATGTCCTCCATCGGTACGACCTGGCTCATGCCGCCGCCCGTCGCGCCACCCTTCTGACCGAAACACGGCCCAAGCGACGGCTCACGCAGCGCGATCACCGCCCGCTTGCCGATTCGCGTCAGTGCATCGCCCAGCCCCACCGTGGTCGTGGTTTTTCCCTCGCCCGCAGGCGTCGGGTTCATCGCCGTCACGAGCACCAGATCGCCATCCGGCCTGTCATTCAGCGATTTCAGATACACAGCCGAAATCTTCGCCTTGGTGTGCCCATAGGGAATCAGCGCTTCCGCCGGCACGCCAAGCTTCGCACCGATCTCGTTGACCGGTTTCATCTTCGCCCGGCGCGCAATCTCGACATCGCTGTCCATGGAGACCCCATTCTGCTGCCGCGATCTAAACGGGCAGGGCGGGGCCTGTCACGTGGAAGCAGTAAGGCCTGCACAAGCCATTTCGCCCGCCGCCTTTGCGCCGCATTGCAGCGTGCTATTTCTGATCATTCGGAACCACGGGAGTCCCCGATGAAACTCGCCGCATTCTTGCTCGCCGCTAGCGCGCTCGCCCTGTCCGCCTGCGCAACGGCGCCATCCGCCGGTGCCGCCAGTGCGGCAAGTGCGAACCTGCAGGAAACCGCCAGCCTGATGGTCTCGGTCAGCCAGCATGGCGAAGGCTCGGACGCTGCCAGCATCGCGGACCTCTCCGCCCAGGTCGACGCGCAGGTCGCGGCTGCGCCAAACGATCCCTTCGTCCTCAAGCTCGCCGCCCAGTCCCGCACCACGCTCGCGGACTACGCGGCAGACGCCGCCCAGAAGACATCGCTCCGCCGACAAGCCCTTGCGGAATTCGACAAGGCCATCAGCCTGTCGCAATCCGATACCGCCTCCCACATCGTCAAGATCAACGGCCAGGACACCGCGGTCGATCTCAAGGACATTACCGACCTGCGCGCACAACTCGCGGCAACAATCACGGCGAACCAGTAGACCGGAGGAGGGGAGCCTAAATCTCCCCCGCCTTCGCCATCCGCTGCAGCTCGCGCCCAATCACCATCTGCTGGATCTGCGTCGTGCCCTCATAGAGCCGCAGGATGCGCACGTCGCGGTAGAAGCGCTCCACTGCATAGTCCGCGATATAGCCGGCGCCGCCATGCACCTGCACGGCGCGGTCCGCCACGCGGCCCACCATCTCGGTGCACCACATCTTGGTAGCCGCCGCGATCAGCGCGGTCTTCTCCTTGGCGTCGTACTTGCGCACGCCGTCCATCACCATCGCGCGGCCTGCCGCAGCCTCCGCGTAGCTCTCCGCGATCATGCCCATCACCAGCTGGTGCTCGATGATCGGCTTGCCGAACTGCTTCCGCTCGCTGGCATAGCGCACCATCTCCTCGACCAGCCGTTCCGCAATCCCGACGCTCAGCGCCGAAATATGTAGCCGTCCGCGATCGAGCACGGACATCGCGACCTTCATGCCTTCGCCTTCTTCTCCAAGACGGGACGTGATCGGTACACGCGCATCCTCGAAGATCACGTCGCAGACATTCGCGCCCTGCTGGCCCATCTTCTTCTCGGGCTTGCCGATGGTCACGCCCGGCGTTGAGCGCTCGACAATGAAGGCGGAAAGCCCCTTCGGTCCCGGCGTGTTCTGATCCGTCCGCGCCATCACGGTGAAGATCGTCGCCTTGTCGGCATTCGTGATGTAGCGCTTCGATCCGTTGAGCACGTAGTAATTGCCATCGCGCACGGCCCTCGTCTTCGCCGAGCCCGCGTCCGATCCTGCATCCGGCTCGGTCAGCGCGAAGCTTGCAATCGCTTCGCCCGTCGCCAGTTTCGGCAGCCAATCGCGCTTCTGGTCCTCGGTGCCGAACATCACGATCCCCTGGCTGCCGATGCCGACATTGGTGCCAAAGGTCGAACGAAACGCCGGTGAGGTGCGTCCCATCTCGAGGATCACCAGCGCCTCCTCCTCCATGGTGAGGCCGAGCCCGCCATACGCTTCCGAGATCGACAGCCCGAAGAGTCCGAGATCACGCATATCCTGCACGATCTTGTCCGGTATCGCATTGGTCTCAGACACCAGTTGCTCGTTCGGCCGGCAAACCTCGTTGACGAAGCGCCTTACAGTTTCTATCAGCTGCCGCCGCGTCTCCAGATCGAGCGCCATGTCATCTCTCCATCTTCGCAATCGCCTGCGGTCTCTCGCACGTGCGAGAGCGTTTTATCAACAGCGCCGTCAACAGTTTCCACAAGGCGCCGCAATTGGCGCCGCAAACTTTTCTGGCATCCTGATCGCGTCCGGAGAGGAGACCGTCGCGGGTCAAGCAACTGGATGTCCCCGCTGGTAAGCCTGATTGGACAGGCGCTGAGTGTAAGGGGAGCAACGAGCACCGGACGTAGAGTTCGCCGCGCACGGCGGACGCTGCTCTCAGGCGGGATCCAAGACCGCAGGAGCCCTCGTAAGAGGGAACGGATGTGGGCGCGGCCTCAGCTGCGCGGGAACAGGGAAGTGGGCCAACGCCCAGAGTTCTGTGACTGCGCGCACCAAGGCGCTCAAGGCTCAGCTTCGCCGCAAGGCGTCGAACGGGCGGCCCCTGATCAGGGCCATGGCCGTCAGGCCGAAAGTCCGAAGGACGCGCATCGGCGGACAACCATGGTGTCGCGCCGGCCCTGCGAGAGCAGAGCCGGCGTCATGGTTTTCGGGCTGACGTTACTCCACCGCCGCAACAGCCTTCCGCCGCTTTGGTATGCGCACCAACACCAGCCACACCCCCATCGCAGCCAGCGGCGCCAGCGCTGCAACGTACGGTATGGCGGATTCCCGCATCCACACCGGCATCACCTGCATCTGCCCGAGGAAGAACGATCCGGATGCGATGAACAACGAAAAGCACATCCGCCACAGATGCCGCGCAATCCGCGCTGTCCCGCTCAGCGTGCGCCGCGCTAGGACGTGAATTTCTCCGGCCGCTGCAAACAGCCCCGCCGCCATGAAGATGACGAACGCTTCCGGCGGCGAGCCATCGATGGTGCCGGTCGGACTGTCCGCGCCTATCTTCATGAACAGCGCACCCGCGCCCGCAATCGTCAACGCCACGATCAGCCCTGCGATCTGAAAGACGCCAGCCTTGATTTCCGGCTTCTGCGCCGCTGACCAACCGGTCAGCAAAAGGTACAGCGCCATCACGCCGGCAATGGTGTTCGGCCGCTGACCGTCATCGAGGAAAGGCGCGACGCACGCCGCTACGACGTAACAAACCAGCATCACCCAGAAGAACACCGTCCCGGCAGCGCGGTGGATCTTGCGCCCCTTGCGGCTTGCGATGGCGATGGCGCCGGTCGCGATACCGGCCGCGCCGCCGATGATGTGCGTCCACAGCAACGCCGCGGCACCGACATGGAGCCATAACGGCGCATCCGCCGGGGCCAGCAGCACGCTTGCCTCTGCGCTGCCCGCTGCGATCAGCATGACGCCGACCGCCATCGCAAGCCGCCCCCCCGCCACATTCAATCGATCCGCCAATCGCATGCTCCATGGGGACTGCGCTCACGCAGCGACGACCTCAGAGTTTCTGATAACCGGGATCGCGGCCATGTCCCGGCGTAACGCGCGCATGATCCGGCGGGACAGGGGAAGCGATCGGAAAACGGGCAAAGAAAAACCCCGCACCTTGCGATGCGGGGCAGGGGTCAACAGGCTGGTCTGGAGAGCAGCCTGTTTGATTACTTGATCTTGATGGTCGCTGTGCCCTGGGCGCCTGTGACGTCGAACGAGTCGCCGGATTTCTTGCCCGCCGGATAGACAGAGCATTCTTCGGCGGGAGACATGTTGGACGTAGTGCAAAGCTTCTCGCCGTCGATGCGCCATTTGCCGGTGATCTGATCTTCCATCGCCGTAAACGTGCCGTCTGGCTTGTAGGTGACGTCGACTTCAAAGCCGGCCGCGCTCAGCGTGACGCCCCTGGTGGTCACTTCCTGCAGCGTCGTGGTTGTCTGCGCGAAAGCCGGCGCTGCCAGCGCAAAGGCAATCGAAGTCACGGCGAGAAGCTTCATGAAAGGGCTCCGTCAAACTCTTTGGCCTGCGCAGCCAACCCTGCACGGCGTGCGAAACCTACCAGTTTCAAACTGTGGGTGAAGACCCCTAACGCAGTCTGACTACCATTATGCGCACTTCATGCTGCGGCTTCGGCCCGCGCCATGGCGTCCAGCCTCGCAACCGGCCATGTTTCCGCAGCTGTCAGCTTCGGACGCACCGGCCACAGGCGCGGCGAACACAGGAAGTTGACGCCATCGCGCACAAACCGGGCCGCGTGCTCGGCATGCAGGTCGCCCTCGACGCTCACCATGACGCCTGCCGCGCGCGCCTGCTCGACCGCAGCAGCGACCCGCGCAAACACCTCGGCCTTCGCGCCGGGGTTCACAAGCGCGGTGGTCGGTACGCCGAATCCAATCGCCGCCGGCCGCAGTTTCAACACGCCGCCAATATCCGGCTCGTTCCAGTTCAGCCCGATGGCGATCCGCCCGGAATGCGGTCGCACTGCGCGCATCGCGTCCTCAAGATAGATGCGCGGATATCCCGGCTCGACACAGCTGATCCTCAGCACGCGATAGCGCGACAGCCTGCGGTCGAACTTCGCCATCTGGCGCACGATCACCGGCAGGCTCTGCGGATTGTTCAGCGTCGAGACGTGGACCGCCACGCCCACCACCGCGCGCGCGCCGCCAGCATAGAGCGCCCGCATGTCCGTTTCGGATTCAACCAGCTTGCGTTCGTCCATCGCCGCGTGCCGGTGACTCTGATTGTCCCACACCAGCGGAAAACGTGTCACGGGGTCGAGCGGCGAGATGAACTGCGTCGCCAGCGCGCCACGCTGCGCATCCCAAAGCGGGATATAGCCCATCGGAAAACTTGCGGTGGTTGGCTCGCGCGGCGGTTCTACAGCAGGCTTTGTCGCGCGCATCTCCGCCATCATCGCGCTGAACGCCCGCGTGAAATCCTCCAGGCTCATGGCGTGATGCGTTGATTCAATCTGGATGTCGTCGAGCTCCGGCTCGCCGATGAAGAACGTATTCAGCTCTTTGGAAATCTGCCGCGCCGCCGCTTCTGCGACATATCCGGTGAAGGCGCCAAACATGAGCAGGAAGCCATCCGCCCCCGCGATCAGCACATCGGTCTGTCCAAGGCGCCGCGAGATGAAATCCCGCGCTGCAATTACAACCCGCTCATGCTTCTCGCGCCAGCGCTCGCCATAGCGCGCCCGGATATCTGCGATCCCGATGAACTGGAATTGCGCGACGTCCAGCGTGGTCCGCCCGTTGGCAAGGCGGCGGATGCGCTCGGCCAGATTGAGGCCGCTGGCCATGTCCTTCGCTGCGTCCATTCTCTCCGCTCTCGGCAGTCGCCTACCGTCCCCCCGGAGAAATCTGCCAAACAGGCGTCGGCGAAGCCTTAAATCGGGGGGGTAAATTTCGCGACGCGCGTTTGGACACTGAACTGGCGCGTTAGGATGTCGCTAACCATACCGCCGAAACGATCACCAGAACAAAGCAGGCTCTATTCGGAGACAAACCCGGCCGAGAGGGTGTGAGCTGTTTTTGCAAGCGTGATGAGGTGCTCTTCGAGCTTCAGTGACTGCGTCACAAGGTTAAAATCCGATACCGCAAAATCGCGTCCCGCCTGTCCCATCGCCTGTGTCGTTGCAGCATCAGCGATCATCCGGCCAAGTCTTTCGGCCAGCGCCGCATCGTCGTCCTCGTCGACCAGATAGCCCGTCATGCCATCCTTCACGCACTCGGTGATGCCTGCGTGCCGCGTGCCGAGCAGGGCGCACCCGCACAGCATCGCCTCGACACACACCAGCGGCAGGCCTTCCGCATCGCCCGAAGACGCACGCCTGGATGGCATGCACGCGATCATCGCGCCGGCCCAGAATTGCGGCATGTCATCAGCCGGGATCCAGCCCGGCAATTCCACGCCAACGCCCGCCGCCTTCAGTTGGGCCAGCAGCTGCGATTTCAGCTCGGCATCGCCGTTCTTCGGCGTGTCGCCGGCGAGCCTGATCGTCCATCCATCCAGCCGCGAACCCAGCCGCGCCAGCGCCTTGATCAGCGTGTCGATGCCCTTCTTCTCGGTCCAGCGTCCGGCAAAATGTATCGACTTCGTCTTCTCGCCCGGTACGAAGCGATAGGGATCGGCCGAGTTGTGATGGACAACCATCTTCTCCCTCGGCGCGCCGTTTTTCACGAGCTCGTCACGGATGAAGCTGGAGCAGGGCAGGATCAGCGCCGCCTCGCGCCACAGTCTGGCGCGATTGCGATTGTAAGGCCGAAGTGGATTGTTCGCAGTGTTGGTCGTCTTGGTCGCATCGCCGCCATAGTAGGTCACCACCAGCGGTATGTTCAGCTTGCGCGCTAGCGGCAGGGCATAGGCGCCCGACTTCCCGAAATGCGCATGGATCGCGATCGGCTTGTCGGCCTGCAGCCGCTTCAGCAGCTTGTCGGACACAAGGCCGAACTGCTTGAAGCCCATCTCGCCGAACGGCCCGTGAAAGTCACCCAGCTCCAGCGAGCGCATGCCTTCCGGCGCCGGACCGCGATGCTCGTGCCCGATGAATACCGGCTCCAGCTTCGAGAACGCCGTATAGCTCCGATGCACGAAGCTTTCCGACGGCGTGAACATCTTGTCGGCATAGGCAAGGACAACAGGTCGGGTCATGTCTTGTCCAAGTCATTGCCCGCCGCGCGCAGGCCATCATGCTGCTGCCATGCCCACGCATCGTGGATCACCGTGGCAAGATCAGACCGCGTCGCCCGCCAGCCCAGCACGCGCTCCGCCTTGGCGTTGCTGGCGATCAGGCTGGGCGGATCACCCGGCCTCCGCGCGCCCGCCTTGCGCTCGATCGTCTTGCCTGTCACCGCCTCGATGGTTGACAGCAAGTCGAGCACGCTCGTGCCTTTGCCGGTGGACAGGTTGAATACGTCGCTGCCTCTGCCGGCTTCCAGATGCTCCACCGCCTTGAGGTGCGCATCCGCCAGATCGCAGACATGCACATAGTCACGCACGCATGTGCCATCTGGGGTCGGAAAATCATCGCCATTGATCGTGAAGACGAAGCCGCCATCGATCGCGCCGCGAATAGCCAGCGGAATGACATGCGGCTCTGGATCGTGCCGCTCGCCGATCTCAAGTTCAGGATCCGATCCCGCCGCATTGAAGTAACGCAGGATGACAGGCTCGATGCCCGCCATGCGCCCGACATCGCGGATCACCTGTTCGGCCATCATCTTCGAACGGCCATAGGGATTGATCGGCGCCTGCGGCGTCTCTTCCGTGATCATGTCCGACACGACGCCATACGTCGCACAGGAAGACGAGAACACGATCCGCTTCACGCCCGCGTCCGCCATGGCGCGCAGCAGGCTCAGCGTCCCCTCGACATTTATCCTGTAATACACGTCCGGCTTCGCGATCGATTCCGCGATATAGGCGACCGCGGCAAAATGCACGACCGTCTCCGGCTTGTGCTGCTTCAGCGCCGCCGTGAGCCGCTCGGTATCCAGGATGTCGCCCTCGACCAGCGGACCCCATTTCACGAAGTCTGCCCAGCCGCGCGACAGGTTGTCGTAAACCACGACCTCACGCCCCGCCCGGGCGAAGCTCTTGCTGGCATGGGCGCCCACAAACCCCGCCCCACCGGTGATAAAGACTGGGCCCAAGGCGTTTTGTCCCTGTTTTCCTGCGATATTGCAGGCGTTATCCTGTATTCGATGGCTAATCAAACAGCGGTTGTGGCAGGGCGGCTTCCCGTCTAGTTTCCGCGCGCTTTCCGGAGACTGTAATGTCCTATCGCCTGTTCGGCGCCGAGACCTCGGCCTATTCCACCAAGATGCGGTCCTACCTCAAGTACAAGGGCGTCGCCTTTGACTGGACCCCGCGCACGGAGGAGTCCGAGGACGAGATCAAGCGCGTTTCCCGCTTCCCGACGTTGCCGGTCCTGGTCACTGCCTCCGGCTTCGCCGTCCATGACACCACGCCGATGATGGAAGCGCTTGAGGCCGACAGCCCCGAACCCTCCGCCATGCCGGCCGATCCCGCGCTCGCCTTCCTGGTCGGCGTGCTCGAGGAGTATGCCGACGCCTGGCTCGCCAAGACCGTCTTCCACTACCGCTGGACCCGCAAGAAGGACCAGCGCCTCGCCGCCCAGCGTTCGATCGACGACTACTATGTCACGACGCCGCCGAGCTCGGCCGACCGCAAGGCCGCTGAGGATCGCGCCATCGAAACCATGGGCGCGCAGCTCAAGACGATGCAGCTCGAAGGCGAGCTCGGCGACGTCCTCGAGAAATCGCTCAAGCGCTTCGTCCGCCTGCTTGATGAGCACCTGAAGAAACACCTCTTCATCTTCGGCGAGCGTCCCTCGATGGCTGACTTCGCCATCGCCGGCCAGCTGATCCAGATGCTGAAGGATCCGACGCCCGCAAAAGTCATCGAGAAGGAAGGCCCCTTCGTCGTGAAATGGTGCGAGTTCATGGCCGCGCCGACTGCGTCCGGTCCGTTCGCTGCCCTCGACGATCTCAAGGAAACCCTCGCCCCCATCTTCAAGGATGACCTTGGCGTGTTCTTCCTGCGCTGGGCTGCCGAAAATCTCGAAAGCTCACTCGCCGGCGCTGAAACCTTCACCGTTACGCTCGGCAAGGGTGACATTGCTCTCGTGCCGCTGCGCTCGGCTGCGCGGTCCTTCCGCGAGCTGCGCCGCAAATTCGTAGGCGCTCAGGCGATCGAAGCGCTCGAAGCCTTCACCGACGGCTCGGAAACCACCACCTACCTGCTGCGTCCGCAGCGCGTGGACATCGCGCCGGCCCCCGCCGCTGTTCCTGCTGAAGCATCCGAAGCCGCCGCTGCTCCCGAAGAAGGCGAGTCCGAAGCTGGCGAAGCGAAGGGCGGCAAGCGCCGTCGCCGCCGTCGCCGTAGCGGTCGTGACCGCGCTGAAGGCAGCGCTGCCGAAGCCTCCGCCGACGCAGGCGAGGCCGATGAGGCAGGGGACGACGCGGGCAGCGACGATGCAGCACCGGAAGCGCCGCAGTTTGATGCCAACGCACCCGCGGACGACTCCGAGCACTAGGGCGCGGCCGAGCGACCGTGATGGATCAGTTCCAGCTCCTGCTGAATTCGCCGGCCAATCTCGCGATCCTGGTGGCCAACATTGTGCTGTCCGCGATGGCGTTCGGCAATGTGCGTCTGATGGATCGGCTGCTGTTCGATGTCGGCCGTATGCGCCGCAACAAGGAATGGTACAGGGGCGTCACCTCCGCCTTCATCCATGGCGACCCATTCCACCTCTTCATGAACATGCTGGCGCTGTTCTTCTTCGGGCCGATCATCGAATACAGTTTCGGATCGCTCAGCTTCCTCGGCATCTATTTCGGCTCGCTGCTCGGTGGCTCGCTGTGGACGTGGATGGAGCACTTCAAGGACCCGAACTACAAGGCGCTCGGGGCTTCCGGGGCGATCTCCGGCCTCACTTCGGCCATTGCCTTGTTCGCGCCGTTCTCGACCATCTACGCCTTTTTCGCGATCCCGATGCCGCTGGTTGTCTTTGCCGGCGCCTATATCGTGTGGTCCGCCGTCGCCAGCTCCACGGGCGTGCGTGACGGCATCGGCCACGCAGCCCACCTCGGCGGCGCGCTTGCCGGCATCGCCATCGTCTGCATCTTCTGGCCCGAAGCCCCGCAGAGCATGATCGACCAGATCATGGACAAGGTCCGCGGCCTCTAGCGCAGCCAGGCGCGACAGACGCTGCGCGGTCTGTTACGGGACAAAAAAAGGGAGAATCGCATGATCCGTCTGTCAGCCGCCGTTGTCGCCTTCGCAGGCTTCGTCAGCCTCTCCGCCTGCGGCGCCGGCGGCAGCGAGCTTGCGACCAAGATTTCCGCTGCTTGCGTCAAGGACAAGGGTGAGGCCTCAGCCGCCAAGTGTGCCTGTGAAGCCCGTCTTGTGGAGCAGGCGCTGAACGACAAGGAAAAGAAATTCATCCTTTCCACGCTGAACGTCGAAAACATGGACCCGGAAGCCGGCATGAAGGCTTTGACCGATTCCGGACTGACGATCGCGGACATGATGTCGATGGGACAGCGCATGCAGTCGATCGAGGCCCGCGCCGAGACTGAATGCCCCGCGTGATCACAAATCCGAGCGACATCTGAAAGCTGTCGAGGGACAAAAGAAAAGCGGCGCATCCGTTGGGGTGCGCCGCTCTCTTTGGTGGGATCCAGCCCCGCCGTTCCGGGGGGAGGGAGAAGGCCAGGCGGCTCACCACCCATTCGCTGCCCTGACCATTGGTGGGTGAGGCAAATCAGCGGACAGATTTCTAGATCGGCATTGCCATCCGCTGATTCAAGAGCGCTGCTGTTAAGCTGCGGACGCTTTCTTGCCCCCCTCGATCACCTGCGGCCTGGAGGTCTCGCCGATGGAAATCTTGCGGGGTTTCATGGCTTCCGGCAGCTCGCGTTTCAGCTCGATGCGGAGCAGGCCGTTCTGCAGTTTGGCGCCGCTGACGACGACGTGATCGGCGAGTTGGAAGCGACGGACGAAGCCGCGCTCGGCAATTCCGCGATGGAGGAATTTGCGATCCGCCTCGCCGCCGTCTTTCTTGCCGACGACGACCAGCTGGCCTTCCTTCACTTCAAGATCGAGGTCGCCCTCGCCGAAACCGGCCACAGCCAGTTCGATCGCATAGGCGTTCTCGTCCTCGATCGACTGCTCGATGTTGTAAGGGGGATAGCCTTGCATGCCATCGAGCCGGGAAGCGGTGTCGATCAGGCTTGCAAGCCGGTCGAAGCCGACAACAGTGCGGTACATGGGGGAAAAATCGAAAGAGCTCATGTCTGTCCTCATTATTGAAGCAACAGGCGGGCGCGAGCTGCGTCCGCTGTAGTTTGAGTTCGAAGCCCGTTCACGGCGCCACCACATGGTCTGCGCCTCGGTCTCCAAGGCCCGCATTCGCAGCGCCTCGTTCACTCAGTTGGGAACGCCCCTCCGGGTGGTCAAGTGATCCCAAGTGGATAAAGTCATCTCCAGATTCGACGACACATCGGTGGGATAATCTCATGAAATCAGGTCATTTCCTTCTTTCCCTGGCGGCGCTCGGTCTGGCCGCCGCCTGCAGCGGCGAGACGCCCGCACCTGCAACTCCCGCTGTTCCAGAAGCGCCCAAGGTCGCGGAAGGTAGCCTGGAATGGGCGGTCGCCGGCACTTGGCGGCTCGACAAGGAGCGTGCCCGGGACCAATTCCGTCACCCCGTCGAAACCCTGAAATTCTTCGGCGTCAAACCGTCCGATACCGTGGTCGAGATTGCGCCGGGCGGCGGCTGGTTCACCGCCATACTCGGTCCCTATCTGATGAAGGGCGGCGGCCAGCTCTACGCCGCCAACGTCGATCCCGAAGCCTCTGAAGGCGCCCGCAAGAACGTCGACAACTATCGCGCGGCGTTCGTCGATCACCCAGAAACGTTCGGCAAGATCACGCTAACCGTCGCCTCGCGTACCAGCCCGGGCCTCGCGCCAGACGGCTCTGCCGACGCCGTGCTCACCTTCCGCAATGTGCACAACTGGATGGCCGGCGGTTACGCCGACAAGATTTTCGCTGACGCCTTTCGCGCGTTGAAGCCCGGCGGCGTGTTCGGCGTCGAGGAACATCGCCTGCCATCCGCACGCGATCAGGATCTCAACGCGTCCAAGGGCTACGTCCTCGAAAGCTATGTCGTGCAGTTGGCGCAGAATGCGGGTTTCGTTCTCGAGGAATCGTCCGAGATAAACGCCAATCCGAAAGACACCGCGGATCATCCGCTCGGCGTCTGGATGCTGCCGCCCACGCTGGACAAGCCTGAACCCGGCACGCCGGAAGCTGGCGCCTATGACGAGGCCAAGTACAAGGCGATCGGCGAAAGCGACCGCATGACGCTCCGCTTCCGCAAACCGGCCGCAGCTCCGGCCGAAGCGCCTGCGACACCACCGCCGGGCTGATCTGACAGGGGCGGGCGATGGAAAACTGGGGTCTCGAAACCTGGCTGGCGGTTGGCTCTGCCGCGCTCGCCATTGCGTCCTTCGTGCTCAACTGGCGCATCGTCAATCGCCAGATGGCGATGCAGTTCGAAAGCCTGAAGGCGCAGATGGACGCCGACATGCTAGGCTGGGCGCATGAAGCCTCCGACGCGCTTTCGGAAGGCATACTGCTCGCGCGCGGTCGCGGCTCCTGCTTCCCACCCGAAGAAATGCGCGTCCGCCGCCTTGGCGCCGCCCAGCGCCTGTCGTCGCTTGCCGATCGCGGGCGGCTATTCTTTCCCAACCATGCACCGGATAGCCACGGCCACGATCGCGAAGCCGCCTTCAAGGGCTTCCGTCCGCCCATCCTCGATACCGTCGTGTTCGGCTACTACCAGCTTGATCGTCTCGACTGCGACGGTGCCGCGCCCGATACGGATGCCGCAGATTACCTCACCCGCTGCCGCCGCCTGCTGATCAGCGAACTCCAGCAAGCCATCGATCCCCGCCGCCGTGGTCAGATGCTCACCCGTCTCTCGAAGAACCGCCGCGAGGGGGGTGGTTCGGATTTCAAGGCCGCCGCAGATCTTGGGGAGTCGCTCGAAGCCCGCTTCCCCGGCGTGCTCATCCACCGCCGCGACGCTGCATGGATTGCCGAACGCGAAGCCGCTCTGAAGTTAAGACGCTAGGTTTTCTCCGGGCCGCCGGGCGCCTGCCCGGCAGCGCGACGCGTCAGCGGTGCGATAGCCCAGCAAGATCGCGGCATCGCAGCGATTGCCGGGCAGGCGCCCGGCGGTCGGCAACTCTGCGAGTTACACCCCCCCCCTTTTGCTGGAAGCCGGGCGTGCAGAATCGGTGGACGCCGAAAAATCCTGTCGAACACGCTCAACCACTTGCCGCAAAAAACATGCTGGAAAACACACCGCAAACCGGCCGGGCTCGCGGCGGGTTTAAACTCATGCCGATGAGCCTCGAACGGGCACCTCTTGAGCCCGACGACACCGCTACCCAGCATGACTGGCTCGCGCCAATCGCCATGCTCATCGCCTGGCTGGCTCACCTGTTCGAGCAGAGCGCAAGACTCAAGCGCATCCGCCGCACCACGAAATTCAAAAC
The DNA here is from genome assembly GCA_040398425.1 of Hyphomonadaceae bacterium. Classification (GTDB taxonomy): domain Bacteria; phylum Pseudomonadota; class Alphaproteobacteria; order Caulobacterales; family Hyphomonadaceae; genus UBA7672. The sequence goes on from JBBATZ010000013.1 coordinate 51,376, forward strand.
CAACTGGCGCAACCACTGGCGGGATCTCCGCAGTACGAATGGATGCGCGACCAGATACTCGCCGCCGGCGCAGCACAGTTGCTCGTGGGCAAGGTTTTCGATCTCAACGCCTTCATTCCCTCAATCGAAACTCACGAACACTATGGCGGCCCGTGTCCGAAGACGCCGTTCGACATGAACCGCCGCTTCCTCGCCATGGCGCGCTTCAACGCTGATCCCGAACCCGCCATTCGCGCGCAAGCGATGCGCATGGCGCGACGCGAGGGTCTCAATCTCGACAATTCCCTTGCAGCCCATGGTTCGACGGACACGGCGGTTCGAGCTGCTGCTCATCATGAGCCCGCTGGTGTTGCTGCATCAAATGCGCTTACCCCGAGCAGCGCGCAAAGCGCGCGTCCCCTCATCCTGTGGAGCCGCCGGCAGGCGGCGTCTCGAAGGACGAATGGCGAGCGCGGCCAGACACGCGCGCGGGGACCGCTCGAGCCTTCCAAAAAGCCGATCCACTCAGCCTCGCACTCACCTGCAAGACCGCACCCGCTTGCCCAACGCCCTCAACAGGCATAAGCAGCCGACCCATGACGATGCGCGCCAACCTCGTTCGACTTATGAAGCGAGCCACCCAGCTTGCGCCGGCGCGTCGTTCCTGAACGACACGGGCCGGCGGCGGATGACGCCGGCGACCCTCGTCCCGACCGACCTCTCCGCTGATACGACCAGGGACGAGCGGAGACCGAAGATGACCGCCCTTCCCATGGAAGCCGACAATCGCAACCGCACCATCGGCGTCATGCTCGCCGCCGGCGGGGCAGGGCTCTTCTCGCTCAAGGGCGTCGTCATCAAGCTCGCCTTCGCCGAAGGCATCGGCGTGTCGCAGCTCTTGACGCTCCGCATGGCGTTCTCGCTGCCGGTCTATCTTACCATCGGCATCATCGCCTTCACCCGCATGAAGCAGAAGCCAGCCCTGAAGTTCTTTCTGGCCTCCGGCGGACTCGGGCTGATGAGCTATTACTTTTCGTCATGGCTGAATTTCGAGGGCCTGAAATATGTCTCGGCCCAGCTCGAACGCCTGATCCTCTACATCTACCCGACCATGGTCGCGCTGATGTCATGGATGTTCCTGAAGGACAAAATCACCAGGCAGCACGTCATCGCACTGGTCCTTGCTTATGCCGGCGTCGCCATAATGTTCGGTGCGGAGATTGGCCATCAGGGGCCCAACGCCTTGCTCGGCGGCGGCCTGATCTTCGCGGGCGCCTTCATCTACGCGATCTACGTCACAGCCTCGAAGCCCGTCATCGCCCGCATGGGCCCGACGCTGTTTACCGCCTTCGGCATGTCGGTCGCCTCGATCGCGTTTCTGACGCAAAGCGGCATCGAGATGTTGATCACCGCGCCGCCGCCGGTCACCGCGAATGGCTACTGGCTCGCGCTCAAACTCGCCATTTTCTGCACCGTGATTCCGAGCTTCATGATCGCCGAAGCCATCGGCCGCATCGGCCCCGGTCCGATGAGCGCTGTCGGCGGCGTCGGTCCAGTGGTCGCAGCATGGGCCGCCGTCGCGATCCTGCATGAACCTTTCGGCTGGCCGCACTTCGCCGCAATGGCGCTAACGATTGCCGGCGTTTATCTGCTGGCAAGACCGCGCGACACCCGGACAGCCGGAGCGCGAACATGGTGAGGCAGACTGGGTGATCAGCCCGCGATGGGCGGCGGCACGATCGCGTGTCCCACCATCCCGGCAAAGGCGATCGTGGTCTTGTCCTCCAGGAACGGCCCGATCGCCTGAACCGACAGCGGCAATCCCGCCTTGCTGACCCCAAGCGGAATGGCGGTCGATGGCAGGTTGGCGACCGTCGCGATCCCGGCCCAGCCGAGCTGGTCGCCGAATTTCGACGGTTCGCCATCAATCGGCAGCGGCCGCCTGCGCCACTCCGGCTCCGACGTGTGCGGGAAGGCAGCCGTGCCGAAGGCGGGTGCGAGCACGATATCGAAATGGCGGAAGAAATCCGACCACTGACGCCGAATCCGCAACTGGTCGTCCACCAGCGCGAACCAGTCATGCGCTGAAATCGGCTTGCGCGTGTTGGTCGGATCGTCACGCGTGATGATAGTCAGCAGCATGGACTGATAGGTGCGCCAGGCAGCATTCATGTCAGGCAGCAAACTCGATTGCCGCGCAACGCTCGCGCCTGCTTTTACAAGGTCGTCAGCCAGCGCCTCCATCGCGCCAAGCTGATCGCTGTCTGCCCGTGCAACCGGATGATGATCTAGAACGAACACGCGAAAGTTCGCGAGGCGCTCATGCCGGGGCAGGGGCAGCACAAGCTTGTTCGCTGGCGATTCCGTCTCCGGTCCCGCCACGGCATCGAGCACAGTCACAAGGTCCTCGGCACAACGCGCGATCGGTCCCGCGACGCTTAGTAAAGTCGCGGCGGGCGTCGTCCCTCCCGGAAAATGTCCGCCCATCGGGATCACGCCATAACTTGTCTTGTGTCCATAGACGCCGCAGAACGCCGCCGGCACGCGAACCGACCCGCCTATATCTGTACCGATCTCAACCGCGGAAAAACCCATCGCGACAGCCGCCGCGCTCCCGCCCGAGGATCCGCCTGCGGACCGCTCCAGATCATGCGGGTTGCGCGTACGTCCATAGATGGGATTCTCGGTCTGCCAGTCGGCGAGTACTGGCGGCACATTGGTCTTCCCCAGCACGATCGCGCCAGCCGCCTTCATCCGCTGGACTGCGAGTGCATCCTCGCGGGCCCGGTGATCGCGATGCATGTCGAGACCCCATGTGGTCGGATAGCCACGCAGGTCGAAACTCTCCTTCACCGTCATCGGTATGCCGGTGAGCGGCTTGAACTCTCCGCGCCCGATTGCCAGATCAGCTGCACGCGCGTCGGCGCGGGCACGCTCGAAGTCGCGCACGACGACGGCGTTGATGTTTGAATCCAGCGTCTCGATGCGGGCGATGCTCGCCTCGCAAAGTTCGAGAGCGCTGAACGACTTCTTCTTCAGACCTGCGGACATGTCGCGCGCGGTCATTCGGTGCAGGGCGATGTCTGTGCTCATGACGGCACTCTAGCTCCGCTGATCGCGTGCGCCAGTCATTCCGCGATGATGCAGATGCGAAGGAAATGGCGTCCAAAGCCGCCCCAAGGCTTCCATCCCGCCCCGCCGCGATCTAGTTAGAACGCCGAAGGAGATTGCCATGTTCAAGCCCGTCGTCATTTTCGCCCTTGCAGCGTATGGCCTGTGCGCCTGCTCCGCCGAGGGCGACCTCGATGGCAATCTCGATATCGGCGGCACTGACCCTGCCTACTGGACGGTCCAGGTCGACCACAAGCAGGGTAAGGCGGTCATCTCGATACTTGGCGAAGCAAGCCTGGCCGGCGCCCTACCGGTGAAGTCCAAAGGGGACGGCGGCTCTGTGTTGCTCACGTCGAAGACCGATCAGGGGGATTTCGTCATGAGTATCACCCACAAGGAGTGCTTTGATGGACTCGCAGAGTCGGCGCGCCCATGGACGGTCACGGCAAACTGGAAGGGCGAGGTGCTGAACGGCTGCGCCATTCCCAAGGCCTGATCTGTTGACGAGAACGCCCTCAACCCGTCAGAGTTGGGACAAGCCGATCTGAACTTCCGAGGAGACTTCCGATGTGTTTCGTGATTGCCGGCCTCATCGCTGCGACAAGCCTGCTCGGAGCTGCATGCAGCAATGCAGCAGCGCCGGGATCGCCCGAATGGTGCAAAGCCACGCCGATGGAAAAGCAGGTCGAAGATCCCACGGCGATGGGCAAATGCCTTGAAGGCGCGACCTCGTAGGTCGCCGTTCCGCTCAGGCGCGGGGATGCGATTCCGCGTGCACCTTCATCAGGCGCGCGGCATCGACGCCGATATAGATCTGTGTTGTCGACAGGCTGGCATGGCCGAGCAGCGCCTGAATCGAGCGCAAATCGCCGCCGTTCGCCAGCAAGTGTGTCGCAAACGAGTGGCGCAGCGCATGAGGCGTCGCTGTCTCTGGAAGGCCAAGCTGGAAGCGCAGCTTCTCCATCAGACGCTGCACCATGCGCGGATTCAGCGGCCCGCCTTTCTCGCCCCGGAAAATCTGTTCGTCTGGACCTGACGGGAAGGGACACTGCTTGACGTATTCATTGATGGCGTCGCGCACAGCACGGATCAGCGGCACGATACGAACCTTGCGACCCTTGCCGTAAACCCGCAGCGAATCCTGCGCGGGCACGTCACGTCCGGTCAACGCCAATGCTTCCGACAGACGAAGTCCCGCCCCATAGAGCAACGACAGGATCGCTGCATCGCGCGCGCGCATCCATTCGGCCACATCAGATCCATCTCCCTCGCCCGCGATGGTGATCGTCTGCGGGGCGATGGTCTCCGGCAACGGCCTTGGAAGTCTGTGGGGGCGGCGGGGACTTTCGAACATCATCGCCTTGGCGTTGGCCATATCGAGGCGGCGGTCGAGGAATTTGAAGAAGGCGCGCAGGCTGGAGGCGGCGCGGGCGCGTGACGAAGCTGCAAGGTTGTCCTGGCTGCGGCGGCGGGCGAGCCAGGCGACGATGTCGTGACGTGACAGGCCCTTCAGGTCCGACACGTGCGGTTCGCCGCCGAGATGGTCGACCAGGAAGGAAATGAAGTTTCCGATATCGCGCTGGTACGCCTCGATGGTGTTGGGCGAGGCGCGCCGCTCGGTTTCGAGCCAGACGGTGAATTCCTGAAGGGCTCCGCGGGCGGTATTGGCGCTCATGTGAGCGATCATGACGGCCGGGCGATTAAGGCCGGGTTAGGGAGGAGCGAGCCGAGGCTTGATTTTGCTGCGGCTCGAGCACGGTTGAACGTGGGCGCTGACCCGGCCATTGTCCCGCCATGCCGACCGCTCCCCGAATCGTATCAGCCCGAATCGTATCGGTGCTGTTGCCACAGCCCCTGCCGGAGCCGTTCGATTACGAGCTGCCCGAAGGACTGGAGGCGTCGCCCGGCAGCTTTGTCATGGTTCCGCTTGGGCCGCGCGAGATGGTTGGCGTGGTTTGGGGCGAACGCGGCACGCCGTCAAACCGCAAGCTGAAGGCCGTGCAATCCGTACTGTCGGCGCCGCCCTTGCCGGAGAAAATGCGCGGCTTCATCGAGAGGGCGGCGCGCTATATCTGCTCGCCGGTAGGCAATGTGCTGGCGATGGCGATGCGCTCGCGCGAGGCGCTGATAGAGGCGCCAGTTGAAACGCTTGTTGTGGTCTCTGGCAACCAACCCGGTCGCATGACGCCGGCGCGAGAGAAGGTTCTGGCGCAGGCGACGGCGCCGATCTCGGGCGCTGATCTGGCGCGAGCCGCCGGCGTGTCCTCCGGCGTCGTCAAAGGCCTCGTCGATGCGGGCGCCTTGCTGCAGGTGGAACGCTCGCTCGACCAGCCATTCCCGCTGCCCGATGCCGAACGCCCGTCGCGTGATCTCACCGGCGAACAGCTGGAGACGTCCAGCTATCTGCGCGGCATGGTGCGGGAGAACGCCTTCCGCGTGGCGCTGCTGGATGGCGTCACTGGTTCGGGCAAGACCGAAGTCTATTTCGAAGCCATTGCAGAGGCGCTGCAGCAGGACCCGGATGCACAGGTGCTGGTCCTCCTGCCGGAGATTGCGCTGACACAGGCGGTGACGACGCGGTTTGAGGAACGCTTTGGTGCGATCCCGGCCGAATGGCACTCGGCTGCAGGATCCGCGGCACGGCGCCGCGTCTGGCGTGAGGTAGCGGCGGGCCGGGCGCGCATCGTGGTTGGCGCGCGTTCAGCGCTGTTCCTGCCGTTCCGCAAGCTGCGCCTGATCATTGTCGATGAAGAACACGACCAGTCCTACAAGCAGGAAGAGGGCGTGACCTACCACGCGCGTGACCTCGCCGTGCTGCGAGCCTCCACGGAGCCTTGCGCTATCGTGCTCGCGTCGGCGACTCCTTCCCTTGAGACGCTGTCGAATGCGCAGCAAGGGCGTTACGCGCACCTGCGTCTTCACGCACGGCCCGGCGTCTCGCAACTGCCTGAGATCGCGATCGCCGACATGCGCATGGCGCCGCCCGAGACAAATCGCTGGATTGGGCCGCATCTCGCAAACGCGATCGAGCGGACGCTCGCGGCAAAGGAACAGGCGCTGCTGTTCCTCAACCGCCGCGGCTATGCGCCGCTGGTCATCTGCCGCAACTGTGGCGAACGTCTGAAAGCCCCCGACACCGACAGCTGGCTGGTCGAACATCGCTATACGGGGCGGCTGGTTTGCCATCTCACCGGCTTCACGATGGAGAAGCCGCGCGCCTGTCCGCATTGCGGGGCAACGGGTTCGTTGGCTGGCGTAGGGCCGGGCGTCGAGCGTCTGGCCGAAGAAGTGCATACGCGCTTCCGTGGCGCTCGGGTCGAAGTGCTGTCATCCGACACGATCAATTCTGCGGAAGACCTGCGTGCGCTGATCACCCGTATGGAGACGGGCGAGATCGACATTCTGATCGGCACTCAGATCGTCGCCAAGGGCCACAACTTCCCGACGCTGACGCTTGTTGGCGTCGTCGACGCCGATGCAGGTCTGCGCGGCGGCGACTTGCGCGCAGGCGAGCGCACCTTCCAGCTCCTGCTGCAGGTCGCAGGCCGCGCCGGCCGTGCCGACAAGCCGGGCCGCGCCATCATCCAGACCTATGCGCCGGACAGCCCCGCGATTGCGCTGCTGGCCGCCGGCGACCGCGACGCATTTTTCGCACACGAACTCGACCAGCGCCGCCTTGTTGGTTTTCCTCCCTTCGGCCGGCTCGGCGCCGTCATCCTGTCCGCGCCAACTTCGGAGCAGGTCGACGATGCCGCGCGCGTGTTCAGCGAGGCGCAACCCAACGCAACCGGCATCGATGTCTGGGGGCCGGCGCCGGCGCCGATCACCATCCTGCGCGGCCGCCACCGCCGGCGATTCCTGATCCGGTCGGATCGGAATGTCGACCTTTCAGCCTTCCTGTCGGCCTGGCGCGAGCGCGTGAAGCTGCCAAGGGCTGTGCGGCTGACGCTCGACGTCGAGCCCTACAGTTTCATGTGATCGAGCTCGTTCCAGAATATAAAAGCGCAGGCGGCCGTGGTGGGGCAGCCCGCGCCTGAGGTCTATCGGCAGTCCGCCGGCTTCTGGGTCCGGCCATTCATCAGGGCGAACAGGATCCAGAGTTGCAGCTCTGCTTCCTGTTCGATGAGGCTGACGACGAACTCCTGCTGATCACGCGCGAGGAAATGCCGAATTTTCCGCATGTGCTGGCCTTCAACGATTTCATCGCTTCTCGAACCTCCGCACTCAGGCATATGATCGAGGGACGGGCACAGCTCAGATAGCCCGACAATCGCTCCGGGAGGGCGCAGGATGGGATATCTCAGGCTACGTCAGATCTGTCTTGTCGCCAGCGACCTCGCTACAACTGAGAAGCAGGTACAGGACGTGCTCGGCCTCGAAATCTGTTTCCGCGATCCGGGCGTCGGCAAGTACGGCCTGCACAATGCTCTGTTCGCCATGGGCGGCACTTTCCTCGAAATCGTTTCCCCGACAAAGCCGGACACAGCAGCCGGCCGCTATATCGAGCGGCGCAAGGGCGATGGCGGCTATATGTACATCGTCGACTGCGACAACCTCGAAGCCCGGCGCGACCACTTCAAGGCGGAAGCCGTGCGTCTGGTCGAGGATCTGCACACAACTGAATGGGGCATCACCGGCGAAGCGTTGCACTTGCATCCACGCGACACGGGAGGGTGCCTGCTGTCTGTCGACCGGCATTCGCCGGGGACGGACATGATAGGGTCCTACAAGTGGGCGGGCCCCAAATGGCAGGAGCATGATCGCTCGCAGGCGATCACCCAGATCGTTGGCGCGGCGATTCAGTCTGCCGATCCGGCGGACCTTGCGGCGAAATGGAGCCACCTGCTGCAGCGGCCTCTCCGGAAGGTGGAGGCGGGCGGCATGGACATCCATCTCGATCAGGGCGTCGTGCATTTCGGCGCGCTGCGTGACGATCGCGGCGAAGGCCTGCGCGCGGTCTTGCTGAAGACGAAGGACAAGGCGGCTGTTCTTGCCAATGCCGACAAGGCGGGCGTTCATCGCGGCGATGATTTTGTCGATCTCGTCGGCGTGCGGTTCATGCTGGTCTGAGCAACGCGCTCGTGCTTCGACGGACGGTCCGCTGTGAGGATCTGCTCGGCATGAGCGCTACTTCAACGGCGGTCCCGCAGAGCTCATCCTGAGCAGCGCGCTTGCGCGCGTCCGTCGAAGGACGGGCGCGGGCTCGCTAAAGCGTCCACACTCGCGCTGATTTCACGGGGGTGTTCTCGATCTCGGTGGTCGTCTCGACTGCATACTCGGCAACCTGCTTGAAAGCGTCCCGCGGGAAGTAGGTGCGGCCGGGATCACCGGCGAGAATGAGCGATCCGTTGGCGTGGCAGCGTTCCAGCATCATGCGGAACAGCTTCGCAGGGGTCTGTTCGTAGAAGACATCAGCCGCGAGGATGATGTCGTAGCCGGGTGGGTCGCCGTCGAGCAGATTGCCGCCGCGATAGCTGATTGCGACATCGTTGAGTTCTGCGTTCAGCGAAACGGCGGCTTCGCACATCGGGTCGATATCGTTGGCTTCCACTTCAGCCGCGCCAGCGAGTGCTGCAGCTATGGCCACGAGGCCCGAGCCGGAGGCGAGATCGAGAACGCGCTTGCCGTACACAATCTCAGGATTGTCGAGCACATAACGCGCAAGCGCCTGTCCGCCGGCCCACGGGAAGGCCCAGAAGGGTGGGGCGACGTTCGCCTCGGCCAGATCTTTCTCGGTCGCTTCCCAGATCGGCGTGAGTTCGTTGGCGGTGTAGAGGCGAATCGGCAGGCCGGGCGCGAGCGTGACGCGGGTATTGGCGACGATGAAGGCTTTCGCCTCTGCCAGCGTCGCGATTGCACGCTTGCCTTGCACGCCATCCCTCTCCAGATTGTCGCCGTCCAGATTGCCACCGTTTTGGGGGGCGACCCGTGACCTACACCCTTCCAGCTCAGACGGATACCGACATGCCCGATTTCACGATGTTCGAATTCAAGGTCACCGATGGGGTCGCGGTCGCGACATTCAATCGGCCCGACAAGATGAACACGTTTACGCCGGTCGTCATGCGCGAGATGATCGAGCTGTTCGACACGACCGACGCGGACGACAGCATCCGCGCTGTCGTCGTCACAGGGTCGGGTCGTGCTTTCTGCGCCGGGGCTGAGCTGGGCATCGCGGGCGGCGACACTTTCAATTACAACAAGCGTGCGTCGGGCGACGAGATCATCGCGAACGGCATTCGCCGTGATGGTGGCGGGCGCGTGGTGCTGCGCATCTTCCGCAGCCTGAAGCCGGTGATCGCGGCCGTGAACGGCGCGGCGGTGGGCGTTGGCGTGACGATGCAGCTGCCGATGGATTTCCGGCTGGCGTCGACCAACGCCAAGTTCGGCTTCGTGTTTTCGCGTCGGGGCATCACGCCTGAGGCGTGCTCGAGCTGGTTCCTGCCGCGTCTCGTCGGCATTCCGACGGCGCTCGACTGGACATATTCCGGCCGCGTGTTCGACGCGAACGAAGCCAAGGCGAGTGGGCTCGTCCAGTCGCTGCATGAGCCAGAAGCCTTGCTGCCGGCTGCGATGGAACTGGCGCACAGGGTGACCGAGAAATCCGCCCCGGTATCGATCGCGGTCGCACGCCAGATGATGTGGCGCATGATGGGCGCTCAACATCCGATGGACGCCCACAAGATCGACAGCCGCGCGCTACAGATAAGGGGCCAGTCGAGCGACGTGAAGGAAGGCATTGCCTCCTTCATGGAGAAGCGTGACCCCCATTTCCCGAACGGCGTCTCTGGTGGTTTCCCGGCTGACCTGTTCGCGGCCGAGCCGGAGTTCGAGTAAGCGCTACTTCCGTTCCACGACCTTGATCGTGTCAGTTGAGTTGTCTGACGCGTAGGGATAGCCCGCAGTGATGACGAAGCGCTTCACGCTGTTGGTGGCTTCGTGCCGGTTTACGGCATCGAGGATGTCGTCGAAGCTGCGCGGCTCTTCAGTTTCAACGTCCGCATTGACGCCCCACACCAGCGAAAGCTTGCGGGCTGTTCCGATGTTTGGCGTGAGTGCGTGGATCGGCTGTTTCGGGCGCGTCGCGGAGACGCGTTGAGCCGAAGAGCCGGAGCGGGTGAACACAACCAGCGGGCAATCGAGATCGTCGGCGAGCTTGGTTGCAGCTGCGGCGCAGGCGTCTGCTGTTGAAGGCGCGAGAACGGGCACGACCGGGAAGGAAGGGTTGGCGTCGCGGTCGGCTTCGATGGCGCGGATGATGCGGTCCATGATGGCGACGGCGGCGGTGGGGTGGCGGCCCACGGCGGATTCGGCGGAGAGCATGACGGCGTCGGAGCCTTGGTAGACGGCAGTTGCGACATCGTTGGCTTCGGCGCGGGTGGGGACGAGCGCTTCGATCATCGATTCCAGCATGTGGGTTGCGACAATGACCGGCTTGCCGTGGGCGCGGGCAGTACGGACGATGCGGCGCTGGGCAATCGGGACCTGCTCGGGCGAGAGTTCGACGCCGAGATCGCCGCGCGCGACCATGACGGCGTCGGAGGCGGCGACGATGGCGTCGAGTTCATCGAGGGCGGCGGGCTTTTCGATCTTGGCGATGATCGGGATGCCGGCGCCGAATGTCTCGCGCGCCATGATGACGTCGGCCGCGCGTTGCACGAAGGAGAGCGCGATATAGTCGACGCCCTGGCTGACAGCGAAGTGGCCGTCAGCGATGTCCTTCTCGGTGAGGGCGGGAATCGGGATCGGACGGCCGGGGGCGGCGATGCCCTTGCGGCTCATGATCCGGCCGGGGGCTACGGGGCGGGCGATGCGGTCAGCGCCATCGACCTTCACGATGTGGAGCATCATCTTCCCGTCATCGATCAGGAGCTTGTCGCCGAGTTGCAGCGAGGCGACGAGTTCAGGATGCGGGATCGGGATGATGTCGGGATCTGAGGAGCTCGCAGCCGCAACGAGCCGAAGCTCGGACGACATGCGGACATCGATCTGGCCGTCGGGCAGGTCGCCGATGCGGAGCTTCGGTCCCTGCAGGTCGGCGAGAATGGCGACGGGGCGGCCGAAGGATTTTTCAGCTTCGCGGGCGGCCGCGATGCGGGCGGCGTGCTGGGCGTGATCGCCGTGGGAAAAGTTGACACGGAACAGGTCGACGCCGGCGCGGAGGAGTTCCTCCATCTTCAGGGCGCCATCACTGGCGGGGCCGAGCGTGGCGAGAATCTTGGTGCGGCGGCGGATGGCGAACATGGGCGAGGTCCCGGGTGATTCGCGGCGACGGTAGGTCGGAATGATGACAAGCGGGAGGGGGGATGTGGCGACGCGCTCCCTGCGGTTTCGGGCCGAGGGGGGGGTGGAATGGGCGCGGCCCGAGCTAGGTCAGGTGGATGTCGCGAAACATGAACCTCTCATTCCGACGAACGCCGGAATCCAGGAACGGCTGTGACGCGGGTGCAGGCTTGAAGCTGGAACGCGCGGCAAGGTCCGCCGTCCGCCCTGGATACCGAAGTTCGTCGGTATGAGCGGGGCGACAGCTTGCGTGCGGCTCCTCGGTTCCCGGTCTGCGGCGCTGCGCGCCTCTGCGGGGAACGCGGGCTGAAGCCCGCTTCCAGTGGAGAAGCCGGTTGGAGCGGCCTGATTTTTTTCTTGATCGCTTTGCCGCTCGTCGCTCGGTGCAGGTCTTCGGGCGCAGCTTGCGTGTGGCATCCACGTTTGTGGCGGACGAAGACCATCTGGAGGGTTGAGGCGGCGTGGCTCACGAGCTTGGCGAACAGCATCGGCACCGCATCTATCGAACGATAGAGAGGCGGCGGTGTTACCAGTCCGTAGGATGCGGGTCGTGCGCGTGTCATGCGGACAAATGTACGGTCGCCGGAGTGCGTGCAGGACGGAGACCTGCCGCTTTTTGATTTTGCAGTTCAGCCGTCCTATGGTTTTTCGCGCAAGCATTTGAAACTGCGCGCGAAGTTTCTGGCGTTTCCGCCGAATCTGCACGCAGCACCTTCCAGCAAAATGTGGTGCAAATCGCGTCTACCTCGCGCGCAGAGAAAAACTCCCCCGGCTTGCGCCGGGGGAGTTGGCTGGTTTGCTTTTCCCGAGGGCGTTACTTGTTCAGTGCCTTGTAGACCAGTTGTTGTGACTCGGTGCGCAGGTTGATGGCGCCGGTGCCGGCGTTGCCGCGTCGCTGGATCATGCCGACGAAGCCGACATTGTTGGCGGGGTCGATCCAGAACCACGTGCCATCGATGCCGAACCAGTCATAGGTGCCGACTGGTGTGGGCGCCGCATCCGTCGGAGCAGCGAGCTTGACTGCGCCGCCCCAGCCGAAGCCGCCGCCGCCGAAGACACCCTTCGTGTCGCCGATATGGTTGGTCATCATGACCTTCACGGTTTCAGGCTTGAGGATCTGCTTCCCGTCGAGCGTGCCTTTGTTGAGCACCATCTGCACGAAGCGGACATAGTCGTGCGTCGTCGAGGTGAGACCGCCGCCGCCGGATTCGTGATGGTTGGCGACAGTGAAGCTGTAGCCGTCCGGGAAGCCTTCGCGTTGGCCGGTTGTCGCGTTGCGCTGATAGACGGTTGCGATGCGGGTCTTGTAGTCGTTCTCGCTGACGAAGAAGGCGGTGTGATTCATGCCCAGCGGCGTGAAGATGTTCTGCTTGAGATAATTGCCGAGCGTCGTGCCCGTGATCTTCTCCAGCGCCGCGGCCTGTACGTCGACCGTGTAGGAATAGCTCCAGCGTTCGCCGGGCTGGAAGAGCAGGGGGATGTCCTTCAGGCGGTTCATCGCCGCCCGCAGGTTGGGCTGGGCGTGCGGGTTGTCGCGCTGGAATTCCTTGTCCACCGCGTTGCTGGCCGAGAGGCCGTAGCCGAAGCCGGCGGTGTGGGTCATCACCTCGTTCATGTTCGGCGCGCGGGTGACCGGCACGAGGCCGTCGGTGATCGAGTCGGTCCTGGTCGCGACCTTGAGATTGCCGAGTTCGGGCAGGAATTTCGTGACCTGGTCTTCCGGCTTCCACTTGCCCTGTTCCCAGAGCTGCATCATGGCGACGCCGACGATCGGCTTGGTCATGGAGCGGATGCGATAGATCGTCTCTTCGGTGACCGGTGGGCCGTTGTACGACTGTGCGCCGAACGTGTTGAAGGCGATGACCTTGCCGTCCTTGACCAGCGCATACTGCAGGCCGGCGACTTCCGATTTGTCGACCGCTTCCTTGAGGCGGGCGTCGAGCGCCTTGAGGCCTTCCGCCGAGAAGGATGATTGCGTCGTGATGACATCAGACGCGGTGGGCCATGCGGTGGACGAGGACGCGCCGTCCATCGTGGCGCAGGCGACGAGAACGCTGGCGAGGCCGGCGGTGAGCCAGACCTTTCCGACGGACATCAGATTACGCGACATGATCACTGTCTCCGAGACGTGTGAGGTTCAAAAAAGTGGCGGCGTTGAGCCCATGGTCTCAACGCCGCCATATGCATGCACGTGTGTTAGTGCGCCGGTTCTTTCGCGGGTTCGGCCGGAGCTGCTGGAGCAGCGGCAGCCGTTGCTCCCTTCAGCGCAGCGTAGACGAGCTTGGCCGAGTCTTCGCGGAAGTTGAGGCCGTCAGGTCGGAAGCCGCCCATCTGCTGGATCATGCCGACGAAGAAGAGATCGTTGGCGGGGTCGATCCAGAACCAGGTGCCGGCGGCGCCGCCCCAGTAGTGTGTGCCTTTGGCATAGGGCTGCATGGTCTTCGACGGCTCGTCATAGATGGCGAAGTCGAGACCGAAGCTGACGCCGTCGAGGCCGTTCGGACGCGTACCATCGGTCGAGACGCCGAGTGTGCCGATCTGGTTGGTGCGCATCAGTTCGACGGTTTCAGGCTTCAGAACCGTGTTGCCTGCAAGCGTGCCCTTGCCGAGGAACATCTGGGCGAAGCGCGCATAGTCGTGCGTCGAAGAGACGAGGCCGCCACCGCCGGACTCGAGGCGCTTGGGATCGTCAAAGCCCGGGCGATCCGGACGGTTGGGGTTCACGACCAGCGCCTTCTTGTCCTTGTCCCAGCGATAGACGTCGGTGAAGCGCGCCTTGGTGGCGTCGGTGACGAAGAAGGACGTGTCATTCATGCCGAGCGGCGTGAAGATGTGCTCCTTTAGATACTCGCCGAATTTCTGGCCGGAAAGTTTCTCGACGATATAGCCCTGGATATCGACAGCGACGGAGTAGCTCCATTTCGTGCCGGGATCGTACAACAGCGGAATCGCCTCGATTCGCTTCATCATCTCGTCGAGGTTCGGCGCGACGAGGACTTCGGTGTCGCGGAAAGCCTTGTTGACCGGATCCTCGCAGCACAGGCCATAGCCGAAGCCGGCGGTGTGGCTCATCAGCTGGCGCATGGTGGGCGCGGATTTCGGATCGGCGAGCACCGGCTTGCCGTTCTTGATCACCGGCTTGCCGTCGGCGCCGTAGGTGAGGACTTTCAGGCTGGCCAGTTCGGGCACGTATTTGGACACTGGATCATCCAGCTGCCATTTGCCCTGTTCGTAGAGCTGCATCATGGCCGTGCCGGTGATCGGCTTCGACATCGAGTAGATGCGGAACAGGCTATCGGGCGCCATCGGCGTGCCGGTGGCCGGATCACCCGACTGGATGCCGTAAGCCTTGAACTGCGCGATGTCGCCGCCCTTCCCGAGGATGGTCACCATGCCAGCCACATCGCGGTCGGCGACAGACTGCGCCATGCGGGCGTCGAGAGCTGCGAGGCCCTCGGTCGTGAAGCCGAGCGTCGTCGCGTCTGCGACAGCGGCGGCGGGCCAAGTTGCGGCGTCAGATGGTTTGGCGGCGGCTGCGACCGGTGCTGGCTCGGCGGGCTTTGCCGGTTCGGGACTGCAGGCCGTGATGATGGCGAGGGACGCAACTGCCAACAACAGACGCGATCCCAGCTTGAGCTGGATCATGGAAACTCTCTCCCCTATGACGTCGCCGGCTCTCGGGCCGGTCGATCGGGAGAGACCATAGGCCGGAACGGTCATTACAGCCAAGGACGCCGGAGAAGGCTTCCCGAAAGCGTGAATACGGACCTTTGATACCAAGCTCGCGGGCAAAAGTCGCTGTGCCGCCTTGCTTTTTGCGAACGAATTGCAATTTGGACAGAAGGGCGGCTAGGGTCGCGCAGCCAGCACGCAGTGGTTTGATGACCAAGACAACACGCAAGGGGAGCCCGCTGATACGCCCGTTCTTCTTCGCTTGCGGTGTCGTGATGACGGGACTGGGCGTGATTGGCTATCTGACGCCGGGCTTACCGGGGACGATCTTCCTGATCCTCGCGGCGGGCTGTTTCACGCGATCCTCGCCGAAGCTGGAAAACTGGCTGCTCAATCACCCGCAGTTGGGGCCGAGCGTCGTGGCGTGGCGTGATAACGGGGCCATCCCGCGCAAGATCAAATACATCGCCATCGGATCGATGACGGTGTCGTTCGTGATCGTGCTGCTGGTGCACCTGCCGATGGTGTGGACAATTGGCGTCGCCGTGGTGCTGGTGCTAAGCGCCCTTTTCGTGGCGACGCGGCCGGAGGGGCCGAAGGCAGTGCGCTAGGCGCGACTCGCGCTGGCGTGATGCAGCTTTCGGGCTGTGCGCGGCATGAAATGCGACTAGGTTGAGAGCTGCAAACCAGGAAACGTCCGGAGCCTATGACCATGAAATTTCGTCTCGCCGTCGCCGTGTGCGCCGCAGCTGTCGCTGCTGCCGCCGGACTGGTCGCCATCGCCCAGCCGCCAGCCGAGACGCGGGATGGCAACCGTTCGGGCTACAAGCCTGCTGTCCCGAACCAGACGCGCGCGCCGGCCCTGACCACCGACACCAAGTATGAGGTGAAGGAAGTGGTGAAGGCGGGCAGTATCGAGAATCCGTGGGCGGTCGAGTTCCTGCCGGCCGGGAAGTTCCTCATCACAGAGCGCACCAAGGGTCAGTTCCGCGTCGTCGACAAGGACGGGAAAGTGTCCGAGCCGATCAAGAACGGCGTGCCGGCGGTGATGACACTCGGGCAGGGCGGGCTGCTCGATGTGGCGCTCGACCCGGACTTCGCGAAGAACCAGATGATCTACTGGAGCTATGCCGAGCCTGCGGGTGATGGCACCAACAACACGGCGGTGGCCAAGGGCAAGCTGGTCGATGGCGCGACGCCGAAGATCGAAAATGTGCAGGTGATCTATCACCAGCGCCCGACGCTGAAATCGAACCTGCACTTTGGATCGCGCCTGGTGTTCGCGAAGGACGGCACACTGTTCGTCACGCAGGGCGAGCGCTCGATCATTCCGGGCCGCATGCAGGCGCAGGACCTGAAGAGCGGGCTCGGCAAGATCGTGCGGATCAACAAGGATGGCACGATCCCGAAGGACAATCCGTTTGTCGGCGACAAGAACGGCGCGCTGCCAGAGATCTGGTCGTACGGCCACCGCAACTCGCAGGGCGCGTTCCTGCATCCGGCGACGGGCGAGCTGTGGGAGCTTGAGCACGGTCCGCAGGGCGGCGACGAGATCAACATAGCGCGCAAGGGCAAGGACTATGGCTGGCCGACCATCACCTACGGCGTCGAGTATGGCGGCGCGCACACCAAGATCGGAGAAGGCGCGGTCAAGGCCGGGATTGAGCAGCCAATCTACTACTGGGATCCGGTGATCGCGCCGGGCGGGCTCGCCTACTATAACGCCGACGCCTTCCCGAAATGGAAAGGCTCGGTGTTCGCGGCGGGTCTCAACTCGAACTATGTCGCGCGGCTGACGATGGAGGGCGAGAAAGTGAAAGGCGAAGAGCGCTTCACCTTCTCCGACCAGAAGGAACGCTACCGCGATATTGGCGTCGGGCCGGACGGCGCAATCTACCTGCTGACGGATGGACCCGGCGCGCGTCTGCTGAAGGTCGTGCCGAAGGGCTGAGTGCAGAGGTATAGGTGCGTTCGCTGACTTACGGGTGTTCGCGGCCTCCCGGGGCAGAGCTCATCCGGAGCCAGAATCGTGTGCCTGTGCCCGAAGACTCGAAGCCGGACTGGGCGCCGATCTGTGAGGTCAAAGCGCGGATGAGGCGAAAGCCGATCCCCCTGGATGTGCCGGGATCGAGAAGGTGTGGCAGACCCGTGCCATCGTCGGTGATGTCCATTTCCAGTTGACCGTCTGGCGCGGAACGACACCTGACGAGCAGATTTCCTGTCTCTCCCTTCACGTGCGAGTACTTGATTGCGTTGGTGATCACCTCGGAGGCGATCTGCGTCAGTGGCAGGATCTCATCGCTCCGCACAAGACAGCCGGGCTGCAGGTCCTCGGTCAGATCGATTGAGTCCGAGAGCCCCGACATGAAGGGCGCACAAACGTGGTGAATGTACTCACCAAGGTCAACGAACTCGCCTCGCTTCCGCGTCGCGAGCGATCGATGCAGGCGAGAGACAGCGTCGATCTGGGCTCTGATGCCTTCGAAAGCCAGTTTCATGGAATCGCGTGTCGGGGCATCGGGTCCCCGAGCGAGGTTCTTCTCCTTCAGGCGGACGTAACCGCTCAGTATAGCGAGATGGTTCGCAATCCGGTGGTCGGCTTCCAGTACAAGATCGCAGACATTGCAGGAGCGCAGGCGTGCGTCAGCCTGCAATGAGAGTTTTTCCGGAAGCCTGATCTGCAGGGCGGTGATCTCGACCGGTGCTGCGTCCATGTCAGTCCCCACGTTTCCAGACTCTGGCGAAACCTTCTTCGTTGCTAGGTTCACCGCGGGCGCGAGTCGGTACGCTGAGCGACAGTCGATCGGCCTGGAGTGTGCGACGCAGGACACGGAGGCAGCCGTGCTGTGTCTTTTGGCTGCGCGTTGACTGACGTTTCCGCACGCCTTGAGCTGAATCAATCGTTCGCCCAAAAACAAAGTGTGTTTTTGCTGGGCAATCGGCGAAACCGCCCCCACCTTATGTGTGGCGTCGAACATAACGGCCGTGTAGGTTGCACTGATCGGGCGTTCGGTTTCGCTGGCGCCCGACCGAGAGAGAGTTGAGCTCCCGCGCAGCAAGGAGCTTCATTGGCCGCCCCCATCCAGAGCGCTATCAGGAACAGAATTCTCGGCGCTTTGCCCGCAGTGGAATTCGCGCTCGTTGTCGCGAACCTCACGTCCGTTGATCTCGAACTGGGACAAACGCTTCATCGCGCAGGTGAGGAGATCGCGTATGTCTATTTCCCCGAAATCGGCTTCATCTCGGTTATGGCAGTGCTTTCAGAGGGCGCGCCACTGGAAATCGGTCTGATCGGCGGGGAGGGCGTGGCCGGCGTCTCTGTCATCCTCGGCGCGAAAACGTCCTACAACGAGGCGATGTGCCAGACCGGCGGCGCCGCCCACCGCATGACCGTTCCCGCGTTCCTCGACGCAGCCGAACGCGCGCCCCGACTCCGCGATCTCCTGCTCAAGTACGTCCATGTCTTCGAGATCCAGGTTGCCCAGACCGCCGCCTGCAATGCGCATCACGAGGTGAGCCAGCGACTGGCGAGGTGGCTCCTCGCCGCACATGACCGCAGCGGAGTTCCCGAACTCTCCCTCACACAGGACCTGATCGCAGTCATGCTGGGCGTACGGCGGTCTACCGTCAGTGTGGCTGCCGGAGCGCTCCAGAGAGCTGGCCTGATTCAGTATCAGCATGGGCGTATCACGATTGAGGATCGGCCCGGCCTCGAGGCTGCCGCTTGCGAGTGCTATCGCGCGGTGGTGGGCGAATACCGCAAACTGCTCGGGATTGATCCAGCTGTTGTCGCGGCGGGCAACCAGGCGCCTGCGATCGGGCTATGATTGTACGTGGTCAACGCTATCTGTGAAACACATGACATCCCCCGACGCCGACACATTGCCAGTCAATAGACTCCTCGCCCTGCTCGCAGCGCGCGACTATGAAGCCCTTCGACCCCACCTGCATCGTCAGCCTCTCGAATACAGGGAGTCCCTCTACGCAGCGGGCGAGAGGATCGAGTTTGTCTTCTTCATCGAGACAGGCGTTGGCTCACTCGTGAACACCATGAAGAATGGGCAAGCAGCCGAGGTCGGCACTATCGGCAACGAGGGTGTTGTGGGGCTCCCGCTGGTGTTTGGGGACGATCGGGCGCCGACCAGCGTATACATCCAGGTTCCCGGCGAGGGCCTCAGGATCAAGGCGTCTCTCTTCAAGCGAGCGCTTGCGCGCAGCCCGACAATGCAGGTCGTGATGCTGCGTTATGCCCACGCTCTCTTCAATCAAGTGGCCCAATCGGCAGCGTGCAATCATTTCCATTCGCTGGAGCAGCGCTGTTGCCGTTGGCTGCTGATGACGCGGGACCGCATGGATTCGGACAAGTTCTTGCTGACGCAGGAATTCCTCGCGATGATGCTGGGCGTTCAACGCCCGGGCGTCTCGATTGCCGCGGGCGGTCTGCAGCGCGCGGGACTCATCACGTACAAGCGAGGCGCTGTCGCGATCCTCGACATTGACGGTTTGATGAAGCGCTCCTGCGAATGCTACGCGGTTTCGAAGAAGGAGTTTGATCGCCTTCTGGGTGGTTGAGGTCGCCGTCGTACCGTACCAGGCGCCCGAAGGTTTGTACGTCTCTCCCATTCACTCGCAGCCGTCCGCCCATCCTCGCACTCGGGAGCGGGCCGCAGGTCGGATTTTGTCTTGTCTGCCGCGAAGCGACCTATTGGTGGCTTAGCGACCAGACGTACGCTGCGACAGCCTTCAGATCATCGCCGGAGAGATTGGCGCCGCCGAGCGCGGGCATCGGGCTGCGGAACTGTTTGGGCGCGTCGACGCCTTCGCTGATGATGGTCGCGATCGCCGCGACGCTACCATCGCCACTGAGCCAGGTTGCGTCTGTGAGATCGGGACCGACTGACGTGCCCTTGGCGTCTTCGCCATGGCAGACGAGACAGGAGGAGCTGTGAAACACCTCGTCACCTGAAGCGAGCAATTGCGGGCTGGGAGCCGCGGAGGACGTCGTCGCTGCTGGCGTCACGGGCGCTGTGGCTGTCGCTGGTCCGGATATGGCGCAGCCAGCTGTGGTGAACGCAAGTGCGATGGCCGCCAGTCTGGCAGGGTGTCCTGCAAAATGGCCGTGCTTGGCCATAGGCATCTCTCCTGATTCCTGTTGCGCGAGGTTTCAGCGAGGGAACAACAGGATCGGCCAAATCACCAGTGTGTTTTCCCGGGCCTCTATTCAGCCAGGAACGCCAGGATGTCGGTGTTGACGGCATCCTTGTGGGTGAAGAACAGGCCGTGCGGCGCGCCGGGATATTCCTTCAGCACCGCGCCCGGAATCAGGCGCGCGGATTCGTGTGCGCTGATGGCGACGGGGACGATCGCGTCGGCATCGCCGTGAAGAATGAGCGTCGGCACATCGAACTTCTTCAGGTCTTCGCGGAAGTCAGTCGTGCCGAAAGCCGTGACGCAATCGACCGTGCCCTTGGGCGAAGCCTTGAGCGCATGCATCAGGGTCCAATCCAGAATGCCCTGGGACACGCCGGTCGCCGGCAGTCCGTAGAAGCCCTTGCTGAAGTCGGCGAAGAATTGCGGGCGGTCGGCCTTGATGCCGGCGATCATGCCGTCGAACACAGACATCGGCGCGCCAGCGGGATGCTCCTCGGTCTGGAGCAGGAAGGGCGGCACAGCGCCCAACAGGACAGCGCGCGAGATGCGCTCGGTTCCATACGTGCCGATAAAGCGGGCGACTTCGCCGCCGCCCATGGAAAACCCGATCAACGTGACGTCGGTAAGCTCGAGTTCTTCGATCAGGTCGGCAAGATCGTTGGCGAATGTGTCGTAGTCATACCCCTCCCAGGGTTGGTCCGACTGGCCGAAACCCCGCCGGTCATAGGCGATGCAGCGGAAGCCCGCCTCGACCAGGGCGCCGATCTGGTACTCCCACATGTCGCCGTTCAGCGGCCAGCCATGGATCAGGACGACGGGCGGACCTTCGCCAAGGTCGCGGAAGAAGATTTCTGTTCCATCCCGGGTTTCCAAGAACATGAGCTTCACCTCGAATGTGTGCGACGGGGGGCGGCGGTGCAGTGCTAGGCCGGAAGCGTGCCGGTTCATTGTATCTGGTTCGTGACCGTCAAAAAGCCAATGCCGAGGTTTCAAGGTCGCGACGGTGCGCTTGCCGTGCTGCGGCGATTGCCGGGCAAGGCCCGGCGATCCCAAGTCAGCCGATCTCGTCCAGCCACGCAGGAAGGCCGCTCAACGTTTCGACTTCGCGATAGCGCGGATGGCCGACGGGCTTCTCGGCGCGCTCATGCTCCCACACCAGCGGGTAGGGCACGAGGGCGGCGTAGCCCCCGGCGGCGAGCATCGGCAGGATGTCGGACTTCACCGAATTGCCCGTCATCAGCGATGTCTCGGCGCGTCCGCCATGGCGGGCAAAGGCACGCGTGTAGATCTCCGGCGTCTTCTCGGAGACGATCTCCACGCCAGAGAAATGCGAGCCGAGGCCAGAGGCAGCCAGCTTGCTTTCCTGGTGGAAGAGATCGCCCTTGGTAATGAGAATGAGGCTGCCGCGTTCCTTCAGCACCTTCAGCGCATCCTCAACGCCTGGCAGCGGCTCAATCGGGTGGGTCATCATCTCCCGGCCGGCTTCCAGCAACTCTTGAATGACCTTGGTCGAAACCTTGCCGTTGCTGATTTCGAGCGCGGTCTGCAGCATCGATAGCGTGAAGCCTTTTGCGCCGTAGCCATATGCCTTCATGTTCTCGCGCTCGATGCCGGCGAGGCGTGCCTCCAGCGCATCCTCGTCGCCGAACTCGGCGAGTAACTCATTGAATCGCTTGTGAGTCAGCCGGAACACCGTCTCGGTGTGCCAGAGCGTGTCGTCTGCATCGACGCCGATGATGGAAAGAGACATGGCGGGCTCTTAGCGAAACACGCCGCGCGTCGCAAGAAACCGTACAAGAGGCGCGGACGAATTCCCAAGCAGGGCATTCCGACCGCTAGAGCGGCATGCCTGAAATAGGAATCGAAAGGGGATTCCCGAAGGTCGCG
>JBBATZ010000014.1:0-70752 GCA_040398425.1 Hyphomonadaceae bacterium
TAGGCGAAGCCAGTGCGGCCAACTTGCCTGCACAAGTGTCAGTCCTCGACTTGTGGCCGATGCAGGCAGAGAGTGCTCAGGTCAGGCGCCATGGGCGGGTCGCAGGGCGGCGTGGGGTAACACTGGACGGGGCGAATTCCGGCGGTCGGGCGGCAACCCCGCACACGCACCGGGTCGTTTGGCAAGAAAGTGATCGGCAACATTCAGGCGTTGAGGGCGCTCGCCGCCCTCGCGGTCGTATGGCACCATCTGCAGACCCAGATGAGTCTTTATCTCGGGGTGCCTCATCTGGGTTATGTCGGACGGGCAGGGGTAGACGTCTTCTTCGTCATCTCCGGCTTCATAATGTTCCATACAACCCGGGACGGCGAACGCACGACTGCCGAATTCTGGACTGACCGCGTCACGCGCATCGTGCCGGCCTATTGGCTACTCACACTGCTCGCCGCCGGTCTGTTCTGGCTCGGCCTCAATCCAGGCGACGTTAAGGGTCTCAGCGTAACCGACGTCGCCGAAGACATGCTGTTCCTGCCTCACTTCCGCGCCGACGGCGACGCCTACCCTGTGTTAGATGTCGGCTGGACGCTCAATTTCGAGATGTTCTTCTACGCGCTGTTCGGGTTGAGCTTCTTCCTGAAATCGCAGGTGAAATCTCTTGCTGTCCTGACCGGTGTATTCCTGCTCGGCGCAGGTCTCGTGCATCTCAACGCACCCCTTCCCAACACGATCAAGGCATGGCTCCAGCCGATCACGCTGGAGTTTGCGGCAGGGGGCGCGCTTGCGTTGCTGTATCCACGCATGCTGACGCTTTCGCGCAAAGCCAACCTGTGGGGCGGAACAGGCGCGCTTGGTTTTGGCCTTGCGGCAATACTCCTGTTTGGAGCCGTATTCGGCAAGGACATCAGCTGGAACTACGAACTGCGCGCACTGACGTTCGGCATACCTGCAATGCTCGTCGTTGCGGGGGCGCTCATGCTCGAGACAGCGCATGTCACGGTCCAGTCACGCATGCTTATGGTGCTCGGCGCCGCGAGCTATTCGATCTACCTTGTGCATCACCTCGTCGTGCAGTTCCTGGTGCGGATGGCAGGCGGCGCCACGCCTCATCCACCGCTTGCCCTCGCAATAGCCGAGGGCCTTGCGATTTTCATTGTCGCGACGCTTGTGGGTGTCGCCGTGCATATGTGGATCGAAAAACCCGCTTCACACTGGTTGCGGCGCAGGATCCGCAGGCGTCCCTTGGCCGTTACCGCGCCCAGCTGAGCGTCAGATCGCGATCTGCGTTCCCATTTCGACCACGCGTGAAGTCGGAATGCGGAAGAACTCCGTCGCATTGGTGGCGTTGCGGCTGAGGAAGATGAACAGGTGATCCTGCCATAGTGGCATGCCCCGCTTGCCATCGGCCAGCAGGCTGCGGCGGCTGAGGAAGAACGACGTCGACATGATATCGAAGGACAGGCCGGTCTTCTTTGCCAGCGTCAGACCATAGGTGACGTTAGGCGTCTCCATGAAGCCGAACGTCATGGTCAGGCGATGGAAGTGTTCCGACACTTCCTCGATCTGCACTTTCTTGTCGTCGGGCTTGTAGGGCACCTGCGCTGTCTTCACCGTCAGCACGACGTTCTTCTCGTGGATGACCTTGTTGTGCTTCAGGTTATGCAGGAGGGCCGTCGGCGCCGAGTCAGGGTCGGCAGTGAGGAAGACAGCGGTGCCTTTCACCACGTGCGGCAGCTTTGTCTCCAGTCCCTTGATCACATCCTCAAGCGTCACATCGTTGCGTGTGCGCTCTGTCAGCAGGCGAGAGCCGCGCGTCCAGGTCCAGATTACAAGCATCATGAAACCTGCAATCAGCAGGGGCACATAACCACCCTGTGGAACCTTGAGCAGGTTGGATGCGAGGAAGACGCTTTCCACCATGAGGAAGGGAATCATCATGATCGCTGCAAGCCACAGCGGCTTCTTCCAGACACGCCGCACCGCGATGAACGCGATGACAGACGATGTGATCATCGCGCCGATGACAGACACGCCGTAGGCCGACGCGAGCGCCGAGGACGACTTGAACGCCAGCACCAGGATTACCACACCGGCGAGCAGGAGGTAGTTGATTTGCGGCAGGTAGATCTGGCCATGCTCGCGCGCTGACGTGTTGACGATCTGGAGACGGGGCAGGAGACCCAGTTGCACGGCCTGCTGCGTCAGGGAGAAAGCGCCCGTGATTACAGCCTGGCTTGCGACGATAGTCGCCATGGTGGCGAGGATCACCAGCGGGGCCTGGAGCACGTCGGGTGCCATCATGAAGAAAGGATTTTCCGTGGTTTCGGGGTGCGCCAGCACCATGGCACCCTGACCGAGATAGTTCAGTGCGAGGCTTGGCAGGACCAGCCACGTCCACGTCACGGCAATCGGTTTGCGCCCGAAGTGGCCCATGTCAGCATAGAGCGCCTCGGCGCCGGTCACTGTGAGGAAGACAGAGCCCAGGACGATGAAGCCCAGCATCTGATGCGTCAGCAGAAACAACACGGCATGATGCGGGCTGAGCGCGTAGAAGATCGCAAGTCCGTCCTGCGCGATGTGATAGATTCCGAGCGCGCCAAGTGTGACGAACCACACCAGGCAGATCGGTCCAAACAAGCGGCCGACAACAGTCGTCCCTTTTTTCTGGATCAGGAACAGACCGACGAGGAGCGTCAGCGCGATCGGCAGGATGAAGGGCTCGACGCGACCTTTCAGTTCGGGAATGACTGCAAGGCCTTCGACTGCCGAGAGAACAGATACTGCCGGGGTCAGGAGGGCATCGCCGAAGAACATGCCGGCGCTGCAGATCGCAACGAGGAAGAGGAGAGGTGTGCGCTTTCCGATCGTGCGCTGGACCAGCGCCATGAGCGAGAGCGTGCCGCCTTCTCCGCGGTTATCCAGCCGGGTCAGCATAAGCACGTATTTCAGCGTGACCACGATGATCAGCGACCAGATCATCAGCGAGATGACGCCGAGCACATCTTCGCGGAGTAACTCGCCGCCGCGGGCGACGTTCATGTGATGGATGGATTCCTTGAAGGCATAGAGCGGGCTGGTGCCGATATCGCCGAAAACGACTCCCACCGAACCCAGCGCGAGCGCCCAGAATCTCCGCGTACCGGCTTTGCGTTCCGCGTCGGGCGGGGCAACGCCGTCAGACGAAGCTTCGCTCATTTTTTGTCAGCCTCTACCACGGGCCGGAACCGCCCCGCACAGGGCGCGCCTCGTACGCTTGCAACGATAGGGACGGAAGGATGAAATTTTTGTCTGGGTCTCTGGACATCGGTTTCAGCCGGAGGCAGCGCATTCACGGCCATGGACGCCAAGCCTTGTAAAAAGCAGTCGTTTTTTGAGCGGGAATGACCGGGGCCTGCGAACCCAAGCCCACATGTTTTCCGTGACTGGCGGTCAAACGTGCGCGGCTCAGCCTCGTTCCTTGGTCTGGTCGATCTTTGCCGTTGTACGGCGGACTGTCATGGGCTTGTCGCCGTCCAGGAGGCGGCCGACCAGCGGCCTGCGATCGATCGCGTCCTCGAATGCGCGCAGCGCCCTGAACAGATCGACGCCTAT
The DNA here is from genome assembly GCA_040398425.1 of Hyphomonadaceae bacterium. Classification (GTDB taxonomy): domain Bacteria; phylum Pseudomonadota; class Alphaproteobacteria; order Caulobacterales; family Hyphomonadaceae; genus UBA7672. The sequence goes on from JBBATZ010000014.1 coordinate 3,589, forward strand.
CTCGTCAAAGATCTCGTTGAAAACGATGGCAGCGCGTTGCGCGACACGCTCGACAAGCTCAGCGTCCCTGCGGCCATCGCGGGTCAGCACGACCAGTTTCTTCCTGAGATCTTCCTTGCTCGCAGCGGTTTGCATGAGCCCGGATTTCTCCATCGACTCGACCGCCTTCGCCACCGCCTGGTGCGAATAGCCGAGCGCCTGGGCAATGTCGGCGATGGCGGAGTTATCGTGACGCGCGACATAGGCGAGGATCGCTGTGGAGGTCGCCGCCGTAGCGATGCCGGTCTGGCGCATGTAGGCGTCGCCCGCCGATGCGATCCGCTGACTGACGCGCCGCACGACCAGGTTGAGGTAGCCCGGGCCCAGATCATCAGCGAAATCAGCCGGAGCGGGCTGGTTCTTGGTCATTGGCATCCTCGCGCAGTGTCGGCCAGCAGGGCCCGGTGCTTGACAGGGCGGCGGCCGATATTATACAACTGGTTGTACATAAGCAGATAGAAACGAGGCTATCGCAGCTCGTCAACGGGGCCAAGCCCGCCTGGTCCATGCGACGCGGCTATCGATGCAATCGCTATCTGTTTGTGGGCTCGTCGCTGCACCGGGATCATGGTAAGCAGGGGCGGGATCAGCGTGTTAATCGACATAAACAAAAAGAGAAAGAAGCGATGATACGGATTCCCTTTAGGCTTGCCGCCAGCCTCCTCGCTGGCGCTCTCGCCGTCGTGCCTGCCATGGCGCAGACCCCGACGCCCGACTCCTCCGACGGTAATGACAGGATAACCATCACAGGCATCCAGCCAGAACGTATGCGCGATTTCGTGCGCGAGCTGATGGAGCCTGGCAAGCTTGGTCAGCTCTCCCGCTGGGAAGACGAGGTTTGCCCCGGCGTTGTCGGACTCACGCCCGAAGCTTCGCAAGCCATGCTCGACCGTATCGCCCTGCGGGCGGTTCGCCTCGACCTGCGTGTGGGCGAGCCGGGGTGCAAGGCGAACGTGCTGATCGTCGTTACCGATGACGGACAGCAATTCACGCCGACCTTCGTCCAGCAAAACAAGAAGCTTTTCGGTGATGCGTTCGACGCGGGCAACACACTCGGCAAGACTGCGCTTGATCGGTTCACCAAAGCGGACAAACCGGTTCGCTGGTGGCATGTCTCGCAGACGGTCACAGATCGCGGCAAGGTGCTCGGCGACAGCACCGCCACGGCGGCAGGCGGTGGCGGGTTCAGTGGCGCGCAGGTTGCCCGCGTCAACAACGCAAGCCGGCTCGGCGCCTCCACCCACCAGGAATTCAATCGTATCATCGCGATTGTCGACACCTCCAAGACCAAAGACGTCTCGTTCAGCGCTGTCGCGGACTACATCGCGATGATCGCCCTTACCCAGGTTCAGGCCGACGTCGATGCGGCAGGATACGACTCGATCTTGAACGTTTTTGACGGGCCGATCGGCGACGACGAGCCCATGACCGGCTGGACGGCATGGGACGCCGCATTCGTGAATGGGCTCTATGCTGTGCGGCAGGATTTCGTGAGCTCGCAGCAACTGGAGAATGAAATCGTTCGACAGGTGACCGAGGCGAATGCCGAACAGGAGCGCAAGAAGGCGGCTGCGGAAGAGCAGAAGTCCTGATTCCTGACGCTGAAAACAAAGGCGGCCGCACATCGAGATGTGCGGCCGCTTCTGTTTCAGGGGTTGCCTGCAATTAGTAGCGGTAGTGTTCCGGCTTGTAGGGGCCTTCTGGGGCGACGCCGATGTAGGCGGCCTGTTCGTTCGAGAGCTTGGTGAGGTTGGCGCCGAGCTTGTTGAGGTGGAGCAGGGCGACTTTCTCGTCGAGCTTCTTGGGCAAGGTGTAGACCTTGTTCTCGTAGGCCTTGCCGTTGGTCCACAGTTCGATCTGCGCCAGCGTCTGGTTGGTGAAGGACGCGGACATCACGAAGCTGGGATGGCCGGTGGCGTTGCCGAGGTTGAGCAGGCGGCCTTCCGAAAGGAGGATCATGCGCTTCCCGTCCGGGAAGGAGATCATGTCGACCTGCGGCTTGATGTTGTCCCACTTGTAGTTGCGCAGGGACGCGACCTGGATCTCGTTGTCGAAGTGGCCGATGTTGCCAACGATGGCCATGTCCTTCATGTCGCGCATGTGCTCGAGACGGATGATGTCCTTGTTGCCGGTCGTCGTGATGAAGATGTCGGCGGTTTTCACGACGTCTTCCAGCGTGACGACTTCATAGCCGTCCATGCAGGCCTGCAGCGCGCAGATCGGATCGACTTCCGTGACCTTCACGCGGGCGCCAGCGCCCTGCAGCGAAGCAGCCGAGCCTTTGCCGACATCGCCATAGCCGCAGACAACGGCGACCTTGCCGGCCATCATGGTGTCGGTGGCGCGGCGGATGCCGTCGACGAGTGATTCTTTGCAGCCATACTTGTTGTCGAACTTCGACTTCGTCACCGAGTCGTTCACGTTGATCGCAGGGAAGGGCAGCAAGCCTTTCTCAACCAGCCGATAGAGGCGGTTGACGCCCGTGGTGGTTTCTTCGGTCACACCCTTGATGGCGTCGTGCTGCTTGGTGAACCAGCCGGGCGACTGCGCGAGGCGCTTCTTGATCTGCTTGAAAAAGTAGATCTCTTCTTCCGACTCCGGCGTCTCGATCAGCTTGGTCTCGCCAGCCTCCACGCGCGCGCCGATCAGCACGTACATGGTGGCGTCACCGCCGTCGTCGAGGATCATGTTGGTGAAGCCGCCATCCGGCCACTGGAAGATCTTGTCGGTGTAGTCCCAGTACTCTTCGAGGCTCTCGCCCTTGACCGCGAAGACAGGCACGCCGGCTTTCGCGATGGCGGCGGCGGCGTGATCCTGTGTCGAGAAGATGTTGCACGACGCCCAGCGCACCTGCGCGCCGAGGTGCGTCAGCGTCTCGATGAGGACGCCAGTCTGGATCGTCATGTGCAAGGAGCCGGTGATCCGCGCGCCCTTGAGCGGTTGCGACGGGCCGTATTCCGCGCGGGTGGACATGAGGCCCGGCATTTCAGTCTCGGCAATCACCAGTTCTTTGCGGCCGTAATCGGCGAGTGAAATATCCGCCACCTTGAAATCGTCGAACGCCATCTCGGCACTCCTTGGGAATTGGGGCGGCCAGGCTTGTCCCGGCTTCGCGCCAGGGGCCTATAGCAACCGGAGCGCGATCCGGCAAATCATATAAAGATATCCTTATATGATTTTGCCGGTGCATCGATTTGCCTGGGGAGCGGCCTTCCGGGTCAATATTTTTGTCCCCATCTGCCTGCTACTATCGGTTGCGCAGAGTGTTGCCGGGGGGCCACATTCGGGATCGATCAGAAGCCGCCGCCGGCGGGCAAACGGACATAGGGTGAGTGAGATGCCGCAAAAGTTGCCCCTATTGGCGATTGTCGGAATTCTGGGCCTGGCGATATCGGCCGCGCTTCCCGCGTTTGCGCAGGACACGATCAACGCCCCGCAGCCGCAGCCGCAATCTACGCCTGATGGGATCGACCGGGTTGCCGGCTTGCCTGGCCCCGGGGGGGTGGGGAGGGGCGCGGAGGGGGTGCGGGTGGTGGCGCCGGGGGCGCTGGTGTTTGCGAGTTTTGATCGCAATTCGGATGGGAAGATTACCACTTCGGAGATCGCGACGGGGGCCGATGCGGCCTTTGCCGCCGCTGACAAGAATCACGATGGCGGCATTACCGGGTTCGAGCAGTCCGACTGGGCCGCCTCCATCGGCAATCCGACCGATGTCATGGCCAACGCGATGACGTTCGACATCGACCTCGACCGCAGCGTGACCCGGGCGGAGTTCGTGTCCGGGCTCAAGCGGATCGCCGGGCAGATCCAGCCCAATGGCGATCTTGTGTATGCGGACCTGCTGCGGCCCCTGACGCGCCCATCGAACGGCGACAGCGCGCCGCCGCCGAGTTCGGGATGGAGTGTGACGCCACGTGCGGGCGGCAATCGCGGCGGCGGGCGATAGAGCCAGCCGCTATTCGCGCTCGTCGAATTTGCGCGCGATGAGATCGCAGACCGCATCAAGCGCTTCGACCGCCTGCGCGCCCTCAGCTTCGATCTCGATGGTCTGGCCGACGCGCGCGCCCAGCATCAGCAGGTCCATGATCGAGGCGGCGCTGGCGGTCATGCCGTCATAGTTGACGGTGACTTTCGCATTGAATCTGGAGGCCTCGCGCGCGAAGGCGGCCGACGCCCGCGCGTGCAGGCCGCGCTGGTTCATCAGCTCGGCCTTGCGTGACCACTTCCCGCTCATTCCGCGCGTTGCAGCAGGGCTGAAGCGACGGAAATGTATTTCCGTCCGGCCTCCTGGGCGGCGAGCGCGGCTTCTGCGAGCGGCAGGCGGCCGCGCACTTCAGCCAGCTTGATCAGCATGGGCAGGTTCACGCCCGCGATCACTTCGATCTTTGCGCCACCCATAACCGAAATGGCGAGGTTGGACGGCGTGCCGCCAAACATGTCCGTGAGAATGACAACCCCGGCGCCGGTATCCATCGCCTTCGCCGCTGCGATGATTTCCCGACGGCGCATGTCCATGTCGTCATCGGGTCCGATGCAAACGGCGCCAATGCTTTCGAGGGGACCTACGACGTGTTCGGCGGCGGCAATGAATTCCTCGGCCAACCGGCCGTGCGTGACCACGACCAAACCGATCATTGGAAGAACTCCCGCTTTTTCCAGCTAGGCATGGTGAGGGCTCGTTTGTTTCGCGGTCAATAGTGATTCAGATATCGAGCGGGGCTGGTGGTAGTTCCACAACAAAGCGCGCCCCCGTCACCTTGCCATCGACCATGCGGTTTTCAGCCCAAACCTGACCCCTGTGCGTTTCGGCAATCTGACGCACGATGGAAAGGCCCAAACCTGAATTATTTCCGAACTTCGCGCCAACCGGACGGTCCGTGTAGAAGCGCTGGAAGATCTTTTCGAGCTTGTCGGGCGGAATGCCGGGGCCCTGATCCTCGACAACCACACGCACAACGGGGCCACGGCCGGAACCGGCGCCGCCAAGTGTAACCATGACTTCGCCGTTCGGCGGGGAGAAGGACCGCGCGTTTTCGAGGAGGTTGCGGATCACCTGCCCAAGCGGGCCTTCACGCCCCATGACCTCATGTGCGCTCTTGTCGGCGAGGGCGAGGACGACCTTCGCTTCTCCCTCGCGCACGGTGTCGCGATAGATCGAGACGATGTCTTCCAACAGGCGCTTCAGATCGACACGCACCAGTTTTTCGCGAACGATCTCGGCTTCCAGGCGCGACAGGTTCGAGATGTCGGAGATCAGCCGGTCGAGCCGGATCACGTCGCGCGCGATCACGTTCGCCATCTTCGCCTTCTTATCCGGATCGCTGATCGCCTGCATCGTCTCGACGGCCGAGCGGATGGAGGTGAGCGGATTCTTGAGTTCGTGTGCGACGTCAGCCGCGAAGCGCTCATTCTCCTGGATGCGATCGTAGAGTGAGACCGTCATGGCTTCCATCGCGCGGGCGAGGTCGCCGATTTCGTCCTTGCGATCATGCAGCTTGCCAAGAGTCAGGCGTTCTGCGGCGCCAGTGGCGACGCGATCAGAGGCCAGCGCGAGCCGTCGCAACGGGCGGGCAATGCCGAGCGTCAGCAGTGTCGCTGTGATGAGCGCCACCAGCATCGCCACGATGATCAGCGGCACGAGCGCCGCGCGTTCGGCCGCGATGATTTCCGAGACGTCGCTGGTTTCGATGGTGAGCGTGCCCACGACACGCAGCACCTTCTCGACCGGCATGGTGATCGAGAGTACGCGTTTGGCCTCGTCGTTGAAGCGTTCTGAAAAGACAGGTTCGCCGTTAAGCGCGCGCGTCACTTCCTCGTCGAGCGACAAGGCTTCGGCAATGGGCTGGCGGCCGGTGGCGCTGACGGTTTCAAACGTGCGGTTGATGGTGCGAACTGTTTCCAGCCAGGTGCGCTCAAGCCAGCTTGGCTCGCGGATTTCCGGCAGGTTGCTGGCGTTGATCACATCCTTGATGAGGCGGGTGTCCGCGACGATTTCGCGACGCGGATCATGCACGATGATCCGCGTCGCCTTGGTCAGCGGCATGGACGTCAGCTGACGGATGACTTCGTCGATGTCGAGTTCGACGGGAACGTCGGTCGTCGCATTGTCGGTCATGAAGGAGGAGATGAGCTGTCCCATCTCCTCGAGGCTGGCCTTGCGCGCGTTGACAAGGCTTGCGCGCACCTCGTTAAGCACCAGCGCGCCGGCGATCAGGATGATCAGGCCGGCGAGGTTGGAGGCGAGGATCAGTCTCGCAATGGGAGACCAGAGCAAGGAGCGCGGCTTGCGCGGCGCACCCTTGGCTGGTTTTGCCGGCCTGACTGGTTTCTCAGGCCTCGGTGCATTCGCCATCGGCGCGGTTTTCTCAGGCTTCCTTGTAGCGGTATCCGACGCCGTACAGCGTCTCGATGCCGTCGAAATTGTCGTCGAGGTCGCGGAATTTCTTGCGCAGCCGCTTGATGTGGCTGTCGATGGTGCGGTCGTCGACATAGACCTGATCGTCGTAGGCCGCGTCCATCAGCTGGTCGCGGCTTTTCACATAGCCCGGGCGCTGGGCCAGTGCCTGCAGGATCAGGAATTCGGTAACGGTGAGCCGAACGATCTTGCCATCCCACTGGCAGGCATGGCGGTTCGGATCGAGCGTCAGGCGGCCGCGAACGATCGGCTTCTTGTCGCCATCCTCGCCGCCGGGCACGACGCCGCGCGACCGGCGCAGGATCGCCTTGACGCGCTCGGCCAGGAGACGGGTGGAGCAGGGCTTCCGGATGAAATCGTCGGCGCCGATGTTGAAGCCGACAACCTCGTCGATCTCGTCGTCCTTGGAGGTCAGGAAGATGGCAGGCAGGTTGGACGTCTGGCGCAGCTTCCGCAGCAGCTCCATGCCGTCCATCTTCGGCATCTTCACGTCGAGGATGGCGATATCGGGCGGGTTTTCCGACAGGCCGGCGAAGGCCGCAGCGCCGTCGTGATAGGCGCGAACCTGGTAACCTTCGGCTTCAAAGAAGACCTTGAGCGATTCAACAATGTTCTCGTCGTCGTCGACAAGGGCGATGGTGGCCATGCGGAATCTCCTCGCCGCCCTGAACTCGAAAAACAGGGCCGCCGCGTTTCAGATTGCATAATCAAGGGGAGCGGGCGCTAGGGCAAGGGGCTCTACTCGCATGAAATCCACCTGTTTTCGGCTGGAAGGCTCATCTGGCACGCGAATTGAACCACACGCCTGGCGGGAGCTGGCTGGGAGGCCAGACCGCACCTCCGGCCGCTTCTCAGGCCGCAGGGACGGTTAAAACGGAGTGTTCCATGCAAGTGGTAACCATCAGCGGGTTCAAGGGCGGCACTGGCAAGACCACACTGGCCTGCCTTCTGGGTGTCGCCGCCGTTAAGGACGGGCTGCGCACGGCCTGTCTCGACCTTGACCGCAACACCCGGAACCTGGCGAGTTTCCTGACCCAGCGACGTGAATCGCGGCTAGAAAGCCCTGACCACGTCATGCTGATGGACACCCCGGAAGACGCCCGCGCCAACGCCAAGCCGAAACATTCCAACCGGCTCGAGCCGCTGGTCCGCATGGCGCGGATGGACGGCTATGACCTGCTGATCATCGACACCTCGTCGGGCAACCTCTCCGACGTTTACGAGGCCCATCTTCTGGCCGACCTGATCCTGACGCCGATGAATGAGAGCCCGGCGGACATGCACGGCCTGTTCGCGCCCATCGGCGCGCCGGCGGCGCCGCTGATAAATTATCGAGACATGATCGATACGGTGCGCTTCGACCGCCGCCGCGCCGGCCTGGCTGTCCAGCGCTGGCACGTTGTCATGAACCGCGTCTCCGCCCTGCCGAGCAAGATTGGGGCGATCATCAATGCGCGCGTCGCGGACATGGCCCAGCAGGCCGGTTTCGAGACAATCTGGAGCCTGCGCGATCGGGTCTCGCACCGGGCGCTGGCGCTTGAGGGGCGGACGGTGTTCGATACGCCCGTTGATGGCAAGCTGACCATGAGCGAGATTTCCGGCCGCGCCGAAGTGCGTTCGATCCTGTCGCTCCTGAAACTTGCACCGACACGGGTCGTGGCCGAGCCGGCAGCGGCGGAGCAAACGTCATCTCCCGAGAAACAATCCTCGAAAAAGCCAGCGTCGGAGAAGATCGCGGCGTAAGGCCCCGCATTTTCCGACTCGGAACTGTCGCATCACTGGACTAGCTTCCGCGCGCATCTGACCTGCGCAGGAGATTTCCATGATTCGTACAGCAATGGCGTCCGTCGCCATATTGGCGCTTACCGCCTGCGCGACGACCCATGACATGATTTCGGCTCCGCTTCCCGCGCCGGTCCAGTCGGCCGACAGCTATTACGTCAAGGGGCGTGATGCGGTGGCGGCCAGAGCGGTCGCACGCACGCCGAAGAAAGCCAAGAACGTCATCCTGTTCATCGGCGATGGCATGGGCATCTCCACCATCACGGCGGCGCGCATCTATGCCGGACAGAAGAAGGGGCTCGATGGCGAGAGCTACCAGCTCGCGATGGAGAAGCTGCCGTGGTCGGCGTTCTCGAAGACCTACACGCATGACTCGCAGGTTGCGGATTCGGCCCCGACCGCGACCGCGATGACCACGGGCGTCAAGTCGTACAACGGCACGCTGGGCGTGACGCAGGGCGCGAACCTCAAGGATTGTGCGAGCGCCAAGGGCAACGGCACGACCTCGCTGTGGGAAATGGCGGAAGCCGCCGGCATGGCGACCGGCGTGATCTCGACCGCACGCCTGACGCACGCAACGCCGGCGGCGACCTATGTCGAAACTGTCGAGCGCGACTGGGAAGCGGACGCCGATATAAGCGTGGAAGGCAAGGCTGCCGGCTGCGTCGATATCGCTGCGCAGTTCGTGAACTGGCAGAAGACCAATGGCGATGGCTTTGAAGTCGCGCTGGGTGGCGGGCGGCAGAACTTCCTGCCCAACACGATGGCGGATCCGGAATACCCGGACCAGAAGGGCCGCCGGGCGGATGGTCGCAACCTGGCAGAGGAATGGCTGGACGGACATCCGGAGCGCAAGGTGACGATCGGGCTCAGCACCTTCGAGCAGATCAACTTCGACAGCGACATCCAGGTGCTTGGACTCTTCGAGCCCAGCCACATGCAGTACGATCTGGATCGCGCCAAGGACAAGCGAGGCGAGCCATCCCTCGCCGAAATGACCGAGGCCGCCATCACGCGCTTGTCGCGCAACGACAAGGGCTATTTGCTGATGGTGGAAGGCGGGCGCGTCGACCACGGCTTGCACGCGGGGGACGCACAGCGCGCGCTGGGCGATGCGGCGGCGCTGGATGAGGCGGTGGCAGAGGCGGTCGCTCGGACGAACCCAGAGGAGACACTGATCATCGTCACGGCGGACCATTCGCACACGCTGATCATCCAGGGCTATCCTGATCGCGGCAATCCGATCCTCGGTCTGGTGAAGGAGGGCGGCAAGGTGACGCTGGCGCGCGATGGCAAGCCTTACACCACGCTGAGCTTTGCCAACGGCCCGGGATCGGTGTGCAAGCCGCAGGTGGACGGCAAATGGCTGTGCGATCGTGCGGACCTCACCAATGTGGACACGGGGGCGCTGGGCTTCCAGCAGCAGGCGCTGATCCCGCTGGGGTCGGAAACGCATGGCGGGGAAGACGTTGCGATCTTCGCAGGCGGCCCGGGGGCGAACCTGTTCTCAGGCGCCGTTGAGCAGAACGAGATCTTCCATGTGATGTCGCAATCGCTCGGACTGGTGAAATAGACGTCACGTTCAGGACAGGCGCGGGCCTTCAATCCGCCGGGTGGGGCGGGTAGAAGGATGGGTCCTGGAGGAACCTGATGCGCCTTGTCTTGCCAGCTCTGATGTCACTGACCCTCGCGGGCGCGGCGTTTGCGCAGGCGGCGCCGCGGGTATCGATCGAGGATGACGTGTCGCACGTGAACGCCGTGAAATGTGCCGGGCTTCGCGCCGCTCAGATCAAGCAGGCCGCAGCGCCGGATGCGCTGTTGCAGGCGACGTATGATGCGTGGATGGCGTCGCTTGGCCAGGCTGGCCATGACGCTGGCAAGATCAAGCAGGAGATCGACGTCGAAGCTGCCGCGCTTTCATCCAGTAGCGTCGAGGCAAAGACTGCGATGGCGCGGGGCTGCACGCCATTTGAAATCCGCGCCGCGGGCTAAGACTGCTAACCGTGACTATGAGGATACTATCATGCGTCTGACAGCGACAGTTTTTGCCGTGCTCGCGCTCGCGGCCTGCCAGCCGGAAGCCAGGCCGGTCGCGACGATCGAACCGACACCCGAGGAGATGGGGCAGGACGATCCTGGCGCGCCGTTCGTGCCGGCGGCTGTCGGGCTGGCGCGCACCTATGAGGCGATGTCGAAGACCGCGATGAGTTTCACGCCCGGCAAGCTCACACTCACGCCGACGCCGCAGGCGAGCCCGAACCTGCCCGAGGGCGCGATCTTCGCGTTCGAGACTGGCATCAGCTATGAGACGACGTTGATGCCGGGTGGCGCCGAGATGGGCGAGAAGCCGTATGACTTCGCAAGCTTGTTCCCCGCAAGCGGCAGCGCGTTCGATCCCGCGAAGATCGTGATGTACACGGTCGACAAGGAGACGATCCCGGCAACGGCGCCGAATGGCGGCTTCTGCGGGACAGCGATGGCATTCGCGACTTACACGCAGGCGGACGCGGCCGGCGAGACGCTGACCATCGCCGCCTTCGACGGCGACCAGTGGCCGCCGAAGGCGGACACACACCTCTGCGGGACGTTCGCGTATTCGGCGGTGAAGTAGCTATTCCAGCGCCGTCTAGCGGGGAGCATCCTTCACTTTCTGTCGAATTGATTCGAGCAACCAGCTGAACTTCGCCAGTGCCTTCTCGTCTGGGTCGTAGCCGTTGTTTCTCCACCGGCGTAGCTCGAAGAAGAGCACGGCACGAAGTTCGCGGAGGGTCGTTGGTGTCGCCTCGTTTGCCAGTCGTGCGCATTCATCCATGCCCATGACTGCGTAGCCGTCGAAGGAGTGTCCGAAACGGTTGATCTGCCCCCAGTCGGAGCGGATCGACGGAATTTTATCGGCCACCAGCTTGTCATCGGGAATCAAGCGCATCACGACGCTGCTCGGCTATTCGAGGGCGGAATAGATCAGCGAGCGGATCTTCGACTGATCCTCTAGGCCGCCGGCCGGAATGATCTGCGTCATGTAGACGACGGTGAGGCCTTCCTTCGGATCGACCCAGTAGGTCGAGTGATAGGCGCCGCCCCAGCCATAATCTCCGGGTGAGCCGGGCTGTCCCGCCTTGCTGGGGTCGAGCATGATGCGGAAGCCGAGGCCGAAGCCCTGGCCGGGCTGGTAGGTCGCGCTGACCAGCGTGTCGTTTGTCATCAGTTCGACCGTCTTGCGGGACAGGTAGCGCTTGCCGTCGGCGACGCCGCCCTGGCGCAGCATTTCGAGGAAGCGGGAATAATCGTGCGCTGTGGATAGCAGGCCGGCGCCGCCCGCGAACGCCTTGCATGGGCCGTTGGCATAGCTGCCCTGTCCGACATGGCTGACGCCTTCGAGACCGCCGGGCGAGGGCGCGCGTTCGGCCTTGCCGTTCTTTGCCGAGTACACGACGGCGAGACGATCGAGCTTTGCGGGCGGCAGACAGAAGGCGGTATCCACCATGCCGAGAGGATCGATCAGGCGTTCTTTCAGGAAGACGTCGAGCGACTGACCCGAGAGCTTTTCGACGACGACGCCGAGAATGTCTGTGTTGTAGCCATAGACCCATTGCTCGCCGGGTTGGGCAGCCATCGGCAGTTTCGGCATCTTCGCAACGACATCGGCCACGGGCACGGACTTGTCGGCGAAGTACCACCCATAGACGCCGGCATCCTTCCACGCCTTCTCGCCGGGGCCGGTGCCATAGGAAATTCCAGCCGTATGGCTGAGCAGGTCGCGGATGGTGATCGCGCGTTTTGCGGGCACGACATCATAGCCGCCCTTCGTGTTGGCGACAGCGACAGTTGTGCTGCTCCACTCCGGCAGGAATTTGCCGAGCGGATCGTCGATCACCAGCTTGCCTTCTTCCACCAGCATCATGATGGCGGTGCTGGTGAGCGCTTTCGTTTGCGAGGCGATGCGGAAGATGTCGTCCTCCGCCATGCGGTCGCCGGCCTCACGGTCGCGCCAGCCATAGGCACCGTGGAAGACTTCGCGGCCGTCCTGGTGGATCATGAGCACGGCGCCGGCGAGTTTGCCGTCGTCGATGTAATTGCGCATCGTTGCGTCTAGCACCTGCAGGCGCGTTTGCGAGATACCATGCGGCGCGTCATTGGCGATGGGGCCGTGGGCGAGTGGGGTCAGGCTGGCGACGCGTTCGGTTTCGCTGACAGACACCACGCAGCCGGACAGGGCCAGCGTGCAGAGCCCTGCCATAAGCGCTGAGTGTAGACGCATGCGTGTCTCTCCCGGTTATCCCGGACCTGGCTGTCTGGCCCGATGTTTTGCCGCGACGATGGCAGGGAGGGTCGCGAGGTTCAAGCGCGACGTTTGGGCAACGCTCGCAATCCGGTTGATCCTTTCGCGCAGGTGGTGAATGTGGCGCGCATGAGCGATCGGTTCGACTACATCATTGTCGGTGCGGGTACAGCCGGATGCCTGCTGGCCAACCGGCTGTCGGCGGAACCGCGCAATCGCGTGCTACTGCTGGAGGCGGGCGGCAAGGACGACTGGATCTGGTTTCACATTCCGGTCGGCTATCTGTTCGCGATCGGCAATCCGCGCGCCGACTGGATGTTCCAGACGAAACCGGTGCCGGGGCTGAACGGGCGCGCGCTCAACTATCCGCGCGGGAAGGTGCTGGGCGGATCGTCGGCGATCAACGCGATGATCTACATGCGTGGGCAAGCGGCCGACTATGATGGCTGGCGCCAGATGGGCCTCACCGGTTGGGGGTGGGACGATGTGCTGCCGTACTTTCTGAAGCACGAGGATCATGTCGACGGCGGCGCGCATCACGGCCAGGGCGGCGAGTGGCGCATCGAACATCCGCGCATGCGCTGGAAAGTGCTTGATGCGTTCGCCGATGCGGCGGAGGCGGCTGGAATCGCGAAAGTCGGAGACTTCAATACCGGGGACAATGCGGGCGTTGGCTATTTCCAGGTGAACCAGAAGGCGGGGCGGCGCTGGTCGTCGGCGCGTGGATTCCTGGCGCCGGTGCGGGGACGGCATAACCTGAAAGTCGAGACCGGCGCTCTGGTCGAGCGGGTCGTGATGCGCGGCGGGGTGGCGGAGGGTGTCGCGTGGTCGCGGAATGGCGGGCAGGAGCGGCGCGTGTCGATGGCGGATGGCTGCGTGATCCTTGCGGCCGGGGCGGTGCAGTCGCCCAAGCTGCTGGAACTGTCGGGCATTGGTGATGCGGGGCGGGTGAAAGCGCTGGGCCTGGATCTGGCGCATCACAGTCCGGGCGTGGGGGAGAATCTGCAGGATCACCTGCAGCTGCGGCCGATCTACAAGGTGAGCGGCGTGCCTACGCTGAACGAGCAATACGCCAACCTGATGCGCCGACCACTGATGGCGGCCGACTACGCGTTGCGGCGGCGCGGGCCGATGACGATGGCGCCGTCGCAGATGGGAGCCTTTGCAAAATCAAGCGAACGTCACGCGACGCCGAACATCCAGTTCCACGTGCAGCCGCTGGCGCTGCCGAAATTCGGCGAGGCGATGTACGCTTTTCCGGCGATCACGATCAGCGTGTGCAATTTGCGTCCCGACAGTCGCGGATCAGTGCACGCGGGTTCGCCCGATGCCAGTGCGGCGCCGGAGATCCAGCCGAATTATCTGGCGGCTGAGAGCGACCGCATGACGGCTGTTGAATCGCTGCGCCTGGTGCGGCGGATCGTGGATCAGCCAGCGTTGAAAAGGTTTGCGCCGCAGGAGTTTGCGCCGGGCGCCGTGTTGCAGAGCGATGCCGAACTGGCGAAGGCTGCGGGCGATGTCGGCACGACGATTTTTCATCCGGTCGGCACAGCCAAGATGGGTATGGCGTCTGATGCGATGGCTGTCGTCGATGAACGGTTGCGCGTGCGTGGGGTGGAACGGCTGCGCGTGATCGACGCCTCCGTGATGCCGCGCATTACGTCCGGCAATACCAATTCGCCGACGCTGATGATCGCAGAGAAGGGGGCCACGCTGTTGCTGGAGGATGCGCGTTCGTGAACGGAACCTCATCTTTGGCCGGACGTTCTTTACCCGGACGCGGGACGTGGAAAAGAAAGATTTCGTCATGAACAAGAATCAGATCGATGGCGGCACGAAAGAAGCCGCCGGCAAGGTGCAGAAGGAATTCGGCAAGGTCGTCGATTCGCCGAAGCACAAGGCCGCGGGCGGCATGAAAGAGGCCGAAGGCAAGGTCCAGAAGACGGCTGGCAATATCGAAGAGAAAGCCAAGAACATTGCCAGGGAAGCGCGTAAGCCTCTTTAGGGCGACCACTTCTACCGCAGACAGAAGGCCCGGCGTGTGAAGCGCCGGGTCTTTATCTTGTTTGTGTACTGTGTTCCTTGTTTCAAGGCATTTCACGCTGTGGCTTTGCAGCGGGCGGGGAAATGGCCTAGCAGGGCGCCGTCATCCCGTTGCGGAGCCTGGACGTGGAAACGGCGGCAGCAATTGCCCGTGAGAGAACGAAACCGCGCCTGACTGGCGCGGCGCTTAGCTGGGCTGCGCTCTTGCTGCTTGTCGTGATCTGGGGGTCGACGTTTGCGGGGATTCGCGTTGGCGTCGAGACGATCACGCCGGGCTGGCTGGTCGCGGGACGGCTCACCAGCGGCGCGCTGTTCCTCGGCGCATGGATTCTCGGCGCGCGATTGTTGCGTCCGCAGGCGCGCGCAGCTGATGCGATCAAGGTGACGTGGCGGGCGATCGGCTGGTTCGCGCTGATCGGCATTGGCGCGACAATGATCCCGTTCGTTTTCTACGCCCATGCTGCGGAGTCTGTCGGGTCTGCAGTGATGGCTATCTGCAATGGCGCGACGCCGTTCGCGACCGTTC
Organism: Hyphomonadaceae bacterium; assembly: GCA_040398425.1. GTDB lineage: Bacteria > Pseudomonadota > Alphaproteobacteria > Caulobacterales > Hyphomonadaceae > UBA7672. Next base: position 18,673 of record JBBATZ010000014.1, read on the forward strand.
TGCTGGCGCACATGTTCACCAGCGACAGGCTGACGGCGCGAAGCGTGACCGGCGTGCTGCTCGGTTTCTTCGGACTGGTCGTGCTGGTTCTGCCGGAGTTCGGGCACGGCATGGGGGCGAGCTTTTTCGGCATCCTGCTCGCAATCGCCGGCGCATGGCTTTATGCGGTCGGGAATGTCGGGACGCGGCTTGCCCCGCGTATCGACCCGATTGTGTCGAGCTTCCTGATCGTCGGGCTGGGCGCGGTGGCGGCGCTACTGCATGCGGTCGTGATGGAGCCGTTTCCGGCAGCGGCCAGCAGCGCGTCGATCTCGGCGATGATTGTGCTGGGTCTGTTGCCGACGGCGTTTGCGATGTTCGTCTATGTCTGGCTGATCCAGCGGGCAGGGCCTGTATTCGTGTCGTTCACGACCTACATGTCGCCGCTGTGGGCGACCGGTCTTGGCGTGCTGTTTCTGGGCGAGCCGCTGCAATGGTCGATGGTCGGCGCGCTGGCGCTGATCCTTGCAGGTGTTGCGGTGGCGAATGCGCGGCGGCGCATGCGTTAATTGACGTGCAGCCCATTCCGGCGCATACGCATTGCCGGGCCAGTCGCCCCCAACGGCGACCAGTCCATCTGTAAGGATGGGAGAAAACAGATGTCTACCGCCGCCAAACCGGCCGTGCGCCCTGATCGCGCGCACTTTTCCTCTGGACCGTGCGCCAAAAGGCCAGGCTGGAGCCCCGACAATCTCAAGCTCGAATCTCTGGGCCGGTCGCACCGGTCAAAGCTCGGCAAATCGCGCCTGAAGCTGGCGATCGATAAGACCCGCGCCATTCTCGGGATTCCCGCCGACTATCGCATCGGCATCATGCCCGGTTCCGACACCGGCGCTATCGAAGCGGCCTTCTGGTCGATGCTGGGCGCGCGCCCGGTGGATGTGTTCGCGTTCGAGTCGTTCGGCGAAGACTGGGTGACGGACATCACCAGGCAGCTGAAGGTCGAGGCCACCACACACAAGGCCGGTTACGGCCAGCTGCCGGACCTGTCGAAGGCCCGCAAGGATGCCGACATCGTCTTCACGTGGAACGGCACGACGTCTGGCGTGAAAGTCCCGAATGGCGACTGGATCGCGGATGACCGCGAGGGGCTGACGTTCTGCGACGCAACCTCTGCCGTGTTTGCGATGCCGATCCCGTGGAACAAGATCGATGTGCTGACCTACTCCTGGCAGAAAGTGCTGGGCGGCGAGGGCGCACACGGAATCCTGATCCTGTCGCCCCGCGCCATCGAGCGCCTCAGGACCTACACGCCGAAATGGCCGATGCCGAAACTTTTCCGTATGGCCAAGGGCGGCGAAGTCACCGAAGGCATCTTCGAAGGCGAGACGATCAACACGCCGTCCATGCTGGCGACCGAGGACTATCTCGATGCGCTTGCCTGGGTCGAAGGTCTTGGCGGTGTCGACGCCACTGTCACGCGCTCGAACGCCAACCTTGCGGTGCTTGAGGCTTGGGTCGCGAAGACGCCGTGGGTGGAATTCCTCGCAGCGGATAAGACCATTCGCTCGAACACGTCGGTCACGCTGTCGATCACTGATCCGCGCGTCGCCAAGCTCGACGACAAGGGCCAGCAGGACTTCGTGAAGAAGTTCGTGGCGGCGCTGGAGAAGGAAAACGCGGCCTACGATATCGGCGGCTACAAGGCAGCTCCCCCGGGGCTCCGCATCTGGTGCGGCGCGACCGTGGAAGCGGCCGATGTCGAGAAGCTGACGCCGTGGCTCGATTGGGCGTTTGAAACGACAGTCGCGGAATTGTCCTGACACCCCGAGCGCGTGGAGGTCGCGATGGCGACTGAAACCAGCCAGACCATCCGCGAATGGGGCGACGCCACCTTCGGCGCGCCGCAGGATGTCACCGTGCTTGTCACGCGCGCGCGTCTCGAAATGGATGAGCTGGAGCAGGCCATCCGCGAGGGCGACATGTCTGAGGCGGGCAGGGAGGCGGCGGATGTCGTCATCCTGCTGCACCGGCTCGTCGGCCTTCTCGGCATGGAGCTTTCCGAACAGGTCGACGCCAAGATGAAAGTCAATCGCGCGCGCAAATGGCGGGTGGCCGGAGACGGGACAGGCGGCCATGTCTGACCTCCGTCTCCGCGTCGCCACCCTGGCGGACGTTCTCCTTCTGCAACGTTGGGACCTTGATCCTGTCGTCATCTCGGCGACGACCGATGATCCAACCGAAACTGTCGCGCACGGCGAGCTAAACGAGTGGCCGACGAACATTGCGATGCATGAGGATGAGGTGTGGGAACACTGGATTGCCGAGGTCGCCGGTCACGACGACGCATGGCGCCCAATCGGCGCCATGCAGATGTGCGATCCGCATCGCGAGCCGACGCATTACTGGGGCGCCATCGAGCCCGACCTGCGCGCGCTCGACATCTGGATCGGCGAACCGGATGCGCGGGGCAAGGGATACGGCGAGACGATGATGCGTCTTGCTTTTGCGCGCTGTTTTTCCGATCCGCTGGTGACGGCGATCCTGATCGACCCACTCAACTCGAACACGCGCGCCCACAAATTCTACCAGCGCCTCGGCTTCGTGCCGACGCATAGGCAGACGTTCAACGACGAAGACGATTGCCTCGTTCACAAGCTTACGCGTGCTGACTGGCGCGCCCGCATTCAGGGAGACTGAGCAGATGACCAACAAAGTGAAAGTCCTCATCGCCGACGATCTCGCGCCGGGCGCCGCCGATATCTTCAAGAATCGCGGCATCGAGGTGGACTTCAAGGTCGGCCTCAAGAAGGACGAGCTGATCAAGATCATCGGCGAGTATGATGGCCTTGCCGTGCGCTCTGCGTGCAAACCGGACAAGGATGTGATCGCCGCGGGTACGAAGTTGAAAGTGATTGGCCGCGCGGGCATCGGCGTCGACAACGTCGATGTGAAGGCCGCGACTGCCAAGGGCGTCATCGTGATGAACACGCCCTTCGGCAACGCCATCACCACAGCAGAACATGCGATCGCGATGATGTTCGCCGCCGCCCGCCAGATTCCCTCGGCCAGCCAGCGCACCATCGCGGGCGAGTGGCCGAAGAAGGATTACATCGGGATCGAGCTTTATGCGAAAACGCTTGGCCTGATCGGCGCAGGGAACATCGGCTCCATCGTTGCAGACCGCGCGCTTGGCCTGAAGATGAAAGTGGTCGCTTACGATCCCTTCCTCACGGCTGAACGCGCGACGCAACTCGGCGTTGAAAAGGTCGAGCTGGACGAATTGCTGGCGCGCGCCGATGTCATCACACTGCACACGCCGCTGACCGAGCAGACCAAGAACATCCTGTCGGCCGGGAACCTTGCCAAGACGAAGAAGGGCGTGATCCTGATCAACTGCGCGCGTGGCGGGCTTGCCGATGAAGCCGCGGTGCGTGCGGGTCTCGACAGCGGCCATATCGGCGCTGCGGCGTTCGATGTCTTCCTCGAGGAGCCGGCGAAAACCAACGTACTGTTCGGCGCACCGAACTTTGTCGCGACGCCGCACCTCGGCGCGTCGACCGTCGAAGCGCAGGACAATGTCGCTTTCCAGGTCGCCGAGCAGATGGCGGATTACCTGCTGACAGGGGCCGTCACCAATGCGTTGAACACGCCGTCAGTCACGGCCGAAGAAGCGCCGAAGCTGAAGCCGTTCGTCGCGCTGGCGGAAAAGCTGGGGCAATTCGCTGGACAAGTCGCCGACGGCGGCTTGTCGGAAGTGGAGATCGAATACGAAGGCCAGGTCACGCAATTGAACCGCAAGCCGCTGACATCAGCGGCGCTGGCGGGCCTGCTGCGTCCCTTCCTTGCTGAAGTGAACATGGTTTCGGCGCCGTCGGTGCTGCAGGAGCGTGGCGGCTCTCTGAAAGAGTCCACCAACGACGCCAGCGCGGTCTATGACTCGCTGATCCGCATCAAGGTGAAGGTGGAAGGCAAATGGCGCTCGGTCGCTGGCGCGATCGTGGGCGGCAAACCGCGCATCGTCGAAGTGAAGGGCATGCAGCTGGAGGCGGACTTCCAGCCCTACATGCTGTTCGTCAACAACTCCGACAAGCCGGGCTTCATCGGCGCCATGGCGGGCTTGCTGGGCGAAGCTAAGGTCAACATCGCGACGTTCAACCTTGGCCGTGAAGCGGCTGGCGGCGACGCCATCGCGATTGTGGGTGTGGATCAGAACGTGCCCGAGAAAACGCTCGCCGCGATCCAGGCTCTGCCGCAGGTGCGTTACGTCAAGGTGCTGAAGTTCTAGTTTGAAGTGTGAGCCCTCGTCTTTGCAGGCGAGGGCTCGGACTTCGGTTGAAAACGGTTGCTCGGTCAGGTGTCGCGGTTAAGCTTGTCGGCATGAACCGTCGTGTGTTCCTTGCGAGCGTTGCCGCGAGCGGCCTAGGGGTCGCTCATGCTCAGACGTCTGCGCCCCCGGCTGCGCTGATCTTTTATGCGGGGCAGGCGGGGCGGCTGACCAGCGATCGCGATCGCGAGGGAGGAAACCCTTTCGCATCAGCGCTGGTTGAGGTCATTGTGCAGAAGCCTCTGACGCTGGCGCGATTCACCGAACGGATGGCGATTGCCAATTCCATCAAGAGCCAGGGCTGGCAGATGATGGATTATCCGCGCGTTCTGCCGGCGCCAAAGGTGCGGCTGGACAAGGGCGAGAAGCGCGTGGCGCTGGTACTGATCAATGCGGACTATTCGAAGTCGGATGCGTACTCGCTGCCCGGCGCTGCGCATGACGCGAAGCGCGTTCCGGCGGCGCTGACCACGGCGGGTTTCGCGACGACGCTGGTGCTGGATGCAGACGCTGCGCATGCGCGGAAGGCGCTGGAGGAGTTCGCGGATCTGTCTCATGATGCCGATACGGCTTTGATCTATATAGGTGGGCACGGTGCGCAGAGAAGCAGGGACGTGTTCTGGCTGATGGGCGATTTTCCGGGGCAGGAAGCCAAATGGCTCGATAGTCACGCGATCACGGTTGCGGAGATCGCCTCAGCAGCAAAAGCAAGCGAGCTCAACCTCGTTCTCTATGCCAGCTGCAGGGATAATCCATTTACATGATCCGGCCTTTCACATGATCAACCCCGACGATGCGCACGCGTTTGCCCGCGCATGGGTGAAGGCGTGGAACGACCATGACCTGCAGGCGATCCTTGCCCACTATGCGGACGACATCGTGTTTCATTCGCCGCGCATCCGCATGGTGACGGGGCAGGATGTAGACGTTGTGCGCGGCAAGGCTGCGCTGGGAGATTACTGGAACAAGGCGCTGTCGCAGTCGCGCGAACTTTTCTTCGAAGTCGATGAGGTCCTGACCGGGTCAGACGCGATCACGATCATCTACACCAACCATAGACAGCAAACCGTCGCCGAGACGTTTGTCTTCGGCGACGGTGCAAAAGTGGTGCTGTCGATTGCGACCTACGCCTGAACAGCAGGCTCGGCCGCTTTCGGCGCGACGTTGGCGCTGAGCTTTGACGCGTAGATCGCCGATTCCATCGCGATGGTGAGGCACATGGCCGGCGGCATCACGCGCGAGGCCGTCATGAGCAGATTGCCGGCGACTTGCGCTGTAATCCCGACCCAGGATTTACGACTGGCGCGAATGGCCTGGCCGTTGGTCGCAAGGGCGGGCGGGAGATCGCCGGCGAGGGCTTCCAGCGTCAGCGGACCGACCAACTTCAGGAGATCGCGTGCCGGCATGACAGGTTGGGCGTTCTGCGCGACGGAAGGGAGGCCTTCAACGACCGAGCCCAGTGAATCGTTCACGTGACGGAACATGGCGGGCACGTTGGGAAGCTCGCTGCGGTCGAGGCCCTTCTGCATGGCGGCCGTGACCATCATGTTCCAGACGCGTGAGCGGGCGGTTTCAGGGTCGCTGACGCTGTAGAGCATGTCGTTGAGGGCATCGCCGTAGATCAGCGTGCGCCCGTCCTTGAGAGGTGTCTCCTTGATGCGGTTTTCGGCGCGCGCTTTCTCCAGGCGCTCGGCGTCGGCGAGCAATGAGATCTGGGCGCAGACCCCTGCGATTGCTCCGGCGGCGGCCATCAGCGTCGGCGCATGCATCTTTTTTTCGAGCGCGATGCGGGGAGGAAGATTCCGCATGATGAGGCCGAACGCGAAGTTGCAGGCGATCTCGTCCGGCTGACCCGCCCATGGGAAATGGTTTCCCGGTGTTGCGGTCGTTTCAGCCTGTTGTGCGCTCGTCGTCCCAATCATGTCCGGTCTCCCATTCGACTCCGGGCGGACTCTGCAATTAGCGGACCGCGCCAAGATTAACCCAAAATCGAGCGCAAAGTAATGCTTGACCCTCACGGAACGTTAGAGAGCAGGACTGGTCCGACACGCAGGAGCGGCACATGAAAGAGCTCACGGTAAAACAGCTGGCGGCGATCTCCGGGGTAACGGTGCGGACGCTGCACCATTATGACGAGATCGGCTTGCTGACGCCCGCGCATGTCGGGGCGAACGGTTATCGCTATTATGGGCGAGCCGAGCTGATGCGGTTGCAGCGCATCCTGTTTCATCGGGAGCTGGGCGTGCCGCTGGGCGAGATCGCCGAGCTGCTGGCGCTTGAGGGCGAGGATCAGGTCGGCGTGCTGATGCGCCATCGTGAAAGACTTGACGCGGAGCGGGCGCGCTTTCGCGTCCTCATCGAAACCATCGACCGCACGGTCGCAAGCATAAAGGGAGAGACCCAGATGTCGAACGCGGACCTGTATCAGGGCTTCTCGGCGGAGAAGCAGGCTGACTACGAAGCGTGGCTGGTCGAGCGCTACGGCGCATCGATGCAGGGAAGCCTCGACCTTTCGCGCAAGGCGATGGCGAAGATGAGCGAGGCCGAGCAGGCCGCGATGATGGACACGCTGAAGGATATCGAGACGGGACTTGTCGAAGGTATGACGCGGGGCATCGATCCGGCGGCGGAACCGGTTGATCGCATGATCGCGCGGCATCGGGCATGGGTCGCAGCGGCGTGGGACAAGCCCTGTCCGCCGCATGCCTATGCGGGACTGGCGGATCTGTACCTGTCGCATCCCGATTTCGTGGCGCGGTATGAGGCGCTGGGGCCGGGCTTTGCGGAGTGGCTGACGGACGCGATGAAGGCGCATGCGATACGTCAGGCGTGAGGGTGCGGTCTTGCAGGTGAGTGCGAGTTTGGCCGGATCGGGTTTTTGGAGGGTTCGGGCGGTCCCCGCGCGTGCGTTTGGCCGCGCTCGCCCTTCGACCGACGCGCGCCTTGCGCACGGCTCAGGGTGAGCGCTTTTGATGCGGCAATGCCCACGGGCGCGGGGTGAGCAGCGGCGCAAAGCGCAGAGTCCTTCGAACCATGGGCTGCAAGGGGATTGTCGAGGTCGATGCCTTCGCACCTCGCGATGCGTTTCGCATGCGCGCGGATGGCGGGCTCGGGGCCAGCGTTGAAGCGCGCCATGGCGAGGAAACGACGGTTCATTTCGAACGGCGTCTTTGGGCATGGTTCGCCATCGTCGGCAGGCGGTTCTGTCGAAGGGATGAAAGCGTTGAGATCGAGCTCCTTGCCGGCGAGCAACTGGGCGGCACCTGCGGCGAGGATCTGGTCGCGCATCCATTCGCGCTGGCGGAGGTCCTGTTCGTGATCGCGCCAGTTGGATTTGAACCTCGTGGTGCGGCGGATGCGCTTGAGTTTGGCGATCTGATTGAACAGGTCAGCGGGCCAGGCGATGAACGTGGCGATGGGCGCGAACCAGTTCGGGTCCGCGTTGTCTTCGGGCTCAAGAGGCGCTTGTTCGAGGCTCATGGGTGCGATTATGGATGCGCTGGGAGCCCGGCCGGTTTGCGTCCAGGTTTCACGCATGTTTTTGCGGGCAAGTGTTTGAGCGTGTTGGAGAAGATTTCTCGGCCTCCGCCGAATCCGGGCGCCTAGTTTCCAACAAAATGTGGGGAGGCTCTGATGTGCGCCACTGTTGTCATCCCGGCCCAGCGCAGCCCGAGCCGGGGCCCATTCACCGACCCACCCAGACTGTGGGATAGATTCCGGGTCTCGCCGTTGGCTCGCCCGGGATGACAAGCCCTGCATCAGATGGGTGACGTACCTGTCCCGCCGTTTAGCGCGCGCTGCATCAGGAGCGTGTCGCACCAGCGGTTGAACTTGAAACCGGAACCTTTGATGCGTCCGCATTCGGTGAAGCCCATGAGGGCGTGGAGTCTGGCGGAGGCGAGGTTTGTCCCGGCATCGCCGATCACCGCGATCATCTGGCGGAAGCCAAGCGCTTCGCAGCGGGCGAGGAGTTCGCCGAGGAGGAGCGTGCCAATGCCGAGGCCCTGTGCATCGGGGGTGATATAGATCGAGTCCTCAACCATGAAGCGGTAGGCGGGGCGGGTGCGGAAATGGCTGGCGTAGGCGTAGCCAAGAACTTTGTCGGCGCTGTAGGCGACAAGGTAGGGGAAGCTTCCCGCAATGATGGCGTCGTAGCGCCTGCTCATCTCGTCGAGAGAGGGCGCATCATACTCATAGCTCGCCGTGCCGTTGAGGACGGCGTGGCCATAGATGACGGTGATGGCCGGAAGATCGGCCAGTGTTGCCGCGCGAATGTGGATGCCGTCGATCATGCGACGCGCTTTCTCGGCTAACCGGCAGCCCCGGGCAAGCTAGCCCGTGATCAGGACGGCGATGGCCTTGCCGAGGGCGCCGAACAGCAGGATGGCGGTCGCCGCGAGCTGGACCATGAAGCCAAGCTCACGCCGGGCAGGATCCTTCGCGTAACCGAGCGCATACAGGATGCGACCGACGATCCACACGACGCCAATGACGGCCACAATGATCCCAGACTGATCCTGCGGCTGCCAGAAGAAGTGGCAGAGCCACAGCGACGGCAGGAAGGCGGGCAGCCATTCAAGCGTGTTCGCCTGGATGCGCACAGCGCGCTCCAGCACGGGATCACCGGTCATGGTAGGCGCGTCGATGCCGGATTTGCGGCGCGCGGCGCCGACGCCCATCACCATCCAGAAATAGACCAGTAGCGCTGCCAGCGTTACGATGGCGACATAGGCGTGCGTTTGCATGTGAGGTGGCTTCCGGAGTTACATGAACGAGGCGCCGCGACTGCCGGCCCTGTTCGCTGCTACGCAGCGACTGCCGGGCAGGGGCCCGGCGGTCCAGAGATCAGGTGGCGCGTTCGACCATCAGCTTCTTGATCTCCGCGATGGCCTTGGCCGGGTTGAGACCCTTCGGGCAGACCTGCGCGCAGTTCATGATGGTGTGGCAGCGATAGAGCTTGAACGGATCCTCAAGATCGTCGAGGCGCTCCCCTGTGGCTTCGTCACGGCTGTCGATGATCCAGCGATAGGCCTGGAGCAGGGCGGCCGGTCCGAGGAACTTGTCGCCATTCCACCAGTAGCTGGGGCAGGCGGTCGAGCATGAGGCGCACATGATGCACTCGTAGAGACCGTCGAGCTTGGAGCGGTCGGCTTCCGATTGGCGCCATTCCTTCTGCGGCTCGGGCGTTTCGGTCTTGAGGTAGGGCTGCACGTAGGCGTGCTGCGCGTAGAAGTTCGTGAGATCCGGCACGAGGTCCTTCACGACGGCCTGGTGCGGCAGCGGCGCGATGGTGATGTCGCCGGAGAATTCGTCCCAGCCCTTGGTGCAGGCGATGGTGTTGCCGCCGCCGATATTCATGGCGCAGGAACCGCAAACGCCTTCGCGGCAGGAGCGGCGGAAGGTGAGCGTCGAGTCGATCTCGTTCTTGATGTAGATAAGAACGTCGAGGACCATCGGCCCGACCTTGCTCATGTCGATCTGGTAGTAGTCCCACCGCGGGTTGCCGCCGGTTTCCGGGTCGTAGCGATAGATCTTGAAGGTACGCAGCTTCTTGGCCGCAGCCGGCTTCGGCCAGCGCTTGCCGGCCTTGATCTTGGAGTTCTGCGGCAGCGTGAGTTCGACCATCGCGCGTAAAATCTCCGGGCCCAAAGTTCTGCGCAATCTAGCGGTCGTTTCGCGGAGCACAAGCGCCGGAAAGTCGCGGCAGATCAGCGATCTGGATGCGAATCAGTCGCGCCGGAAAAGGTTGCGGACCCGCTCGATCAGCGGGCGGCGGAGGCCATAGGCGAAGCGGGCGGCCGAGGGGCGGTCACCATGCAGCATCTCGGTGACGCCGGCCTTGAGGAGGCCTGCGGCGAGGCGCTGGGCCCCGTGATGGGCGCCGGCCTGGAGTTCTTCCCGCGTAATCGGGATCGGCCCCCAGAAAGTGATTGCATCGCTCTCGCCGACCTTGAGCCGCGCGAAGCCGTCGGCGGGGAGGCGGGGCGGCATAAAGGCAAAGGCGACCTGTTTCGAACCTTCGAGGATGGGGCGGGGATTGCGGCTGAATTGCACGGTCTGGCCGGCGCCGACGCGGATTGACTGGATGTGCACCAGCTTGGCGAACTGGCGGACCGTGTTGGCGCCGAGGTTCAGCATGCCGAGGTCAGCGCGGGCGTCGCCACATTGCGGTACGGCCAGCACGAATTCCATACGGCCGGCAGGGGAGAGGCCGGAGCCTTTCTTCAGGCTGGAGCCGAAACTGCAGACATAGGCAAAACGGCGCTCGCCGTCGGGCGGGACGACCAGCACGTCGACGGACGGACCCGGTTCGCGTGAGCGGCCTGCCCAGCCATCCTGGTCGGAAAAAGCGATGTGGGGTTCGCCGAGATGACGCGCGAGATGGAGGTGAACTTCTTCGCGAAGTTCCTGGCCGACGCGGCCTTTTTCGGACGACTGACCCCAGATATCAGGCATGGGACCGAAATGGTTCTTCTGCGCGCGGGCGTCAACCGCACATGCACCAAACGACGCAGTTCGAGGCTACGGGAATCTGTCTGAACCGTTGGTGAATCCCGGTCAAGATCGGTCTCAGGCAATGGGTTCATCGAACATCAATGCACGGACGAAACGGGCCGGCGGGGAGCCGTGCGACAACGCGGCATCGTGATATTTCTTGAGTGCGAAGTTGGCGCCCCACTTTGCTTCCGCGTCTTTTCGCAGCGCGTGATGTTCGCCCCAGCCGACGAAATAGGTCGACAGCTGACCGGACGACAGGCGCGCGCGCGTCCACTTTCCGGCGGCTTCACGCTCTTCCTGAAAAGCCTCGGCCGTCATGAACTTCATGGCGGTGGCTTCGTCCCAGTTCTCGGCATGCACGCCCTGATCAAGGATGGCGTTGGTGACGGAGCGCAGGCGCATCTTGAGATTGGTGAGGCGGCGCAGCGGGCTATCGGCGCCGAAACCCATCTCGATCATCAGGTCTTCGGCATAGCAGGCCCAGCCCTCGATGAAAGTACCTGAGCCGAGCACAGCGCGCGTCACGCTGGGGTGCTTGTTGGCGTGCCAGATCTGCAGGTAATGCCCCGGCATCGCCTCATGGATCGAGAGTTCGTAGAGCATGTGCGAATTGTATTCGGACAGGAAGGATTGCGTCTGCGCCGCCGACCAGTCTGACGGGATGGGTGAGATGGCGTAGAAGGTGTCGAGCTTGCGATCGAGCGGGCCGGGGGAGTCGCAGTAAGCGACGGCGACGCCCTGCTGGAATTTCGGCATTTCGATTATCTTCACGGCCGCGTCAGGCATCGAGATGAAGTCCTTCTCGCGGCAGAAGGCAGTGGCTTCCGCCAGCGTCTTGGTCGCATCGACCATGACTTTGTCCCGCGCCGGGCGGTCCTTGGCGACGATGGCCATTCCGGCCTTGATGGTGGCGAGCTTGTCAGCACTGGGCTTGGCGTTGGTGAGCTTGGCCGAGATCTCGAACATCTCATCGCGGATCGAGTCCGCATCGGCGCGCGCCTTGGCAAGAAGATCGGCGCGCGGCGTCTGCGCGTTGATCGAGAAGCGGAGTTGCTCGTCGTAGAGTGGTCCGTAGCGGAAGTCGCCCCTGGCGTTGGGAGCCAGCGTTCCGTCGATCCAGGTCTGGTGCTCGGTGATGGCGGCGCGGGCGGTTTCAGCGGCCTTGGTCAGGCGCGCCGTGTCGTCGGGGCCGAGACCTCCCGCCTGGGCGAGGATCAGATCGTCGATGATCGAAAGGGCGCCGCCATTCTGGGCGGAATAGGTCTGGGCGTGGATGGGCGGGACGCGCTCGGCGACCAGTTGTTTTCGTGTCTCGGCAAGAAGCGCGGGGAATTTCTCCATGCGTGCGGCGGCACTGAGCAGGCGTTCGGGCAGGTGCGCAAACTCGCGCGCCATCAGCGAATAGAGTGCGCCGCCAGTGAGACCGGCATAGGTCAGCGGATCCCATGCCCAGTTCTGCAATTTGTCGGTCTGGAAGGTTTCAGAGTCGAGCGACTCGGCGATCATGGCGGCATCGACCTGATTATCGCGCGACAGTGTCGTGCGATCGAGGGCGGCGAGTTTGGCCTGCGTCGCTTTCACCTGCGTCATGCGGGCGGCGCGGCCTGAGTCGCTGATGTCGGGCAAGTCGCCGTCGAAGCGGTGATCGCCGAGTGCGGTTGCATACACGGGCGAAGAGCTGGCGAGTCCGTCGAGCCAGGATTTGGAGAGGGCGTCGAAGCCGGCGTTTGCATCGGGCGCGGCGGGTGGCTTCTGCGCTTCGCCGCAGGCGGCGAGCGCGATCATTGCGCCGCCGGTCATCAGCGCGCCGCGCCGCGTGAGTTTCACTGACATGTCCAGACCCCTGTTCGAGCACGGCGAACGTGGAACGGTGTGGGCAGCTCGGTCAAGCGCAGACGATCGTGTGAAATTGGGGAGCGCTCTTAATCAAGGCCTAGGCGGCTTCGGCTAGACTGGTCCAGTCTGCGGGGTCAATCATGGCATCCATTCTTCACATGCTGAAATTTCCTGAAGGCCGGTTGAGCCAGCAGGGATATGTTTTCGGTTTCGCGGCGCCGTTCATCGCTGTCACCGTGGTGAGTAGCGCTTCGTTCAGCGGCTTGATCGGGCCGGCCGGGTCCATGGTGCTGCAGGTTTGCGCGCTTGGCTGCTCGCTGCTGCTCGCCTTCGGCGATGCGATGAACATACGCCGCTACCACGACCTCGGGCATTCCGGGCGGCTCTATCGCCTCTGCAGGCCCGGAATCGTGTTGCTGCCGTTGATCGCTTTCGCGCTGCAGTTCCTGATTCCTGCGCAGATGGCATCGGCAGGCGATCTCGGCGCGCTGACTGACCTGATGAACCAGGAAACCGCGCCGTCGATGGGGCTCGGGCCGAGCGTGCTGCTGGGGATCACCTTTACCGGCGTGGCTATCAACCTGATCTACCTGTCGTTGATGCCGGGACAATCTGGCCCGAACGCCTATGGTCCCGATCCGAACAACGGCATTGGCGTGATGCCGGGCATTGAGGCATCGGCGCGGCGTGATGTTGCGCCCGAGGACGATCCGGTGAAACGCGCACTGGCGGATTACGAGGCGCGGCGCGTGGCGCAGTCGTGGCAGGCTGCGCGTGCGGCGAAGCCGGCGGGGCGTGCCGCTGCGCCGGGTGCGTTCGGCAAGAAGCGCAGCTAGGGACTATGCCTTGGCGCTGGGACGTTCCGAGACGCGCGCGTGCCAGCTGCGCAGGTTGGCGAGCGTGTCGGGAACCTTGAGGCCGATCCAGTCGGCAAAATCCACCATCGACAACAGGCAGATGTCGGCGATCGTGTAGTCACCGCCGGCGACAAAATCCCGGCCGTTCAGTTCGTTGTCGACCCAGGCCAGGCCGCGCTCATAGTGCGCGCGGTTGGACTCGCCGAACTCCTTGTATTGCGGAACGACGACGCGTGCGGTGAAGGGGTGCGCGTGGCGCCAGAACATGCCGGCGGGCGTACCGATCTGGAATTCGACGCGGCGCGTCAGCATGTCGATGCGTGCAGTCTCGAGCGCGTTGCGGCCGAACATGGGCGGGGTGGGGTAGAGACTTTCGAGGTAGCGGCAGATGGCGACAGTTTCGGACAGGAAGCTTCCGTCATCGAGCTGAAGCGTCGGCAGCTGGCCAAGCGGGTCGCGCGCAAGATGCTCGGGCTGCTTCAGTTCGCCGGTCATGATGCCGACTTCAACAGTCGGCAGCTCGACACCCTTCTCGGCCAGGAAAATGCGGACGCGGCGGGGGTTCGGCGCCGGCATCGGCGCGTTGAAGAATTTCATGCTGGCGTTCCATCCTGAGTTTTCAGGAGTCATGCGACTGCGAATGAATGCCCGTCAAGCGGGCCTTCGCGCCTAGTAAACCCGCGGCTTCGGTTTGATGTACTCGATGTCCTTGGACATCGTGTAGGCGTGGACGGGGCGGTAATCGATTTTGACGGCGCCCTTGTCGTCGATCCACGACAGTGTGTGCTTCATCCATTTGTCGTCGTCGCGGTTCGGGAAGTCTTCGCGGGCGTGGGCGCCGCGGCTTTCTTCCCGGTTGGCGGCGGAGTTCACGGTGACGGCGGCCTGAACGATGAGGTTATCGAACTCTAGCGTTTCGATGAGGTCGGTGTTCCAGATCATGCCGCGATCCTGGATCGATATGTCGGACACGCCGCCGAGGACTTCGGCCATGCGTTTGACGCCGGACTGCAGCGTTTCGCCGGTGCGGAACACGGCGCAGTCTTCCTGCATCGCCTTCTGCATGGTTGCGCGCAGCTTGGCCGTCGACGTGCCGCCCTTGGCGTTCCGGAACTTGTCGAAGCGGGCGAGGTGATCGTCGCCGGAATTCTTCGGCAGGTCGCCCTGGTTGGCGTTGTTTTCCAGCACTTCGCCGCAACGCAGGCCGGCGGCGCGGCCGAATACGACGAGGTCGATCAGCGAGTTGGAGCCGAGGCGGTTGGCACCGTGCACCGACACGCACGCAGCTTCGCCGACAGCCATCAGGCCCGGCACGATGCTGTCGGGATCGCCGCCGGCCTTCGTGAGGACTTCGCCGTGATAGTTCGTCGGGATGCCACCCATGTTGTAGTGCACGGTCGGCAGGACGGGGATCGGCTCTTTCGTGAGATCGACGCCAGCGAAGATCTTTGCTGACTCCGAGATGCCTGGGAGGCGCTGGTGCAGGATTTTCGGATCGAGGTGGTCGAGGTGAAGATGGATGTGGTCGTTGAGCGTACCGACGCCACGACCTTCTCGGATTTCCATCGTCATTGCGCGTGAGACGACGTCGCGCGAGGCGAGGTCTTTCACGGTCGGCGCATAACGCTCCATGAAGCGCTCGCCCTTGGAGTTGGTGAGATAGCCGCCTTCGCCGCGCGCGCCTTCGGTGATGAGGCAGCCCGAGCCGTAGATTCCGGTCGGGTGGAATTGCACGAACTCCATATCCTGCAGCGGCAGGCCCGCGCGCAGCGCCATGCCGCCGCCATCGCCGGTGCAGGTGTGGGCGGAGGTCGCCGAGAAGTAGGCGCGGCCATAGCCGCCGGTCGCGAGGATGACGCGTTGGGCGCGGAAGCGATGGAGGGTGCCGTCATCAAGTTTGAGGGCTGTAACACCACGGCATGCGCCATCTTCCATGATAAGGTCGAGCGCGAAGTATTCGATGAAGAAGTCGACGGCGTTCTTGAGCGACTGGCCGTAAAGGGTGTGGAGCATGGCGTGGCCGGTACGGTCGGCCGCGGCGCAGGTGCGCTGGATTGATGCTTCGCCATAATTCTTGGTCATGCCGCCGAAGGCGCGCTGATAGATCTTGCCTTCTTCTGTACGCGAGAAGGGCACGCCCCAGTGTTCGAGCTCATAGACTGCGGCGGGTGCTGCACGGACCATGTATTCGATCGCGTCCTGGTCGCCGAGCCAGTCAGCGCCCTTCACCGTGTCGTACATGTGCCAGCGCCAGTCGTCCTGGCCCATGTTGCCGAGTGAGGCGGAGATGCCGCCCTGCGCTGCGACCGTGTGCGAGCGCGTGGGGAACACCTTCGTGACGCAGGCAGTCTTCAGGCCGGCCTGGGCGCAACCGAGGGCGGCACGGAGTCCTGAGCCGCCGGCGCCCACCACCACCACGTCGTAGGTGTGATCGTTCCACGTGTAGGCAGCAGTCATGTGGCTAGTCCCTGGAGGCGAAACAGAAGGATCAGGCGCTTCAGATCAGGCGATCGCGATCTTCAAAACCGCGTAGGCAGCGGCGGCAAAGAGGGTGACGCAGATGAAGGTGTTGAGGATGAGCAGCACAACCTTGGTGCTGTTCTTCGCGATGTAGTCCTCGACCACCACCTGCATGCCGAGGCGCATGTGGTAGAGGGCGGCGCCGACCGCAAGGATGATCAGCACGGCGTTGACCGGATCAGCGATGTAGGCGAGCGCGCCATCATAGCCGCCGCGCACAGCGCCGATCAGCATGATCATGAACCATGGGACGAGGAAGAGGAGCGCGATGGCGGAGACGCGCTGTGTGATGAAATGGCCGGCGCCATGCTTGGCCGAGCCGAGACCGCGAACCTGGCCGAGCGGGGTGCGGATGGACTGCTTGGTCATTGGGCGGCTCCCGCGACTGTCGTCATGTTCAGCGGATCGACGCCGGGCACGAGACCGGCCAGCATCCAGATCGCCACCGACAGGATTACGGCGAGGACGAGGACGAGGCCGGCGGTGAAGCTGGCGAATTTCGGATTGAAGCCTTTGCCCGCATCCATCGACAGGTGACGCACGCCGTTGAGCAGGTGGTAGGTCATCGCCAGCGTGAAGCCGAAGAGGATGAGCTGGCCCCAGATCGATCCGATCAGGCTGGCCATCGGCTCGTACAGATCGGGGCCCGACGCTGCGGCGAAGAGCCAGGCGACGATCAGGAAAGCGCCGACATAGATCGCGCAACCGGTGACCCTGTGCAGGATCGAACTGGCCATGGTCATGTGCCATTTCCAGATCGACACGTGCGGCGACATTGGCCGCTTATCGGTCCAGGATGACATGGCTGATCCCTCTCGCCCGCGCACTTACGCTATCGACGGTATTATGCCTCGTTTTAGCCCTGTCAACGCGACGATAAGGACCTCTTGGCCTTGGACGCAAAGGGCTTATTCAGAAGTTCATGCTGGTCACCATCCTCGAAACCGGGCGGGCGCCGGGGCCGCTGAGCGAGAGCCATCCGCGTTATCCCGACATGTTCGCCGCGCTGTTGTCGCAGGCCGATCGAAGCCTGCGTTTTCGTGCGGTCGCGCTGGTCGATGGCGATGCGCTGCCGGACCCGGCCAGTTGCGAAGCAGTCGTAATTACGGGGTCTCCGGCTGGCGTCTATGATGCGACACCGTGGATGGATCCCCTTCGTCAGTTTGTCCGCGGCGCGTTCGCCGTGAAGACGCCGATGGTGGGCGTGTGCTTCGGCCACCAGATCATCGCCGACGCGATGGGCGGGGATGTCCGCAAGTCGGAGAAGGGCTGGGGCGTGGGGCGACATGTCTATGACGTGCTGGAAACGCCAGACTGGATGAGCAGCGCGGGCAAGACTGTGTCGCTGTCGGTCAGCCATCAGGACCAGGTCATCACGCCGCCCGCGGCCGCCGTCACGCTGGCGCGGTCGATACACACCGATCACGCCATGCTGGCCTATCAGGATGCGCCGGTCATGAGCCTGCAGGGGCATCCGGAGTTTTCCGATGACTTCGTGTCGGCGCTCTATTCTGCGCGGCGCGGCAAGTCGCTGACTGAGCGCCAGGTGGATGACGCGATCGCGTCGCTGGCGTCGCCGGTGGATCGCGAACGGGTTGGTCAGTGGATGGCGAACTTCTTGCGGACGACCCGCTGAGTCCGGGGCTCTAGCGTCTGCGCTGGAACTGCATGGTCGCGACCCAGCCAGCGACCTGATAGCCACTCGCCAACAACAACAGCGTATCGAGCCAGATGCGCGTGCCCCAGATCGGCCAGATCGGCAGAAGCGTCACGATCGCGATGATCGCAGACCCGCCATCGAGCCAGCGGTCGCCGAACAGGTAGCCGAGCGTTGTGCGTTCCTGCAGGATCTTGCGGCGGGTCACTGGGAAGACGCCATCGTCAAGACGCGGCGCGCCGAAGGCTTCCTGCAGCTTGTCGAATTCCAGAATGCCGGTGAGATCGCGCAGGGTCTGCGCCGTCACGCGGCCTTCGTCGACTGCGACCCAGGACGAATCGTTGCGCAAGCTGCGGATTACGACCGACAGCAGGATCGCTAGCGCGGCCGCGAATTGAGGAAACTCGGCGATGGTCATTGTCCCTATATAGGGAGGCCTATCCCCGGTTCGGAATAGCCGCCCAGTAGTCAAAATCGAGAATCACATCGGTGAGGTATTTGCCCTCGGCGTCCTTGTACGGGAATTCCGCGCAGGGAAGGTTGCGGGTGGCGACGAGGCGCAGGCGAAGGGCGCCCAGGCCGTCGCCGAGGTCGACCTTGTCCAGCACTTCCGACCACGCGAACACGGTGTCGCCTGCGGCGAGCGGGTTGACGTGACTTCCGGCGTTGATGGCGATGATCTCGGCTGCGTTGGCGAGGCCATTGAAGGCCATGGAGCGCGCCAGCGAGATCGCGACGCCGCCATAGATCAGGCGCTTGCCGCGCGGCGTCTGGCGTTGCGCGTACTGGTTGAAATGGACCTTCGCCGTGTTCTGATAGAGGCGCGTGGCGATCTGGTGCTCTGCCTCTTCGACTGTGACGCCGTCGATATGGTCGATCTTCTCGCCGATCTCGTAGTCCTCGAAACCGAAAGGCGAGCCCGCGAGGGTGAAGTTGTATTCAGCGACTTCATAAACGCGCTGCGGCAGGTCGCGCGGATCCACCGCCTTGGGGAGATCGGGAATGACTGCTTCGGGCGCGGGCGACGACTCATCTCTCTTGTTGATCATCACCCAGCGGACGTAGCTCAGGACCTCGTCGTCTTCCTGATTGTAGCCGTGCGTGCGGATGTAGACGACGCCGGTCTTGCCGTTGGAGTTCTCCTTGATGCCGATGACTTCGGAGACGGCGCGCAGCGTGTCGCCGGGAAAGACAGGCGCGAGGAAGCGCCCATCGGCATAGCCGAGATTGGCAACGGCATTGAGCGAGATATCGGGCACGGTCTTGCCGAACACGACGTGGAAGACGAGCAGGGGGTCGATCGGCGAACTCGGCAGGCCGACATCCTGTGCGAACGTGTCGGCCGAATAGAGTGCAAAGCGCGAACCGGTGAGGCCGGTGTAGAGCGCAACATCCGCCTCCGTGACTGTGCGCGGCGTCGCGTGGATCAGTTCGTCGCCGACGACGAAGTCCTCGAAGAAATTGCCGGGATCGGATTTCAGGGTCATTGCATCGTCTCGCGTTCGACAATCGCTTCAGCCACGGCGACCATTCGCTTTGCCTGAGCCAGGTGGAGCAGTTCAGTCATCTTGCCATTGACCTTAAGCACGCCTTTTCCACTGTTGGCGGGATCAGCGAAGGCGGCGATCACGTCGCGCGATTGCTGCACGGCGTCCGCTGCTGGCGCGAAGATGGTGTTGCAGGGTTCGACCTGGGACGGGTGGATCAGCGTCTTGCCGTCGAACCCGAAAGCGCGGGCCTGTTTGGCTTCGGCGGCAAAGCCCTCGGCATTCGCGATGTCGTTGTAGACCCCGTCGAAGACGAGGAGGTCGTAGGCCCGGGCGGCGGCGATGGCGAGCGTATAGCAGGCGGCAAGGTTCTCGCGGCCCGGCATCGGCTCGGCGCGGAAATCCTTGATCAGGTCATTGGAGCCCATGACGAAGCCGGCGAGGCGCGTGGTCTTCGCGGCGGCAGCGATCTCCTTGATGTTGAGGATGGAGAGCGGCGTCTCGATCATCACCCAGAGCTGCAAGCTGCGCGGCGCGCCGGTCTCGGAGATGGCTTCGTCGAGCCAGCGGATGTCGTCGCCCGAGGTGACTTTGGGCGCGAGAATGGCGTCGGGGGTGGCGTGGGCGGCCGCCTTGATGTCGGCCTTGCCCCATTCCGTGTCCTGTCCGTTGACGCGGATGATGAGTTCGCGCGGACCATAGCCGCCGCCTTTCACCACATTACAGACGCGGTCACGTGCTTCGACCTTGGCCTCGGGCGCGACGGCGTCCTCGAGGTCGAGGATCAGGGAATCCGCGGGCAGGGTCTTGGCCTTCTCCAGCGCGCGTTCATTGGCGCCGGGCATGTAGAGGACTGAGCGGCGCGGACGGATGGAGGACATGGAAGCTTCCTGCTTATTGCGTCGGGGGTGGTCATGACGGACGCGCTGCGCAAGATCAAGCTGGAGCATGGCTCAAGCTTGGATAATGTGTGCCAATCGCTCACGGCAAATCGAGATGAGCGATTGGGCCGCGGACAAACAATGCCTCTGGTGCTGGTGATTTCGTCTTACGTCGCCGCCTCGCGCGTGGGGGGGGGCATAGCGCCCTACGTGCTGGGGCCAATGAAGGTCGATAATGTCCACGTGCCGACCTGTCTTTTCGGCCGCCATCCGGGATGGGGACCTCCGGGCGGGGGAGCGGTTGCGGCGGGCACGATGGCGCAGATGCTCGAAGGGGTTCAGGCGAACAACCTGTTCGGGTTGATGGATGCTGTGGTGACGGGACATTTTTCGACGCCGGATCAGGTGAGGGTGGCGTGCGAGGCGATCGATCGTATCCGCGAGACGCCGCGCCGGAAATCGCATGCGCATTTCCCGGCTAGGCCGCTGGTCGTCATCGACCCGGTGATGGGGGACGAAGCGCCGGGGCTCTATATCAAACAGGACACCGCGGCAGCGCTTATGGCGGACCTGGTTCCGCGCGCGGATATTCTGGCGCCGAACCTGTGGGAGTTTGCGCGGCTGGTCGGCGTGGATATCGCATCGCTCGCAACCGCTGAAAGCGTTGCAGCTGAAGCGCGCAGCCGGGGCGGACGCTGGCTGATCTCGTCCGTGCCATCGCCGCAGGGAATTGGCGTGCTCTATGTCGATCCCGATCTGGCGCTGTTTGCGGAAACGACACGCATCGCGGGCCGGATACCCAACGGGACGGGAGATATGCTGACGCTGCGATTTACAGGCGGGCTGGTGTCGGGGCTGGGCATCGAAGGCGCGCTGGCGGAGGCGGTGGGGGCGACGCATCTGGTGATCGAGAAGACGGCGCAGTGGAATGGGACCGAGCTCAATCTGGCGGCGTGCAGTGACCTGCTGGCGAAACCGCCGCTGGCGAAGGTACGCAGGATTTCCTGAGCGCTAAGTCTCGCTGCGTGGATAGACCGGATTCACGGCTTTCTCCTCTGTGTCGAATACGCCCTTGCCGGGGACGAAATTGATCTCGAGGCGAACGCCATCCGGGTTCTCGAACAGGATCGAGTAATAGCCAGGCGCCCAGCCATCTTCCTGTGGCGCACGGATGATGGGGACGCCAAGCGACCTCACAAGATCATGAACCTTGTCGATATCCTCGCGCGAGCGGGCACGGAAGCAGACATGGTGGAGGCCGACACGCTGCTGCACGAACCGCTCGCCTTCGTGTTCCGGGGCGGGCTTCGAGATCAGCACGCCAGTGCGGCCGCCGACGCAATAGTACCCGTATTCATTGTCCAACACCTGCTTCAGTCCAAGAAAGGGCAGGAGCTTCATGTAGAACGCGCGCGCCACGTCGTATCGCCCGGCGGTGATCTGGATGTGCGCGATACCGTTGATCGCGATCATGGGCCGTCCTCCCGGACGACAGGTTGCACCTGCTTCCTGGCGTTGCGCAACTTGACCATTGGCGCAGCTGGGCTGATGTGTCGGGCATGAGCATCACCGGATTTGTCGCTGCTGGTTTCGAGCCTGTACGCGAGGCTTTCGAGAAAAACTTCGCCAACGGGCTGGAGCATGGCGCGTGCTTCGCAGCCGGCCTCGGTGACGAGCTGGTGGTGGATCTGCGCGGAGGATTTGCGGATCGCGCCGGGACTGTGGCTTGGGACGAGCGGACGCTGTGCCCGGTCTATTCGGCGACGAAGCCGATTGGCGCGCTGGTCATTGCGATGCTGGTCGAGCGCGGGTCGCTCGACTACGACGCGCCGGTTGCAGACTACTGGCCGGAGTTCGCGGCGAACGGCAAAGGCGCCTACACGGTGGCCGAGGCGCTGTCGCATCAGGCGGGCGTGCCGGGCTTTCCCGACGCCATCGATCCCGTGCTGTGGCTTGATCCGCCGGCGCTCTCGGCAGAGCTCGCGAAGCTGGCGCCGATGTGGCCGCGTGGCGAAGGCTCGGGCTATCACCCGCTGACGTGGGGCTATATCGCCGGCGAGCTGGTGCGGCGCGTTTCAAAGCGGTCGCTCGGGACGATCCTGCGTGAGGATATCTGTGCGCCACTGGGTATCGAATTCTGGATTGGCTTGCCCGAGAACGAACACGGGCGCTGCGCTGAACTGCTGAAGCCAAAGGCGGCGGCGCAGTTTCCGCACAAGAATGCCGAGACACGTGCGGCCTTCCTGACGCCGTGGGCCGCGGCGCCGCGTGGTACGACGGAATGGCGCAAGACGGAGATTCCCTCGGCCAATGGGCACGGTACGGCGCCAGCGATGGCGCGGCTCTATTCGGCCTTCGCACAGAAGGGCCGCATCGGCGAGGCGCGGGTAATTGCGCCGGTGACATGGGACGAGCTGACGCGCGAGCGTGTGGCGGGCGAGGATCGTGTGCTGCCGGGGCGAGTTGCCTATGGCGCGGGCGTAATGCGGAACCTGCCGCTGATATATGGGCCCAACCCGGCGACGCTGTGTCATTCGGGTTGGGGCGGGTCAGGCGCGTTCGGAGATCCGGAGACGGGGCTGTCGGGCGCCTACATCATGAACCGGCAGGGGACCCACCTGCTGGAGGATGATCGGCGGTCGAAACTGATCGCTGCGCTTTACGGCTGCCTCTAGCCCGCCTGCAGGAATTGCGGGGCCCCGCCCTCCTTCAGCATCACAGCCGTGAGAGGACCGCCGAAGCAGGCGCCCCTATCGATATTGATGCGGCGGAACTTGAACTCGGGCTCGAAACCCTTTGGCGTGTGGCCGTGGATGATGGTGATGCCTTTGAGCTCTTCGCGATCAGGCCAGTTGTCGTCGTTGAAGAAACGGTCGGAACGCGTCCAGAGATAGGTGCGCTCGGATTCATTGGGAAAGGTGAGTGGCTCAATGCCGGCGTGCACGAAGACCAGCTTCCGGTCAGCCGCCTGATGGATCAGCGGCAGGCGGCGCATCCAGGTCATATGCTCGCGGGGGATTGTCTCGCGCCAATGCGCATCGGCAAGTCCGGGTCCGCCAGCATAGCTATCGGCTGTTTCCGCGCCGCCCTGAGTCCACCACGATCCATCATCGCCTGCAGGGTCTGAAGCGTCATAGGCGTCGAGCATCATCTGCGCGTGATTGCCCATCAGCGAGATCACGCGGAATTTTCCGCTGCCATCGAACAGTGCTTCGAGCGCGAGGATTGCTTCGATCACACCGTGACTGTCGGGCCCGCGATCAACGAAGTCGCCGAGGTGGACGATGCAGGCGGGGAGCTTTTCGAAGGCGATGCGATCGATAATGGACTCATGCAGCCAGCGCAGCTTGTCTGCTTCGCCGTGCACGTCGCCGATTGCGAAATAGAGTGTCGCAGCCATGCCTTCCTGCCTTCAGCGGTCAGGGGTGAGCCCCTTTTCCGCTGCCTGCAAGTGGCCTCCAGCTGGCAGAGATCAGGCGTGGATGCTGGCCAGCTTGGCGAGGATAGCGACGCCCTGCGGGCCGCCATCGCCGCGCACATCCTTGGCGTGCAGGGCGACCAGGGCGGCGAGGTGGGCCCTTGCGATCATGAGCATCTTGTCATCGAGCGGGTTGGCGCCCTTGCGCAGCGTCTCAATCAGCCCGCGCGCGATCTTGCCGAGCAGGGGATAACCCAGCACGCCAGCGAGACCCGCCATATCGTGCATTGGCGCGTATATTGTCTCAAGTGCGAGCGAGCGAGGCGTTGCGCCGTTGACGGCTTGCTGCAGGGTTTCAAGCTGGCCCTTGACCTGCGCCGACCATTCGGCGCGGGCAGCTTCCCATTCAGGTGACGTCGTCGGATCAACGGATGCGCTCATGGTATGCCTTAACCCCCCCACTGAATCCGACGCGCCAGTCAGCTGTCTGATGGCTGTCTGACGCCGCCTGTAAATCACGGACAGGGTTTCCTGCGCATGAAGCGCGGGACGGTATTTTCCCGGTGTCCGGAAAAAATGCACAAATCCCGAGCCGCGGCGAATCTGACCCCGAATTGTTAAGACAATCCTTCCCGGAAACCGCTTGAGCCACGCAATTGCTGGACAATTCCGGTTAAGATTTTCGGGAACAATCTGGCGCCGGACTTGCGACCTGAATTGCGAAATCGCTTCGGCGGCTTCGCATGGCAAACCTCTCCTCAAAACCCGCGGGACCAATCCCCGCGGGTTTTTCTCTGGGTCGGCCAGCTATGGAGTCAGTCCGCTGCGGCCACAGGCGCGACAGCCGGGATCACCTCAGGCGCAACAGGGCGGGACGGGCGGCCCGCGAGCGTGAACATGATCACCCCCAGCCAGATCAGACCGAAGGTAACCGCGTGGACCATGGTGAAGTGTTCGCCCATTGCGAGGCCAATCAGAAACTGAATGCTGGGCGCGATGTATTGCAGGATGCCGATGGTCGACAGGCGCAGGCGGCGTGCGCCCATCGCAAACAGGATCAACGGCGTCGCCGTCAGCGGACCGGCCAGCAGGAGAAGCGCAACAAACACGGGCTCGCCTGACCCGAAGGCGAGGGTCCCCGCCGGCAGGAAGAAGAGAAGATAGAGCAGGGCTACAGGCGCGAGCCAAAGCGCCTCCATGCCAAAACCGATGCGGCTGTCGACGGCAGTTGTCTTGCGTATTGCGCCGTAGATGGCGAACGAGAAAGCCAGCGAGAGCGAGACCCACGGAAACTGGCCTACGACCAGCGTCTGGTTCAGCACGCCAAGTGCCGCGATCACAAGGGCGACGAGCTGCAGCGGTCTGAATCGCTCGCCGAAGAAGATGGCCGCGAACAGGAAGACGACCAGCGGATTGATGAAATAGCCGAGGCTGCCTTCAAGCACGCGATGGCTGGTGACGGCCCAGATGTAGATCGTCCAGTTGGTCGCGATCGCGAGGCTGGAGCCGAGCAGGGTGAACAGCAGGCGTGGCTGTCGCGTGAGGCTGGCGAACTCGCCAAGCTTCCCGGCGGCAGCCACGAGGATGAACGCGGTCGGCACTGACCAGATGATCCGGTGGGCCAGGATGGTCAGCGGCGGCATCGCTCCGAGAAACTGGAAATAGAGCGGCAGGAAGCCCCACACGCCGTAGGCCGCCATGGCGGCGAATAGTCCTGCGCGGGCTTCAGTGTTCGTGGGCATCGCGGCTAGATAGGCTGGTTCTTCCCACGCCGTAACCGGCAGGCAGGCGATAGTTTCTCAACGATCCCGGAGAATTTCTCCTGGCGGCGTAGATGCGGCGCGGCGCTAGTCCTTGTCCTTGGTCTCCACCGCACGCGCCTCAGCGCTCATGCTCACACCGATGACGCCAGGAAACGCGCCGCGGTTGAGCAGGAGTTCAGCGCATTGCACCGCGCACATGGCCCCGCCATTGCGCAGGTCGTCCGCCACGATCCACATGGCAAGGCCGTTCTCGACGGTCGGGTCGTCACGGACGCGGCAGACATAGGTGGCCCACTCACCAACCGCGCCGATCGGCGTCTCGTAGCCGTCCTCTTCCTCGCGCCGGTCGATCAGGAGGATGCCAGGCGATTCACGCAGCAGGGCGCGGGCTTCTTCTGCCGACATGGGCTGGGCCAGTTCGATGTGGACCGCTTCGCCGATGCTGACGAAGGTCGGCACCCGCACGCAGGTCGCGACCACCTGGATGTCGTTGTCGACGATCTTCCGCGTCTCTGCGGAGAGGCGCCATTCTTCCTCGGTGAAGCCGTCATCCATCACCTCGTCGATCGACGGGATGACGTTGAAGGCGATTTGACGCGGAAACTCTTTCGGCTCGGGCGACTGGTTTACGTAGATGCCCTTGGTCTGCACCCACAGCTCGTCGATGGCGCGCTGGCCTTCGCCCGAGACAGACTGGTAGGTCGCCACCACCACGCGCAGGACGCCGACCGCGTCATGCAGCGGCTTCAGCGTGCGGACGAGCTGGCAGGTTGCGCCATCCGGCACGGCGATGATGTTGCGCTTGGTGTAGCCTTCGATGGCGGCACCATTGACCTCCGGCACCATCAGCGGGACCTGCGGATCATTGCGGAAGGCGCGCGAGGTGTCGATGACGATGCAGCCGGCTGCAGAAATGGCGTTGCCGTACTTGCGGGCGGCCTGGTCGCCCGTGGCCATGAAGCAGAGCTGGATGGTCGTGAAGTCAAATTCATCGACGTCACGCGCCTTCAGCGTGGCGTCGCCGAAGCTGATCTCCGAGCCCATCATCTTGCGGGAGGCAAGCGCGATGACCTCGGTGGCCGGGAAGCCCCGTTCAGCGAGAATGCCGAGGATTTCCCGGCCCACCATGCCGGTTGCTCCAAGAACTGCGATCTTCAACGCCATGCCCGTCTCCTTCTGCGTGCAACGCATATAGGTGTTCGTCGTGTTGTGGTCACATTCGTGCGGTTTGCTGGCCGCGTTAGCCCGTTGGCTGGGCGGCGCGTATCAGCCGCACCGCCGGAATGCCTGGTCCAGTTGCCTCAAATCAGTCCGCGAGCCTAGAGGATGCGGACGGATTCGTGCGGCTGGGGCCCGCTGAACGGGCGATTGGGAGTTGGAATGTCGGACCTTGCCGCGCTCGTGCGACGCAATGTCGACCGTTACAATTCGAACGATGTGGACGGCATGCTCGATTGCTGTGCCGACGATGTGATCTTCGAGACGATCACCAATCCAGGCGGCATGATCCGGCTGAACGGCAAGGTCGAGATGCGGGAGATCATCGAGGCGACCACGCGGGCCTTCCGCGAGCGCCGGCACGAGGTCGTCAGCATTCTGGTCGACGGCGAAAAAGCTGCGGCGGAGACGGTTTTTTCCGGTGTTGCGGCGACGGAGCTGGGACAGCATGTCAGGCCGGGCGAGCATATCTCGATCCGGGGGGCGACCATGTTCGAACAGCGCGACAACAAGCTGGCGCGGATCTGCGACTACAGCTGACCCCTACTTTTCACTCCAGACGCCCATTTCATTTCCGCCGGGCTCGCGGAAGTGGAAGCGGCGGCCGCCGGAAAACGCAAAGATCGGCTGGGTGATCGTGCCCCCTGCGGTGGTCACGGCTATCTCGGCAGCTTCGAGATCATCGGTCTTCAGGATCACCAGCGGCGCGGCGGAGGTTTCGGCCGGGTCGCTCTGGATGCCGCCATCGAGGCCGGCATTGGTCATCGCCGCGTAGGTCGGGCCGTAGTCCTGGAATGACCAGTCGAACGCCCTGGCGAAGAAGCCCTTGCTGGCGGCGAGATCGCCGCTGGCAAATTCCACATAGTCGATCTTGAGAAGGGTCATGCGCGCGCCTTTTTGTTCCTGATATGTTCTAGACGTTGCGGCGGGGCGCTTCAAGAGTGGTGGCGAATGTTTCGCGCGCTCTAGAGGTGTTTGAGAATTGCGTCGGCCATCTGGCGGGTCGACAGTGTGCCGCTAAGGTCGGCGGTGCGCGCGCCGTCGACCAGCGCCTTGTTGACCGCGTTGAAGATGCGGTCGGCGGTTTCGGGCCGGCCGAGGCTCCAGCGCATCACCATCTCGAGGGACAGGATCGCGGCGATCGGATTGGCGAGGCCCTTGCCGGCGATGTCGGGCGCGGAGCCGTGCACCGGCTCGTATAGACCCGGCACGCCGGGGTCGCCCAGCGCGGCTGACGGCAGCATGCCGATCGAGCCAGTCAGCATGGCAGCTTCGTCCGAGAGGATGTCGCCGAACAGGTTGTCTGCCAGCAGGACGTTGATGTCCTTCGGCGCTTTTACGAGGTGCATGGCGGCGGCGTCTGCCAGCATGTGATCAAGCTTCACGTCTGCGTACTGTTCAGCGTGCAGCTTCGTCACTTCCTCGCGCCAGAGCAGGCCGGAATCCATGACGTTGGATTTCTCGCAGGAGAGTACGCCGGCAAATTTGCTGTTACGGACGCGGCCACGCGCCAGTTCGAAGGCGCGGGCTGCGACGCGGCGGATTTCGCTGGTCGTGTAGCTCTGCGTGTCGACGCCGCGGCGTTCGCCATTGGGCAGGGTCTCGATCGTCTTGGGCTGGCCGAAATAGACGCCGGAGGTCAGCTCCCGCACGATCATGATGTCGAGGCCTTCGACCAGTTCCTTCTTCAGCGCGGAGGCGCCAGCAAGGGACGGGAAGCAGAAGGCCGGACGCAGGTTAGCGTAGACGTCGAGATTCTTGCGCATCGCCAGAAGCGCAGCCTCCGGGCGCTTGTCGCGCGGAACACGGTCCCATTGCGGGCCGCCGACGGCGCCCATCAGGATAGCGTCCGACTTGCGGGCCTGCGCCATCACCTCGTCGGTCAGCGGCGTGCCGAACTGATCGTAGGAGACGCCGCCGAAGAAGGCGGAGTTGATCTGCAGGTCGGGCGCGACAAGCACGGCGACGCGACGCGCTTCCTCGGTCACTTCCGGGCCGATGCCGTCGCCGGGCAGAAGCAGCAGGGATTGCACGTTGGTCATAGCGTCGTTTCCGTCTTGATTGCGAGGCGTCTTAGGCCGTTTCAGCGCGACGGGAAACCCGCTCGCCGTTCGCGGCCATGGTTCGGCCGCCGACTTCGCGGATGACCTCGCGAATCCATGCCAGGACAGGATCTGCCGCCCGCACGTGACTCCATACAAAGGTCAGGTCGAGATCCGTGTCTGGGAGGGGCGGTTCTTTCAGGATCAGGCCGAATGTATCGGCGAAACGCGTGGCGAAGGCGCGACTCACCGTCGTCGCCAGGTCGGTCTGCGACACCGCGGACAGGGCGGCCATGAAGTGCGGCGTTACCAGCGCCATACGGCGTTTGACGCCGGTCCGCGCCAGCTGGGCGTCCAGTTCCGACCCCGCATCGCCGAAGATCGAGATGCCGACGTGATCAACGCGGCCATAGTCCTCGACTGTCCATTTCCGCTTGGCCATGGGATGCCCGCTTCGCAGGACGAGGGCGAGCCTGTCGCGTGCGAACGGCGCGCTGCGGGCGCCCGGCGGCAGAGGCGTGTTCGATTGCGCAAACGCCAGATCCAGCCGGCCAGTTTCGATCCGCTCCACCAGATCCGGGCCATAGCCTTCGAAGCGAATGTCGATGCCGGGCGCTTCCTTCGCTAGCCGCGCCATCAAGGCCGGCGCAAGCAGGATGGTGTGGATGTCGATGCCTGCGATCCGGACCGTGCGTTCGGTCGTGGCCGGGTCGAAGCCGGGATCGCGAAAAACCGCCTTCACATGGTCAAGCGTGGTGGCGAGCTGTACCGACAACGCGGTCGCGCGTGGGCTCAGCGCATAGCCGCCGCCGGGCGCACGGACGAGGAGCGGATCGCCGAGGACGTCGCGGAGCCTGGCGAGCGCCCTGCTCATGGCGGGCTGGCTGAGGCCGACCTCGTGCGCGGCATGGCTGACGTTTCGCCGCTTCAGCAGGGCTTCGAGCGCCGGAAGCAGGTTGAGGTCGATCGCCGAGATATTCACTTCACGCATTACAGAGATACCAACTATGCATTTCTGGTATGGTGAGGCCGGGCGTATGTTGCTGTCAACAAGCCATGGAGACCGCAATGATCAACACAAAGGGACTGATTACCGTCTTCGGCTACGGCCCCACGGGAGAGGCCACCGTCGAGCGCCTGCTGGCGCGGGGTCAGGCGGTGCGTGTGGCGCAGCGCAAGCGGCCCGCAAATCTTCCTGCCGGCGTTTCCTTCATCAATTGCGATGCGCTCAATGCCGACGATGTGAAGCGGGCGATGGCGGGATCCGAGCAGGCGGTCATCACCGTCGGGTTCGAGTATACGAGCAAGGTCTGGCAGGAGGCCTGGCCGAAGGCGATGCGCAACTTCATCGCCGCGGCGGAGAGCGCGAACATCCGGGTGGTCATGATCGACAACCTGTACATGTACGGCCCGCAGGTTGAGCCGCTGCACGAAGACATGCCGCTGACCTCCTATGGCAAGAAGCCCGCAGTCCGCGCAGAGGTCACGCGCATGTGGCAAGCGGCTGCGCGCGCCGGTAAGATTCGCTGGGCCGCCCTGCGGGCGCCAGATTTCTACGGATCCGGCGTACGAAACTCGCAGCTGGGCGAGACTGCCCTGGCGCGAATGGCGCAGGGAAAGTCAGCGCAGATCCTGATGGCGCCCGATCTGCTCCATGCGGTTGCCTATGTGCCAGACATTGGCCGCGCGGCCGTGACCCTGCTGGATGCTCCGGACGATGCGTTTAATCAGGTGTGGCACGTACCATGCGCGCCGACGCGGACGCCGCGCGAACTGCTGCAGATCGGCGCTGATGCTGTCGGCAAGCCGCTGAAGCTGATGGCGATGCCGACGCTGATGCTGCGGGCCATCGGTCTGTTCTCCCCCTTCCTGCGCGAGTGCATCGAGATGCGCTTCACCTGGAACCGGCCTTACCATGTCGATGCGACCAAGTTTGGCCGTAGGTTCTGGTCTGATGCGACGCCGTTTGAAGTGGGCATTCCCGCTGCGATCCGCAGCTTCCCTGCAGCTGAGACAGCGCCGGTAAAGGCAAAAAAGAGCAGGGGACACACCCCGGCCGCGACTACAGCCACGCCATAAAGCAGAGACGGGCTGTCCTACCCGCCCGGCAGGTGGATATGATCCGCCTGCCGGGATCGCCTTGGGCGACCGGGAGGGAGTGGGCGATGGCGCTGTTCAATTTCGACTACAAGGACGATCCGCTGGCGTCGCACGCGAAGTTCGCGGGGCGGATGCTGGTCAATATCTTCGTGGCGCTGGTTCTGGTCCTCATCGCGCTGGCGATCGGAATCTACGGATATGAGTCTACCGAAGGCATGCCCCTGATCGACGCCTTCCTCAATTCGGCGATGCTGCTGGGCGGGATGGGGCCAGTCGCGCCGGAGCTTTATACCGAGGCGGGCAAGTTGTTCGCGGGAATCTACGCAATCGGCTGTGGCCTCGTTCTGGTGCTGGTTTCAGGCATCGTGCTGGCGCCGGTGTTTCATCGCGTACTTCATGCGCTGCACGTCGATGATGACGAGAAGAGCTGAGGCTTATTCGGTCTTCCCGGCGTCCATTTCGCTGAGCGCTTTCTTTGCATCTTCCGAGCCGAGGTCAGCTGCGCGCTGGTACCAGTCGCGCGCCTTGCGCGTGTCGTTCATGTAGACGTCCTGCACGTACATGCGCGCGACGGCCATGATCGCCTCGACATTTCCCTGCGCCGCGGCGCGTTCCATCATCTTGAGGCCGGAGCTTGGCTGCAGCTTGTAGCCGTCCTTGCCGAACGCCATGTGCTCGCCGACCCAGAGCTGTGCGCCCGCGACGCCCTTTTCGGCGGCAAGTTCCATGTCGGTGAAGCCGCCCTGCTGGGCCATGTAGTCCTGCGAAGCGAGGCGATCCTGTGCGCGCTTGAACAGCGCCCAGCCATTGCCGCTCTCGGCCAGCGCATCGAGCTGGACGGGATCGTCGGCGACCGCATCGAAAGCGGGTTTCTCGGCGGCAAGTTTTTCGGCGAGGTCTTTGGCCTTGGCGATCTCGGCCGCCGTGCGCGAGCCGAGTTTCGCGGCCGGTGTGACGCCGCCTTCGGCTGCAGGTTTTACGGTTGCGTCCTCGGTTCCAGCAACGTCAGCCGGTTTGCCACAGGCGGCGAGGGTGAGCCCCAGAACAGACGCGATCAGGGTGCGCATCAAGACAGCCACCTCAGGCAAGCCACGGGCGGGAAAGCTTCCGCTGGTCTTCGAAGGCGGTGATCTCGGCGGCGCGTTGCAGCGTCTCGCCGATGTCGTCGAGGCCGGCCAGAAGGCTGGCCTTGCGGCCCTGGTCGATGTCGAAGTGATAGACCTTGCCATCCGGCGCCGTGACGCTCTGCGCGGCGAGGTCGATATTGAACATGTGGTTTGGCCCGCCGGCCTGTTCCATGAGGCTGTCCACGACCTCACGCGGCAGCATGACGGGCAGGAGGCCATTCTTGAAACAGTTGTTGTAGAAAATGTCCGCAAAGCTCGGCGCGATCACGACGCTGAGCCCCTGGTCGAGCAGCGCCCAGGGCGCGTGCTCGCGCGAGGACCCGCAGCCGAAATTCTCCTTGGCGATCAGGATCGCGGCGTGCTGGTAGGCCGGCTTGTTGAGCACGAAGTCGGGATCGGGCGTGCCGTCGGACTTTGTCTTGAAGTCGAAGAACAGGCCCTTGGCCAGACCTTCGCGTGAGACCGTCTTCAGGAACTGCTTTGGAATGATCTGGTCCGTGTCGATGTTGGCGATCGGCAGCGGGGCGGCGGTTCCGGTGAGATGGGTAAACGGTTTCATGGCGGAGTGTATCGCACGGGAAATCGGGCGGAGGAAATAGGCTCCGGCAGGACCACCCGCTCAGCTTGATGCTTCCGAGAGCACCAGCGTCGGGACGTTCATTGTCTGGTCGCGCACCGAGAAGACGCGGGTGCCGGCGCGGCGGCCGGGGCGGATGGAGGTGACGGCGATGTTCTGTGCGATCAGGCGTGAATGGGCGGCCTCGAGGTCCGGAACTTTCCACGACAGGCCCCAGAGCTTGTCGGGCTGGTTGCCGATGCCGCCGGTGAGCTTGTGTGCGAGTTCGATCGTAAGTCCGCCGATGCGGAAGAACATCAGGCGCATGTCCCAGTCCGGGTTCGAGCGGTCGAGCGCGAGGCGCAGGCCAAGTCGGGCGCCATAGAGGGCGGTGGCGCGATCGGGGTTGGCGGTGTTGATCACGACGTGGTCGAGCGAGGAAATGACATCTGGCTTGGCGGGTTTGCAGGTCAGCGGGTCTGGCGCCTTCCGCTGCAGCAGGAAGATACGGACGCCGTGGGTGTGGGCGTCGTCGATGCGGGTGCGCGACCAGTAGCGCGCCTTGCCGGAATAGGGATCGACGCTTTCGGAGGCGATGATCTCGTCCGGACGCAGGCCGCGCCGGTCAAGATTGGTGCGGTCGCCGGCGAGGTCGTCGGAGCCCAACACCAGCGTCTTCAGCCCGACACCGTCCTGGTCGATCATGGCGTGCAGCCGGCGCGCGAGCGGACCGCCGCCGGTGGGCGACATGATCTCGAGCGCGGTGTTTTCGAGCTGGTAGATGACGGTGGCAGAGCCGCCTGGGTCGGACGAACGCCAGTCCGGTTCGCGGCCGAGGAGGTTGGTGTAGCAGTTTTCCGCTTCGTCGAGGGACGGGCAGACAAGCAGGACGTGGTCGAGACCGGTAATCATCGTGTTGGGTTCATTGCAGAATGGCCGTCATGTGTTCCGGAACGATTCGAGCGTTCGCTTCTGCGCACCATCGTCCGCAAAATTGGTCGGGGCAAGCCAGTGGTCCAAGGCGGTGTGGAGAGGCGGCCATTCGGCATCGGTGATCGCATACCACGTGGTGTCGCGGGACTGGCCCTTCACCACCATGTCGTTCCGGAAGACGCCTTCGAAGACAAAGCCGAAGCGTTCGGCGGCGCGTTTCGAGGCGAGGTTGGCGTCGTTGCACTTCCACTCATAGCGGCGATAGCGGAGGGCGAAGACGTGACCGGCCATGAGGCTCAGAGCCTCGGTGGCTTCCGGCGTGCGTTTCAGTCGCGGGCCGAAGGCGACGCAGCCGATCTCGGCGCTTCCATGGGCTTCACGGATGCGCATGTAGGTCGCCATGCCGAGGATGTCTCCGGATTGCGCGCTGCGGATGACGAGGGTGCGCCACCGTTCGGCGGCATGCTGAGCGGTCAGGAAGTCGATGAGCGCGCTGGCGGTGGGGAAGGGCCCGACGGGCATCCATTGCCAGAGTTCCGCATTGGCCTGTCCGCCTACGGCGTCGAACAGGCCGGTGGCGTGCGCGATGGGGTCGAGCGGTTCGAGGCGCACGCGTCGGCCCGGCAGCGGCGTGAGGCCGGGCGTCGGGCGCGGGGTCCAGGTGGAGAGGTCGACCATACTGGCGGATTAGGGCGGGCAGAGACGCTGCGCAAGTTGGGTCGCCTGACTGATGCCCGCGAGTCCGCGTTCGGAACAGGTTTCGCGCGCGGCTTCGTCCCAGCAGGTGCAGCAACACGCGGCGCGCGAGAGCGGCCCGAAAACGATCAAACTTCATCGATCGGCGACAACGGGTGGCAACCATCACCTGCTAGAGTCGAATCACGTCGGAAGGGTGCTCGCGACACGCCGAAGACGGGCAGCGGAAATCCTGTCGGTTAGTTCAGGAAATGCTGCGCCAAAGCCACACCTGGCCGTCGATCCGCATGCTGAGTGAATGCGGGTTCATTGTGATGGCAATCGCGCCCCTATCTCGGCGTTGCGGCTCAAGCTTCGCCGCAATCACGTCCAACTGCCGCCCGTGTTGCGTGGCCTGATGTTCGCATCGGAACCGCTCGCACGGTTCGTACATTCAAGCTCAGGCCCCAGACACGGAGGGCGGGATTGATATGAGCACGCACGTTTCTCTCACCCCGGCGCAGACCGAGGCCGTGAAAGCCTACTGGTATCCGCAGGCGCGCCGCAGCGAATGGCTGGCCGATGTGATCGTGCATGTGGTCGGAATCGTGCTGGCGGTGGCGGGCTGCATCATCCTGATTGTGACAGCTGCGCAATCTGGCAGTGTGAAGCTCACGGCGGCTCTGGTTGTCTATTCGGCCGGGCTGCTCGCCATGCTGGGCGCGTCGGCGCTGTACAATTCGAATACCAACGAGAAGCTTTCGCGCCTGCTGGAACGGGTCGACCTGTCGGGCATCTTCATCATGATCGCGGCGTCCTACACGCCCTTCATGCTGGCCAAGCTGGACGGACCCATGGCGTGGACGGTGCTGGCTATCGTCTGGGCCGTGGCGCTGGCGGGTGTGGCGATGAACCTGCTGGTCCGCTGGAACGCGCCCAAGGTCTATATCGCCATGTACCTGGTGCTCGGCTGGGCCGTTCTGTCGATCATGGACAAGCTTATCCATGCGATGTCGCCGCTGGGCCTTGGCCTGCTGGCGGCGGGCGGGGTGCTCTACACGATCGGCGTGGTGTTCCACGTCAACAAGAAGCTGCCGTTCAATTCGGCGATCTGGCACGGGTTTGTGGTGGCGGCGGCGTCCTGCCACTTCGCGGCGATCTATCTCGATATCGCGAGTTCGGCAGCGATCTGAGCCGCGACCGGATCACTGGAACAGGAAGGCCCGGTCACAAGCCGGGCCTTTTGCTTTGGCGGCCTACTCGACCGACAGGATCACTGACCGGACGGTGGGATAGATCTGGTTGTCCCACTTCTTGCCCGAGAAGACGCCGTAATGGCCGACGCCGGGCTGGAGGTGGTGACTCCTTAGGCGTGGCCTCAGTTTCGGGGTTAGCTCGTGCGCAGCGGCGGTCTGGCCGACGGCGCAGATGTCGTCGCGCTCGCCTTCGACCGTCAGCAGCGCCGTGCGGGTAATCTTCGAGCAATCCACGGGCTCGCCGTGATGCTTGATGCGGCCGAGCGGCAGGCGCATTTCCTGGAACACCCAGGCGACGGTCTCGAGATAGAACTCTTCGGTGAGGTCGAGGACGGCAAAGTATTCGTCGTAGAAGGTCTTGATCCGCTCCGCCTCGTCCTCTTCGCCCTCGACCAGATGCTTGAACAGGGTCTTGTGGGCGTCGACGTGCCGCTCGGGGTTCATCGACATGAAGGCGGTGAGCTGCATGAAGCCCGGATAGACCCGGCGGCCCCAGGCGGGCAGCGGGAAGGGCACGGTCGAGATCAGGTTGTTACGGAACCACTCGATCGGGTGGTCTGTCGCCAGCTTGTTCACCGCGGTCGGGTTGATCCGGCAATCGATCGGACCGGCCATCAGGGTCAGCGAGCGGGGCTCGCACGGGTGTTTCTGAGCAGCCATCACGGCGGTCGCGACCATGGCCTGCACACAGGGCTGGCAGACGGCAACGATATGGGCGCCGGGACCGAGGTGCTCCATCATCTTTATAAGGTAGTCGACATATTCCTCGAAGCCGAAGCGGCCGTGTGACAGCGGGACGTTTCGGGCGTTCTTCCAGTCGGTGATGTAGACGTCGTGATCCTGCAGCATGGTCTTCACCGTGTTGCGCAGCAGGGTCGCGAAATGGCCGGACAAGGGGGCGACGATGAGAACGCGGGGCTGGGGCGCGTCGATGTCCTTCCTGAAGTGCAGCATCCGGCCGAAGGGCAGGTCGAGGGCGACTTCCTCCGCGACCAGCGCATCGCGATTTTCCACCATCACCGACTTGATGCCGAAAGGTTGCGATTCATGCGTCAGCTTGGCGCGTGTCGCCATCTCGAGCGCGGCCATAATCTGCCGGGCATAGGGAGTATCACCGGCACCATGGAGGGCAGGTCGCATCTGAAGCGCGGCAAGGGCAGCAGCGCGAAACGGCGCGGATGCCTGCATCTGGGCTTCGTAAATGTGGTACCACATACCCGGTGCGCTCTATTCTTAGGCAGATGCGTGATCGTTCCAGCTTCTGTAACGAAGCCTAGTTCCATCCATACTGCACTGCGACATACGATTGCATAACTAGATTAAGGGCAAGGAAAACGCCGTTATG
Organism: Hyphomonadaceae bacterium; assembly: GCA_040398425.1. Classification (GTDB taxonomy): domain Bacteria; phylum Pseudomonadota; class Alphaproteobacteria; order Caulobacterales; family Hyphomonadaceae; genus UBA7672. The sequence goes on from JBBATZ010000014.1 coordinate 55,148, forward strand.
GCAGGCGCAAAGCTCACTATTTCGAGCAGGAACTACTCTTCGTGGTCTTTACGGGCATGGCTTTGCTGCCAATTGGCGGGCCTGGACGTAGACGTTGAGAGTGTTTCACTCGACGATCCAAACAACCGGGCCGAGCTTTTGTTGCTCAGCCCGACGGTCATGACGCCGCGACTCGAGCATGCTGGAGCCAGCGTGTGGGATACTTTCGCCATCGCTGAGTATCTTGAGGAAGAATTCCCCAATAAGGGCCTGCTGCCGGCCGAGAAGGTCAAGCGCGCGCACTGCCGCTCGATCATGGGCGAGATGCATGGCGGCTTCTACAATCTGCGGTCGGCCCTGCCGATGAACCTGCGCGCCCGCTATCCCGGCTTCCGGGTGTTCACCGGCGCCAAGGGCGATATTCGCCGGGTGCTGACGATCTGGTCGGAATGCCTCGACCAGTCTGGCGGGCCGTTCCTGTTCGGCGACAAGCCGACGCTGGCAGACGCCATGTATGCGCCCGTCTGCACCCGCTTCGTGACCTATGACGTCGCGCTTGATGGCAAGGCTGCCGCCTATCGCGACACGATCATGAACTGGGCCCCGATGAAGCGCTGGGCCGAGGACGCGAAGGCCGAGCCCATCGAGATCGAGGAACTCGATATCGAGTTTTGAGGCTAACAGAGTTTGCTGCTGCCTTGGCCCTCTCCCCACAAGGGGGAGAGGGGTTACAATAGCTCACATTCAGAGCGTGGCGAGGGATTTGGAGGCGGAATTATAGCCCCGCGCCCGCCAGGTTAGGCATCAGGCCGATGATCTTGCCGGAGAGGTGTTCGCGGCTGATCGGCTTTGGGGTCCAGTCGGTGAGGCCCATCGATATGACTCGCCCGAGCCCGTTACGTTCCGCCTCGGTGACGAGGCCGAGGATCGGGATGTCAGACCATGGAGTATGGCTGCGCCGGACCCAGCGCACGACATCAGCGCCGGTCATGATCGGCAGGTCCAGGCTCAGCAGCATCAGGTCGAACGAGCGCAGCGACATCAGGTCGATGGCGGATTGTCCGTCCTCGACCTCGATCGCGGAGATGCTTGGGCCTGCGAGCAGGACGCGCAGCACACGGCGATGATAGGCGTCAGCCTCGGCGATCAGGATGCGCGCGCAATCGTGCGGACCCTGAGGGTTGGGCCGTGACGGCGCCTGCATCGCGCGATGCAGGTCGCCGAGCGGACCGAACGTGTCGAACGGTTCCTGTGCGGCCTCGGTCGAGCCCGATGCAGCATCGTCTCTGAAGAGCCAGTCACCGACTTTTGCGAGTTGCGAGCGCATGAAAAACCCACTGCGTCCCCCGACGCCTTTTCAGCGCCTAACTTCGGCTCTTGGCGCTAAGGAGCGGTGTGGGTAGACGGGTGAATTGGCGCAGTCGCGCTAACCATGCCGCGTGTCGAAATGAAAAAGCCCCGGCGTCGATGCGCCGGGGCTCTTCGATTTGATTCAGTTTTCGCTACGGACGAGCCGCTTTCCACGCAGCTGCCTGTTTACCGACAACATCGACCAGATCACCCATCGCGATGTTGGCGTCGACCAGGTGCAGGCCCCAGTTCGGATCAGGCTTGCCCTGCGCCATCACGTCATTGCCCGGATCGTCGATGCGCGCATCGTTCGGGTCGGCGTTGAAGGTCGCTTTGAGATAGACGTGACCTGCCTCGTGCACGCATTCGGTGGTGGTGAGGCCCGGCGTCATCACGAAGGGCGTAGCGATCGTCTTGCCTTTCACCCACGTCTTGTCGGCGGTCGACCAGTAGGCTTTCGGGTTGGTCGCGACGCCGCCGCCCAGAGCCGCCGGATTGGTGCAGACCGCTTCCGTGCCATCGCCGCTGCGGCCGAACATCGCCTTCTCGGCGGGTGGGATGTTGGAGCGGAAGGTCGAGAACGAGATCACGCAGCCGGTCTGGCTGGCGGATTTGCAGGTCGGAATATTCCTGAAGGTGCCGCCGACATCCTTGCCAAGGGGCGCCTGCACCGACGAGCCCATGATGATGGCGGAGATGAGCTTGGCCTGATCGGGCGTGCCGTCCACTTTCGACGCGATGAGCCGCATGATCTGTCCCGAGCCCTGGCTGTGGCCGACAATGACCACGCCGCGTCCCTTGTTCTCGTTGGCGAGATACCAGGCCCAGGCGTCATCGACATCGTTGTTGGCGTCAGCCGGCGTGCCACGCGTCGGCACGGCGCCGGCGCCGGACATGCGTGCGCGCAGGGCCCCGAGCGAGAACTGGCGGTACATCGGCGCGAACAGGCGGCACTGGCTGCCGAGGCGAGCGAACTGCGCCTTCACCACGTTGAGTTCTTCAGGGCCGGGGACGAGATCGGACTGGGTGAAGGGGTCGAGCGAGACGGTGGGGTAAACGTAAAAGCAGTCGATCGGGGCGTTGGGATTGGGCGTGAACTTTTCGATCGTCGTCGATCCGTCGGCTTTCACGATGGTAGCGTCGAGGTTCACGTCGCAGGCGTTGCTCGTGATGCCTGGCTTGCACAGCCAGCTGGCGGCGACGGAATAGTCCGTGCGCGGAGAAGCGGCAGCAGCAGTTGCGGGTGTTGCCGATGCGACTGGTGCTGGGGCAGGCGGGTTCGGAACCTGCGGCTTGAGATCTGCCGCAAGGGTGGGGGCGACCGGGATCTGCGGTGCGCGGCCCTGATAATCGCCGCCCCACAGACAGCCAGACACCAGTAGGGCGGAGGCCAGGGCTACGCCCCCGGCCAAATGTGAGCGTTTCATGTGTCTCTCCCGGATCTTGTTTTGGGCCACACTGACCCCTCAGGAGAAAGCTTGTCCAGCGCGGGCGAAGGTCAAGCCGGCGTGAACGTGCTCAGCTCGCGCGCCTCAGTTCGCGCCGCAGGGGGCAGACTGGGTCTCGCGGATCGCCTCCGCGGCGGGGTCGGCGGCCTCGACAATGTGCGCCTTGAAGGTGCGCGCATCGGTGGAGGCGAACAGGTCTTCGAGTGCGTTCGAGGACGCCTCGTTCATGAACACGTCGATGTGGCGCCCCTTGATGGCGCCGCCGCGGTCGCCGGCGAACAGGTAGCCGTCATGTACGAAGTCGCGTCCGTTGAAGGTGAAGGCGCGGCCGCGGAGTTCGGGCACGAACACCACGCTTTCGAGCGGGATGATGGTCGGGTCGACGGCGATGGTGCGGAACGGGACGAGCGGATGGTTGCGTACGCCACAGCCGAGCGGGTGGTTCACCTTCATGAAGCGTGCGCGGCGCGTGGCGTTCTTGACGCCGTCGGTGAGGCTGCCGAGCCACTGGTCGCAATCGGCCTGATCCGGTCCGTTCGCGTCAACGAAGACATAGGCCGTGCTGGTGCTTCCCGTGCGCACGGATACCGAGCCCTGCAGCGCCGCCTCGCACCAGTCGCGATGCGCCAGCGGCGCTGAAATCGGTGATCCGTCGCGGCCGACCAGCGGGAAAGCGGCTGAGACGGCGGCGGCGGCAGGTGTGATTTCCGGCGTGTGATAGTGCGTCGCCCACAGGCGGAGGTTGGGGCCTGTTGCGCCTTTGCCGGGCGCCTCCAGCGAAAAGGTGAGGGCGCGTTCGTTGGGGGACAGCGTTGGCTGGATCGTCGGACCGTTCGACAGGCCGGGCGCTGATGCGGTGGCGCAGGCCGCGAGAGAGAACACGACGGCGAGGCTGAAGCGGCGCAAGTGACGCGGGCTGACGGTGCTCGGATCGGGGATCGGTTCGGCGATCAGCTCCGCTTGCGGCGTGGCAACAGGCGCAGGCGTCGGGCGCCCGCTGGCGACGGGGTCCCGCTTGAGGCCGAGTATGTCGGACAGGTCCTGCATGATGACAGCGAAAGCGCCAGAGCCGTTACGATAGTGTTAGCGGCAGCTAGATCGTGCTGGCCGGCTTCTTCCGTTTGCGGCCCGGACGATCTGAATCCTTGCAGATTTCTTCGGCGGCGTCGTGCAGGGCGAGAACGGCCGGATTCGTCTTGTCGACGACATAGGCCTCGAACGTCCTGCTTGATTTCGAGAAGACCAGATCGGGGAAGGGATCGACGTCGGCGTCATCCACGAACATGTCGATGTGGTTGCCCTCGATGGCGCCGCCGGTGTCGCTGGCGATCAGATAGCCATCGTGCGTGAAGAGCTCCCCATCGCTCCAGAATGTCTTCCCGCGCAGTTTCGGCACGTAGTAGACGGTGCCCATCTTCACGCGATCACGGTCGACTGCGATTGTGCGGAACGCCATCAGCGGAATGTTGCGGACGTCGCATGCCTTGGGATGATGGAAGGGCTGGAAGCGCGCGCGGCGCGTCGCCGATTTGATACCGCCGGAGAGGTCGCCGAAATAGCGGTCACATGCGACCTGTTCGGGACCGCCGCTGTCGACATACATATAGGCAGTCGGCGCATCCTTGCCGTTGTCCACCCAGATCGAGCCCTGCATCGCGGCGTCGCACCAGTCCTTGATGGCGAGCGGCGGGGAGACGGCGTTGCCGTTCCGGTCAATCAGTGGCTTGGCCGCGACGCTCGTCCAGGAGGGGCGTACAGTCGGCATGTGATAGTAGGTGGCCCAGAGTTTGGTCTTCTTCTTTGCCGTGAGCGCAGCATCGCCAGGCTCGTCCAGCATGAAATTGAGTGCGGCCTGCGTTGGGTGCATCGGCGCACGGCCGAGCGTGATGTCCACCTCAGTCGCGGCAAACGCCGAACGGAGAGGCGGTCCCAGAAAGATCGCTGCAGCAGCGAAGACCAGGACAACGGTAAGAAGCAGTGTTTTCATTACGATCCCGGCTGCCGCCCCGCGCCCTGCAGAAGCCTTCGAAACTGGGCGAGATCATGGCAGTTTCAACCACCGGGTGCAATCCGCCGCATGCGCCCCGCGGGAATGCGAGAAGTGTTAACGAATGGATCGCGTTGCGATCCCGGTATGATGTGCGTACCGGTCCAATTCACGCGTTCTGCAATCGGATCGCTTTGTTTGCGCGCGGCTCAGGAGCCCATGGCCATCATGATCTGGGCGTAGCCCTTGATCATGCGGCCGAGATTTTCGACGGAGAGACGTTCGTCTGTGCCGTGGAACCCGTTGAGATCGGCATCGTCGTAGATCGCCGGAGCGAAGCGGTAGATCGCATCCTTGCTGATCGCCGAGGCATAGCGCGCATCTGTGGCGCCGATGACGAGGGCTGGCGCGACCGGAACCTGGCCGCCGCCGGTTGCGCGCGCGACAGCTTCGAGAACGCGATAGGCCTCGCTGTCCATTGACGAGACGGGCGACGGCTCGGAGCCGATGCCGTTTTCGTACTGCGCAATGGTCAGCCCTTCGATGTGTGAGGTGACGTCTTTTACGTGCCGCGTGACGGACGCGACGGTGTCGTTGGGATGGATGCGGAAGTTCACAACGGCGCTGGCCCGCTGGGGCAACACGTTGTCCTTGATCGAGCCGGTCATCATCGTGGGCGCTGTTGTGGTGCGGACGATGGCGTTGGCCGAAGCATCGCCGCTGACCTGGTCCTTGATGACCGAGCCGAGCAGCCACTGGTTGGCGAAAGCGAGGCGCGTAACGAACGGAAGATCAGCCGCGACGGCTTCGATCATCTGGTTGAAGGGCTGTGCCGACAGATCGGCCGGCATCTGGTTTCCTTCGAGCGCCACCAAGGCGCGGGCGATGCGGACGGCGCCGCTCTCGCGCGGCGGACGCGACGAGTGGCCGCCTTCCGTGGTCGCGGTGATCTGGAGCGAGATGTAGCCCTTCTCAGCTACACCGATGAGGGCGGCGGGCTTGTTCGTGAGCGGGTAGTTGTCGAGGACGGCATAGCCTTCATCGAGCACCATGGCAGGCGTGACATTGCGCGATTTCAGCAGAGCGTAGATTTCGCGCGCGCCCGCGCCGGAGACTTCCTCATCGTGGCCGAAGGCGAAGATGATGGTGCGCTTGGGTGTCCAGTTTGATTTTGCGAGCGCTTCGCCGGCTTCAAGGATCGCGATCAGCGAGCCCTTGTCGTCCATCGCGCCGCGACCCCAGATATAGCCATCAGCAACAACGCCGCCGAAGGGGCCGTGAGTCCAGTCGACATCGGTGCCCGGGTTAACGGGCACGACGTCCTGGTGCGCCATCAGGATCACCGGCGGCATGGACGCATCGGTCCCGGTCCACGTCATCAGCATGGCGTGCGTGAGGATTTTCTCCACCGTCATTCTTGCGAAGACAGTCGGGTAGCGCGCCTTCAGCGCGGCTTCGAGATCGATCCAGGGCTGATCGGCGCCGGGCTTGGGATCCCCGGACGCATAGGTGACGGTCTGGATGCGGATCGCCGCGCCGAGCATCTCGGCTGCAGCCGCGACATCGACCGCTGGTGGAGTGGGGAGAGCGATCTCGGCTTGCGTGTCAGTCTTTGGGCCGAACTGCGATGTGCGCCACAGCAGGACGCCGACAAGGACGGCGATCACCAGCGCGGTCCCGCCGAGGATTTTCAAAGCCAGCTTCATGTTCGCGTACCGCCCGTTACTCCACCCGAGTTCGACTTAGAGCAGCGCGAGACGGCGGCGGTCAACTCGAGCGTTGGCGTGCGACTAAGTGCCTGTAATCACGCCTGCGATCGCGGCCTTCGCGGCGAGCACCGGGCTCATCAGGTGCGTGCGGCCGCCGCGACCTTGCCGGCCCTCGAAATTGCGGTTCGAGGTCGAGGCGCAACGCTCGCCGGGGGATAGAATGTCAGGGTTCATGCCGAGGCACATGGAGCAGCCGGGCTCGCGCCATTCGAAACCGGCATCGAGAAAGATCTGGTCGAGACCTTCTTCCTCGGCCTGAGCGCGGATGAGCCCGGAGCCGGGCACGACCATGGCGCGTACACCGGCGGCGACTTTCCCGCCCTTCGCGATGTCGGCAGCGGCGCGCAGATCTTCGATGCGCGAATTGGTGCACGAACCTATGAAGACGCGGTCGATCTTGAGGCCTTCGAGTTTCTGTCCCGGCTCGAGGCCCATATAGGCAAGCGCGCGTTCGGCGGCGTTGCGCTTCACGCGGTCGGCGATCTGCGATGGCACGGGAGCCGAGGCGGTAATCGGCGCGGCCTGTTCCGGGCTGGTGCCCCATGTGATGGTCGGGGCGACGTCCTCGGCGGCGATGTTGATGACGTCGTCCCAGTGCGCGCCCTCATCCGAGAACAACGTCTTCCAGTGTTGGACAGCGGTCTCCCACTGTCCACCTTTCGGTACAGCCGGGCGGCCCATCATATAGGCGAACGTCTTCTCGTCGGGCGCAACAAGCCCGGCGCGCGCGCCGCCTTCGATCGACAGGTTGCACAGCGTCATGCGGCCTTCCATCGACATCGACCGCATGGCCGAGCCGGAGTACTCGATCACGCTGCCTGCACCGCCATTGGTGCCGATGATGGCGATGAGGTGCAGCGCCAGATCCTTGGCGCCGACGCCGGGGCGGAACTCGCCTTCGACGCGGACAGCCATGTTCTTCATCTTGCGCGTGCGCAGGGTTTGCGTGGCCAGCACGTGTTCGACTTCGCTGGTGCCGATGCCGTGGGCGAGGGCGCCGAACGCGCCATGCGTCGAGGTATGGCTGTCGCCGCAGACAATGGTGAGGCCCGGTTGCGTGCGGCCCTGTTCGGGGCCTACGACGTGGACGATGCCATTGCGAATGTCGCCCATCGGGAAGAACTGGATGCCATGCTCGGCCACGTTGCGGGCGAGCGTCTCCAGCTGTTCGCGGGCTTCCGCGTCCTTGACGCCGGCCATGCCCAGCGCCTGGCCCTCGGTCGGGGTGTTGTGGTCGGCGACGGCGAGGGTGAGGTCGGGGCGGCGCACTTTTCGGCCATTGACCTTCAGGCCGGCAAAAGCCTGGGGCGTTGTGACCTCATGGATGAGGTGAAGGTCGATATAGAGGAAGCTCTCGCCCGACGCGGGGTCGGTCGAGACGATGTGAGAGTCCCAGATCTTGTCGTACAGGGTGCGGGCGGTTTGCATGGTCTGGCTTCTAGCGCGCCCCGCCTTGCCCAGACAACAGGGTGAACAGCGCTCGCGCGCCAGGATGACGACCTGTGAGGTAATTGCCGGGCGCCTCAAGCCATTGGAGTAACGCTCCAGACCTCAACCCGGGAGCGCCTCGCATGGCCACAGACACCTTTTCACCAATAGATACCGTCCTCGCCTTCCTGCGCGCGATGATGGCCAAGGACTACGATGCCGGCCTCGCCATGGTGTCAGACACCTGCGAATACACCAACATACCCATGTCCACGGTTGAGGGGCCGGCAGGCGTTCGCGCCGTGCTGGAGCCCTTCTTCGGGCCCACCCTGAAGAATGAGTTTCTGGTGCGCCACGAAGCCGTGGTCGGCCCTGTCGTCTTCCTCGAAAGGCTTGATCGTCACCTATTGCCGAAGGGCTGGGTCGAACTGCCGGTCACGGGCGTGTTCGAGGTTCACGACGGCAAGATTACGCTATGGCGTGATTACTTCGACCTTGCGACGATCATGAAGGAATGGCCGACGGCCTGACCCCCGACCGGATACAGAAACGCCCCAAGCTTGAGGGCCCGGAGCGTTTCTGGTTCCCGGGTGAACCGGTTCAGGTCAGTCGAGACGGATGTCGGCCGGGAAGCTTTCCGATGTCGCGCAGGCGAGGGTGCTGGCCGCGTTGGCGGCCGCCAGCCAGCGCACGCTACCGGATCGGGACAAGTCGCCGGGCCTGGAGTCGCTGCAAGTTCGCTATGTGAGCAATCTTGCAGTTGCCTGATTTACGGTAAGCTTACGCTCGTTTTCAACGAAGCCACAGCGCGGCGGTCAACCAAGCTTGTTCAGGCGCGCCAGCGTTTCCGCGAATTCGGCCATGGTTTCATCGAGGATCTGGCGGACAGGCTTTACCCCGGTGATGCGTCCGGCGACCTGTCCCGTGAGGGCGATTCCCGCCTCGAGGTCGCCGCCAAAATAGACGTCCTGGGTCCGGGCGAACTCCCCGAAGATGTTGGGCGAGCCATCGGCCTCCAGCCGGGTTGTCCGCTCGGTCCGCAGCGCGCGGAGGGCAGGGCCTGGCCCCTTGCGATTGAGAAAAACCGTGTCGGTCGCCTCGGCGTTGACGATCGCGTCCTTCCAGTTCTGGTGCACGGGGCTCTCGGCAGAAGACAGAATCCGCGTCCCCATCAGCACCCCCTCCGCCCCCAACGCAAACGCCGCCGCCATCGACCGACCGTCCATGATGCCGCCGGCAGCGACCACGGGCACATTCACGCGCTCGCACACAAGCGGGATGAGCACCATGGATGCGACATCCTTAGGGTTCTTGAAGCCTCCACCTTCACCACCCTCCACAATCAGCCCATCCACTCCAGCTTCGACGGCCCGCAAGGCGCCAGCAAGATTGGGCACGACGTGAAAGACGGTCAGGCCCGCTGTCTTCAGAGTGGTGGTGAACTTCATGGGGTCGCCGGCGGAGGTGGTGACGCACCTGACGCCCTGGTCAATCACCCACTGGACGATGCCTGGATCGCGGACGAAGGCCTGGGCGATGTTGACGCCGAAGGGCTTGTCGGTGAGTTCGCGCATCTTGACGATCTCGGCCTTCACCGCGTCGAGTTCGCCCGAAGACGTCTCAATGATGCCGAGGCCGCCTGCATTGGAGAAGGCTGACGACAGTTGCGCCCGCGCGATCCAGCCCATGGCCGCCTGGATGATCGGCTTCTCGATGCCAAGCAGGTCGGTAACGCGCGTGCGGATGGCCATGACATCTCCTCTTTGGCGGGAGATTTGCGCGCTAACGCTGCGTCAATGCAAGGCCTGGGTCAACGCGAGCGCCATATAGGGCCAGAAGACCATGATGCCGATTATAGCGGCGGCGAGCGAAACGGTGAGCACGGCGCCGGCCGCCACGTCTTTCGCCGCCCTGACCGAGGCATGGAGTTCCGGCTGCACCAGGTCGCACAGGTGCTCGAACGAGGTGTTGATCAACTCGGCGGCCAGCACGATGGCGATGGCGACCACGAGCCAGCGCCAGTCATCGGCAGAAATCTGCCAGAGCAGGCCAAGCCCGATTGCCGACATCGCTGCAACCAGATGAATGCGGAAATTGTGCTGCGTGACGAGTGCCAAGCGCAGGCCCTCAAGGGCATAGCGAAAGCTCATGATGCGGCTGCGGAGGCTGAACTGGCCGCCCGGCTTCGACATGGACACACCCCATCATCTGGCTCGCGAGAGACGCGAGAGGCTACAGCATAGCGTGGTTCGCTGGCCGGGTTATCCGCCGAATCTGCACCCCTGTCTTTTTTGTGAACCTCTTCCCGATCAGAGCGTTAGCGGAAAAGCCAGGCCGATTTCCGTTCTTTCGATCCAACACCTTTCGGACCGGGGCGATACTGTGGGGATGAGCAACACAAGCAGCCTTGTGTTTCCCTACCTCGCTGTTGGGCCGGCCCAGAAGCACACCACCTTCAATGAAACACTCCGCCGGCTGGATGCCGTGGTGCAGTTGGCCGTCGTGTCGGCAAGCACGACTGCCGAGCCTGGCTCGCCCACCGATGGTGCGGTTTATATCGTGCCATCAGGCAAGTCGGGCGCTAGCTGGTCGAGCTTCACCGACTGGTCCTTGGGCTACTACCGAGACGGAGCGTGGGAGCAGGTCAACCCACGCGAGGGCTGGATCGCCTATGTGAAGGATGCCGATTTGCTGTTGCACTAGACGGGATCGACATGGGAGCTGTTCGCGCCGGGAAAACTTCTGACGCTGTCGGCCACGGACAAGCTGATCGGGCGATCAGCCAATCGTGCTGAGCGGCCAGCTCTCCAACAGCGGCGAGACGACCACGCTGGAATCGTACGTGGTCGAGGTTCAGCGGCGCGCCTGAGGCGAGGCGTTCACCAGACGCCGCGCTTGATCCCGGCGGCGAGGTACTGGCCGAGCGTCGGCGCGTAATACTGGTGCGAGGGCAGGGTGCTGGGCGGAAGGGGCTTTGCCTCGCCGGCGAGCACCCGGGCCATCGTGTCGGTCACGACCTCCTGCGATTTGGCCGCCATCAGCGTCATGTAGGTCTGCAGGTTATCATTAGCGGCGACCGCAATGCGGTTGGTGGCCAGGATCGCGCCGGTATCGACGCCAAGATCGACCAGATGCAGCGTGACGCCGAAATGCTTGGGCTCGCCATTGGCCAGCGCAAAATAGCCGCCATTGATGCCACGATAGGCGGGGTTCACCCCGGAATGGTAATTCACCACCGGGCATCCGCACGCTTCCAGCAGAGGCGCGCGCAGCAGGCCGGTGGAAGCGACGAAGACGGCGCGGGGTTTCAGCGCGCGGATCGCTGCAATCGCTTCATCGGAGTTGAGACTGGCGACCTCGATGCGCGATGCGCCTGTCACCGGCGTCGCGTCGCATTGGGCGCGAAGTTCCGCGAGGCGGCGGCGCGACAGGGGCTTTGTGATTTTCGCGGCGAGTTGCGCGGCCTTCATCGAATACACGGCTGCGGCCCCGAGCTTCTTTTTCCGGCGCGCCCAGAAGACGGAGGCGGGTTCACCCTGTTCGATGATGACGGGGAAGTCGCCGAAGCGGCGACGCAGCGCGTTGACCATCGTCCATGCGTGTGGCGCATCGCCGACGAGCGCGATCAGACCGGAGGGGTTGGACATGGGCGAAGTCCGGACTTTGGAGACCGGAGCGTAGCTAAAGGTGGTTAGGATCGCGGCAAGCCGATCGATGAAATTTGCATGGTCAGCGCCTGTCGCCCTCTTCAATTCGGCGAACCGATCAATTGCAGCCGGACAGGCGACCCTCGAAATAGACTTTAGGGGTGGTCCCGTATCGCGCGTCGCTGCTCATGGCGGGATGGCGGCGGATACGAAGCATGTCGTCTTCGCGCAGCCCCTTCAAATGGAGCTGGCCCGGCCTCTCCCAGAAGAAGGCCGCGCCTGCGCGTGGGGGAACCATGCGGTCTTCCGGTGCTAGATCGGGCGCTGCCGTAAACGTGGTGCACGAATCGGCATGTCCTGTCGTGCTTGCCAACTCCGCATTCGTTCCGCTGGGAGCGAACGTCCAACGGCTTGTGCAAGTAGGGCTCGTCAATGCGAGTTCTTGACTGATCCCCGACGAAGCCGCCGGGATGTTCCCGGTCACGCAAGAGGCGCAGGAAGTCTGCGTCGCCTGCGTCATGCTGCTCCCAGCCGCCGCCGATGAACGCGATTTCCTGGGTCGCCGTTGCAACAGGCGCCGGACTTGCGCATCCGGCAAGAAGCGCAATGGCCGTCAGTAGCGCGGGCGAATAGGGTCTCATCGAATAGTCCCGCACAGTGGGCTCATCCGGAGGCCTCCGGGTGCGGCGCTTCGCCCGCCAGCATGGATGGCTTGGTAAACGCCGCAACGGCATGGCGCCGTTAGCGGCAGAGAGGGCTTACGCAGCGACGGACCAGACGCTAGAAACGGGTCATGACAACGCAATCCGGAACGCCAGACCTCGCCACCCTGATCGCCCGCGCCGAAGCGGGAGATGTAAACGCCGCCGCACGCGCTTCGCTTGAACTCGACCGCGCGGGCAAACACGCGCAGGCCTTCCAGTATCTGACGCGCGCCGCCCAGGGCGGCCATCTCACCGCGCAGGTAGCGCTGGGCTTGCGGCTGATGACGGGCCACGCAGCGCCGCTGGAACCCGATCAGGGCATGATGCTGATCACGCGCGCCGCCGAGGGCGGCTCGGCAGACGCGTTGGCGCACATGGCCTCGATCGTGGCGAGCGGACTGATCGGCGAACCCAACTGGGAAGCGGCCTATGTCGCCCTCGCGCGTTCGGCCGAGCGGCGCAGCACAAGCGCGCTGGCCCAGATCAATGTGCTGGATGCGGCCGGCTTGTTCTCGGTGCGCGGGCTGCAGGACTTCGCGAATGCGCCACGTCCGCGCACGGTCTCCGAGACGCCGCACATCGCTACGCTCGAAGGTCTGCTCCCGCGCTCCTTCTGCGATCACTGGATTGCGCGCACGCAGCCCAAGCTTTCGGCGGCGCGTGTCCACGATGCGGAGCAAGGTGGACGGCGGGTCGACGCCATGCGCTCCAACACCGGCGCCGGCTTCCGTCTCGCCGATTCCGACCTGGTGATCCAGATGACGCGCGCGCGGATCGCGTCGGCGATCGGCCGCGCCATCCGCTGGCAGGAGCCGCCGAACGTACTGCATTATGCGGTCGGACAGTCCTACGCGCCGCACTACGATTTCCTTGATCCGGGCAACGTCAATTTCGGGCCCGTGATCCGCACGCAGGGTCAGCGCGTGGCGACGGCGCTTGTCTATCTCAATGACGGGTTCGACGGCGGCGAGACGCATTTCGTGGAGCTCAACCGCAAGATTCGCGGACGGCCGGGCGAGCTGCTGACATTCGACAATGTGCGCCCCGATGGCGCGGTCGACCCGCAGACACTGCACGCAGGATCGCCGCCGACGCGGGGCGAGAAGTGGCTGTTGTCGGTGTGGGTACGCGATCGCCCGCAGCCGGTGGTGTAGTCGAGGCGATGGAGCCGATGACACAAGATCTTGCGGGCTTCATTCGCGGACTGCCCAAGGCGGAACTTCACCTGCACATCGAAGGCTCGCTTGAGCCCGAGCTAATGTTCGCGCTGGGCCAGCGCAACAAGGTCGCCATCCCGTTCAAGTCGGTGGACGAGGTGCGGGCGGCTTATGCGTTCTCGAACCTGCAGGATTTTCTCGACATCTATTATCAGGCCGCGAACGTCCTGCAGACGGAGCAGGATTTCCAGGCGCTGGCGAACGCGTACTTCAAGCGTCTCCATGCCGATGGCGGCGTTCATGCCGAGATCTTCTTCGATCCGGAAACGCATACCGATCGCGGCTTGCCATTCTCGGTCGCAATCGAGGGCCTTTTGCAGGGCATGCGCGACGCCGAGACAAGGCACGGGATCACGTCGAAGCTGATCATGTGCTTCCTGCGCCATCTCGATGAGGAGTCGTCGTTCAAGACACTGAAGGCAGCTGAGCCGTATCTCGATCGTATTGCGGGCGTCGGGCTTGATAGTTCCGAGAAGGGTCACCCGCCGTCGAAATTTGCGCGCGTGTTCAAGGCGGCGAAGGAACGCGGGCTGAAGATCGTCGCGCATGCTGGTGAGGAAGGGCCGCCCGAGTACGTTTACGAGGCGCTGGATGTGCTGCAGGTCGATCGCATCGATCATGGCAATCGTGCGCTGGAGGATGCAGCCCTGACGCAGAGACTGGTGCGCGAGGGAATGACGCTGACGGTGTGTCCGCTGTCGAACCTGAAGCTGTGCGTCGTGCGCGACCTCAAGGATCATCCGATGAAGCTGATGCTGGATCTGGGATTGAAGGCGACCTGCAACTCGGACGACCCGGCCTATTTCGGCGGCTATATCGGCGACAATTACCTCCGCACGGCGCAGGCGGTGGGCCTGACGCGCGGCGAGATTGTGCAGCTGGCGAAGAATTCGTTCACCGGGTCGTTCCTCGATGCAAGGTCGATCGCCACGCATGTTGCAGCGGTGGAGGCTTACGCCGGCCGAGATCGATTGCCTGCGGAACCCGGATGATGCTCTAGTCTGCATTCAGGACGTGGAGGTCGCGATGTCTCTTGAGCGTAAGGTCCGCGCGTATATCGCCGCTGTAGAGGGCGGGGCCGTGGGGGAGGACCTGGCGGCGTTCTACCATCCCGACGCGATCCAGCACGAGTTCCCGAACAGGCTTGTGCCGCATGGCGCTGCGCGCGATCTCGACGCCATCCTGCAAGGGGCCGAGCGCGGCTCGAAGCTGATGGAACGCCAGATCTATGATATCCATACCGTGACCGAGCTGGGCGACCGGGTCGTGCTTGAATACACATGGACGGGCTATCCGCGGACGCCGGTGGGGACGGTGCGGGTGGGGGAGGCGGTGCGGGCGCGCATCTGCCAGGTGATCGAGTACGAGGACGGGCTGATCATCCGTCAGCGCAATTACGACTGTTTTGAACCCTTCTGATGCGCAAATGATCCGGAAGGGCATCACGGGAGTGGTCTTCGCCGTCCTGCTGATCGGCGGGTGCAGCAGGCCCGCGCCGGGGCCTGCCGACGCGGTCGACACATCCAACTTCACGCCCGATGAAGCCGAAGACGCCGAGCGAGCGGCGCTTTCACGCTGTGGCGAAGTCACCGTTGAGGGCTATTGCGGCGTCAGGTTCGGGATGCCGGCAGCGGAGGCGATGAAGGTCTTTCCGGTGAAGCTGGAGGGCTATGAGGCGCTCGCAGGCGCAGCCCAGGCGCCCGAGGCCTGCGCCGAACTCTTTGCCGTGCAGCCGGTGCGCGGCGTCAGCTTTCTGGCAGAAGGCGGGGTGATCGGGCGCGTCGATGTGATCACCGAGATTGTCCGCTCGCCTGAGGGCTTTGGCGTCGGCACGCAGGCCTCCGCCATCCGTACGCAATTCGGCGACGCGCTCCGTGTGAGCGTGAACGATCTTGAGCCCGAGATCACCGATCTCAGCATTGCCCAAGGCGCGGCGAAGTTCGTCTACGAAATCCAGGACGGCATCGTGCGCAGCTGGCGCGCCGGCATTGCGCCGACGGTCGACTACATCGCCCATTGCAGCGGCTAGAGCGGCATGCCTGAAATAGGAATCGAAAGGGGATTCCCGAAGGTCGC
>JBBATZ010000015.1:0-65142 GCA_040398425.1 Hyphomonadaceae bacterium
TCTCAGACGGTGGAGCGGCAGCGCCTGTCCGGCCGCACCGTGAACCGCTGGCAATGGCGCGTTACGCCGACCGAGACTGGCGAGCATACGCTTATGCTCGAGATCTTCGGCTACGCGACAGGATCACTCGATGCGGAACCGCTGGACGCCTATCGCGATGTGATCGCGGTTGAGGTCGAGCAGCTCGATGCGCTCGTGTCGTGGGCGAAGGGCGTGCAGCCCCTGTTTGCAGTCCTTGCGGCGCTGGCCGGTATCGGGTCTGCGATCTTTGCCTTCCTGCGGTTCCGAGAAGAGAAGAAGCAGACAAAGGCCGTGGTGGGGAAGAGCCCGGAGTAGGTTGCGCGTTTCTGCTGCGCTGGAGGGCGCTATGGATCGCTCGTTTTTCTGGAGCTATCTGGATCAGTTCCCGATCTGGCGCGTTGCGGTTCCCGTCTTCTTCATTGGACCGATGGTCCTCGGCTATTTCTTTCCGCTGCATCGTTTGCTTATCGCCGGGATCGGTGGTGCGATTCCCGTTGGCATTCTTGTCGGCAACTACATCTGCTGGCGGACATTTGGTCACCGCGTGACAACCGCTGAAGAGCGTGAAGCCGCCTCTCCGGGTGAGCGCGCCGTTTTGGCCTGGTCGTTCTGGACAAGGACCGTCGGTGGGCCAGGCGCCTGACCTACTTCAACAGATCAATCGCCGCTGCCGTCATCGCCTTGACGCCGGCTGCCAACGTCGGGTCCGGATCGGGCGCGAACTCGGACGAGTGAAGTGCGGGGAGGCCTTTGGCGCCTGGCTTTTGCGCTGCATCGTAGGCGTCGCGCTTCACGGCCCCGAGCCAGAGAAGCATCACAGGGATCTTGTCGGCGGTGCGGCCATAGCGGGCGAAGTCTTCGCCCCCCATGCTGGGGGTCGCGGGATGCAGCGACGGCGCCGGGAAGATTTTCTGGAGCACGTTGGAGAGGCGCGTGACCAGGGCGGGGTCATTGTAGAGCGACGGCGTGAAATCGTCCTTCACGCGCAGCGAGATGCCGGCTTGCGGATCGAGGCCTGCGGCCTGGGCTTCGGCGCGGGCGATGCGTTCGATGCCTTTCAGCAGCTTGTCGCGCGTCGCATCCGCAAAGGAGCGGACGGTGAGTTGCATCTCGACATCGTCGGGGATGATGTTGTGCTTGAAGCCGCCATTGAAGGCGCCGACCGTGACGACGGCGGGCTCGCCTGACGGGATTTCGCGCGAGACCAGCGTCTGCAGAGTACTGACGATGCGGGCGCCGATGACGATCGGGTCTTTCGTATCCTGCGGATAGGCGCCGTGGCCGCCGACGCCGTTGATCTTGAGATCGACGCTATCGACGTTGGCCATCACATAGCCGGAGCCGATGCCGAGTTCGCCGGCGGGCAAGGCGGCGTGATCGTGCAGGGCGATGACCTTGTCGGGCTTGGGGAAGCGGGTGAATAGTCCGTCTTCCAGCATGGCGAGCGCGCCGAGGCCGATCTCTTCGGCGGGCTGCGCGATCATCACCAGCGTGCCTTTCCAGTCGGCCTTGCGCGCGACCAATTCGCGGGCCGTGCCGATCCAGGTCGTCATGTGGATGTCGTGGCCGCAGGCGTGCATCACGCCGGTAGTCTCGCCGCTCCAGGAGGTATCGCGCAGTTTCGAGGCGTAGGGCAGGCCAGTCTTCTCGGTGAGCGGCAGCGCATCCATGTCGGCGCGGATCATGATGGTAGGGCCATCGCCATTCTTCAGCACGGCGACGACGCCATAGCCGCCGACGCCGTCCTGGATCTTGCCGTACTCCTTCTGCGCGCGCGCCTTCGTCCAGGCGTCGCCGACCCCGGTGGTGACGGTGAAGCCGAGGCGCTTCATCTCGGCGGCGAGGATGGCGGAGGAGTTCTTCTCCTGGAAGGACAGTTCCGGATTGGCGTGGAGGTATTCGTAGACCTGACGGAGCGTCTTGCCTTCGGCTTTGAAGGCCGGCCCCTTCGGATCAGACTGGGCGGAGGCTTCGAGCGGCAGGGTGGAGCACGCGGCCATGAGGGCGGCGCCAAGGGCGAGGACGAGGTGCTTCATGGTAAGGCTCCGGTGTTTGGTGCTGGTGTAGCGGGTTGAGGCGGAGGCGTCACCCTGTGTGCGGGCATGGCGGTGCGATCTCGCAGGTGGGGCCTGCGAGGTGGGTGGTTTGCGATTTTGATTGAGGGGCGGTCCGCGACAGCTGAGGCTGCCCCCACCGTCTCGCGACGAAGACGTCGCGATCCACCTCCCCCGCCTGGCGGCGAGGGAGGCAAGGCGCCGGCGCCTGTTGCCTCCACCGGCGAAGCCGGGGGAGGTGGCGTGCTGCGAAGCAGCGTGATGGAGGGGGCCAGCGCCAGCTTTCAGTAGCTCGCGCTGGCTGATGCCGAAGCGTTCGCGGATGTGGGCGACATACGAGTCGACGATCGCGTTCATGTTGCGGAAGGCATGCGCGAAGTCGCGCAGGCGTTTCTGCGTGTACGACCAGTCTGTTGAGGGCGAGAAGACTTCCAGGGTGACGCCGCGCGGATGCCAGCCGATGCGGCGATAGGCTTGTCGCCAGAGCGCGTAGTCAAGGCGGGCTTCGGCGAGCGCGAGCAGGAGCGCGAAGCGGTCGCGGATGCTCTGGCTGGCCTGGGACGCGGTCGCAGCTTTCCGCGCGCTGGTCATCGCGAAGATGATCAGCGTCCAGAAGCTGAGCATGACTCCCATCAGGGCGGGGACGTCTCGCAGCAGCCACAGAGGGAAGCTCCGACGTTTCATGGGCGCCATTGGAGGCGCGCCGCGAGCCCGGCAGGTTTGCGGTGGGGTTTTCCGCCTATTTTTGCGGGCAAGTGGTTGAGAGTGTTGCGGAAGAATTTTCTCTATCCGCCGAATTTGCACACCCGCCTTCCAACAAACGGGGGCGTAACTCACGGTGTCATTCTCGGCCTTGTGCCGAGAATCTCGGTTGGGTGGGCGCGAGAACTCGGGGAGTTCCACACTGGCGACAACCAGGACTCTCGGGACAAGCCCGAGAGTGACTCCATCTGAAGCGATCCGCCGGGCGGTCCGGACAGAGGGCAAAGTCGTGCGGGGGGAGGGGTTTGAGCGCGGCAGGCGAGCAAGAGTTGACCGGAGGGGGGACTTTGCGTAGAAGCTGCGCCCCATGAACCGTTCGTTTTTCAAGCGCTACTGGAAAACCATTACCCCCGCGGGGCTGATGGCGCGCTTGGCTTTTACGAACTAGCCAAAAGCCCGCCGACCAGCCCCGCCGGAAACCGGATGGGGCAGAGATCGCCCCGTCTCCCGGCTCAAGAGGAGACTACCCGTGACGCAGACATCCCAGACCGCAGAGCTCGGCTCCCGCGCGGATGTTGGTACGAAGACCGTCGCCGTGGTGGGCGCGACCGGCGCCGTGGGCGCCGAGATGCTGCGCTGCCTGGAGGAGTCCAGCTATCCGACCGGCGCCCTGAAGGCGTTTGCGTCCGAGCGCTCGGCCGGCAAGCGGTTCAAGTTCCGTGGGCGCGACGTCGAGATGCAGGTGCTGACGGAGGATGCGTTCGCCGGCTGCGATGTTGTGCTGTTCGCGTCTGAGACCGACATCTCGAAACAGTATGTGCCCATCGCCGTGCAGGCGGGCGCCTATGCCATCGATAACTCGTCGGCGTTCCGGATGGATGCGTCGGTGCCGCTGGTGGTGCCGGAGGTGAATGGCGACCTGATCACGCCGACGCAGAAGATCTATGCCAACCCGAACTGCGTGGCGGCGATCATGGTGATGGCGCTGTGGCCGCTGCACCAGGCGGGCAAGCTGAAGCGCGTGATTGCGGCGACGTATCAGTCGGCGTCGGGCGCTGGCCGGCCGGCGATGGACGAGCTGGAGGAATCCACGCGCGCCTATCTCAAGGGCGAGACGTATGCGCCGAAGGTTCTGCCGCATCCGTATGCGTTCAACCTGTTCAGCCACAACACGACGATCGGGGCGGATGGTTACAATGGCGAAGAGCAGAAGGTTGTCGCCGAGCTGCGCAAGATCATGGGGCTGCCGGAGCTGCGCGTGGGCGTGACGTGCGTGCGCGTGCCGGTCCTGCGGGCGCACTCGATGGCGATCACGGCGGAGTTTGCGGATAAGGTGTCGGTGGATGCGGCGCGGGCGCTGCTGGCCAAGGCGCCGGGCATGAAGGTGGTGGATGATCGTGAGAAGAACCATTTCCCGATGCCGATCGAGAGCGGTGGTCAGAACGACGTGCTGGTGGGGCGTATCCGCGAGGATATCTCGGACCCGACGGGCCACTCGCTGGCGCTGTTCATCTCGGGCGACCAGCTGCTGAAGGGCGCGGCCCTGAACGCGGTGCAGATTGCGGAACGTCTTGCTTAGTATTGTAGCTTAGAGCGTGTGTTATGAACGACCGGATTGATGCGGGCTTCGGCGATGTACTGGAAAAGCCGGGGACGATTGGAGCAGGCGGCATGAGCCCTTCGGATGGACATGGTGCGACTTCGGGCTGGAGCCCGGACTCGTGGCGGAAGAAGCCCGCGCTGCACATCCCGGCGGATTATCCGGACATGGGCAAGCTGGCGGCGGTAGAGAAACAGCTGTCGAGCTATCCGCCGCTGGTGTTCGCGGGCGAGGCGCGCACGCTGACGCATCGGCTGGGTGAAGTGGCGGAGGGCAAAGCCTTCCTGCTGCAGGGCGGAGACTGCGCGGAGAGCTTCAAGGAGTTCCACCCGAACAACATCCGCGACACGTTCCGTCTGATCCTGCAGATGGCGGTGGTGCTGACATTCGCTGGCAAGAAGTCCGTCGTGAAAGTCGGGCGGATCGCGGGGCAGTTTGCCAAGCCGCGCTCGGCGCCGACCGAGACGATCGATGGTGTGACGCTGCCGTCCTATCGCGGTGACAACATCAACGGCATGGAGTTCACGCCGGAAGCGCGCACGCCGGATCCGCAGCGCCTGCTGCAGGCGTATCTGCAATCGGCGGCGACGCTGAACCTGCTGCGCGCGTTTGCGCAGGGCGGCTATGCCAGCCTGGACAACATCCATCGCTGGATGCTGGGCTTTGTGGAGCGCTCCCCCACGGCAGACCGTTACAAGGCAATGGCGGCGCGAATTACGGATGCGATGGAATTCATGGAGTCGTGCGGGATCACGCCGGAGACGACGCCGGCGCTGTCGCAGACGGATTTCTACACCAGCCACGAGGCGCTTCTGCTCGGCTATGAGCAGGCGATGACGCGCGAGGACTCGACGCGTCCGGGCGAGTTCTATGACACGTCGGCGCACATGATCTGGATCGGCGACCGCACGCGGCAACCGGACGGCGCGCATGTGGAGTTCTGCCGTGGCGTGAAAAATCCCATTGGCATGAAGTGCGGGCCGAGCCTGGCGCCGGACGACATGCTGCGCCTGATCGACATTCTGAACCCGGATAACATTCCGGGCCGCCTGACGCTGATCGCGCGGTTCGGGTCGGACAAGGTTGCTGACGGCCTGCCGAAGCTGGTGCGGGCGGTGCAGAAGAGCGGCGCGAAGGTCGTGTGGTCGTCGGACCCGATGCACGGCAACATCGAGAAGACCGATGGCGGCTACAAGACGCGTCCGTTCAAGCGCATCCTCGACGAGGTGACGCAATTCATCGACGTGGTGGAGAGCGAAGGCGCGCATGCCGGCGGTATCCACCTCGAGATGACCGGGCAGGACGTGACGGAGTGCACGGGCGGCGGTCGCGAGATCACTGCGCTGGAGCTGCAGGACCGCTATCACACGCACTGCGATCCACGCCTGAACAACGAACAGGCGCTCGACCTGGCGTTCATGGTGGCCGAGAAGCTGGCGGCGAAGCGGTAGGCTCTTCTCGATGCGGCGCTGCTACCTTGAACCGGTCCCTGAGGTCTGGGTAGCAGCGGACATGCTCACCGATGCGGTCAGACTGCACCTTATTGGACAACGCGATGCGGCGGCGCGGCTTTTCCGCGGTTCGGATTTCGAGCAGATCGGTCGTTGGTTCCAAACCGTAGTGGGTCCGCATAACCCGGCGATCCACGGCGTGCTGCCGCTCGTGCTCGAACCGCCGCGTCTGCCAATGCAGGACCGCAAGAAGCCGCGCATGCCGAGCGCGGCCGTCAAACGTCAGATTCTTGCGCGTGACGGCATGCATTGTCGTTTCTGCGATAGTCCGGTCATTCCAAAGAACGTCATCCTCGCGATCTCGGCGGCTTATCCTGAGGACGCGCGATGGAGTGATATCGCAAGCGAGCAGCACCGCATGTTTCAAGCCATGAGCATCCAATATGATCATGTGCTGCCTCATGCTCGAGGCGGTGACAGCAGTCTTGAGAACATGGTTATCACCTGCGCAGTCTGCAATTACGGGCGTATGTCTTACACCGTGGAGGAAGCCGGCCTAATTGATCCGCGGACGCAGCCGATCAAGGTGTCGGCTTGGGATGGTCTGGCGAGCTTTATCGACGGCTGATCCCGTTGGAGTGCTGACGGGACTCGTAGAGTGGCCTAGGGTGCCGGGCCACGGGAGTTCGCAATGAGAGCCTTTGCAGCGCTAGTCATTCTTGGTCTTGCCGCCTGCGATGAGCCGCCTCCTGCGGCGACCTTGACGGAAACACCGGCGCAATATGTCGGCACGTGGGCGGGCAGCGTTGCGGAGTGCGAAGCGGGAGCCGGGCCATTGCGCGTTACCGTCGCGCCAGATGAGCTGGTGTTTGCAGACAGCCGTCTTGCCGTAACGGGGGCTCTGCCTGACGGCGATACCGCAGTGCGGGTCGACGGCCATCTTCAGACCAGCATGGGAGAGGGGGATAGCTCGATCCGGCTGGAGTTGTCCGACGGGGGCAGGACGCTAACTGTCGTCAACGGGGCGAATCTGGCGCCGCGGATCAAGTGCCTGTAACGCTGCATCCGCAGCTGCTGGGCCGCGCGGTGGACTTCGCGACGGTGCAGTTCTATCCCGGGCGGGTCGGGGTAACCGCAGGAGACTCGCGCATGAAACGGATGATCGCTGGAACGCTAGCCGCCCTCGCGCTTGGTGCCTGCGCCACGACGCCCAAGGGGCCGGCGGACTTCATCGTCGGCACATGGACGTGCGAGACTGTCGCCGACGGCATCAACGTGTCGGGCATGTTCGACTATCAGTCGAACGGGGTCACCAAAGGAACGCCGGTGATCGACGTCAACATGTCGGGCATGGCGATCAAGATGACCGGCGCGCTGGACGGCACGTGGGAACTCCTCGCCGACGGGTCGCTGAAGGAAGTGGTCACGGGCTTGAAAGTGCAGACCGCCTCGCAGAACGGCAACACGATACCGCCGGCCATGGTTGGATCGATGATGCAGCCGATGGTAGACCAGATGATTGTCGGCCAGGAATCGACCTCGACCCCACAGATCACGGCGACTTCGTTTGTCTCGACCGACAAGGATGGCACGGTCACGACCTGCAAGCGCTAGGCGCGACATAGGTCCGGACGGAGTGGGGCTGAACACATGTCGAAGAAACTGAAACTTAGGTCGGATGAAATTCGTCCGGTGGCGACGGGGCTCGGCGCGTGCCTTGCGTCGGACATGATCACGGTGCGGGGCAAGCCGGTGGGCTTCATGTACCGCGAGGCGCCGGACAACGACATGGATAGCGGCTGGCGGTTTACGTCGGGGCTGGAAGACCAGGACTATATGGACGACGAGGCCAATCACGGCATCTATGACGTGAACACGATCGCCAATTACGACCCGAGTATCATACCGCTGCTGGAATCGCCGATCGGCGCCGTGTTCGAACGCACGCCGGGCGCGGCCAAATTCAGGCCGGTTGACGACTGGTCCCCGGAAGACGAATAAGCGGTCCCCGAAACGCTCAAAGAGCCAGAACCGCCTCACAGAAGCGGCATGGAGCCTCCGATGACTGCCGCACGCCTGCCCGCATGGGCGCGGCCCAAGGACATGCTCGACCTGACGCGACTGGCTGTGCCGGTTGCGATCTCGCGCGCGTCCTTCATGCTGATGTCGCTGACGGATGCGGTGCTGCTGGGCCGCTATGCGCCGGGTGAGTTGCCGTACGTGCTGAATGGCTGGTTGCCGATCGGCGTGCTGTTCGGCTTCGGCATGGGCCTGATGATCGGCGTGCAGGTCCTGACGGCCGAGCTGAATGGCGCCGGCAAGGGACATGACACGGGGCGCATCTTCCGGCGCGGCATGACGGTGGCGCTGATCTACGGTCTGTTCGCGATGGGGGCGTGCATCGTGATAGCGCGACCGCTGCTCGACCTGATCGGGTTTGATCCGGTGCTCGCCGAGGCGACGACCAACTGCACGCACATTCTGGCCTATGGCGCGATCGCGCATATGGGCGGGCTGGCGTGCCAGTCCTATCTCGAGGCGTTGCGCAAGCCGAACATCGCAACGGCGATCAACATGATGGCGGTCGGCGTCAATCTGGTCTTCGGGCTGATCCTTGTGCCCGAGCATGGCGCGATCGGCGTGGTGTGGGCGACGACGGGATCGCGCTGGTTCATGCTGGTTTGCTTCCTGATCGCGGTGGCGTTCCTGACGCCGGCGCTGCGCAGTTCTTCGAAAGCGCCGGCGGGCGAGTTCAAACGCCAGAACATGGTCGGCATCGGCACGGGCGTCGCGAACATCGCCGAGTGGGGCTCGTTCAACATGACGTTCGCGATTGCGACGCTTGTCTCGATTGATAGCGGCACGGTGTATGGCCTGACCGTGCAGATGATGGGCGTGATCTTCATGATCTATGTCGGCATGGGCACGGCGACGAGCGTGCGCGTGGCCGAGCGGTACGGGCGTGGCGATGTCATCGGTGTGCGCGAGGCGTCAAGGCTCGGCGTGGCGGCCTCGACGTCGCTGGGCCTGATCATGGCGATCACGCTGATCCTGTTGCGTGATCCGATCGCGGTGACATGGCTCAACGGGTCCGAGATTGCGTCGGCTGGCGCGCATCTTGTGCCGCAGCTGTCGCTGATGCTGGCGGCGGTGGCGTTCGTCACGATGTTTGATGGCCTGCAGGCTGTGGGCTCGATGGCGCTGCGGGCGCAGGGCGCGGTGTGGATACCGACGGTGATCCATGTCGGAAGCTATGTGTTCGTGATGCTGCCCGTGTGCTGGTGGTTGGCGCTAGATACGGATCTTGGCGTGTGGGGCGTTGTGATCGGCATCTCGGTTGCGACTGTGCTGGCGGGCCTCGGCCAGATCGTGGCGCTGGAACTCAAGTCGGCGCGCAGCGTGCGCGTCGGGCCGCCGTCGGAAGCCGAGCGCAAGGCTACGCCGGTGATTCACTAGGTCGATAGAGGC
Organism: Hyphomonadaceae bacterium; assembly: GCA_040398425.1. Lineage (GTDB taxonomy): Bacteria > Pseudomonadota > Alphaproteobacteria > Caulobacterales > Hyphomonadaceae > UBA7672. The sequence goes on from JBBATZ010000015.1 coordinate 9,297, forward strand.
GACTACTTCAGGTCCTTCATCGCGGCCGCCGGCTTGAAGGCCGCCGTAGTGCGTGCGGGGATCTTGATCGTTATGCCGGTCGCCGGATTGCGCCCGTCGCGCGCGGCGCGTGACTTGGTGACGAATGTGCCGAAACCGGAGATCGCGACCTGTTCGCCCTTGCGCAGGTTGTCCGTGATCGTATCGAACACGGCGTCGACCAGGCGCGTGGCTTCGGTGAGCTTGATCGCGTTGGCGTCAGCGATGGTTTTGATCAGATCGGATTTATTCATGGCCTCTCCCCGGGGCTGAAGCCGTCTGTAGCGACTTCTTCCCCTGATCGGGCGCCCTTCGGGACGATTCTTCAACCCCGGATATCCGGTGAAGCGAAAAAATCCTGAGCTACAGGCCCAGAATCCAGCCTTCCTCTCGCGTCACCTTGGCCTTTTGCGCGTCGGTGAGTTTGGCTTCCGATGCGAAAAGTGCCGGAAGCTTTCCGTTCGCGTCACGCTCTGCGAACCACTCGGCCATCGTGCGAACCTGCGCCTCGTCCTTGATCTCGTTAGCGTTGGCCGTGGTCGCAACCAGCGACGGATAGATCTCGGCCACCACGATGCGCGCATCGCCGAGCGCTTCGTCGTCGAGCTTCGCGAACGGGATTTCGAAGGGCCACAGCTTCAGCGTCGGGAATTTCTCGCGCAGCCGCTCGATGGCCGGAATGCCGGTGAGCGTCTGGCCGCCGACGGCGCCGGCATAGGCGATCTTCCACACGGGTTGCGGGCGAGCCTTGCGTGTCTCGGCGGCGAAGGTCTCCGAGATGCGATACTCCGTGACATCCTTCGGGCCGTGCTCGCGCGACTTCTTCAACGACAGCGTCGTGAGCTCGTCCTTCTTCGAGCAGCCCCAGAACGGGAAGGGACCGTCCGACATGCGGCGGTTCATCTGCGCTGCCAGCGAGAAGCGGTTGTTCGAGTTGTCCGGCTTGTCCTTCATTTCCTTGAGCAGGAAATCGCGGATCGAGCGCCACGGCGCATCGCCCTTGAGCTTCAGCGCATCGGACGTGCCGGCCGGGAAGCCGAGCGGGAAGTCGACGCCCAGCAGGACGCGGTCGCCCCGCTTGAGGCAGCGGCCGAGCAGGTCGGTAAGCTCTTCGAGCGCCTTGGCGCGCGTCGGCGGATTGCTCGCCTTGAAGTTCAGCTTCATGCGCGCGTCGGGCGTGAGGGCGCCGATCCAGATAGAGTCGGCACCGGTGGCGGGTTTGGAGGCGGCGCTCCAGTCCACCATCACATAACTCTCGAACAGGCGGGCCATAGGACGTTACTTTCTGACATGCAGCCGCGATTGACGCGGCAGGAGTTCAAGACCGGGGTTAGGGCGGGCCGGGCCAAGCCCAGCCAGGATATGGTGATGCTAGAAGGCGTTGGCGAACATTTTGGGCGGTCTTCCTTCGCTCTTTCGAGCAAAGGAGGCCTCGGCCACCCGCTCTTGCATCCTGATCAATGCTGGTAGCCGATCTAGCAGGGAAGAATCCAGCCCTGATTGGAACGGGCCCGACATGTGATTCTAGCTAAACGCAGCGTCCCAGGCGCGAAGTCTGACCGATCTCACGCAGTGTTACTTATTGCAGCAATTTCGACTGTAATACGACTTCACGCGATCACCCCGTGTTGCATAAAAAGACTCATAAAAGCAGATCACTATGGACTGAAAGATTGTGTAACCAACCTTGATCGGCGCTTCCGTTGTGCAGCTGCGAAATTCGCGTATCTGCTAAGTTCGCGACGCCCCCGAGTGTAGGGGGGAATTTGTCGGAGGGTGTTTAGTGAAGCGTATCGAAGCCTCGGCCAGAACGGCTACTGTCACCGGTGCCCACCAGGGGAAGGTCAGGGTCGGTGTCATCGGCGCAGGTGTCTTCGGCGGCTATCACGCACAGAAATTCGTTTCCAGCGACTACGCCGAGTTCGTCGGCATGTTCGACCTCAATGTCGAAGCAGCCGGTAAACAGATCGCCAAGGTCGGCAAGGGCGATGTTTTTGCCTCGTTCGAAGCGATCGCCGAGGCTTGCGATGCGCTTGTCATTGCCACCCCCGCCTCTAGCCACGCCATGCTGACCCGCAAGGCGCTGGAAGCCGGCAAGCACGCTCTCGTTGAAAAGCCCCTCGCGCTGACCGGGCAGGAAGCCCGTGCGCTGGCCAAGCTGGCGCTCGATCGTGACCTCGTCCTTTCGGTTGGCCACCAGGAGCGCCTAGTGTTCGAAGCGATGGGCCTGTTCGGCACGGGCGAGCGTCCTAAGCGTGTCGAAGGCGTCCGCATGGGCCCCGCCTCGCCGGAAGGCCGCTGCGAAGACGTTTCCGTTGTTTTCGACCTCATGATCCACGACCTCGACCTCACCGCCGAACTCTTCGGCGGTGAAGTGAAGGGTGCGGATGGTTCCGGTTACAGCGCGCACACGAACCTGCTGGACCATGCAACCGCCGAACTGCTGTTCGCCAATAACGGCCACGCCAAGCTGACCGCCTCGCGTTGCGCCGAGAAGCGTGAGCGCTGGATGCGTATCGAGTACGCCTCGGGCATCGTCGAAATCGACTTCATCACGCGTGAAGTGAAGAACACCACCGCATTCGACATCCGCGCTGATGTGTCTGCGATCCTGCCTGACCCTCTCAAGGCCGCGGACGAAGCCTTTATCGCCGCGATCCAGGGCCGTGCAGCTCCCGTGATCACCGGTGGCGTCGGTGCCCGCGCGGCTGCGATGGCCGAACTGGTCGAAGGTTGCGCCATGGCGGAACGCGCCACGGTGGCCGCCTAGTCTCCCCAAAAGCATTGCCAGACGGCGCGCCCAGATAGCGCGCGTTGTCGCAGGGGCCTTGCGATCAAGCCGAATTCGGCCAATTGACCCTCGCGGGCGCGCTGCGGCCGGCCCGCGCTGAGCTACCCCCAAACCGGCTATTTGGCAGCCAACGGAGACTCCCATGGCGAAGAAGCCGACGGCTCGCACCGAATTCGTATTTTTCAACGTGACCTATGAAGACGGCAGCCAGAAGTCGAACCGCAAGGTTCCGCTGGAGGTCGTGGATGATCCGTATGATGGCGAAGGCGCTATCCGGAAGGCTCTGGAAGAGCAGGACCGTCAGATCTCGGAACGCTCCGGCCTGCCGCCCCTCATGATCAGCAAGATCGTCCGCGCGAAGTAGCGCCGCCAAATGTCGGCTGCCCCAACGGCGCCGATTGTTAGGCCCGCAGGATAGCGTAGCCTCCATCCGAATGATCCGGGGAGGACGACATGCCTGATATTGGCTCAACCGAATTCACAATGCTCTGGGCGAGCGCGGTTCTTGGGACCGTGTACCTGCTGGCAGCCGTCATCCCATCGGTCCTGGGCCGAGGCTTGCCATGGGCGATGGGGCCGCGCGACGAGCCGCCGGCCGATGCTGGCAAGGTGGCGGCGCGGCTGGATCGCGCGTGGAAGAACTTCGTCGAGACATTCCCGCTGTTTGTTGCGGCAATCCTTGTCGAGGCGTCTGTGGTCCAGGACTCGGATTTAGCCGGGCTCGGCGCGCAGCTCTATTTCTGGGGCCGCGTGGCCTTCCTGCCAATTTATGCGCTGGGACTGCCCGTGGTGAGGACGCTGGCGTGGACGGTGTCCTTTGCTGGCATCGCGATGGTGCTGGCGGCGGCTTTGCCGGGCGTCTAGCGACAGCTCGCGCTGGTGACTGAAGCCTCATCTTGCCGCGCCTGCCGGTGCGGATCATGCTGCCCGCAGACGGCCGAACCAGTGCTGTCGGCGGGAGGCCTTCATGACACAGCTTACGCGACGTCTGATCATTGGCGCGCTTCCGGCGCTTGGCTTTGCAGGTCATGCGCTGGCGCAGCCCTCGCTCGCGGCGCGCAGCACGCCCCAGCCTGAAGATGATGCGAGCTACCTGCTCGATGCGTGGGGCGACGCCTATGGCCGTCCCACGGCGAAAGTGATGATCAACGGGATGGGCCCCTTCCAGTTCATGGTCGACACCGGATCGACCACGACGGTGATCGCCGCACGCCACATGACGACGCTTGGGGCCCGGCCACTGGGTAAGGTCACCGTTGTTGGAACAACCGGGACGGCGAGCATGCCGCTGGTGCGGCTCGACAGGTTGCAGACCGGCGCAGTGACAAAACCGGATCTCGACGTCGCCGTGCTGCCCGACACCGAGCTTGCGCGCGAAGACGGAATTCTTGGCGCCGATGTGTTTGTCGGGTGCAGGCTGGTGTTCGACATTCGCAACAGGCAGGTACGGATCGAGCCGACCAGGCGGCAGGAGCGCGCGAGCGCGCTAGGCAACGTGCGCGTGCGCAACGGATTGCTCGCGGAGATCGACGGCAAGGTTGGCAGTGTCTCGGCCCGGCTGATGCTGGATACCGGCGCGCAGAACTGCATCGCGAACATGGCGCTCAATGACGCTCTTCTGAAGTGCCATCCCACCCTGCAGCGGGTCGACAATGCGCGTGTCTACGGCGTGACGGGACACCGGATCGTCGGCCAGTACATTGCGCTGCCCAAGGTGGACATGCGCGCCTTCACGGTGCGCGATGCAGTGTGCGTGGCGGCCGATGCGCAGATTTTCGACCAGTGGGACATGAACGGGGAGCCGGCGATGATCGTGGGGGTCAACCTCCTGTCGCGGCTGGACTCCTTCTCGATCGACTATGGGGCGCGCATGTTCGACGCCAAGATGGCCGCGGCGCTCGTGGCGCGGAACCCGTTGTCCTTTGGGTGAGCGGGCCGTTGTCCGGGGCTGGCTTAAGCAGGCCAGCTTGCCAAGCCGGGCCGGATGGGTACATGCATCGGCCACCCCCTCCGAAGCCCCGGAAACTGAGCCTCGAAAGCCTGAACCATGACCGTCAAAGTTCGCTTTGCGCCTTCGCCCACAGGCAAGCTGCACGTTGGGAATATCCGCACCGCGCTGGTGAACTGGCTGTTCGCGAAAGGCCAGCAGGGCGTGTTCGTGCTGCGCATCGACGATACCGACCTCGAACGCTCCACCAAGGAGAATGAGGACGGCATCCGAAACGACCTGACCTGGCTCGGCATGACGTGGGACGAGACGTTCAAGCAGTCGGATAAGTTCGACCGCTATACGGCGGCGGCGGAAGAGCTGAAGGCCAAGGGCCTGTTGTATCCGTGCTACGAAACATCCGAGGAGTTGGAGCGCCGCAAGAAGATCGCGCAGTCGCGTGGCAAGCCGCCCGTGTACGACCGCGCCGCGCTCGAGCTGACCGATGCCGACCGCAAGGAACTGGAATCTCAGGGTCGCAAGCCGCACTGGCGCTTCAAGCTTTCGGGCGGACGCGCGGAGTGGGTAGATCTCGTGCGCGGACAACAGTCGATCGACACCTCGTCCGTGTCAGACCCGGTGCTGATCCGCGAGGACGGATCGTTCCTCTATACGATGCCGTCGGTGGTGGATGATGTCGACGCGAAGATCACGCATGTGATCCGTGGCGAAGATCACGTCACCAACTCCGGCGCGCAGATCGAGATCTTCCTCGCGCTTGGCGCCAAGCCGCCAGAGATGGCGCACATGCCGCTGCTGATCGGCGCGGATGGGCAAGGCCTGTCGAAGCGGCTCGGGTCACTGTCTGCCGAGCAATTGCGCAATGAAGGCTATGAGCCGCTGGCCCTGCTGTCGCTTCTTTCCAAGATCGGCACGTCCGATCCGGTTGAAGCGCGCAATAGCCTTGAGCAACTGGCTCTGGAGTTCTCTTTCGACAAGATGGGCCGGGCGCCGGCGCGCTTCGACGAGAACGAACTGAACGGGCTCAACGCGCAGATCGTGCACGCGATGAGCTTCGAGATGGTGCAGCCGCGCCTGGCCAAGCTGGCCTATGGCGATCAGGCGACGCCGGATTTCTGGGATGTCGTGAAGGGCAACCTGCAGAGCGTGCCGGATGCCGCATTGTGGCTGGCAGTCGTCTACGGCGGTGGACTCACGGGTCCTGACCTCGACGCCGAAGACAAGGCTTTCATCGGCGAGGCGGTCGCGCTGTTCCCCGAAGGCGACGTAACGCTTGCGACATGGAAGGCCTGGGTGGACGCCGTGAAGGCCAAGACGGGTCGCAAGGGCAAGGGACTGTTCCAGCCGCTGCGGCGCGTCTTGACGGATCAGGAGCATGGGCCTGAGATGGATCGCATGCTGGTTTTGATTGGCGGCGACAAGGCGCGCGACCGTCTTGTGCAGGCCTCGCCGTGAAGAGGAGGGCTGCGTGATGCGTGCGCTGTTCATCTGCAGTGCGAACAAGCTGCGTAGCCCGACGGCAGAGCACGTGTTTTCGCAATGGCCGGATATCGAAACGGATTCCGCCGGTCTCAACAATGATGCGGATGTTCCGTTGTCGCCCGAGCAGATCGACTGGGCCGATGTGATCTTCGTGATGGAGCGGGATCACCTGACCAAGCTGCGCCGGAACTTCACGATGCACGCGGCAGGCAAGCGCGTGATCTGCCTGAATATCCCCGATGACTTCGGCTATCTACAGCCGGAGTTGATCAAGCTGCTGGAAGCGCGGGTGGGGCCGTTCCTGCGCGCGTGACCAGCATTCAGTTGCGGTCTGCCGCCTCCTGCTCGGCCACGTATTGCAGGTTCTGCTCGCGCACCTGCGCTGCGGCCTCGTCGTAGAGGAACGGCAGGAAGGCAAAGCGCCGTCCACGCGTCACCTTGGTGACGGCATGCAGCAGCGAGCATGAGAAGATCACGGCAGCTCCTGGCGCCGGCTTGTAGGAGCGCATGCCATATTCGGGGAAGCAGATTTCGCCGCCATCGAAGTCGGCGCTGAGATTGATAGACACGGCGAAGCGGCGGTGCGCGGTGCCCTTGGTTGTGTTGTCGCGATGCGGGCGGAAGTGAGCTTCGTCTTCGGCTGCATAACAGGCGACGAGATAGCGCTCCATCCGCGTGACGTTGAACTGGTGGATGCGCTGGATCTCCGGAACGATGCGCTTGCGGATCGTCGCCTGTAGCCGCGCTATGTCGCCTTCGTTCGTCACCATGAAGTCGCGGCGGCGCTTGTGGCTGCCATCGTGGATCAGGTGTGTCTTGCCGTCGATGTCGCGCATGAAGCCCGACAGGTCGCGATCCTGTGCTTCATATTCCGTGATCAGATGCTGGCATAGGTCGGGATCGAACACGCGGTCCATGACGAGGACCGGCGCCTGCACGTCAATGCCCGCGATGTGATTGGGCGGAGGCAAGGCTGTAACATGAGCCATCACTTCTGCAATCTCGCCGCCCCCCTCGCGGAAGGGGAAGACGCCGGTGATGCGCAGGCGCGGATCCATCACCACCCACTTGCAGAGAAAGCCTTCATCGTCGCCGTCTACGGCTGACGCGCCGCACATGCGCGAGGCCGAGCGGTCAAAATCCCAGAAGAAACGATAGCCGGGGAGGATGGTGGCAAGCCGCGATTCCGACTCGTCCTTCGGGTCGATGCTGACGCCGAAGAAGCTCGCGTGTACGTCGTCGAAGAGGTCGCGGCGTGCAAGGGCCGCCGCGAGTGCTGCACGGCCCGGCGGATAGACGGCCGAGCCGATGAAGCAGAGTACGATATTGCGACCGGCCGCAGCTTCGAATTGATAGCGCGGGTTGCCCGTGGCGCGCTGGACAAAGCGCGGTGCAGGCTCGCCGGGTGTCAGGTTAACAAATCTCGGCAAAGCACTGCTCGCATTCTCGCCGGCATATCCGTGCGCCGGCCCCCATACCTCAGGCGACGCTAGCCGAGGCCGCTTAACATTTCGTCGAGGCGAGCATAACCCTGTTCCATGCCGTCCGTCATGCCCGTCGAGGCAGCCGCGTCGCGGATTTCCTTCGAACTGAATTCCATCACCATCACAAGGCTGGTGACGCCGTCTTTCTCCGTAAAGCGTGTGTCGATGATTGCAGGCTTGCTCGTGTCCATGGGGCCGCCGAGATCGCCAGGGTCATAGTATTCCGCGTGGACGATCTTCGCGGGCGTGTCGACCTCGCGATAATCCCCGTGGAAGCCGAACATCTGGCCCGTTGCGTCCGAGCGCCAGCGCCACAGGTATGTGCCGCCGGTGCGGACATCCATTTCGCACACTGGCATCGACCAGCCCGGCGGTCCAAGCATCCAGCGTTTGACCAGTTCTGGCTCGGTATGCGCTCGCCACACCAGATTGCGCGGGGCGTTAAAGCTCCGCGCGATGCGCACTTCGGTGTCGCTGGGTAACGAGACTTCGACGGGTTGGGTCGTTTTCGTCACCATCGAGTTTCCCTTTCTTGTTTTTCTGTTGGCGGTCAGCTGGCCGCAGCAGCGGCGTCGAGATCAGCGACGACGATCTTCTTCATCTTCAGCATGGCCTCCATAACGCGGTTCGCCTTTGCGCGATCCGAGTCGCCCATGTAGCGGCCGAGTGCGTTGGGGATGATCTGCCAGGACAGCCCGTACTTGTCCTTCAGCCAGCCGCACTGGCTCTCCGTTCCGCCATTTTTCAGGAAGGTATTCCAGTAGAGATCGACTTCCGCCTGATCCTCGCACTTCACGAACAGCGACAGCGCTTCGGTGAACTTGAACATCGGGCCACCGTTGAGGCCCATGAACTCGACGCCGCACAGCACGAAGCTGGCCGACATCGGGTTGATCGATGTCACGCGCGAGTCCGGCAGGACGGAGACGTAGAACTTCACCGCTTCTTCCATGTTGCCGTCGAACCAGAGGAAGGGAGCGATCTTCTGCATGGCGGGCATGTGCGCCTCCTAGTGGCGTTTGCGTTTTGACTTGGGCGGGGCTGCCTGCATGTGGCCAAGCAACTCGTCGAGTGCGCTGTAGCGGCGCTCCCAGAGCTGGCGATAATTCTCGATCCAGGCATTGGCCTCCGCGAGCGGGGCCGCTTCGATCTTGCGGGGGCGGCGCTGGGCAGATTGCGCCGTGGAAATCAGCCCGGCCTTCTCAAGCACCTTCAAGTGTTTCGAAATCGCCGGCTGGCTCATGGCGAAAGGTTCGGCCAATTCCGTCACCGATGCTTCGCCCGACGCAAGGCGCGCGAGGATGGCGCGGCGTGTCGGATCGGCGAGGGCGGCGAACGTGGCGTCGAGACGTTGGGAGGGCGTCATTGCGGCATATCCATAACCATGCAGTTATAATAACCGACGGGTTATGGACGTCAAGCCGTTGGTCGGAGTTATTCAGGAAGGGCGGCGGGGGCGCTGTTTCGGCGAGACCGACTTGATGATGAGTTCGCCTTTCGCCTTAGGGTCGAGCTTCCAGCCGGCCTGCAGCACGGCGGCGGCAATCAGCCGGTCGACCGGCTCGGACTTCAGCATGTCGAGGCCGGACAGGCGTACCGATCGGATACGCGCTCCCTTGCCCGTGAGCAGCCGATCCGGATCATCCAGGGACGCCCCGAACATGAAGAACAGGGTCGCCCACTTCGGAAACAGTGCAATGGAAATGGGCAAGGCGGAAACCTTGTCGGTCTCGCCGAAGCCAACGGCCAGCGAATTGTAATTGTCGTACGCCAGACAAAATGCGCCTGGCAGGCGTTTTCGGAGATGCCTGATCGCCGCTCGCCCGAGTTTTTCCATCTCAGGCGAATACTTTTGCAGAAAGCCGTCCAGTTGCTGCTGGGCAGTGGCCATGGGGACAAGATAGTCTGTGTACGCTGTCAAACGCCAGCGCCACTGGAACCATTGTGTTGGGCGGGCATTTCCGTTCTGTCCTTTGGAGAACGTGGCATGACCGATGCGAGACAGACGGCGACTGATTTCAGGAATTCGGCCGGCAAGATTGCCGACCGGGTGGCGGACAGGGTGGGTGCAGATATGTCGGAATTGTCGGAAAAAGCGCGTCGTGCACTGGGCGATGCTGGCGAGTTCGCCGGCGAAGTTGCTGACGGCGCAGTTCGCGGCGGCAAGAAAGCTGCGAAGTATGTAGTGAAAGAAGTGCGCGAGCATCCGCTGCGCACCCTCGCAATCGGCGCGGCTGTCGGCGCTGTCGTGGCCGCGGTGATCATGCTGCGTAACCGCGACGAATAGGTCTATCAGGCTGCGATGCGAGCCGCTGAAGCCAGTGCGACGGCTTCAGCGACTTTGATGCCGTCGACCGCAGCCGACAGGATTCCACCCGCATAGCCGGCGCCTTCGCCGGCCGGGTAGAGCCCTTTCACCGTGAGCGATTGAAGATCCGGGCCCCGTGTCATCCGCACGGGGCTCGATGTTCTTGTCTCTACGCCGGTCATCACCGCGTCATCCATCGAAAATCCGTCGATCTGTCGGCCGAACACGGCCAGCGCTTCGCGCATCGCCGTGGTGGCGTATTCCGGCAGGCACAGGTTCATGTCCGTCGGCGTCACGCCTGGCTTGTAGGATGGGATGACGGCCCCGAGTGCGGTCGAGGGGCGGTTGGCGAGGAAGTCGCCAACAAGCTGCGCAGGCGCAAACCAGGATGATCCGCCGGCCTTGTACGCCAGTTCCTCCCAATGCCGCTGGAAGGCGATGCCTGCGAGCGGATTGGCGCGGGCGTCTTCGGGGAAGTCTTCAGGCGTCACCCCGACCACCATGCCGGCGTTCGCGTTGCGCTCGTGACGCGAATACTGGCTCATCCCGTTGGTAACGAGGCGACCGGGCTCGGACGCTGTCGCGACCACCGTACCGCCCGGGCACATGCAGAACGAATAGACCGAGCGGCCATTGCTGGCGTGGTGCGCCAGCTTGTAGTCGGCGGCGCCGAGGATCGGGTGCCCCGCATTCGGCCCGAAGCGCGCACAATCGATGATCGACTGCGGATGCTCGATACGAACGCCGATGGAGAAGGGCTTTGCTTCAAAAAAGACGCCGCGGTCGTACAGCATCTGGAAAGTGTCGCGCGCTGAGTGGCCCAGCGCCATGACGACGCGATCTGTCTCGATGGCCTCGCCGCTATCAAGCACGACGCCTGCGATACTTTTCTCGCGGCCATTTTCCTGGATCAGGATGTCGGTGACGCGCTGATCGAACCGTATCTCGCCGCCGAGCGCGATGATCTTGGCGCGCATGTGCTCGATCATCGACACCAGCCGGAAGGTGCCAATGTGCGGTTTCGAGACAAAAAGGATTTCCTCGGGCGCGCCAGCTTCCACGAATTCCTTCAGCACCTTGCGACCCAGATGGCGCGGGTCCTTGATCTGGGAGTAGAGCTTGCCGTCCGAGAACGTGCCCGCGCCGCCTTCGCCAAACTGCGCGTTGGATTCCGGGTTGAGCTCCGCCTTGCGCCAGAACTTGAAGGTGTCGACGGTGCGTTCGCGCACGATCTTGCCGCGCTCGAGAATGATCGGATTGAAACCCATCTCGGCGAGCAGCAGCCCTGCGAACAACCCGCACGGGCCTAGACCCGCCACGACCGGGCGCGCCTGACCCTGTGGCGCGCGGACGGGCGGCTTGTAGTCAAGATCGGGCGACTTCCCGATCTGCTTGTCCTTGGCGAGGCGTTTCAGAACGCTCGCCTCGTCCTTCACCTCGCAATCGAGCGTGTAGATCAGCTGAATGTCCGACCGCTTGCGCGCGTCATAGGCGCGCTTGAACACGGTAAAAGAGACGAGCGCCTGATCGGAAAGTGCGAGGCGTTTAAGGACCGCCTGTCGAAGCGCGGGCTCGGCATGGTCGAGCGGCAGCTTCAGTTCCTGGATGCGTAGCATCGTGTCGTTTCCCATGGGGGTGGCGCAACGCACACCAGACCATGGGCGGGCATATAAGCGAGGTCGTGTCCAAGGGCAAATCGAGGTGGTTAAGCCTCGTCTAGCAGGCCGATCAACCGCTCCCGCGCCTCAAGGAAATCCTCGCGGAACTGTTGCACGACCTGGCCGCAGGACATGGCCTGATCCATCAGCCCGACGCCTTGTCCCACCCAGTACGTGGAAAGCTGCCGGGCGCCTTCATGGCCCGCGTCCGCCATCTTGTTGATGCGGCGCAGGGCGGGCTCCGAAACGAAGGTCTGTAGCGGCATGGGCAGGGGCGTGGGGGCATCGTCACGCTCCCAGGCATCTGTCCAGGGTGAGCGCAATTGGCGCGACGGTTTGCCGGTACGCGAGCGCGATCGGACCGTGTCGCGGGAGGATGCGGCGAGCATTTTTTCCTTCACCGCAGGATGCGTCTCCGCCTCGGCCGTGGTCAGCCACACCGAGCCGCACCACGCGCCAGCGGCGCCCATCGCCATCGCCGCCGCCATCTGGCCGCCCGTGGTGATGCCGCCCGCCGCGAGGATCGGCGTGCTGGCGCCAATTGTCTTCAGTGCGCGATGCACCTCCGGGATCAGAACCATCGTGGAGACGTCGCCACAATGGCCGCCCGCTTCTCCGCCCGCGACCACCAGAATGTCGACACCGGCGTGAACCTGCGCAATCGCGTGCTCCTTGGCGCCGACCAGCGCCGCGACGGGCACACCGTGACGCTTGCCCAGCTCGAGCATCACAGGCGGCGGCACGCCCAGCGCATTGGCGATCAGGCGGATCGGAAACTCGAAGGCAACCTCCAGCGAACCGGCGGCGCCATCGGCGCGCATGTTCTTTGCGAAGTCGACGCTTCTGGTGCGATCGCCATCGAGATCGCCGGGTTCGATGCCGTGCGTCTTCAGAATGCCTGCGGCAAAATCCTTGTGTTCCTGTGGAATGGCGGCGAGCAGGGCGGCCCCACTGAAGGCGTCGGACTTGCCTTCCATCTTGTTGGGCACGATCAGGTCGACGCCATAGGGCTTGCCGCCGCAATGCGCATCGATCCAGGTCAGTTCCTCGCGCAGCTTGTCCGGCGGCAGGTTCACGGCGCCGAACACGCCCATGCCGCCCGCGCGCGAGACCGCCGCCACCACATCGCGGCAATGGCTGAAGGCAAGCAGGGGAAACTCGATGCCGAGCATCTTGCAGATGGGAGAATGCATAGGGGCTTCCTGACACGCGGTTACGCGCGCGGCAGGGTGGTACGTCCGGTGAAGCACGTCAATTTAACGTAGAGGCATCTAGCGCGGCAGGCTGGACGCGCCCATCAGGTATTCGTCCACCGACCGTGCGCACTGACGCCCCTCGCGGATCGCCCAAACGACGAGCGACTGACCGCGACGCATGTCACCGCATGTGAAGATGCGGTCAGCGCTGGTCTTGTAGTCGTCCGTGTTGGCCGCGACGTTGCCGCGCGGATCGAGGGTCGCCGCGCTTTGATCGACGAGGCCCGGAATGACCGGGCCGGTAAAGCCCATGGCGAGCAGAACGAGATCGGCCTTCAGTTCGAACTCCGAGCCTTCGATCTCCTTCATCTCCATGCCTCTCGGGCCGCGCACCCATTCCGTGCGCGCACAGACGAGCGCTTTGACTTTGCCGCCTTCGCCGATGGCGCGCTTGGTCACGACGGCCCAATCACGCTCGCAGCCTTCTTCGTGGCTGGAAGACGTACGCAGCTTCAGCGGCCAGTCCGGCCACGTCATCTGCTTGTTTTCCTGCGATGGCGGCTTCGGCATGATTTCGAGCTGAGTCACTGATGCAGCGCCGTGGCGGTTGGACGTGCCAATGCAGTCGGACCCCGTATCGCCGCCGCCGATGACGATCACATGCTTGCCCTCGGCGCGGATCGTGCCGCCGGGCGCTGCTGTCTTCTCGTCATCGCCCGCAACGCGCTTGTTCTGCTGCGTGAGGAAATCCATCGCGTAGTGGACGCCATCAAGCTCGCGCCCCGGGATCGGCAGGTCACGCGGCTTCTCGGCTCCACCGGCCAGCACGATCACCTGATAGTCGTCGAGCAGGCGCTGGACCGATACATCGATGCCGACATGCATGCGCTGGCGGAAGATGACGCCTTCGCCCTCCATCTGCCGGATGCGCTTGTCGATCGTGCTCTTTTCCATCTTGAAGTCGGGGATGCCATAGCGGAGCAGGCCGCCGATGCGATCGCTCTTCTCGAATACGGTCGGTGAATGACCCGCACGCGCCAGCTGCTGCGCGCAGGCGAGGCCCGCCGGGCCAGAGCCGATCACCGCGACGCGCTTGCCTGTGCCGCGCGGCGCCTGTTGCGGTTTGATCCAGCCTTCATCCCAGCCGCGATCGACAATCTCGCACTCGATGGCTTTGATCGAGACCGGGTTGTTGTTGATGTTGAGAACGCATGAGGCCTCGCACGGCGCCGGGCAGATGCGACCCGTGAATTCCGGGAAGTTGTTGGTGGAGTGCAGGTTCTCCAGCGCGCGCTTCCAGTGGTCGCGATAGACGAGGTTGTTCCAGTCCGGGATCTGGTTGTTGACCGGGCAGCCGGGCGTGCCCGGCGCGACAGAGCCCGTGCCCTGGCAAAACGGGATGCCGCAATCCATGCAGCGCGCCGCCTGCGTGCGGATTTCGGCGTTGTCCATCCGCTTCAGGAATTCGGCATAGTTCTTCTTGCGCGCCTCCGGCTTTTCGTAGGCGCGTTCTTTCTTCTCGTACTCGAGGAAGCCTGTGGGCTTGCCCATGTGCTTGCTCCCTGACTATTCGGCTGCGACGACGGCTTGCTTCTCGTTCCGCAGATCGAGAAGGGCGCGGGCGTAATCGGTCGGCATGACCTTGACGAAGTGCGTCAGCGCCTCGTCCCAGTTATCGAGCAGGTCGCGGGCGCGAGCACTGCCGGTGTGGAGCAGATGACGCTCCACGAGGATGCGCAGGCGCTCGGCGTCGAAGCGCAGCATGTCGCCCATGCCGTTGTTCTCGGCGGAGGGCGAGCGCTGCAGCGGCGCGTCAGCTTCGGGTCCGCCCTCGGCCGGCTTCATCGGCTCCAGCTTCACCATCGACGGATTGCATCGGCCCGCGAAGGTCTTTTCGGGATCGTAGACATACGCCACGCCGCCGGACATGCCGGCCGCGAAGTTGCGACCGGTCGCGCCGAGCACGACGACAACGCCGCCGGTCATGTATTCGCAGCCATGGTCGCCGCAGCCTTCGACGACAGCGACTGCGCCCGAATTGCGTACGGCGAACCGCTCGCCTGCGACGCCTTCAAAGTAAGCCTCTCCGGCGATCGCGCCGTAGAGAACTGTATTGCCGACGATGATGTTCTCGCCCGGGTTGCGGGTGATGCCATCCGGCTGGCGTACGACGACGCGTCCGCCGGACAGGCCCTTGCCGACATAGTCATTGCCGTCGCCGATCAGGTTCAGCGTTACGCCTCGCGCGAGGAAGGCGCCAAAGCTCTGGCCCGCCGTGCCCGTCAGGGTGATCTGGATCGTCTCGTCCGGCAGGCCGGCATGGCCGAACTTGCGCGCCACTTCACCGGAGAGCATGGCGCCGACGGTGCGATTCACGTTCTTGACCGTGTCGTTGATCTGCACCGGCTTCGGCGATTTGCCGAGCGCGGCCTTCGCCGCCTTGATCAGCTTGTGATCCAGGGCCCCTTCGAGGCCGTGGTCCTGCTTTTCGGCGAGCTTCACCGCGACACCCTTTTTCGCGGGCATCTGATAAAGGATCTTCGACAGGTCGACGCCCTTGGCCTTCCAGTGATCGACGGCCTGCCGCATGTCGAGCAGGTCGACGCGACCGATCATGTCTTCCATCTTCCGGAAGCCGAGCTGGGCCATGATCTGGCGCAGTTCTTCAGCGACGAAGAAGAAGTAGTTGATCACGTGTTCCGGCGCGCCGGTGAAGCGCGCCCGTAGGATCGGATCCTGTGTCGCTACACCGACGGGGCAGGTGTTGAGGTGGCATTTGCGCATCATGATGCAGCCGACCGAGATGAGCGGCGCCGTCGAGAATCCGAACTCGTCCGCGCCCAGCAGCGCGCCGATGGCGACGTCCCGGCCCGTGCGGAGGCCGCCGTCGACCTGCACCGCGATCCGCCCGCGCAGCTCATTCAGCACCAGCGTCTGCTGCGTCTCTGCGAGGCCGATCTCCCACGGCGATCCGGCGTGCGTCAGCGACGTAAGGGGCGATGCGCCCGTGCCGCCTTCAAAGCCCGAGATCGTCACATGGTCTGCGCGCGCCTTGGAGACGCCGGCCGCGACTGTGCCGACGCCGACTTCGGACACCAGCTTCACCGAGATGCGGGCAACCGGGTTCACGTTCTTGAGGTCGTGAATCAGCTGCGCTAGGTCTTCGATCGAATAGATGTCGTGGTGTGGCGGCGGCGAGATCAGGCCGACGCCCGGCGTTGAATGGCGCACCTTGGCGATGTTCTTATCGACCTTGTGGCCGGGCAGCTGACCACCTTCGCCGGGCTTTGCGCCCTGCGCCATCTTGATCTGGATGTCGTCGGCATTGACCAGGTACTCGGCCGTGACGCCAAAGCGTCCCGACGCGACCTGCTTGATGCGCGAGCGCATGCTGTCGCCATTCGTCATTGGCACGAAACGATCGGCTTCCTCGCCGCCTTCGCCCGTGTTGGAACGGCCGCCAATGCGGTTCATCGCGATGGCCAGTGTCGTGTGCGCCTCGCGGCTGATAGAGCCGAAGCTCATCGCGCCGGTGGCGAAGCGTTTCACGATCTCGGCGGCCGGCTCGACCTCTTCGATCGCAACCGGCGTCGGCGCGAACTTGAACTGCATCAGCCCGCGAATGGTCAGCAGGCGCTCGCTCTGTTCGTTGATGGTCTGCGCGAAGGCGGCATAGTCTTCCGAGACATTGCCGCGAACTGCGTGCTGCAGCTTCGACACCGACTCCGGTGTCCACGCATGGTCCTCACCGCGAATGCGGTAGGCATAGTCGCCGCCAACATCCAGAAGATCACGATATAGCGGAGAGTCGCCAAACGCCGCGCTGTGGCGCCGCACGGCTTCCTCGCCGATCTGGTCGAGGCCAACGCCCTCGATCGTCGTCGCCGTGCCGGTGAAGTACTCGGCGATCAGTTCGGACGACAGGCCAACCGCGTCGAAAATCTGCGCGCCGCAATAGGACTGGTACGTCGAGATGCCCATCTTGGACATCACTTTGAGAACGCCCTTGCCGATGGCCTTGATGTAATTCTTCTTCACGTCCTTCGCGGACAGCGTCATACCTTCCTGCTGCCGGATCTGCTCCAGCGTCTCGAAGGCAAGATAGGGGTTCACCGCTTCCGCGCCATAACCGGCCAAGGTGCAGAAATGATGCACCTCGCGCGCCTCGCCGGTCTCGACGACGAGGCCCACCTGCATGCGCAGGCCCTGACGGATCAGCTTGTGGTGCACGGCGGAGAGCGCCAGCAGGGCGGGCACAGGAATGCGCTTGGCCGACACGGCGCGGTCGGACAGGATCAGGATGTTGATGTCCTGCAGGACATGCTCGGTCGCTTCGAGGCGGATGCGTTCGATCGCGGCCTGCATGCCAGCTGCGCCCGTACTTGCATCCCAGGTGATGTCGATGGTCGCTGTGCGGAAGGCGCCGTCCAGCAACTCGCTGATCGAGCGGATCTTGTCGAGATCGCCATTGGTCAGCACGGGCTGCGAAATCTCGAGCCGCTTGTGTGTTCCCGCCGCAAGGCCGAGCAGGTTCGGCCGCGGTCCGATCATCGATACCAGCGACATTACAAGCTCTTCGCGGATCGGATCGATCGGCGGATTGGTGACCTGCGCGAAGTTCTGCTTGAAGTAATTGTACAGCAGCTTCGGCTTGCGCGAGAGCACGGCGATCGGCGTATCGGCGCCCATCGAACCGAGCGGATCGTCGCCATGCTGCGCCATCGGCTCCAGGAAGAACTGGATGTCTTCCTGTGTGTAGCCGAACGCCTGTTGGCGATCGAGCAGGCTGGCGTTCGAGTTCTGCCCAAGCAGCACCTGATCCGGATCGTGCTCCGGCAGCGGCAACTCCGACAGCTTGAACTGCATTTCGTGCAGCCAGTCTTCATAGGGATGCTTGCCCGCGATCGAGGCTTTCACTTCCTCGTCCTCGATGATGCGTCCCTCTTCGAGGTCGATCAGCAGCATCTTGCCCGGCTGTAGGCGCCACTTGCGGACGATCTTTTCTTCCGGGATCGGCAGCACGCCGGATTCCGACGCGAGGATCACATGATCGTCGTCGGTCACGATGAAGCGTGCCGGGCGCAGGCCATTTCGGTCCAGCGTCGCGCCGATCTGGCGTCCGTCCGTGAACGCGATGGCGGCGGGTCCGTCCCACGGCTCCATCAGCGCCGCGTGGTATTCGTAGAAAGCCCGCCGCGCGGGCTCCATGACCTGTCCGCCAGCCCAGGCTTCCGGGATGAGCATCATCATCGCGTGCGCCAGCGGGTATCCGCCCGCGACCAGCAGTTCCAGCGCGTTGTCGAGGCACGCCGTGTCCGACTGGCCGTGCGGAATCAGCGGCCACATCTTGTCGAGGTCGGCGCCGAGTAGGGCGCTCTCCATCGAACGCCTGCGCGCATACATCCAGTTCACGTTGCCGCGCACCGTGTTGATCTCGCCATTGTGGGCGATGAAACGGTAGGGGTGCGCGAGGCGCCAACTCGGGAAGGTGTTGGTCGAGAAGCGCTGGTGGACGAGCGCGAGCGCGCTTTCGCACAGCGGGTTGGTCAGGTCCTCGTAGAACGTACCGACTTGCCCCGCGAGCAGCAGGCCCTTGTAGACGATCGTGCGCGTCGACAGCGACGGCATGTAGAATTCTTCGAGCCCCGGCAGGTTCTTCTTCTTCGCGATCTCCGCCAGCGGGTTCTGCGTCTCCTTGCGGATGGCCAGCAGCTTCCGCTCGAACGCATCCTGGCTCATCGACGGCGAGCCCTTGGCGATGACGGCCTGCTTGATCACGGGCATTCCCGCGATCACGGCCTTGCCGAGACCCTTCTTGTTGATCGGAACATCACGCCAGCCGAGCAGCTTCTGCTTCGATTTCGCCAGATAGTTGGCGAACTGGTTCATCGCGAACTCGCGCGCGGCCTGGTCCTGGGGCAGGAAGCACATGGCGACTGCGTAGTCGCCCTGCTGCGGCAGCTCGACCTTGGCTTCCTTCGCCCATTCGAAGAACAGCTTGTCCGGAATCTGGATCAGGATGCCCGCGCCGTCTCCGAGCAGGGGGTCAGCGCCGACAGCGCCCCGGTGGTCCAGATTGACGAGGATCTGCAGCCCCTGCTGCACGATGGCGTTGGACTTCTTGCCCTTCACGTTGGCGATGAACCCGACGCCACAGGCGTCGTGCTCGTTTCGGGGATCGTAAAGACCCTGTGCCGGGGGAAGGCCCATTTCCATGCGCGTAAACTCGTCTCGTCACTGTGAGCTTGAGCGCGTAGCAGCTAGGGACGGAATTTCAATCGAATAGGCCCCGCTGCGACATGATTTGCTCGTGGATGTCTGCCGTGGGGAGAGTTGCGCACGAGTCTTGCGGCCGCAAAGCGCATCTATCCCCAAGCCTCAGCGAGAAACTGTTGCCCGCCCGGGCGTCTTGCGCCGCAAGCTCATGCTGCTGACAGCGCATCTCGCGAAAAGTCTATCGCCAAAGGGGGGGCGGTTAATCTGACGCTGCCCGCATTAGAACAACCCCCAGCTTGTCGACCGAGGCGTCGGCTAGCAGGGGTAGAGTTGCGCCTTCTCGGCGGCGTAGGGCGCATAGGACTCCTTCAGCGTCGCCTGGTTCAGCAGCATCGTGGCGATAACCTTTGTCTCGCCGGGGCGATAAACGAAGGTCCGCGTCCAGTAGGACTCCGTCCGGCGGCTCCCGCTCAGCGCCACGATCTCGCGCTCGATCTCATAGTCCTCGCCGACGAACAGCGGCCCGTCGATCATGCGGATCTCCTGGTCGGCGAAAAGGCCCACAGCGGGGCCGCGAACTTTGAGCCCATCCTGCCGCGCCACATACTGCAGCAGCACGCTGACCATTTCCCACGGCACAATCGGTCGCCTGAACGGATTGTCCGCGCCAGAGTACCAGGGCGAGGGTTCCGTGATCTTTGCCAGCTTCTGTTTCAGCGAGAAGGGATAGAGATCGCCCATGTGCTGGTCCGCCTCCATACGGACCTTCGCGCGCTGGGTGCGCTGCCCGACTTTCAGGGCGTGCAGGATCACCGGCTGTTCGAGCGGCTGCAGTTCGCCCAGCCGCAGGTCTAGCGCCGTTGGCGGCGATTGCGGTCCCACGGACGCCGTGCCCTTCAGCACTTCCGTGCCGTCGTGCTTCGTCGCCCAGATCTTCGCGTGATCCTGGCCCGGCTCGCGCTCGATGAAGGCGCGGACTTCCTCACCCTCCATCACCATGTTGCGGTAGTGAACGGACAGGCAGCCCTCGCGCAGGAACCGCTCGCCCCAGATCGCCTCCGCCAGCGGCACGAACTGGCTGTAGTGCGTCGGCCCCTCGATCGGCCCCGCCTTGAAGCCCAGCTTCTGCGCCATCGCGTCGTCATGCAGCGACAGGTGATTGTCGTAGGACTGCTCCAGCAACATGTTCACCGGCTTGCGCCACGGTCCGGCCAGCACCTGGCCAATGCTCTCAAGCTGGACGTCGAACGCGCGGCTGGACATGTGTTTTCTCCCTGGCCGAACTATCGCCCGCCCGGTCGCAGTGGCGCAAGGCCGCCGTCGGCCCTAGATTAGGAGCGAAGGAGCCCAAAGCTTCAGGGAGATTGCCATGGGTAAACCGCTGCGCATCGATTTCGTGTCTGACGTCGCCTGTCCGTGGTGCGTCGTCGGCCTGCGCTCCCTGCTGCAGGCGTTGGATGCCGTCGGCGACAAGGTCGAGGCGGAAATCCACTTCCAGCCTTTCGAGCTGAACCCTGACATGCCGCCCGAAGGCGAGAACACGACCGAGCACGTGCAGAAGAAGTATGGCGCTGACCCGGCGCGTTCGGCCGCCTCGCGCAACGCCATCCGCGACAGCGGCGAAGCGCTGGGCTTCAAGTTCAACTACGACGCCAATAGCCGCATCTGGAACACGTTCGATGCGCACCGCTTGCTCTACTGGGCGGGCATCGAGGGGCGGCAGCTGGAAATGAAGGAGGCGCTGTTCGCCGCTAACTTCACGGACCAGAAATCCACCAGCGATCACGAGGTGCTCATCGGCGCCGCGAAAACCGCGGGGCTGGATGCAGACAAGGCGCGCGACGTGCTCACCTCTGGCGCCTACACCGCAGAAGTTCGCCACGAGGAAGAAGTCTGGCGCAATCGCGGCATCAGCGCCGTGCCGTCGGTCATCTTCAACCAGCGCTGGATGGTGCAGGGCGGCCAGCCGCCCAAAGTGTTCGAGCAGGCGATCCGCCAGATCGTGGACGGGTCAGCGTCCGAGGCGCCGTAGTGTCAGTCCTCAAGGCGTCAGGAACAGCGTCCGCTCGCGTGCGCGGCGTTTCGCCAGCGCCTTCATCACCACGCCATTCATCCTGTTCCACAAGAGGAAGCTGTTCGCCGCGCCCGGGCGATCCTCCTTGTTGACGCGCTTCACGATCGACGACTTTCGCGTCTTGCCGGAGCCTACATTGTAGCAGAACGCCGTCATGGCGCTGAACTCGTTCAGCGTGATGGGGACCTTCACGTAGCGCTCGATGGAGTCTTCGCACCAGTGCAGGTCTTCCTTCAGGAAAGCGTCCGCCGTGGCCTCGTCGATCACGTCGTCCTCGCCCTCCATCATCAGGTGGCCATAGCCGATCAGCCACAGCCCCCCGAGCTCGTACGCCTCAAGCCGCAGCTTCTCTTCTTCCTTGATGATCTGGATCGCGGTGTGGTTCGTGTTGTACTCGGCCGGCATCCGGTAAGTTGCGACCGGCTCCAGCTCGTCGAGAAAGCTCACCTCCTCGGTCAGCGGCACGAGCGGCACGCCATTCATCATCGGAATGGAGTCAGCCTCGACATCGGGCACCAGTGGCATCGCGGGCAGGGGTTCTGCGGCCGCATCAGCGCTACGTGACAGGTTCAGCGTCGCGTCCGGCGCTGGCGCAGGGCCGCAGGACGCCAGCAGGCAGGCAGCGCCGAGAGCGCAAAGGACCTGCAGTCTCGTCCCCACGTTCGACTCCCTCGCATCCCAGCCGTCGGACGGCAGACAACCACACGGGCAGTGCTTGTAAAGCCAACCGCTGCAGCACAAGGGCTCTGCGAGATACGTGCAGATCAGCGGGTTCTGTTTACTTTCTGATCACCAATATAAACAGAGTAAAACCAGATAAAAACCAGTAGAAAATTGCAGCAAACTCGTTCGACTTAGCGATTGCTTAGTCACCCTCGTGTAGCTTCACCAATAAGCCGACCAGAGCGGCACAAAAAACAAAACGATGGTGATGGTGATGACGAACGTGAAGGTCCGCGAAATCGCGGGTGACGACAACGTTGAGCAATCCTTCCTGAAAGCCCTGTCGCTGCTGGAGCAGGCGCACCGCCGTCTCCACGACGTGGTGAAGGACAATCTGGAACGTAACGGCGAGCGTTCGCTGACCGGCGTGCAAGCCCTGCTGTTGTACGAAATCGGTGAGACCGAAACGCCCGCCAGCGCTCTTCGTGCGCGGGGCTCCTTCGCCGGCACGTCGATGTCCTACAACGTCAAGAAGCTTCAGGAAGGCGGCTATCTCGTGCAGTCGCGCTCCAGCGATGATCGCCGCACGGTTCGCCTCAAGCTCACGCCGTCGGGCAAGGCCGTCCGCAATCGCGTCGCCGATCTCTTCGAGAAACAGGCCGGTTCGCTCGAGCCCACCGCTTCGGTGCGCTCGGATGACCTCGACCAGCTGAACAAGTCGCTGGCTCGCCTTGAGCGCTTCTGGTCGGACCAGATCCGCTACCAGCTCTAGGTTTACAGGTTTCTGTTTGTACGCGTGCAGACCCCGGCCTGATAGTTCGGGGCTGACAACCTAAGGGAAGCGGGCGGACTTGCCTTCAACTGGCGACCCTACCTGACACCCTCCGCCGCCGGCCTCGCAAGAGGCCGGCGGTTCTGTTTTCAGTTTGCCTTTCCGACGTTGTCGGTGAAGCGTGCGCCCAGCATCATGCCGCCGATCGAATAATTGCCCTCGTGACAGGCGGATTCAAACATCGCGTGATCGGTGCGTCTCGGCGCGTACTGCACCCGCATCGGCTCGGCCAGCATCGCTCTGTCCTCCAGAACATAGTCATAGCTGATCTCGTCAGGCGCAATCAGGCTGAACCGCTCGGTGACGCGGCGTTGCTGATCAAAGGCAGGCATTCCGGGCGGGGCCAGTGGCGGCC
This sequence comes from Hyphomonadaceae bacterium, assembly GCA_040398425.1. GTDB lineage: Bacteria > Pseudomonadota > Alphaproteobacteria > Caulobacterales > Hyphomonadaceae > UBA7672. Next base: position 32,322 of record JBBATZ010000015.1, read on the forward strand.
GGATCTGCGTGGTGACGACCACCAGCGTGTCGCCATCCGAGGCCGCTACAGAGTCACCTGCTAGCGAGACGAGGCTGGTGGGGCGTGGGGCCGCGCCAATTCCGATGACCCGGGTCACCATCTGGTCTTCCGTGTAGACCATCATGTGACCGGGAGTCTGGACGATCTGGCGGTACATGCTGCCGGGGCTCACGCAGAGCGGGGCGCGGCCATTGGCGCTCAGGCAGCGCTCATCGTTCGACAGGCCTTCCGGATTCTCGGCTGCCGTGCGGACATCGCGGTTCTTGGCGACGAGCTCTTTCGCGAGCTGTGTCTGCGCGCGCTTACCATTGGCAGGTGCGACAATCAGCGATGTGCGAAACGCGCCGTCGCCTGCTGGCAGAAGTCCAGCAAAGTCGAAATCGCCATCCGGGTGCAGGGCAGCGCCTTCGCCTTGCAGCGCCCTGTAGCGCGCAGCCACATAGGCGGCGGCAGCCTCGCCGGAGACGGTGGCTTCGGTCGTGCCGTCCAGTCGCTCCAACGGCGTCAGCCAGCGTCTCTCCCACACGCCCCGAAAGTCTGGACGCCCTTCCGCTGTGCGGGGCGTGTTGGCTGACTGCCCGTGCGCGTTCGCACTCGACACCGCGAGCGCCACGAAAACCTATAACCGCTTAAACAACATCCGCCCCCCGGCCCCATGGGGCGAGTTGGTTATCGTCCAGATGCGGTGCGACGGCGAGGCCAACCATGCGCGCTTCAGTTGCGAGGCGTTCGCAAAAACAGCTGCGACTAGAAGGTTCAAGACTGCGGGAGCGATTTGATCTTAGTCTAGGAAACCGCCACGCAGAGTTCTACTAAGGTGCGGGGGCGCCAGAGAAGCGCCGGTCGCTGCGACGAGAGAAACGCCGATGAAACACCTCGCTGCCTTCGAGAATGCCCTGGAAGAAATTCGCTCCGAAGGGCGCTACCGTGTCTTCATCGATGTGAAGCGATACCGCGGCGAATTCCCGAAAGCCTCCGTTCGCCACAATGACGGTCGCGAGCAGGACGTGATCGTCTGGTGCTCGAACGACTATCTCGGCATGGGCCAGGATCCCGACGTGATCGAGGCCATGAAGGTTGCGGTCGACACATTCGGCGCCGGCTCGGGAGGCACGCGCAACATCTCCGGCACGACGCGCTACCACGTCGAACTCGAGAAAGAACTCGCCAGCCTGCACGGCAAGGAATCCGCGCTGCTCTTCACCTCCGGCTATGTCTCGAACGAGGCGACGCTCTCGACGCTCGCCAAGATCATGCCGAACGTCATCATCTATTCGGACGAGCTGAACCACGCCTCGATGATCGAAGGCATCAAGCGCGCCCATTGCGCCAAGCGCATTTTCCGCCACAACGATCTCGCGCACCTCCGCGCGCTGCTCGAGAATGATCCGGCCGACGCGCCGAAAGTCATCGCCTTCGAGTCTGTCTATTCGATGGATGGCGACGTCGCACCGATGGAAGCCATGTGCGACCTCGCCGAAGAATTCGACGCGATGACCTATCTCGACGAAGTCCATGCCGTCGGCATGTACGGCGAAGAGGGCGCAGGCGTCGCGCAGCGCGACAATGTCATGCACCGCATCACCATCTGCGAAGGCACACTCGCGAAGGCTTATGGCGTCATGGGCGGCTACATCGCCTCCAAGACTGCGATCGTCGATGCCATCCGCTCGATGGCGCCTGGCTTCATCTTCTCGACCTCGACCTGCCCGGTGCTCGCCGCCGGTGCGTTGACCTCGATTCGCAAGCTGCGCTCCGACTACGGCCGAGAGCTGCGCAAGAGCCACCAGGAGAAGGCCGAGATGCTTCGCCAGAAGCTGATCGCCGCGAAACTCCCGGTCATGATGGCCGACACGCACATCGTGCCGCTGCTCGTCGGCGACCCGGAGCGCTGCAAGGCGCTGTCCGACACGCTGCTGTTCGACTTCGGCATCTACGTCCAGCCGATCAACTATCCGACCGTCCCCAAAGGCACCGAGCGCCTGCGTTTCACCCCGTCGCCGCAACACACCGAAGCGATGATGGACGAGCTGGTCTCGGCCCTACTGGCGATCTGGAAACAGCTCGGGCTAGATCAGCGAGCGGCGTAGGCACGACGCCGTCATCAGAGTGGTGGGCATCCGCTGCAATCTTGAGAGCGCCCTTCTTCAGAGCGTCGTGATTGAGGCATTTGCAAGAGACAAGCCGGTGGCGGCCATCTGTCATGGCGTTCTCCTGGCCGCCCGCAGCATCGACCCGGCGACAGGTCGCTCCGTGCTCTATGGTCGCCGCACCACGGCACTGACATGGAAGTTCGAAAGCTCGGCGAGTGCGTTGGCGCATGTCGGACGGTTCTGGGATGCGAACTACTATCGGACCTACACCGAGAGCAGGGAGGAAACGCCGGGCTACATGTCGGTGCAGCAGGAGGTCACCCGTGCGTTGGCGCAACCCGAGGATTTTGTTGAAGGTCCAACCGATGGCGCGGACCTGCGGATGACAACCTCCGGCATGTCTCGCGACACCCTGACAGACAGTCGTCCCGCCTTTGTCGTCACCGATGGCATTTACATCTCGGCGCGCTGGCCTGGGGATACGCACACCTTTGCCCGCGCGTTTGCCGGACTTCTGCACGACGCTGGGCAGAAGCAGCATGTGCAATAGTCTGAGATCATGTCCGATCCCGCATACAAAGGACACATCGTCGTCGGCGACATCCGCACGTTGGATGCGCCGCCGGCAATCGGCGTTCCGACCCTGCGTTTCGTCCACTATCCCGGCGCGCAGCAACTCATCCTGTGGCTGACGCAATCTGGCTATCATGGCTATGGCGACGTCACCGTCACGCACAACGGCGCATTGATCGAAAAGGCTACCGTCCGCGACCGCCTCAATGGCAGCGTGCAGATCCTGTGGGACACGCTTGTCTGGCCACCCGGCGACTATCGCATCGTCATCACCCACACCGACGGCTGGCACCACGAAGCTGTGCTGCAGAAGCTCGAAGCCGGAATCGCGCCGCCCCAGCCAGAACCGCTACCGGCGCCGCCCCATCAGACGCGCCCATCATCTACCGCGATGGCTTCGGCAATGTGCCCCCCGACATCGACCTCGAAATCCGGGCGCAGGCGCAGGTCAAGCTGGCGCACACTTTCGGCCGTCGTCTCGAACACGAGGGCACGCTTCGCGGGGGCACCGTCATTTATATTGACCCGATCCACCGCATCGTGTTCGAGAACGAGCTCTGCGGCGGTGCGCTCCACGCCACCATCTACATTCCAGCAATCGCCCACTGGGAAGACGCCACGGGCGCCCCGCTGTCCCTGCGCGACGAGATCGTCGCCTTCGTCGCCGAGCGGGTCCGGCAGGAGCAGGCCAGCACCTGGCGCTACCGCATCACGCCGACCTCGATTGATTTCTATTGAGCTGCCGATGACAGCCCAACAAGGGCAGGGCATTCTCTCCAGATGACTGGCGATCCCGATGGCGAAATCCTGATCGAGATGAACCGCATCGGCGGGTCGCTGGAGGTGCGCGCGATCTCCACGTCTGACGATCTGGAGGTTGTCTTCACCGCGCCGGCAAGCGCCGCAAAGTCCGACATCGAAAAGCTGGCGCGCGCCAAGCTCGCCTATGTCCGGCGAAAGGGGCAGGGCGGAAGTGAGCCGGGCAGGAAGCCGGACGGCAAGGGCGGCTGGATCGCCTGACCGCAAGCCGCCTACTTCCCCTTCCGCACGCCCTTGCCGAGGCCGATCTTCTTGGCGAATTCGGAGCGCCGCTCGGTATAGGAAGGCGCCACCATCGGATAGTCGGCTGGCAGTCCCCAGCGGCGGCGGTAGTCATCCGGGCTCATGTTGAAGCGTGAGCGCAGGTAGCGCTTCAGCATCTTCAGCTTCTTCCCGTCCTCGAGACAGAGGATGTAGTCGTTCCCGACAGATTTGCTGATCGGCACCGCGGGCTTCGGACGGTCCTCGGTGCGCGGCGCCGGCGCGCCGGACAGGGACGAAACCGTCCTGTAAACAGACCGGATGACGTCCGGCAGGGTTTCGGCGGTAACGGCGTTGTTTGCCACAAACGACGCAATAATTTCCGAAGTCATTCGTAGAATTTCCCCGCCACTGGGCGGTGAATCACCTGTCTCGTCCTGCATGACAACTTCCCACCAGCTCCGAGGCCACGTCGTATTTCCCCGGCCCCGGGAGATGCCTAGCAAACTACCAAGTAGCTGCGCGGAGATTAATCGCGAATACTCAATCGCGTCGTTCTGCCCCGGAATTTACCTTGGTAAACGCAGGGAAAGCCCTTGCCCTTGCCAAGGGGCAGGCGACCCCGTATCGCCCGGTCAATCCGCCTCGAAACATTGGGAGTCGCGCCGATGAGCCAGTCGAACATCCTGACGAAAGGGTTCTTTTCGACCGGACTGGCCGAAGCCGACCCCGTCATCGCGAAATGGATCGGCGAGGAACAACATCGCCAGAGCGACCAGATTGAGCTGATCGCCTCGGAGAACATCGTCTCCCGCGCCGTCCTCCAGGCGCAGGGGTCGCTCCTCACAAACAAGTACGCGGAAGGTTATCCGGGCAAACGCTATTATGGCGGTTGCGAGTTCGTCGACGAGGTCGAAACCCTCGCCATCGATCGCGCCAAACAGCTGTTTGGCTGCGCGTTCGCGAATGTCCAGCCGTCCTCGGGCAGCCAGGCTAACCAGGCTGTCTTCACGGCGCTCATCAAGCCCGGCGACAGCATCCTCGGCATGAGCCTCGACGCCGGTGGTCACCTTACGCACGGCGCCAAGGTCAACCAGTCCGGCAAGTGGTTCCAGGCGCATGCCTACGGCGTCCGCCTGCAGGACGGCCGCATCGATCTCGACGACGTCCGCAAGGTCGCGAAGGAGTCCGCTCCCAAGATCATCATCGCGGGCGGTTCGGCCTATTCGCGCACCATCGACTTCGCCGGCTTCCGCGCCATCGCGGATGAAGTCGGCGCGATCTTCATGGTCGACATGGCTCACTTCGCCGGCCTCGTCGCCGCCGGCCTGATCCCCAGCCCGCTGCCCCACGCGCACGTCGTCACAACCACGACCCACAAGACCCTGCGCGGACCTCGCGGCGGCATGGTGCTCACCAATGACGAAGCCATCGCCAAGAAGATCAATTCGGCCGTCTTCCCCGGCATCCAGGGCGGCCCCCTGATGCATGTCATCGCCGGCAAGGCCGTGGCCTTCGGCGAAGCGCTGAAGCCCTCCTTCAAGGCCTACGCACAAGCCATCATCGACAACGCCCACATGCTGGCCTCGACGCTGGAAGCCGGCGGTCTTGATATCGTCTCCGGCGGCACCGACACGCACCTGATGCTCGTCGATCTTCGCCCCAAGGGCGTGAAGGGCAACGACACCGAGAAAGCGCTCGAGCGCGCCTTCATCACCTGCAACAAGAACGGCGTGCCGTTCGATCCGGAAAAGCCGATGGTCACGTCTGGCGTTCGCGTTGGCTCGCCCGCCGCCACGTCGCGTGGCTTCGGCACGGGCGAGTTCAAGCAGGTCGGCCTCTGGATGACCGAGATCGTCGACGCGCTCGCCAAGGGCGGCGATACGTCATCCGTCGAAGCGAAAGTCCGCGAAGAAGTGAAGGCGCTCACCGCGCGCTTCCCGATCTATGCAGCTCCCTGGGGCTGATCAGGAGTAACGATTGCGCTGTCCGTATTGCGGAACTGCAGATTCGGTCGTGAAGGACAGCCGCCCCGCTGAAGAAGACAACGCGGTCCGCCGACGCCGTGGCTGCAACAATTGCGGCGGCCGCTTCACCACCTTCGAACGCGTGCAACTGCGCGACCTCATCGTCGTCAAGCGCGATGGCCGCAAAGCCGTCTTCGAGCGCGACAAGCTGCGCCGCTCGCTCAAGATTGCGCTGCAGAAACGTCCCGTCACCGACGACCAGCTCGACCACATGATCTCCGGCATCGTCCGCCAGCTCGAGAACATGGGCGAGAACGAGATCAAGACGTCCGACATCGGCGAGATGGTGATGGAAAACCTGAACCAGCTCGATCCTGTCGGCTTCATTCGCTACGCGTCCGTCTACAAGGATTTCAAATCCCCAGCTGACTTCGCCGCCTTCATCGCGTCCCAACCGCATGACGAGGATGACGCTTGAGCGGTGATCTTCCCACCGTCACGCTCAAGCTCGCCACCTCCCTTGATGGCCGCATCGCCCTCGCGAATGGCCAAAGCCAGTGGATCACCGGCGAGGCCGCCCGCGCCGAAGTCCACCACCTGCGCGCCAATCATGATGCCGTCGTCGTCGGCTCTGAAACCGTGCTGGCCGATGATCCGCTGCTGACCGCGCGTCTTGATCCCGCGCCCGCAAGGCAACCGCTCCGCGTCGTCGCCGACAGTCGCGGCCGCATTCCGCCCAGCGCAAGACTCTTCTCGACGCTGGAGATCGGCCCCGTCGCCATCGCCACGCTGGAGACCACCGATCTCGACGCCAAGGGCTGGCCCTCTACCCGCGGCCTGCAATTCTGGATGCTTCCCGCCGGTGAAGGCTCCAACAGCGTCTCGCTCCCCGCCATGATGGACAGCGCCCAGCGGGCAGGGGTGGCATCCATGATGATCGAAGGCGGAGGCCAGCTCGCCGCTGCCTTCATACGCGCGAACCTTGTCGACCGCATCGAATGGTTCCGCGCGCCGATCCTGCTCGGCGGCGACGGCCGTCCCTGCCTCGGTAACCTCGGCCTCGAATCGCTAACCGCCGCGCCTAGGTTCGAACGCACCAGCGTCCGCGAAGTCGGCCCCGACCTTTGGGAAACCTACGCGCGGCGTTAGGCCAGCAAACCACGAGGGCGACGCGGGGATTCTCCCGGCTCCCCCATCCAGCCAACCCGAAATTCTCGGGATTATTGACCAAATGCCAACCCGCCGCTTGGCCTTCAGCGGAGCTAACCCCACCTGTGGCGGCATGGCGGTTGTCAGACCGCCCGGACCGGCGTAGCGGCTTTGGCGCAAGGCCTTTGGACGGGCCTCAGGATGTTTGAATGTTCACCGGACTTGTCACCGATGTCGGCCGCGTCGCCCTGATCGAGGAGCGTAACGGCTTACGCCGTATCACCATCCGCAGCCGCAACTACCGTCCGGAGCACATCCAGCTCGGCGCTTCGATCCAGCATTCCGGCGTCTGTCTCACGGTCGTTGATTTCGGGCCTGACGACGAAGGAGCGTGGTGGGATATCGAGGCTATACCCGAAACGCTGTCCCGCACGACTATCGGGCAGTGGAAGATCGACACCTTCGTCAACCTCGAACTCTCGCTCAAGCTCGGCGACGAACTCGGCGGCCACCTCGTTTACGGCCACGTCGATGGCCTGGGCACGGTCTCCGAAATCCGCCAGCTTGGCGGAAGCCGCGTGATCCGCGTCGCCGTACCCGCCGACATCTCCCGCTTCTTCGCCGAGAAAGGCTCCGTCACCCTCGACGGCGTTTCGCTCACCGTCTCCGCCGTCAGCGGGAAGGGCGAAGACGCCTGGTTCGAAGTCTCGCTCATCCCGCACACGCTCAGCGTCACCACGCTCGGCGAGCGCAAGGCGGGCGATGCCGTCAATCTCGAAGTCGATATGCTGGCGCGCTACGTCGCGCGAATGCTGGAATGGCGCACCCCATGAAAGACCACACCGAAAAATACGATTTCTCCGCCGCGATCTCTCCCATCGAGGAGATCGTCGAGGAAGCGCGCAACGGCAAGATGTACATCCTCGTCGATGCGGAAGACCGCGAGAACGAGGGCGATCTCATAATCCCGGCCCAGTTCGCAACGCCTGCCGCCGTCAACTTCATGGCGCGCTATGGCCGCGGCCTGATCTGTCTCTGCCTCACGCGTGATCGCGCCCGCACGCTACAGCTCGACATGATGGCCCGCGAAAATCGCGAGAGCATGAAGACCGCCTTCACCGTCTCCATCGAAGCGAAAGAGGGCGTCACCACTGGCATCTCCGCGCACGACCGCGCCCACACCATCGCTGTCGGCGTCGACCCCACCAAGGGCGCCGACGACATCGTCTCGCCCGGCCACATCTTCCCGCTCGTCGCGCGCGAAGGCGGCGTGCTCGTCCGCGCCGGTCACACCGAAGCCAGCGTCGACATCTCCCGCCTTGCCGGGCTCTACCCCGCCGCCGTCATCTGCGAGATCATGAACGACGACGGCACGATGGCGCGCCTGCCCGAGCTGGTCACCTTCGCCCAGCTGCACGGCCTCAAGATCGGCACCATCGCCGACCTCATCGCCTGGCGCCGCCGCCATGACCGCTTCCTTGAGCGCCGCATCGAAAGCGATTTCGAAAGCGCGTATGGCGGCAAGTTCCGCATCATCGTCTTCCGTAACACGCTCGACGGCGCCGAACACGTCGCGCTCGTCAAAGGCCGAATCCAGGGCGACAGCCAAACGCTCGTGCGCGTCCACCGCATGGACTTCCTGTCCGACTTCCTCGGTGAAGCCGGCAAGCGCGAAGGCCTCGTCCGCCGCGCCATGGAAAAACTCTCTGCCGCCGAAGAACCGGGCGTCGTGGTTTTTGTCCGCATGGGTATGGGCGAAGAGATCGCCCGCGCGCTCGGCGGGCAGGCTCCCGTCGATGGCGAGCCGCCTCACCCCCTGCGCGAATACGGCGTCGGCGCTCAGATCCTGAAGGATCTTGGCGTCCGCCGCATGATCCTGATGAGCAATACGCGTCCGAACGTGCTGCCGGGCCTTGACGGCTACGGCCTGACGGTCGAGGGCTGGCGCCGCATTGACGGAGAGTGACATGGCCGACGCCCCCCGCATCCTGATCGTTACCTCGCGCTACTACGCGAACATCACGGCCGAGCTTGAGGCCGGCGTCACCGAAGGCCTCGAGAAGGTCGGCGCGACGTGGGAATTCCTCGAAGTGCCGGGCGCCTTCGAAATCCCCGCCGCCATCGCCATGGCCGCCGGTACGGGCGAATGGGATGGCTTCGTCGCCCTCGGCTGCGTCCTGCGCGGCGAGACCTCTCACTACGACCTCATCACCAACGAAGTCGCCCGCGCGCTGATGGACCTGTCGATCTCCGGCGTGCCGCTCGGCTTCGGCGTGCTCACCTGCGAGAACGAAGGTCAGGCCCGCATCCGCGCCGACCGCAAGCAGAAGAACAAGGGCGCTGAAGTTGTCGCCGCCGTCCTCCGCATGGTCGGTTTGTCCTACCGTTTCAACAAGCTCGAAGAGCTGGGTGAATGAGCAACGCCTCCTCAGCCGACGCGGAACGCCAGCTGCTCGCCGCAAGACGCTCAGGCGCGCGTCTGGCTGCCGTACAGGCGCTCTACCAGATGGAGCAGACCGAACAGTCGACCCGCTCCGTCATCGCCGACTTCATGGGCGACCGCCTCGGCCTTAACGATGAGGGCGAGCCGATCGAGGAAGCTGATCCCGATATCTTCAAGGCGATCGTCAATGGCGTCGTCGAGCATCAGGAACAGATCGACGCCGCTATCATGAAACGCCTCGCGACGGGCTGGAAGATCGAACGCCTCGACGCCACCTCCCGCGCCATCCTCCGCGCTGCGGTCTACGAACTTGTCGCCGAGATCAGCCTGCCATCGCAGATCATCCTCGACGAATACGTCTCCCTCGCTCACGCGTTCTTCGAGGGCGCCGAACCGAAATTCATCAATGGCCTGCTGGATGCCGTCTCGCGTGATGTACGAGCAGGGTGAGACCTGCTCCACTGCTGGCTGTAGCCCTCATGCTGAGCAGGCGGCATAGCCGCCGCCCGTCGAAGCACGAGCGTGTGCTCACCAGCCTTGCGCTCTGTCGTGGTAGCGGCAAAGCTGGAGCCAATGAACGAGTTCGATCTCATCCGCCGTTACTTCGCGCCGCTGGCGACGTCGCGCGGCGCCGACAACCTGCGCGATGACGTCGCCGAAATTGCTCCCGGACTGATCGCGACCAAGGACGCCATCGTTGAAGGTGTCCACTTCCTGTCCGACGATCCGCTCGACTCCGTCGCGCAGAAGCTCGTGCGCGTGAACGTCTCCGACATCATCGCCAAGGGTGGAAAACCGGATGCGGCGCTCCTCGCCCTGATCTGGCCGAAGACCCGCCCGCACGACCAGCTTGAAGCCTTCGCACGCGGGCTGGGCAAGGATCTGGAGCGCTGGGGCGCACGCCTTGTCGGCGGCGACACCACCGCCACCGATGGCCCCCTCACCCTGACGCTGACCCTGCTCGGAAAGGTCGGCCCGCGCGGGCCCGTCCGTCGCTCCGGCGCGAAGGCGGGCGATGACATCTGGGTCACCGGCACAATCGGCGACAGCTGGCTCGGCCTGCAGGCCGCCACCGACAAGCTTGGTCCGCTCTCCGCGGAAGCCCGCAACCTGCTGGTCTCCCGCTACCGTGTCCCCGAACCGCCCCGTCTGCCATTCGCCGACATCGTCGCCGCGCAAGCCAGCGCCAGCATCGACATCTCCGACGGCCTCGTCGCTGACGCCGGCCACATCGCCGAAGCCTCCGGCGTCCGCCTCACACTGCGTGCAGCCGACATCCCGCTCAGCGCTGTCGCCACCCACTATTCCGAGAACGCGAAGGCCGATCTCCGCGCCCTGCTGACCGGCGGAGACGACTACCAGACCCTCTTCACCGCTCCGCCCGGGGCCCGCGCCGCTATCACCGCAGCCAGGGGCGTCACCCGGATCGGCGAGGTCGGGCAGGGCGAAGGCGTCGCCATTCTCGACGCATCGGGCGCCGCCATCGATTTCACCGGCGCGACCGGCTGGAAGCATTTCTGAGCGCCTCCCCCAAGCGTAAACGCCGCCTCAACCATTCCCCGGCAGGGTCGGCCCATGCGCATGTCCCGTCGTGATATTCTCACCGCCGCCTCTCTGGCTGTCTCAGCCGCAGCCCTCACCGCGTTTCCCGCCGCTGCCCAGGAACATGGCGCCGAAGCCGAGCCCGGCGCGCCTGATGAGGTCGAAGTCGCCCGCTCGGTCGAACTGGGCGGCATTGTCTTCCCGGTCTTCGATGAGAAGCGGAAGCTGAAAAACTACCTCTTCATCAACGCCCGCATGCTGGCCGGCCCCGGCAAGGACGTCTGGAAATATCGCGAACAGCAGCACTTCATCCGCGACGCCATCGTGCGCGCGTCCCACAAGGTGAGCTTCCACCAGAAGGACAACATCAAGAAGCTGGATGAAAAGCTTGCGGCCGCTGAATGCCTGAAAGCGGCCAACGCCATCGTCGGCGAAAAAGACGCGCTGGTCACGATGACCTTTACGCAGATCGCCAGCCGCACCTGATCGCGGACGTGAGCGAAACCTAGTTCTGGCGTCCGCCCGGATTGTCGCCCGGCTGGCGGTTGTCCTGGGTCTGGCCCGGCAACGTGTTGCGCAGGCTGCCGATCGAGCCGAACAGCTGTTCCAGGATACCCAGCTCGCGGCCACGCGTCGGCGTCACGCGCGACGAGTAGTCCACCACCCGGCCGTCATCCACGTCATAGATCAGCACGTCCGAGACGACGTCATCCGGGTCGAACTGGATGGCGATGATCGAACGCTGCACTGTCTTGGGGTAGTAGAAGGTCAGCAGTTCCCGGGTCGACGACATGTAGACCCACAGTCTTTCCTTGCCCGGCTTAGACATCGCGGTCGTCGCAGCATCGAACATCGATGTCGTCGACGGCGTGCCGAGGCGCGCCAGCACGGTCGAGCGGGTGTCGACTTCCGGTTTCACATCTTCCGGGAAGGCCTGGTCGGGCACATAGCCGTGGAAGTCGCGGGTCGCGGTGCATCCCGTCACGATGGCGGCGGCGATGCCGACGAGGGCAAGGCGGCCAAGGCCAAGACGGGCGCGCTTCTGGACCATGGGGCGAAACTCCGGAACCAGTTCGTAGCTACAGTCAGCCCCCGCAGCTTGGCAAGGCTATGAGGCGCCTTCGTGGCGGTGGTCCGGGCGCGGGTAAAAAAGCCCAACTTCCCCCCCGCGCGAACCCTGCTAGGTTCATGCCTCCCCGGAGGACTGAATGGCGCTCGGCAACTGGTTTCAATCCAAGAAAAACCGCTGGGCGGTCGATCGACTGCACCAGTCGATCCAGGCGCAGGCCCTGCGTCCGGACTTCTATTTCGAGGGCGGCGCCCGCGACAATTTCTCCGGTCGTTTCGAGATGACGTGCCTTCACGGCGCCCTCGTGTTCCGCCGCCTCCGCATGGCCGGCACAGCCGGAAAGGCCCTTTCGCAGGATGTTTTCGACGCGCTTTTCGATGGTTTTGACGAGGCGCTGCGTGACATCGGCACGGGAGACCTCAGCGTCGGCAAGAAGATCCGCAAGATGGGCGAGGCCTTCTACGGCCGCGCCAAGGCCTATGACGATGCGCTCGGCGATGGCAGCGAGGACGGCCCCCTGGCGATCGCGCTGCGCCGCAATCTGGGGCTCGAAGAGGCCGCTTCAGGACGTTTTGTGCGCTACGTGCACACCGTTGAGGACACGCTGGGGCGCCACACCGATGAGCAATTGCTCACAGGCGAGGTAAACTGGCCCAGGCTCCCCTGATGGCATTCCTGAGTCCCATACCCTGATTTTGCGCGATTTTACCCCTGTTACCCGTGTGGCAACGATGCGCGCCCCAGGGTCTGTTACACCTGCGGTCACGTGGTATTAGACCCTGAAGTCTTGGCTGGGCCGGGTTGATTCCGGCTCGTTTTGCCACGCGGGAGCAGTTCGGCGCACATGGCGGATCGAAAGATCATATCCATCGACGGGATGGGCGGGGATCACGCGCCGCGCATCGTCGTCGAAGGCCTCGAGCTGATTGCGAAGTCCCATCCCCACCTCGATTTTCTGGTTCACGGCGACGAGGCGCAGCTCAAGGCTCTGCTGTCCAAAGCTCCCACCGCCGCCCCCCGCATTACGATCCGCCACACCGACAAATCTGTGTCGATGGACGCCAAGCCCAGCCAGATGCTGCGCCAGGGCAAGGGCACCTCGATGTGGAACGCCATCGAGTCGGTGAAATCCGGCGAGGCCGTCGCCGCCGTATCCGCCGGCAACACCGGCGCCCTCATGGCTCTCTCCATGTTCATTCTCCGCAAGGTCGAGGGTGTGCACCGCCCCGCGCTGGTCGGCAGCTGGCCGACACGCAAGGGTGTCTGCGCCATGCTCGATCTCGGCGCCGACATCGCCGCCGACGCCACCCAGCTCGTTGAATTCGCCATCATGGGCGCTGCTTTCGCACGCGCCGTCCACGGCGTGCAGAACCCGCGCGTCGCGCTGCTGAACATCGGCGAAGAGGAACTGAAGGGCCACGAGTCGATCCGCGAAGGCGCCCGCCTGATGCGTGAGTCGGGACTGCCGATCGACTTCCGCGGCTTCATCGAGCCTGACAAGATCGGCCATGGCCAGGTCGATGTCGTGGTGACAGATGGCTTCACCGGAAACGTCGCCATCAAGACGGCCGAGGGCATTGCCCGTATGATCGCGGACATGCTGAAGGACGCCTTCAAGTCCGGTCCCCTCTCGATGCTGGGCGCTCTTCTGGTCATGCCTGCGCTGAAGAACTTCCGGGCCAAGATGGACCCGCGCAATACCAATGGCGGCGTGTTCCTCGGGCTCAACGGCGTCGTGGTCAAAAGCCATGGCGGCACAGACGATGTTGGCTTTGCCAAGGCGATCGGCGTCGCCGCCAGCATGGGCGAAAGCAGCTTCCTTGCGGAAGTCGCAGAGAATCTTCGCCGGCTCGCGCCGGCTGCAACTGCAGCCCCCACCGAGCAGGTCGCGCACTAGATATACCTCTGCGGGCCGGACAGATTGACGAGGCGATGATTTGACCGAGTTCGTATCAGTTGTTCGCGGCGTCGGCGGCTACCTTCCAGAGAGGGTGCTCACCAACGCAGATATCGCGAAGATGGTCGACACCACGGACGAGTGGATCACCGCGCGCACTGGCATTCGCAAACGCCACATCGCCGCCGAGGGCGAGACCACATCAGACCTTGGAACCATAGCCGCCCAACGCGCGCTCGACGCAGCTGGCCTCACGGCCGACGACATCGACCTCATCGTGATGGCCACCGCGACGCCCGACTACACCTTCCCCGCCACCGCCACGATCGTGCAGCACAAGCTCGGCATCACGCGCGGCGCAGCGTTCGACCTGCAGGCCGTGTGCTCGGGCTTCGTCTTCGCGACCGCGACCGCGGACAACTTTCTCGCACGTGGCCAGTTCGAACGCGCGCTCGTCATCGGCGCCGAAACATTCTCCCGGATCCTCGACTGGTCAGACCGTTCCACCTGCGTCCTGTTCGGCGACGGAGCAGGGGCTGTCGTGCTCGAGCGCCAGGAAAAGGCGAATGCCGGCGACCGGGGCGTCAAGGGCATCCACCTCCGCACTGACGGCCGCTACAAGGATCTGCTCTATGTCGATGGTGGCCCGTCCACCACGCAGACGGTCGGCCACCTCCGCATGATCGGTAACCAGGTCTTCAAGCACGCCGTCGGCAAGATCTCCGAAAGCGTGCTCGCCTCGGTGAAACAGGCCGGCCTCGAAGTGAAGGACATCGACTGGTTCGTCCCTCACCAGGCCAACCAGCGCATCCTGTCCGCCGTCGGCGAACGCCTCGGCCTCGAGGCGCACAAGATCGTCTCCACCGTGGCCGACCACGGCAACACCTCCGCCGCCTCCGTCCCCCTCGCCCTCGCCGCCGCCACCGAGGACGGCCGCATCAAGCCCGGCGACCTCGTCCTCATCGAAGCCATCGGCGGCGGCCTCGCCTGGGGCTCCGCGCTTATCCGCGTCTAATGAACCGGCAGCGCGACGCGTCAGCGGCGCGATTGATCCAGTAACCTCGCTGCTCCGCAGCGACTACCGGGCAGGCGCCCGGCGGTCCTCAGCCAGACTTATTCGCCGAATCTGCACACGCCCATTTTTGACGGGCTCCAGAAGTTCCAACACCTTACCACGAAAAGCGCCCCGAAAATCGTTCTCTCAATCCTACACTTTGGATTCCGTGGGATACTCACGCCATCCACCTCGCAGGAGGGCAGTCGCGCGACTGTTCAACGGCGCGGGATCGGACACAGATGAGCGTGAAGAGCCCGTGTGCGTTGCTGTATGGCTAAGTTCGGGAGTGTTCGAGGGGTCGCGGCTGAACATCGCGACCTCCACGTCGGTGGCGACAATAGGCGCAGGCGGGTGAAAAACCCCGGTGCTACCCCGCCACCGTAGACCATCTGTCGGGGACGCGGGATATCGCGTTTCTCTTTTCTACCGGTAGAGCCGAAAGGCGTTGCCCAAATTCACCCGGGGTATCCCGCGTCCTCGGGCCCTCCATTTGGGCCAGAACGACAGCGAGCCTCCATGCCCCATGGCAGTGCAGCTTTCGGCGTTTGCGGAGCGCTCACCTGCGGTCTAGATCATGGGCAAAGGAGCTCCCCATGGCCTATGAGAACATCCTGCTCGACGTGTCGCCCGAGGGTACAGCCGTCCTGACGCTGAACCGTCCGCAGAAGCGCAACGCCTTCAACGCCGAGGTGATCGCCGAACTGCTGGACGCCTTTGAGACGCTATCCAAGAATCCCGAATGCCGCCTCGTCCTGATCCGCGGTGCCGGCCCGGTGTTCTCGGCGGGCGCCGACCTCGAATGGATGAAGTCCGCCTCGCACTATACCGTGCACGAGAACGAGGAAGACGCTTATGGCATGGCCGAAATGCTGCGGCGGCTCTACGAACTGCCGCAAGTCACCATCGCTATCCTGCACGGCGCAGCGATGGCCGGCGCCTGTGGCGTCGCGGCGGCGTGTGATATCGCCATCGCAAAGAAGGGCACGATCTTCTCGTTCTCCGAAGTGAAGCTCGGCATCATCCCCGCCACCATCTCGCCCTACATCATCAACGCCATCGGGCCGCGCTGGGCCCGCATGCTGTTCGTCACCGCCGAGCGTTTCGAGGCAGATGTCGCCGCGCGCCTCGGCCTGATCCATCACGAAGTCGAGGACGAGGCGGCGATGGAAAGCCTCGTCGAGCATTACGCCGACCTCGTCTACGCCGCGTCCCCCGCAGCTATCGCCGACACCAAGTCTTTGGTCTCGGATGTGACCGGCGAAGTGATCGACGCCAGCCTCGGCAAGATGACAGCCAAGCGTCTCGCCCACCGCCGCGTCAGCGACCAGGGCAAGGAAGGGCTCGCCGCCTTCCTCGAGAAGCGCAAACCCTACTGGGCGCGGTAGCTCGCAAGACGCAGGGGGACAATGTCGCGGCGCCTGAAGCTCGAAGCCTGGCTGCACACGCGCCGCGAAGCCTGGCGTGCAGCCTTCGTGCGCGGGCCCGCGACAGGATTCGTATTCGAATTCGTCTCATTCGGCGTAAAACAGGTGTGGGCCTGCCTGTTCGGCGGCCTCTTGCTCGCGCTGCTGCTGGGCAGCTTCCTGTTCTATCCCGCCAGTGCGCCGCTCGCCCGCTACGACTTCCTCACGCTCGTAGCCTTCGGGCTACAGGCCGCCATGTTGGCGACCAAGCTCGAAACCTGGGGCGAGGCGCGCGTGATCTTCGCCTTCCACGTCGTCGGCACGATCATGGAAATCTTCAAGACCGGCGCCGGCTCGTGGATCTACCCCGAACCCTCACTACTGCGCATTGCCGGCGTGCCGCTGTTCTCGGGTTTCATGTACGCAGCCGTTGGCAGCTACATCGCGCGTATCTGGCGCATCATGGAATTCCGCTTTGAGAGCTTCCCATCGCTCTGGCTTCAGGCGCTGCTGGCGGTCGCCGTCTACGTGAACTTTTTCGCTCACCACTGGCTCCCCGACATGCGCCTCGGCCTGTTCTTTGCCAGCGCCCTGATCTACGGGCCGTGCATGCTCTACTACCGCCCGGATCGGGTGGAGCGGCCCATGCCGCTGCTTATCGGCCTGTTGCTGGTGGCGCTGTTCATCTGGTTTGCCGAGAACCTGGGTACCTTCGCCCGCGCCTGGGTCTATCCCGGGCAGCATGACGGCTGGCGCCCTGTAACGATAGAAAAGCTTGGCGCGTGGTATCTCCTCATGATTATCAGCTTCGTGCTGGTCGCGGCGGTGCATGGCCGCGACGCGAGCAGGCAGGGGACCAACGGATGAGTGGGGAGATGGAGGCGGCGGGGGCGGCGGTGACGGCCGGGCTGGTTGCTGGCGCGATCGAGCGGGGCAGCGCTCCAGGTGGGCAAGTCCACGGCGCATGCCCCAATTGCGGCGCGGAGTTGCATGGCGAGTTCTGTTCCGCTTGCGGACAGCCCGCACACCTTCATCGCACGCTCGGCCACATGGTCGAGGAGTTCCTGCACGGCATCCTGCATTTCGATACGCGCGCCTGGCGCACCCTGCCGCTGCTGGTCTTTCGCCCAGGCACGCTGACCCGCGAATACATCCACGGCAAACGCGCGCGCTATATCTCGCCGCTGGCCATGTTCCTGCTGCTCATTTTCACCATGTTCGCGGTCTTCGCCTTCTCGGGCGGGGCTAATGTGGGCGTCGGCAAGGCCGTGGATATCAATCTCGGGCCAAGTGCCCCGGTCACGGACGCGGCAACGGGCGAGCCGCGCACCTATCAGGCTGATCCGGGCAAGGGCGACATCTACGCCCAGATCCGCGAGGCGTATGAGAGCGGCGACCTCAAGGTCAACACGGGGATCGAGTTCCTCGATAAGAAGATCAAGCATAAGCTCGAAAACCCGGAGCTGGCTTTCTACAAGATCCAGAACGCGGCCTACAAATTCGCCTTCCTGCTCGTGCCGATCTCGCTGCCATTCGTCTGGCTGCTGTTTTTCTGGAAGCGCGGGCTGACCCTGTTCGATCACACGGTCTACATTCTGTATTCACTGTCGTACGTGTCTCTTCTGTTCATTGTGGTTTCCTTGCTGGGCAATGTCGGCGGGGCGCTTGAGTTCGCTATGCCATGGTTGTTGTTGAGCATACCCGCGCATGCCTATTTCCAGATGAAGGGCGGCTATTCGCTCGGTTGGTTCTCGGCGCTGTGGCGGACCCCAGTCCTCATGCTGTTTGCAGGCTTCGGGCTGTCTTTCTTCCTGATCGCCATCATCCTGCTCGGCGTGACGGGTTGATGGCTGTTTATCGCTGGGGAATATCGGTCCGGCCGGCGACGAATACGCTTCCATCGCCCCGCGGCGCGTCCTAGTTTGCCGCCATGTTTTCATCTGTCCTGATCGCCAACCGCGGCGAAATCTCCCGTCGGATCATGCGCACCGCCCGGAGGCTCGGGATACGGACGGTCGCGGTCTTCTCTGACGCCGATGTCGACGCCGCCTTCGTCCGCGAAGCCGACGACGCCGTGCATATCGGCCCCGCGCCTTCAGCCGAGAGCTATCTCAGGGGCGACCGCATCATCGAGGCGGCGCTGGAAACCGGCGCCGAGGCGATCCACCCCGGCTATGGCTTCCTGTCGGAGAACGCCGCCTTTGCCGAAGCCGTCATCAAGGCTGGCCTGGTCTGGATCGGTCCGCCGCCGGAAGCCATTCGCGCCATGGGCCTCAAGGACGCGGCCAAGGCGCTGATGGAAAAACACGGCGTGCCGGTGACGCCTGGTTATCACGGCGAAGACCAGAGCCTGAAGACGCTGAAGGCGGCCGCCAAGAAGATCGGCTATCCCGTCCTCATTAAGGCCATCGCCGGCGGCGGCGGGCGCGGCATGCGCAAGGTCGACGACGACAAGGACTTCGAGACGCAACTGGCCAGCGCCCAGCGCGAAGCCAGGGGCAGCTTCGGCGATGACCGTGTGCTGATCGAGAAGTTCGTCGAGAGTCCGCGCCACATCGAGGTGCAGGTTTTCGGCGACAATCATGGCAATTATATTCACCTGTTCGAACGCGACTGCTCGCTGCAGCGCCGCCGGCAGAAGGTGATCGAGGAAGCGCCCGCGCCCGGCATGACGGCCGAAGTCCGCAAAGCGATGACGGACGCTGCCGTGATGGCCGCCCAGGCTGTCGGCTATCGCAATGCCGGCACGATCGAGTTCATTGTCGATGGCTCCGGCGCGCTGCGCCCTGACGGTTTCTGGTTCATGGAAATGAACACCCGCCTGCAGGTCGAGCATCCCGTTTCGGAGATGATTACTGGCTTTGATTTCGTCGAACTGCAATTCCGTGTCGCCAGCGGCGAGAAGCTTCCCGACCAGTCGGAGATCACCATCACTGGCCACGCCGTCGAAGCGCGGCTGTGTGCGGAAGATCCCGCACGTGGCTTCCTGCCTAGCTCCGGCTACCTCGAAATCTTCGATCTCTCCGCCTTCGCTGATGAATACTCTGCCGGCGTCACGCTCCGCCTCGACAGCGCGGTGGAAGAGGGCGACACGATCCCCGCCACCTATGACAGCATGATCGCCAAGGCGATCGCCCACGGTCCGACGCGAGACGATGCGCTGGATACGCTTTGCGAAGCGTTGCGCGAGGCCGAAGTCTGGCCCGTCACCACCAACGCCGCGATGCTCGCCAACCTGCTCGACAATGACGACTTCCGCGATGGCGTCGCCACCACGGCGCTTGTCGAAGCCAACATCGAGGAGTTGACCCAGCCCGACGATGGCGAGCAGGCCGACCGTCTCGCGCTTGCCGCCATTGGTATGCGTGCGCTGTCGGACGAACGCTCCGCTGATCCGTGGAGCGTCGCTGACGGCTTCCGCATCAATGGCGCGGCTCGCACCAGCTACAGCTTCGACATTGGCGGAGAGACGCACACTGTGCGGCTCGAAACCAACGCCGATGGCGACGAGTTTGTCGTGCTCGATGGCGAGACGCTCGAAATTCAGATCGAAACCATGCGCGTTGCCGATGGCGTGCTTGTCCACGGTGCGCTCGAGGGCATCGACGTGTTCGGCGTCGTGCGCGAGACGACGGACGGCCCCGTGCTGTTCCACCGTGGCCGCGCCATCGCCCTGCGCCGTCCGGAATTCGGCAGCGAACTCGAAGGTCTTGCCGCGGGCGACGACATCCGCGCGCCTATGCCGGGCAAGGTGCTCGATGTGAAAGCTGCGGTCGGACAAGACGTGAAGAAGGGCGACCCGATGGTCGTGCTCGAAGCCATGAAGATGGAGCACACGCTCGCCGCCCCGCGCGACGGCAAGGTGATCGAGGTCACGGCGGTTGCCGGTGTCCAAACGGCTGAGGGCATCGTGCTGGTCCGCTTTGAACCAGTCCCGGAATAATCCACGACCCGGCTACAGTCCCGCCGCGCCTGATTCCGATTTCGTTCACTTTGGCCGGTGCAAACTCCCAGTTAGCAGTACCGGAACCGAATTCATCTAAGCAGGCCCAATCCAGCCACATTCCGTAGTGACCTATGGCTGGACAGGACTTCCCCGGGGATCACGACGGATAGCGCGCCATGCCCGCAGCCCTGCTTTTCGCCATTACCTGGGCAGGTCTCGCCCCGGATCAGGCGCTTGAACGCGCGCTCGACGCGGTCGAGCCGCCCCCGGCCATGCGCGCGGCGTTCCAGGCCACGCTGACGAGCGGCAACTCCGTCCGCCGCATCGAATTCGACCCGTATGCCGAACCGGGCAAGCGCTTCAAGGTGACTTATACTTACGGCTCGAATGACGAACTCGACGCCGTTGTGAATGGCTGGCGTGATGAAAAGCAGGCCGACGCCCGCCTGTTCGCCGATGATCTCCGCCTCAGCCTCGCCGAGGCCCGCATCGCCGGAGCGCCCGAATCGATGGCGGTCGGCTTCCGTCACAAGATGTCGCTCAATGATGGCCCGCTCGACGCGGAATTCTCGACCGGCATGAAGGGCACAATGCAGCTCGACCAGAAATCCGGCTACGTGTCCCGCATCGATTATGCGCTGGAGCGTCCAGTCACGCTGGATGATGGCACCGAGGTCAAGGAATACCGCCAGTCCTATCAGTTCGGCTATTCCGAGCGCTGGGGCGTCAGCTATGTGATGGGGTATGAACTCACTGCGCGTGGCGGCCGCTGGGGTCTGTCGGAAGAGCGAAGCGTCAAGGTGGAACTCACCGACATCGCCTTCGGCCTTGCCGGAAGCGGTCAGCAGGACCTCGCCTCCAAACCTGCGTCATACGCGCCCGGTCTCACGGCGACCTTGCGCTAGGCAGTTGCCCTGAACGGGACTCCTGTTTAGCTCGCCGTCATGGCGCTTCACATGATCAAGCTCTGCGTCGGCGCTGACAGCGTCGAGGACCTGTCGGACTGGCAGGGCAAGCTCATTGCGGGGCTGACGAAGAAGAACAAGCCGCCCATCCCCTATCACGACACGCGCATGTCCCCGAAGCGCGCCGAGGAAATGCTGGCAGGCGGATCGCTCTACTGGGTGATCAAGAACTTCATCATCGTGCGCCAGCGCCTCGTCGGGTTCGAACAGCTTAAGGACAAGGAAGGCAAGGCGATGTGCCGCGTCCACCTCGACCCCGAACTGATCCGCACAAAGGCACGCAAGAAACGTCCGTTCCAGGGCTGGCGCTATCTCGAACCGGGCGATGCGCCATCGGACCTCGACGGCAAGGGTCCAGCGCTATCCGCCGATCTCGAAGCGGCGTTGAAAGAGGCGTTGGCGTGGTGATCTGGGGCCGTCGGGCTCCCGCCCGGCATATTCCCATCCGCTTCGCCGATCTGCCGGGCAGGGGCCCGGCGATCCCAGCTTGACGATCCGCCCCCAAACACCAAACCTGACCCGGGCGTTTGCCAGTCAGGCGTGGGAGGCTTCAATGAAATACCTGCTCAAGACGGCTGGTGCGATCGCAATGCTGGCGACGTTCGCCGCGTGCTCGCCTACCAACACCGAAGCGCCCGCGCCCGCGCTGGTGGAAGCCCCGGCCGCCGTAATCCCGCACGGCGCCAACGCCGCTGCGAGCGGCACATTCACCCACGATGGCGTGACGTTCTACTACGAGACCTACGGCGAGGGCGAACCGCTGATGATGATCCACGGCAACGGCGCGAGCATCGTCAGCCTCGGCAAGCAGATCGAGCACTTCAAGTCGAAGTACAAAGTCATCGCCATGGACAGCCGCGAGCAGGGCATGTCAGGCGGCAACGACAAGCCGATCACCTATGAAGTCATGACCGACGATCTCGCTGCCCTGATGGATCACCTGAAAACCGGCCCCGTCGATGTCATCGGCTGGAGCGATGGCGGTATCGAGGCGCTGATGCTCGGCATCCGTCATCCGGACAAGGTCAAGAAGCTGGTCGCGATGGCGGCGAACCTCAACCCCACGCTGGAGGCGATCTATCCGGAAACCGACGGGATGGTGAAGCAGATCGCCGGATCGCTGACGCCGGATATGCTGGCCACGCCCCAAGGCAAGACGCAGGCGAAGCTGGTTGACCTGATCGCGAACCAACCGAACATTCCTCTCAAGGCGCTGGCCGCGATCACCTCGCCGACGCTCGTCATTTCCGGCGACCACGACCTCATCCGGCTCGAGCATACGGTCGCGATGTTCAACGCGCTGCCGAATGCCGAACTCGCCGTCTTCCCGAACAGCACCCACGCTCTCCCGATCGACGATCCGGAAGCCTTCAACACCACGGTCGAACGCTTCCTCGCCACGCCCTTCAAGAAGAAGGACCGGGTGGGCGATATGGCGGCATCGTTCGAGAAACTGATGGCGGGTGGGCAGTGATTTAGGCTGGCGGCGCCGCAGCAGCCTATCTCCGCACGAACCCCATGTTGTCGATCAGCCGGGTCTTGCCCAGGCGTGCCGCGACCAACAGGCGGCCGCTTGCGCCAGCCGGCGCGCACTCGAGGCCGAATGGGGCGAGCGTGTCGGCGCGGCGGGCTTCGACATAATCGACCGATGTGAAACCGGCTGCGAGGATCTCGGCTTTCGCAGCATCTGTCGCCGCGCGAATGCCGGCCCCGCCTTCCAGCAGCGCCGCCGTCTCCCGCATCACACGCGCCAGACCGGGCGCGCGGGCGCGCTGTTCTGCGTCTAGATAAGCGTTGCGCGACGACATCGCGAGGCCGTCAGCCTCCCGCGTGGTGGCCCCGCCGACGATCTCGATGCCAAAGCCCAGATCCTGAACCATGCGGCGAATGACCAGCAGTTGCTGATAATCCTTCTCGCCGAACACGGCGACGTCTGGCCCGACATGCAGGAACAGGCGACTGACGACGCTGGCGACGCCTTCAAAGAAATGCGGCCTGACCTCGCCTTCGAGCAGGTGAGACAGGTCCTTCACCATCACCCGGGTGGAATCGCCCGGCGGGTACATCTCGGCAGGGGTCGGGCAGTAGCAGAATGTGCAACCCGCCTCGGCCAGCTTCTGGAGGTCGCTGGCCTCGGCGCGGGGGTAGGTGGAAAGGTCCTCATGGGCGGCGAACTGGGTCGGGTTCACGAAGACGGAGGCGGCGACCACGTCGGCCTTTTCCAGTCCCAGCTTCACGAGGCTCAGATGCCCGGCGTGCAGCGCGCCCATGGTCGGCACGAAGGCGATCCGCTTGCCCTGCGCCTGCATCTGGCGGCGCCAGTCGCGGGTTTCGGCCCGTGTGCGGGCGACCACCAGTCCGTTGCGTTTGGCCAATATCGAGCCTTCCAGGGTGCGGGTGGTTTAGGCCCGATCGCGGAACGATCTGACCTTAATTCAGGCGGCGGCTTCTAGGCTGGTTCCTGTGAGGGATCAATCGCACGTGGAGACGCGCAGCTTTATGGGTCCTTAACCGGCAGGACCGATGTTTTGGGAATGCAAAAGCACCTCGCAAACTACCTCAGATTGATTGGATTCAGCCTGTCGGCTGTCGCCATCGCTGCCTGCGCTCGCTTGGCGCCCCAGAGCATGGCTGCCCTGGCGTCGCCGGAGCCAAGGGTCACCGATGCGCCTGAGGCGGCCGACATTGGCCCGCATTTCTTCGCGCAACAGGCCGAAGACGACCGGATGGAAGCCCTACAGGCCCGCCTCGACGCTGTGGACGCCGAAATCGCCAATCTTCGCAAGGTGTTCGACGTGCTCGGCCCGCTGCCTGACCACGCCGAACTCTTCATCCCCGTTATGCTGTCGGAGATCGACGGAACCGGCCCCGAAACCGACGTCGCCCACCGCTATTCGCCCGTCCTGCGCGGCACCGAGGCCGATATTGCCCGCTTCCACCGCATCGAACTGGCGTCCTATCCCGCCCAAGCCGAAGCCGAAGCGCGCTGGAACGAACTGGCGGCCGCCGGCACGCTCACACGCAGCCGCCCGGGCTATGCCGGGATAAAGTCCGGCATCTGCCTCGACGGCCGTATGTCGGACGATGACGCCGTGAACGCCCTTTGTGTCAAACTTTCCGCCATCGCAGGCCCGGCTCGCGTCGCTGCCCCGATCCGGGCATCCTGGTGATCCCATGGCCACGGCGGTGATGACAGCTCCCGACGTCACGACTGACGCAAATGGCCGCGCGCGGCTGGCGCATACGATTGTCATCGGGAACGAAAAGGGCGGCGCCGGCAAATCCACCGTCGCCATGCACCTCTGCATCGGCCTCCTGCGCATGGGCATGAAGGTCGGGATCATGGATCTCGACGTCCGCCAGCGCAGCCTCGCACGCTATCTCGAAAACCGCGCCCGCTGGGTCCGCAACACAGGCGCGCCGCTGCCGATCCCTGAAATGGTCAGGATCGACGCCAGCCAGGCCCGCGATCTCGACGCCGCCGAAGCAGAAGAGGCCAAGCACTTCGAGGAAAGCCTCCGCCGCCTGTCGGAGAAGTGCAACTTTATCATCATCGACGCCCCCGGCGGCGACACCTTCCTGTCGCGTCTGGCGCATTCGTCGGCCGACACCCTGATCACGCCACTGAACGACAGTTTCGTCGATTTCGACCTGCTGGGCGATGTCGACCCGCAGACGCTCGAAGTGGCCCGCCCCAGCTTCTATGCCGAACTTGTGTGGGAATGCCGCAAACAGAAGGCGCAGCAGTCGCGCCGTCCGATCGACTGGATCGTCATGCGCAACCGCATGTCGCCACTCGACGCCCGCAACAAGCAGCGCGTCGGCGAGGCGTTGGACAACCTGTCCCGCCGTATCGGCTTCCGCATCTCGCCCGGCCTGTCCGAGCGCGTCATCTACCGCGAGCTGTTCCCGATGGGGTTGAGCCTGCTGGATCTGACGGACTCAGGCTCCGGCGTCACCTTCACGATGAGCCACGTCGCCGCCCGTCAGGAAATCCGCGACCTGATGATCGTGCTGAAACTGCCCGGTCTCGAAGGCAAGGAAATCAGCTTCTAAGCGCCCAGGCTCGTCGCCTCGCGCGTTCAAAAGCCCAGCAAATTGCAGTGAATTCAGCTTACTGCCTGGGCGGTGCGAGCACGTCCAGCGCGTTCGGACCAGCATTCGCGCCGACTTCGCTGGTGACCAGGATCGCCTGATCCCCCGGAACCATCGACGCCGGTCTCTGGACCGCCGTCGAGCCTACGTCGAGATTGGTCGCATACGGCGAGGCGTCTATCAGGGCTGCGATCGGGTCCTCTGCGTCCGACCCGGCGTCGTCGCCTTCCGACACTTCGATGCCTTCATCGCCATCCTCGATTGTGCTTTCGTCCGTTTCAAAAGCCGAGTCGTCATCCAGCGAGGCAACCAGTGCCGCATCTGGCTCCTGCAGCAGGCGTAGCTGGGCCAGAGCCAGGTCATCCGCCTGCGTCGGCGGCGCGCGATCACCAAATGCGATCCTGGCGCGAATGTCTTCGGCTCCGGCGATCTGGACGCCCGTGATATCCATGAACGCTGCCTCCAGCAGGTCAGCCACATGCGCATCGCGCGACCGGCCGGTCCTGCCACCCAGCATCACCGCGATCACGCGGCGGCCATTGCGCTCAGCCGAGGCCATCAGGTTGTAGCCTGACGCGTTGGTGAAGCCCGTCTTGATCCCGTCAACGCCATCAACTTTGCGCAGAAGTTCATTGTGATTCATGTATTTCCGCTTGCCCCACTTGAAGGAGGACAGCGAAAAGTATTTGTACCGGTTCTTGTGATCCATGTAGATCGCCTCGCCCAGTTTCGCCATGTCGCGAGCGGTGGTGATCTGTTTCTTGTCGGGCAGGCCCGAAGCGTTGCGGAACGTCGTGTTCAGCATGCCCAGTTCCTTGGCCTTGGCATTCATGCGCGTGACGAATTTCGTTTCGCTGCCGCCAAGTTTCTCGGCCAGCACGATGGCGACGTCATTGGCGGATTTGGTCACCAGGGCGCGAATGGCATCCTCGACCTTGATTGTGCTGCCGGATTTGAGCCCCAGCTTCGAAGGCTGTGCGCGCGAGGCGGCCTTTGATACGGGGATGCGTTCCGAGAGTTTCAGCTTGCCGGAATCGACAGCATCGAAAACCAGGTAAAGCGTCATCACCTTGGTGAGCGAGGCCGGGTGGCGGGGTTCGTCCGCGGAACGGTCATGCATGACCTGTCCCGTTTCGAGATCAACCACGATGGACGCGTATTTGTCGGCCCAGGCGGGTCCCGTGAGGAAAAGCATGGCCAGGAGGGCAAGAGCCACTCGGCGGACCCAGGCGATCGGCGGGATCGTCTTCATACGCAGCGGAATCCTCTTTCAGAAGCACATACAAAGACAGGATTGAGGGTCCACTGGCGAGCTTACCCAATCTTTAATCTGCGTCACCTTGATTCCGCAGGTTGGTGCAATTTATCCCCCCGGCGCCCATATTTGGGTCTGGACCGGATTTTCCGACGACTATCCAGCCAGATTTGTGCAGGAACCGTGCAAGTTGTACCGTTCCTCGTGCCGGGGAAGACTGCTCGCAGACTTGGGACAAACCAAGGCAGCGACTGGTATTTGGTCGGCGACGAACGCGCGAGCAGCGATGAAAGACGATCGCCCCTTTCGCTTGCGCTTCGGATGAATATCTAATGATGATCGAACGGCCGGTTCGCCTGCCGCCGAATTCGGACTCCCGGGGACCCCGACAGACACGCATGACAGACAAGAAGCAAACACCCGGAACGACCAAAGACCTCGGCGTCGCCACGCGGACGAAGCCGAAGGTCAAGAAACCGTCTATGTATCGGGTTCTGCTCCTGAACGACGACTATACCCCTATGGAATTCGTCGTCCTCGTTCTCGAGCACTTCTTCAACAAGTCCCGGGAAGAGGCGACGCGCATCATGCTGCATGTCCACAACTACGGCGTGGGCGTCTGTGGCGTGTTTCCGCTCGAAGTCGCAGAAACTAAAGTCGCGCAGGTGATGGACCTTGCGCGCGAGCAGCAACATCCTCTCCAATGCACCAAGGAACGCGAGGACTAGAAACCCGGAATGCCCTCTTTGACCCCAAGCCTTGAACGAGCCCTCGAGCGCGCCCTTAATCTGGCCTCCGAGCGCAAGCATGAGTACGCCACACTGGAGCACCTGCTTCTCGCCCTGACAGAGGACGAGGACGCTGCCGAGGTGATGACGGCTTGTAAGCTGGATATTGAAAAACTCCGCCGGGATCTTGCCAATTATCTCGACAATGACTGCGCCTCCTTTGTCGTTGAAGATGGCGGGCAGGTGCATCCCACTGCAGCCTTCCAGCGCGTGGTGCAACGCGCCGTCCTGCACGTTGAATCTTCCTCGCGCGACGAAGTCTCGGGAGCCAACGTGCTCGTCTCGATCTTCGCCGAACGCGACAGCCACGCCGCCTACTTCCTGCAGGAGCAGGACATGACCCGCTACGACGCGGTCAACTACATCAGCCACGGCGTCGCCAAGAAGCCGGGGATGTCCAAGCCGAAGCCCGTCGAAGGAGCTGCCGAGAAAGAAGACGAACAGACCAAGCCTGCGGGCGAGGCGCTCAGCGCCTATTGCGTCGACCTCAACCAGAAGGCGCGCGAGGGCAAGACTGACCCGCTCATCGGCCGCCACGCTGAAGTCGAACGCGCGATCCAGGTTCTCTGCCGTCGCCGCAAGAACAACCCTCTGCTGGTGGGTGATCCCGGCGTGGGCAAGACCGCGATCGCCGAAGGCATGGCGAAGAAGATCGTCGATGGCGAAGCGCCCAGCATTCTTGCGGACGCCGTCATCTACTCGCTCGACATGGGCGCGCTTCTCGCAGGCACCCGCTATCGCGGCGACTTCGAAGAGCGCCTGAAGGCTGTCGTTAAGGAACTCGAAGAACAGCCTAAAGCGGTTCTTTTCATCGACGAGATCCACACCGTCATCGGTGCCGGCGCCACGTCCGGTGGCGCGATGGATGCGTCCAACCTGCTGAAGCCCGCGCTTCAGTCCGGTTCGCTCCGTTGCATGGGCTCCACCACCTACAAGGAATATCGCCAGCACTTCGAGAAAGACCGGGCGCTCGCCCGCCGCTTCCAGAAGATCGACGTGGTCGAGCCGACGATCGAGGACACGATCAAGATCGTCATGGGCCTCAAGCCGTATTTCGAGGAATTCCACGGCCTCAAATACACTGCGGAAGCCATCCGCACTGCGGTCGACCTGTCGGCGAAGTACATCACGGACCGCAAGCTGCCCGACAAGGCGATTGATGTGATCGATGAAGCCGGCGCGGCCCAATGGCTCTTGCCGGAAGGCAAGCGCCGCAAGCAGATCGGCGCGCGCGAGATCGAGGTCGTCATCTCGAAGATGGCCCGTATCCCGGCCAAGCAGGTGTCGAAGTCCGACGCTGAACAACTCCGCTCGCTGGAAAACGATCTCAAGCGCGTGGTGTTCGGCCAGGACAACGCCATCAAGGCGCTCTCCACCGCGATCAAGCTCGCGCGTGCGGGCCTGCGCGAACCGAACAAGCCGATCGGCTGCTACCTGTTCTCCGGCCCCACCGGCGTCGGCAAGACCGAAGTCGCCAAACAGCTCGGCTCCATCCTCGGCGTCGAGATGCTGCGCTTCGACATGTCGGAATACATGGAGCGCCACACGGTCTCGCGTCTCATCGGCGCGCCTCCGGGCTATGTCGGCTTCGACCAGGGCGGTCTGCTGACCGATGGCGTCGACCAGCATCCGCACTGCGTGCTGCTGCTAGACGAGATCGAGAAGGCGCACCCCGACCTGTTCAACATCCTGCTGCAGGTCATGGACAACGGGACGCTTACGGACTCGAACGGCAAGAAGGTCGACTTCAGGAACGTGATCCTCATCATGACCACGAACGCCGGTGCCTCTGATGCCGCCAAGGAATCCATCGGCTTCGGCCGCGGCAAGCGTGAAGACGAGAATGAAGAGGCGATCAAACGCCTGTTCACGCCCGAATTCCGCAACCGCCTCGATGCGACGATCCCATTCGCCAGTCTCAGCGAAGAGATCATCGAGATGGTGGTCGACAAGTTCATCCTGCAGCTCGAAGCCCAGCTGGCGGATCGCAATGTCACCATCGCGCTCACGGCCAAGGCTCGCAAATGGCTGGCAGTGCGCGGCTACGACGAGGCCTTCGGCGCCCGCCCGCTCGGCAGGTTGATCCAGGAGCACGTCAAGAAACCGATGGCCGACGAACTGCTTTTCGGCGCGCTCATGAAGGGCGGCGGCGTCAAGATCGACATCGACAAGAACGATCCCGACAAGCTGTCGTTCAAGTTCATCGCCGATCCCAAGCCCAGCGCGAAGGAAAAGTCCGAACCCGAAGCCGTTGAATAGGCGTGACGGAGATAAAATACAGAAGGGCGGCTCCAACGAGCCGCCCTTTTTGTTTGAGCGCTGTCAGGGTGCGCTGTCCCACGTCAAAACCGTTCCTGAATTCCGACTTATGTCGGAATAAGTGGTTCATGTTGCACAATCTCGGCCTGACCTAGCTCAGGGCCGCATCTCACCCAGCTCACCCTCGGCGCACCGCCGCAGGGATCGAGTCGTCGCGCCTAAGGCGCAGGCGTCGCGCCGTTCGGATCGACCGCCGCGCCAAGTTGCGTCGGCCAGATGATCGGGAAGGGCGGGCCTTTCAGATTTGAGTCATCGCAAGCTTGCCAGCGCAACTCCTGCACCACGAATTGCGTCCCGTCCCACTGATAGCGCCCCTCGGATCCGCAACCATCCTTGCCGCCCGTCTTGCGCAGCGTCGTCAGCACGCCAGTGCCCGCATCCAGTTCCGCCATCGGCGCAAGGTCGCTCGCATACCAGCCGCTCGCAGTATAGTCGGGCAGCGACAACAGCTTCGGCGCCGCCGATCCCTGTGCAACAAATATCCGGTGCGAGGAAAACGCGTTGCCTTGGCTGCACGCGATCATCACGATCGCACTGTTCTCGAGCCCGACGACTTTCGATTCTGCCGTGGCATCCGCTGCGGCGCACCCGCCCATTGTATCGCTGATCTTCTGCGCGGCGGTGATCAGGGCGTCGTCACCCTTGAGCGCGCCGGTCGCAGCGTTCGGACCGGTCGCCGCTTCCGGGCCCCCGCAAGCCACAAGCAGGGCAGACGCCGCCGCCGCGACTGCGATCATCCTAGCCAGCTGCATCCGGGTTCCTCCGTCCATGTGGCGGGCAGTGATGACTAAACATTACCGCAAATCAATGGCTAACCGGAGATCAAAACGAGGTGTTGGCGCCGCGTCCCCCATGGATATCACCAGAGATCGCTGCGCGTCCTGCCGCCAAACATCTCACCCAACCGCTCGCTGGTGCCACGCGAAACCCCTTCCGGCGGCTTCAGCGGATCGACAAATCGAATCTCGGCAATCTCGCCGCGACTCGTCGCCTGCCCCTGCGTCCAGCGCGCGATCCGGTAGACCAGCACGTGATCATTCGGGAAAAAGGCGTGGTTCGCGTGGACCGAAACCAGCTCAATATCCTCGGCTTTGGCCTCGATTCCTGCTTCCTCCACCAATTCCCGCTGCATCGACAGCACGCAGGTCTCCAGCTTCTCGACCCCGCCCCCCGGAAAGTGCCACCCAGGCGTGTAAGTATGTCGAACCAGCAGGACCCGGCCTTCCACGTCCACGACGATTCCCCGAACCCCCAGCGTGGCGGACCGCCGCAGGCGAAACCAGATCTGGAAGACACGGTCGCGAAAGGTAGGCTTTCTCACTTGGGCTTGGCCTTGTAGGAAGCAGGTATCGACAGGCATAGTCCTGTCATTGCGTTGATCGGAAGGAACATTTCGTGGCGGCTGTCTGGGCTATATTTTCAGTATTCGTGGTTTTCGGCGCGCTCAACCTGCTGGAATATCGCCGTATCGACTAGTTGAACTGAGGGGGGGACTGTAATCAACAGGGGGAGGCGTGCATGTCTGACATGCTTGTAGGGCCCATTGTCTTTCTGGTCGCGGGCTTCGCGATCCTGATCTATTCGGCAGACTGCCTCGTTCGCGGCGCGCTTTCGGCTGCCTACAAGGCAAACGTCTCCCCCCTTCTGGTCGGCATTGTCATTGTGGGTTTCGGCACGTCGCTGCCCGAATTCCTGATCTCCGCACAGGCGGCGACCACCGGCAGCGCCGGCCTCGCTCACGGCAACATCATCGGCTCGAACATCGCGAACATCCTTCTGGTGCTCGCGCTTCCGGCCCTGATCTTTCCGATCACCACCGACGCCCCCCGCATGCGCATCACGGCGTTCTTCATGCTGGCGTGCACGGCCGCGTGGATCGGCGTGTCGATGTATTTCGGCCTGACGCAGATCGTCGGCATCGCCTTCATCATCGCGCTTGTCGCCTATGCTTTCCTCGCCTGGTCGATCGACCGCGAGGACAAGAGCGAGGACACCAAGGAAGAGCTCAAGATGATGTCTACGCCCATGTGGCGCATGATCATGCTCATCCTGATCGGCATTGTCGGCCTGCCGCTCGGCTCCCGGCTGCTGGTCGATGGCGGCATCTCGCTCGGCCATGAACTCGGTGCCAGCGAGACAATCGTCGGCCTCACGCTTCTGGCTGTCGGCTCATCGATCCCCGAACTCGGCGCCAGCGTCGCCGCAGCGGTCCGCAAGCAGTCCGACGTCGCCATGGGCAACATCATCGGTGCGAACATTTTCAACATTCTCGGGGCCGGCGGCGTGGTCTCGATACTCGCGCCACGCGATCACCTCAGCCCGGAATTTGCCGCCTTCAGCAACTGGGTCATGCTCGCCGCAGCCGTCGTGCTGGTGCTGGTTGTTTTCCTGAAGCGCAGGGTCGGCGTTGTCACCGCGCTGATCTTCCTCGCGCTGTATGGGCTGTATCTCTACGGCCTGTGGGACAACTGGTCGTTCCAGGGGTTGGGCGACCTGATCATCGTCCCGTCGGCCCACTCACCGACCTGACGCTCAATCGGTTGCGTTCTTCGGCGTGATGTAATCCTTGAGGCGAAGCGAGGATTGATCGTCCTTGCGCTCGAAGATGGCGCCGGCCGCCGTCGGGTATTTCGCCCGTAATGTCGACTCCACCGCGTTCATCCGCGGCGCCATCCGGCTTGCGAGTTCGTGCAGACCCGGATTGTGCGCGATCACCATCACCCGCTCGACCCCGACTTCCTCGGCAGCCTTGAACAGCAATTCGGCCTCACCCAGATAAAGCTCGTCGCGAAACTCGACCTTCGCGGCCGGAAAACTCGGCGCCACCAGCGCCCACGTTTCCCGCGTCCGTTTTGCGCTCGACACCAGCACCAGCTGCGGATCCGCCCCAGCCGCCGCCAACGCCTTGCCAACGACGGGTGCATCCTCGCGGCCACGCGCGGCGAGGGGGCGGTCGAAATCCTCTCCGGTGTCTGAGTTGGCCGCCGCCTTGGCGTGACGAAGAAGAACGAGCTGACGCATGTGACCCCGACCGGTGTTGCATCTAGCTCTGCCGCAATCGGCGCGGGATTGCCAAGGGGAAGCAACAAACAGCCTGCGATTTAACCTCGGCCACCCCTTGCGCCCTGAAATATGATAATCATCATATATAACAGCCTCGAAAGGGAGACAGACATGACCCGGGCCGTAATCGCAGGTTTCACCCGCACCCCGTTCCAC
>JBBATZ010000016.1:0-61737 GCA_040398425.1 Hyphomonadaceae bacterium
CTAGGGAACCGCGATTTTCGGTGGGTCAAAGCGGATGATTGAAGGCGCCGCTTCGCCCTTGAACCAGGCGAGGACGGCCGCCGCGATGCGAGGATCCGCTTCGTAGATGTTGTGACCGCCATTCTCGACGATCAGCCGCGAGCCGTTGGCAAAGCCTGCCGCGGTCTTGGCTGCTTCGGCGGGATAGGTGCGCCCGTCCAGCGTGCCGGAGATGAAAAGTGTTGGTACGCTCGACTTGAACGGCGCGCGGAACCCTTCGCCGAGATCGATCTCCGGACGAATGCCTGCGACCTGCGGCATCGGAAAGTTTAGCGTGTCTCCGAGAAGACTGGTGGCGAATTGCTTTTGAAGCAGCGCCATGCGGGCTGGCGAGACGCCTGATGCCAGATCCATCGCTTCCGGCATGCCGGAGAAACTCGTCGGTTGCGCCAGGAACTGGCTGTAGAGAAGCCGGCCGGTCTGGGTGTAGTCGCCAGCGTCCAGGGCTGCATAGAGCAGGGGTAGCCGTCTTACGCCCAGAGGATCTGCAATGGATCCGGAGGCAAGCAGTTGCACGGCGAAGCCGTCAAAGGTGACCGTGAGCTTTTCCGTCTTGCCGGGCGGAATGAATGTCGCCTGCGCCGGCGTCGCATTGAGACGGGCATGGACGCGCCGCATCAGTGCGGGAAAATCCGGGTAGGCCGCTTTTGCTGCAGGGTCGGCATCTATGATGGCCTGCACGCGTGCAAAGTAGGCGTCGTTCTCGGATGGAAGCTTTACGGTTTCGTCCAATCCTTCAATGCCGGCCAGAACGGTGCGGTCGACGGATTTGGGGTGGTACTTCAGCACCGCCAGACCGAGATGCGATCCATAGCTGATGCCCCACAGATTGATCTTTTCCGCTCCGAGCGCGCGGCGCAGGTCGTCGACGTCGTGGGCGTTCTGCAACGTCGTGTAGCCGTCGATGTCGATGCCATCGGCCTCCCACTTGTCGAAGCAGTGGGCGATCTCGACGCGATAGAACGGAACTGTGGTCTCACGGGTCAGCGGTTCTTCGGGACCGGGATTATTCTCGGGCCGGCACGGCGACATGGTGCGCGACATGCCTGTGCCGCGCTGGTCGAAGGCGATGACATCAGCAACTTCGCGTAGCGCTATGAACAGGGAGAAGCGCGGGCCACGTGCCGTCTGAATGCCCGAGGCGCCGGGACCACCTGCCAGGTAAACGATGGGCGAGCCGGGATTGGGTGAGGTCGACGCAAAGCGGACGAAGGAAAGCGTGATCATCCGCGCGTTGGGGTCGTTACGATTTTCGGACACCTGGAACTTGCCAAGTTCAGCCGGAATCTTCGTACCGTTTCCCGCCACGAATTCATACGGCGCATAGCTGATGACAGCAGGCGGAAGGTCGCGCTCTGGGGCGGGGACCGGCGCGGGGCTGGCGGTGCAGGCGCCTAGAAAGACCGTGATTACCGCGATCTTGCGCATCGACGTCCTCCCCAGGGATGACATGACCGTACGAGGTTCGATTATTCACAGTCAACAATTGCGGCATGCCATAGGCTAGCGGCGAGGCTCTGTTAGACAGATGGACATGACAACCCGTTTCAGACCCTCACGCGCGATCCTCGAACTCGACAGCCGTTTCCACACGGAGGTCGAACCAGCGGCGTTTCCGCAGCAAAAACTGCGCTGGCGCAACCAGCGCTGGGCCGGGCGAGTGGGTCTTGATGGACTGAGCGATGACGCGTGGGTGGATCACTTCGGCAGATTCGCGCCGCTTGAAGGATCGCTCGAAAGGCCGCTGGCGCTGGCGTATCACGGGCACCAGTTCAAGACGTACAATCCGCAGTTGGGCGATGGACGTGGTTTTCTGTTCGCGCAGCTGCGCGATGATGCGGATCGTCTGCTTGATCTTGGCACCAAGGGGTCGGGACAGACGCCGTGGTCGCGACGCGGCGATGGACGGCTGACGTTGAAGGGAGGGGTACGGGAGATCATGGCGGCGTCGATGCTCGAGGCGCTGGGCGTCTATACGTCGAAGGCGTTCTCGCTGATCGAGACCGGCGAGGAATTGCATCGCGGCGACGAGCCTTCGCCGACAAGGTCTTCCGTGCTGGTGCGACTGTCGCATAGCCATGTGCGCTTCGGTACGTTCCAGCGGCTCGCGCATGCGGGGGATGCGGAGGGGACGGCGCTGCTGGTCGACTACTGCATCCGGCATTTCCATCCGGCTGCGGCCGGTGCGGACACGGCAGCTTCGGCTTCTGGCCTGCTGCGCGAAGTGGTGCGGGTGACAGCAGATCTGGCGGCTGGCTGGATGGCGGCCGGGTTTGTTCATGGCGTGCTCAATACCGACAACATGGTTGTGACGGGGGAGAGTTTTGACTATGGGCCGTGGCGCTTCCTGCCGTATTCTGACCCAAGCTTCACCGCTGCCTATTTCGACGAGACCAAGCTCTATGCGTTCGGGCGGCAGCCGTCGGCGGTGTTGTGGAATCTCAGCCAGTTGGCAAACTGCCTGACACTGCTGGCGGAGCCTGCAGACCTTGAGCGAGAACTTGCGACCTATGAACTGGCCTATCGCGAGGCATTTCCGCGCCGGGTGCTGGGGGTCTTGGGGCTGAAACCGGCCGGGGCGGATCAGGCTGTCGAGCTGATGAAGGCGCTGTTCGGCTGGATGGGGCAAACGCACGCGACCTGGCCGCAGGTTTTCTTTGACTGGTTTGGCGGGGAGGCGAGCCTTGAGCGGGCGAGGCTGAGCCCGCTCGCCGGACTGTATGCGGCGTCGGACTTCGAGGACGTCAGAGGCATGCTGCTGACCCACGCGCCTGAGCGGCCGGAGCGGTTGGAGCATCCTTATTTTCGCGGAGAATTGCCAGCCAGCCTGCTGATCGAGGAGGTCGAGGCGGTGTGGGACCGGATCGCGGACGCCGACGACTGGGCGTCGTTTTATTCCCACATGGATCGTATCGAGGCGGCGCGGCAGGCTCTTTCGCTGTAGCGGTCAAGCACGTGTGAACGCAAATTCCGACCGGAAATCCGGGCTGAACACTGTGGTCGACCTACAAATTCTACGGGTTTGTTAACGGTTCCCACGCGAGATGGGGCACCTTGGAATCTAGGGCTTATCGTGTAGATGACCTCTGCTCCTATCCCGATGGGCTCTGCGTCACCGCCGGAGGTGATCGAGCGCTGTTTCGACAGCGCGACCGAGCATTTCATGAATGCGGTGACCGAGTCGTTCGCGCTTATCGACCAGGAAGGGCGCGTCGTTCGCGCCAACATCGCCTATCGCCGACTGACCGGCCCGGCGGGCGGGGCCCACGACGCCTCGATCATCTCCTACATTGAGCCGGAACGTCGTGAAGCTCTCCGCGAGACGCTGCGCGCGTTGAACGACAAGACGATGACCCGGACACTGCAGCTTCGTTTTCGCATCGGCCACGACACGCGCCTCATCGAATCGGAACTCACCTGGATGGGGCCGGAAGGATTGATCTCCTTCGTCGGTCGCGATGTTACGAAGCAGGACCTGCTCGAGCGTGAGCGGCAGGAGACGGCCGCTGCGCGCGATGCGGTCGAACAGGTTGGCGATATCGGCCACTGGCGCGCGGGTCGTGACTTCAAGCTGCAATGCTCGCAGGGCGCTGCGCGTATCCTGGGTCTCGATCCGGCGGCGCCGCCGCTGGTGCTGACCGACCTCGTCGAGATGATTCGCGCAGAAGACCGGCAGGCGGCCGTCGCCGCTGCGCGCGAAGCCTTCGAGAAGCGTAAGCCGATGCGCCATACATTCCGCGTGCGTCGCGCCGATGGGACGACCCGGATGGTGCGCGTTGCCGGGGCCGTGTCGATCGATGCACGCGGTCAGGTCGAGGCGATGCACGGCGTCGTGGTCGACAAGACCGATGGCCACTCCGCGCTACAGGCGGCGCTGAACGCCGACTCCACAGTGCGACGCTTCGTGCAGGCCGCGCCGATGCCGATCTGCATGTGCGACAGGGACATGCGTGTGATGATGGCGAGCGCGAGCTGGATCGCAGAACAGCGCCTGACCGAGGAAGAGGTTCTGGGCCGCAATTTCTATGACATCCTGACATGGCTGCCTGACAAGTGGAAAGCAATGCACCGGCAGGTGCTGCGTGGCGAGACGATGAGCCATGACCGCGATCCTTATCCGGGCAAGAATGGCGGCCAGCGCTGGCTGAAATGGTCGTCGGCGCCGTGGCGCGATGGCAATGGCGAGATCGGTGGCATCATATCCATCCACGAGGACGTGACCGACATTGTGCGCGCCCAGCACGAGGTCGAGTCCTCCAAGGAGCGCATGTCATACGGCATGTCGATCACCCAGATGATGATCTGGGAACTGGATTTCGAGAATCGCGAAACCAATGTCGAGGGCGACTGGAAGAACCTGTTCCCCCAGAAGCCGACCTTCGACACGCTGACCGGCGCGGACTCGTCGATCCATCCCGCCGATCGCGAAACTCTGGCCAACAAGTGGCGCGCCCACATGGCGGGCGGCGCGCCGTACACGGCGGAGTATCGCGTCGTGTTTCCGGACGGCAGGGAAGTCTGGCATGCAGCCGCAGTTCGTATCCTGAAATCCGTCAAGGGCTCGCCGGCGCGCGCCTTTGCGGTGATCCAGGTGATCACGGCGCGCAAGCAGATCGAGCTGCAGGCGATGGAGGCGGAACAGCGTGCGCTGGTCGCGGCGGCTGCGAAATCCGATTTCCTCTCCAACATGAGCCACGAGATCCGCACCCCGTTGAATGGCGTGCTGGCGGTCTCCGAGGTCCTCAACCGCACGCCGCTGGACGAGCGGCAAGGTGAAATGGTGCGCCTGATTTCAACATCCGGCCGCACGCTGTTGCGCGTCATGGATGATCTGGTCGAGTTCTCGCGTCTTGAGGGCGACGACATCCAGTTCGACGTGCGTCCCTTCGAGCTTGAAGAGACCTTGCGCAATGCCTGCGAGGCGGCGCGCACGCGTGCAGAGGCGAAGGGCCTGCAGTTCGATGCGTTCATCTCTGCGAGCTGCGATGGTGTGTATCGCGGCGATCCGGTGCGGATCGGGCAGGTGCTCGGCAACCTGCTCAACAACGCGGTCAAGTTCACCGAGCAGGGCCGCATCAGCGTGTCGGCGGCGGTCGAGGACCTGCCTGACGGCAAGACGCAGATGCGGATGGTCATCACCGATACGGGCGTGGGCTTTGCGCCGGCGATGGCGGAGAAGATCTTCGAACGCTTCGAGCAGGCCGACATTTCAACGTCACGCCGGTTTGGCGGGCTGGGGCTCGGCCTGTCGATCGTGAAGCGTCTTGTCGAACTGATGAACGGCAAGGTGACGGCGCATTCGCAGGAAGGCTCGGGGTCGACCTTCGAGGTCATCGCGCCGATCTCGCGCGACCGGATCGCAGCGCTTGGCGCTATCACGGCGGTCGCGGTGGAAGACTTCGATGCGGAGACCAATCTCGACAACCTGAAGCTGCTGGTCGCTGAAGACAATCCGATGAACCGCCGCGTGGTGGAATTGCTGCTGGCGCAGAGCGGCGTGTCGATCACCTTCGCAGAGAATGGCAAGGAAGCGGTCGAGAAGTTCAAGGCGGCGAAGTTCGATCTTGTGCTGATGGACCTGCAGATGCCGATCATGGGCGGGCTGGCGGCGATGCGGGTTATCCGAGAGCTGGAGAATCAGGAAGGCCGGATCCCGACGCCGATGCTGGCGGTCTCGGCGAATGCGACGGACGAGCATGTGACAGAGGCCAAGGAGGCTGGCGCTGACGATCACGTCGCCAAGCCGATCGTGCGCGAGACGCTGTTCGAGGCGATGGCGCGCCATGCGCGACCGACGCGGAGTGGCGATGCGGCCGTGACCCTGGACGATGGTGATTTCGACCTGGATGAGTTCGACATCGCGGTCTGACGCGGACGTGCGCATGCGGTCTTGCGTGCGGGACGTGCGAGATGAGCCGCTTTCTGTCTCTCTTGAAATGAATTGAAGTGGGCGGCGGTCCGCGCGAGCTGCGGATGTTCCCACCGTCTCGCGACGAAGGTGTCGCGATCAACCTCCCCCAGTGCTGCGCACCGGAGGAGGAAATGCGCATACCGCTCGCATTGGTGTTTTCACCCTCCGCGCGGAGCGCAGGGGAGGCAGCTTGCGCAGCAGGACAGTGGGGGCTGTCGAGATCGATGCCCTCGCGCCTTGCGATGCGAGCCGCGTTCGCGCGGATGGCGGGCTCGGGGTCAGCGTTGAAGCGCGCTATGGCAAGGAAGCGGCGGTTCACGTCGAACGGCGTTTTCGGGCACGGGCCGCCATAGTCGGCGGGCGGGTCGGTTGAGGGAATGAAGGCGTTGAGATCGAGCTCCTGGCCCGCGAGCAGCTGCGCGGCGCCTGCGGCGAGGATCTGATCGCGCATCCATTCGCATTGGCGGAGATCCTGCCAGTGGTCGCGCCAGTTGGATTTGAATGTCGTGGTGCGGCCGACGCGTTTGAGTCTGGCGATCTGCTCGAACAGGTAAGCGAGCCAGGCGATCAACGCAGCAAGCGGCGCTAACCAGTCATGCTGGGTCGCGACGTCGTCGGGCTCATGAGGCGCTGGTTCGAGGCTCATGGGCGCGATTGTACGCGCGCCCGGAGCCCGGTCGGGTTGCGGTGTGGTTTTCCGCATAACTTTGGCAGCAAGTGATTGAGCGTGTTGGAGAAGCTTCTTCCGCGTCCGCCGAATCTGGACACCCGCCGTCCAACAAAATGAGGCGTAACTTTCGCGCTGCGGACCGCAGATCAGGCGTGGGGGTTCAGGAACAAGCTGCGGAAGAAGTCGCCAACGGAGCCGGGGGCGTAGACGCCGACCATGATGAGGCCGAGCGTGAGTACGTGGAGCGCGGTGATCAGGGCGGTCACCATGACGAAGCCGCGCTTGTAGGTCTTGTGACGGAGTACGTGCTGGGCGAGGAGGCCGCCGACAATGCCGAAGGAGAGGTCGGCGAGATAGAGCAGGCGCTCGGGCTCGCGCCACTGGCGGCGTTCGGCGGCACGCTTGTCTGCCTGGTACAGCGCCCAAGAGGTGACGCCGGCGATGAGGTAGAGCAAGCCCACCCAGATGGGGAAGCGCTGGAGCATGATGTTGCTGGCGAGAAGGGCGATGATGGTCGCGGCCGCGGCGGTACGGTTAGAGATGGCGACGAATCCGGGCTCGGGTTCGCGGCCCCTGGGAGGGGCGGCGACGCGTTCTGACCCCTTGCCGGGCGCGATCCCTGCGGTTTTCGATTGCAGCGGCCGGATGATCGTCGCTTCGACGGCGGCAGGGCGACCATTGGCGCCTGTGCCGACTTCGTACGAGAGGATATCGCCTGCCTTGGGGCGTTCGTTGCTCTTCCCGATGGCCTTCATGTGGACGTACAGCTTGCCGGCGCCATCAGGGCGGCGAATGAAGCCGAACCCCCGTGCGTCGTGCCAATCCTCGAGTATGCCTTTTTCGCGCGCCACTATGCCCCTGTCATAGGGCTACTTGCTTGCCCGATTCTTGACGAGGTCGTCGACGACGGCCGGGTCAGCAAGAGTTGATGTGTCACCCAGATTGGCAAAGTCGTTCTCCGCGATCTTGCGCAGGATGCGCCGCATGATCTTGCCGGAACGTGTCTTAGGCAGGCCGGGTGCGAATTGTATGATATCTGGTGTCGCAATGGGACCGATTTCCTTGCGGACCCAGCTGACGAGTTCCTTGCGGAGATCGTCATTCGGGGGTTCCCCCGCCATAAGCGACACATAGGCGTAAATGCCTTGTCCCTTGATGTGGTGCGGATAACCGACCACGGCGGACTCGGCTACTTTCGGATGCGCAACGAGGGCGCTTTCGACTTCGGCGGTGCCGAGGCGGTGGCCGGAGACGTTGATGACATCGTCGACGCGGCCGGTGATCCAGTAATAGCTGTCTTCATCGCGGCGGCAGCCATCGCCGGTAAAGTACTTGCCGGGGTAGGTGCGGAAGTAGGTATCAACGAAGCGCGCGTGGTCTCCGTAGACAGTGCGCATCTGGCCGGGCCAGCTATCGAGAATGCAGAGATTGCCTGCGGCGGCGCCCTCGAGGACCGTTCCCTTGTCGTCGACAAGTTGAGGAACGATCGAGAAGAATGGTTTTGCGGCCGAGCCAGGCTTGAGCGCGTGGGCGCCGGGGAGCGGCGTCATCAGCGTGGCGCCGGTTTCGGTCTGCCACCAGGTGTCGACGATGGGGCAGCGCTGTTCGCCAACGACGCGGTAATACCACTCCCAGGCTTCCGGGTTGATGGGCTCGCCGACGGAGCCCATCAGGCGCAGCGACTTGCGCGATGAGCTCGTGACGAAGTCGTCGCCGGCGCCCATCAGGGCGCGGAGGGCGGTGGGGGCGGTGTAGAAGATGCTGACCTGGTGCTTGTCGATCGTCTTCCAGAAGCGGGAGGCGTCGGGCCAGGTCGGGATGCCCTCGAACATCAGCGTGGTCGCGCCGTTCGCGAGCGGACCGTAGACGACGTAGGAGTGGCCGGTGACCCAGCCGACATCCGCCGTGCACCAGAAGACGTCGCCCGGCTTGTAGTCGAAGACGATCTCGTGGGTCATCGAGGCCCAGACGAGATAGCCGCCGGTGGTGTGGAGCACGCCTTTGGGTTTTCCGGTCGAGCCCGAGGTGTAGAGGATGAAGAGCGGATCTTCGGCGCTCATCTCTTCGGGCGGGCAGATGTCTGAGACGGTGGAAGCGAGGTCGGCGTAGCGGTGGTCGCGGCCAGCCTCGAAGGGAAGGCTGGCGCCGGTGTGCTGGATGACGACGACGGATTTGACGGGCGACTTGTCGCCGAGGCGTTTGATCGCTTCGTCGACATTGGCCTTGAGTGGGAGAGGCTTGCCGCCGCGCACGCCTTCGTCGGCAGTGATTACGCAGACGGAGCCGCAATCCTCGAGGCGGCCGGCGAGGGCGTCGGGGGAGAAGCCGCCGAAGACGATGGAGTGAATGGCGCCGATGCGGGCGCAGGCGAGCATGGCATAGGCCGCCTGCGGGATCATCGGCATGTAGATGGTGACGCGGTCACCCTTGGCGACGCCCTGGCTCTTCAGCACGTTGGCGAAGCGGCAGACTTCGGCATGGAGATTGCCGTAGGTGATCCTGGCAGAGACAGATGGATCATCGCCCTCGAAGACGATGGCGACGTCGTTGGCCTTGTGGGGCAGGTGACGGTCGATACAGTTGGCTGAGACGTTGAGCGTGCCGTCCTCGAACCACTTCACATGCAGGTCGGCGGGATTGTTGGTTTTCGAGATGTCCCAGTTGACGTTCTTCACCTTCGTGTATGGCTTTATCCACTGGAGGCGCTGACCGTGTGTCCGCCAGAAGGCTTCGGGGTTAGCCACGGAGGCGGCGTACATGCTGTCGTATTTCGCGGCGTCGACCAGGGCGTTGGCGGCGAAAGCTGGCGGGACCGGATAAACGGCGGACTCGGACATAGGCGGCTCCCAGATTGCGTCTTGCGCGCTGGCCGGATTGATCGCGCATTTCGAGGGGAAGTTGAAGGTGGCAGATCGGCAGGCTTTCGATTTTGCAGGCGCACTCTCAATTGCCGATGCCGCGGCACGGCAAACGAAGTGGCGTTTGATTGTGGTCAAAGGTATGGCGCGATTACACGCTCTCTGATGTGATGGGGCAAAGCCGAGATCAGCAGGGCCTATCGACATGACGCAAGCCGCAACCGCAACGAAGTCTTCCACCAAGACAGAGCATTTCGACGTCCTGATCGTAGGTGCCGGGATATCGGGCGTGGGCGCGGCCTATCACCTGAAGACGCAACTGCCGGGTACGACCTTCGTGGCGCTTGAGACGCAGGAGACGTTCGGCGGCACGTGGACGACGCACAAATATCCCGGCATCCGCTCGGACAGCGACCTGCACACGTTCGGTTATCGCTTCAAGCCGTGGGTCGGTCCGCCGATCGCGGCGGCGTCGGAGATCCTGAAATACATGAACGAGGTGATCGATGACAACGATCTCGGCAAGCACATCCGCTATGGTCACACGATTAAGCGGGCGGAGTGGTCCGGCAAGGACAATCTCTGGACGCTGCAGGTCGAGCGCAAGTCGGACGGCGCGCTGCTGACGATGACGTGCGGCTTCCTGTGGATGTGCCAGGGCTATTACCGGCATTCCAAAGGCTACACGCCCGAGTGGGCGGGCATGGAGAGTTTCAAAGGCAGGATCGTTCACCCGCAGACCTGGCCGGAGGATCTCGACTACAAGGGCAAGCGGATGATCGTCATCGGGTCCGGCGCGACTGCCGCGACGCTGGTGCCGGCTGTGGCGAACGACACGGCGCATGTGACGATGCTGCAGCGCTCGCCGACCTATTTCATTCCGGGCCGCAATGCGATCGACATCGCGGAGCAGCTGCGCGCGTTGCAGGTGGATGAAGCATGGATTCACGAAATCACGCGGCGGCAGATCCTGAAGATGCAGGATGAGTTCACGACGCGCTCGAAGGCAGATCCGGAGAGTGTGAAGGCGGAATTGCTGGGTGCGGTGAAACTGTTTCTTGGTGAGGACTACGACATCGAGAAGCACTTCACG
Organism: Hyphomonadaceae bacterium; assembly: GCA_040398425.1. Classification (GTDB taxonomy): domain Bacteria; phylum Pseudomonadota; class Alphaproteobacteria; order Caulobacterales; family Hyphomonadaceae; genus UBA7672. Next base: position 10,572 of record JBBATZ010000016.1, read on the forward strand.
CCGAAATACCGGCCGTGGCGCCAGCGCATCGCGTTCATCCCGGATGGCGACCTGTTCCAGGGCATTGCGGCGGGCAAGGCGTCGGTGGTGACGGACGAAATCGAGCGCTTCACGGCGAAGGGCATCCTGCTGAAGTCCGGGCAGGAACTGGAGGCGGACATCATCGTCACGGCGACGGGGTTCGATCTCGAGCCGCTGGGCGAGATCGATTTCCACATCAACGGCAAACCACTGAAGTTCGGCGACACGGTTACCTATCGCGGGATGATGTTCACGGGCGTGCCGAACATGCTGTGGGTGTTCGGATACTTCCGGGCGAGCTGGACGCTACGCGTGGATATTGTCGCTGATTTCGTGGTTCGCCTGCTCAAGCATATGAAGAAGACCGGGGCCAAGCGCGTGGAAGTCGCTATCCCGCCTAGTCTCAAGGACATGAAGCTGTCCACGTGGATAGATCCGGAGGATTTCAATCCGGGCTACGTCATGCGCGGCATGCACCTGTTGCCCAGACGTGGCGACAGGCGCGAGTGGCAGCATACGCAGGACTACTGGCACGAGAAGGACGAACTGCCGAAGATCGATCTCGATGGCGAGGAGTTCGTCTATGATCGGGTGAAGGTGGACGCCTAGGACGTCGGTGAGGGGTTGGAAAGTTCTTCGTGGAACGCGGTCCAGATCTGGTTGACCACGGTCTCCCTGGGACCTTCGGTCCTCCCGTCGGTGATCATCGCGTCGGCGACGAGGCGAACCACGTTCGCCAGGATGACGCCCCAGGCCTTGCCTTCGGTGACATCCGGGCGTCCTTCATAGACGCCGATCTTCACGTTGCAGTGGAGACCTCCTTCCGCGATCCAGAGGCTGGCCATGTGCATGGACCGCGGGTCCCGCTGAGCTGCATCAGGGATAGGGAGACTGTCCGCCATTGTTGACCTGCTGTCGGTTGGGCGCATGTCGCGCACGCTGCAATCGTTGGACGTAAGCGCGCATCTGTCAAACAGCCGAGGCGCCGCACCTGTGGCGCGCGCTCAGCCGACGAACGCCTTCTCGATGACGAACTCGGCGGGGGAAGCGTTGGAGCCTTCGCGAAGTCCGGCCTTTTCGCACAACAGCTTCGTGTCGTTGATCATGTCCATCGAGCCGCAGATCATGACGCGGTCGACGGCGGGGTCGAAGGGGGGGACGCCAAGATCGTAAAACAGGCGACCGGTCTCGATGCAGGTCGTGATGCGATCCTGGTTGGGCCATGCTTCGCGGGTGACGGTGGTGTAGTGGTGAAGGCGGCCGACGTGTTCGCCGACGAGCGGGTCGTCCTGCAGGGACGCCACCAGGTCCTGGCCGTATTTCAGTTCGCCGACTTCGCGGCATGTGTGGGTGAGGATGACCTGCTCGAAGCGCTCGTAGGTTTCGGGGTCGCGGATGACGGAGGCGAAGGGAGCGAGGCCGGTGCCGGTCGAGAAGCAGTAGAGGCGCTTGCCAGGGGTGAGGGCGTCATGAACCAGCGTGCCAGTAGACTTCCGGCCGAGCAGCACCTTGTCGCCCGGCTGGATCAGCTGGAGCTTCGAGGTGAGTGGGCCGTCGGGGACCTTGATCGAGAAGAACTCCAGTTCCTCGTCCCAGCTCGGGCTGGCGATCGAATAGGCGCGGAGGAGAGGTTTGCCGTTGGCGCCCTCGAGACCGATCATCACGAACTCGCCGGAGCGGAACCGGAAGGTCGGCGGCCGGGTGATCCGGAACGCGAACATGCGATCTGTATAATGCTTAACCGAAATAACGGTCTCTTCGGTGGGGGAATTGGGCGATTTCGCCTTTTCAGCGGGCTTTTCTGGGGGCTTGTCAGCAGCTTGCGTCATGGCGTCCCGGGTGATTTCAGGCGCCCCGTCCGGCCCCTGCTCGCGCTGGATGGAGCTAGGGGGTTGGCCCCGCAAATGCAACTAATGCCAATGTTTAGTGGCAAGAACCCGCCCTATGGACAAGGGATCAGCGTGCCGGTGCCAGGGATTCGGGACAGGAGCGTGCTGGCCGCCATAATCTCGCCAGGCACGCCATTTTGATACCGTGTCTGTCAAAAGGCCCATAGTGTAAGGGCCTGAGCTTCGGCGGGCGGACGCATCCTTCGTCCATCCGGCCGAAACCTGGAGGTTAAGCAGACACTTGCCCCGTATACTCAGCATACTGCTTGGCGGGATCGCGTTGATCGCCGCGATTGTCGGCATCCGCTCGCTGGTCTCGGGCGGTGATACCGTGGCGCGGGTGCAGGCGAGCACTGTGCCAACCCTCGACAAGGCTCTGCCGGGGACGCCCGAGGGACATGGCGGGACGGTGGAGTTCGTGCGCTCGAAGGCGGAGCAGCGGACGTTGTACCTGTCACTGGGTGGTCGCAGCGAGGCGGAGGTGGCCCCGGTGTCGTTCGGGGCGGCGGGCAAGGTGACGACTTTGCCGGTCAAGGAGGGCGCCTTCGTTGATGCGGGATCACTGCTATGCGGTCTTGAAGGCCATGGCGTTGTCGGTCGGGTGAAGCAGGCGGAAGCCGCGGTGGCGCGGGCGCGCGAGGCGCATGCCAGCAATGTCAGCCGGCTGGCCGAGGGCTGGGTCTCTCAGGCGCGGGTCAAGCAATCCAAGGCTGCGCTCGACGAAGCAGTCACGGCGCTGGAGATCGCCAGGACGGAGGTGGCGCAGCGTCAGGCCGTGGCGCCGTTCCGCGGCGTGTTCGAGAAGCGCAACGCGACGCTCGGCGAATTTGTCGGCATGGGGTCCTCGTGCGGCGTTGTCGTGCGGCTCGATCCGATCACCTTCGTCGCTGGCGCATCCGAGAAGCAGGCGCTGAAGGTGAAGGTCGGTGCGGCGGCGCGTGTGAAACTGCCTGACGGTCGCGAAGTGGTTGGGCAGGTCGACAAGCTGGCGAGCGTGGTCGATCCACAGACGCGCAATTTCGAGATCAAGGTCAGCGTGACCAATGCTGGCAACGCCATTCCCGTCGGACGTACGGCGGAGATCAAGATCAATATCGGGCTCGGCCGCGCGCACAAGATCAGCCAGGCGCTGCTCAAGGCGGATTCGAACGGCCGGATCGGCGTCTACTATCTCGACGTTGGCGGAGTGATCGGCTTTGCGCCCGCTGACATTGTCGATGAGTCGGCCGATGGTGTCTGGGTGACTGGCTTGTCTGACGACGCACAACTGGCCGCCGAGGGGCAGGACAACATCGCCACCGGACTGCGCGTGACGCCGGTCGTGCGGGAGCCGGTTGCGGGCGGCGGCTGAGCCAGCTGTCGTTTCGGGCTTCAGTCTTCGTTGACGACGTGGGTGGCGAGGAATTCCGGCGTGCGCGGGGCCTGGTGGTAGGTCGACGCCAGATACAGCTTGAAGCGCCGGGAACGCTTGGCCGTCAGCGGAATGTCGAGATAGCCGAGTTCTTCAATGGTCGCGAAATCTGCGCGGATCATGGGGCGCATGGCTTCGTTGGTGCTGGCTATCAGCATGCGCGTGTCGTCGCCCGGCAGGATGCGGCCGGCTTCTTCTGCGTGGCTGCGGGGGGTGGGGCCGGCTGGCCAGGCGCGGATCGGCGGCATGGCCATGCTGCGGCCGTGATAGTCGAGCGCGTGCCACGTCTCGCGATCGTCGACCAGGATGGCGGTGGCGCGGAGTTCTTCGGCCCTGGCGACCAGCTGGCGTGTGGTCTCGCCCCAGCCGCGCACGCCCTTCATGCCGGCCGAGGCGCCCGTCGCGTCAGCGATTGACGGAGAGACCCAGACAAGGGCGAACAGGGCGCCGATGAGCGTGTTGATGGCCATGCCCGTGATCAGGACGGGGCGCACTTTCACCTTGCCGAAGGCGCGGTCGATCCAGGACGCAAGCAGGACGCAGGCTGCAGGATAGGCAGCTGCGGCCCAGTTGGCGTGGGCGCGCGAGATGATCTCCTGCATCATGATGACCGCGAGCGCAGGCACGATGAAGCACAGCAACCAAAGCTCGCGTGTTGCAGTTTGCTTGTCCTTGCGGCCTGCGAGAAAGGCGAAGCCTGCCAGCAGCAGGATCAGCGTCAGCGGGCCGAAGACGGCGGCCTGATCCTGCACGAAGGTGAGAACGCGCAGCGGATTGAAGTCGGCGCCGCCGAGGTTGGCGTTGTCGGCGGTGTGGCTGACGGTGGCGAAGTCGTTCGCGACATTCCATGCAATGTTGGGTCCGAGCACGACAAGCGAGGCGATGAACACCATCGCTCCGGCGGGCGAGAGCAGCGCCTTGCGCGTGTCGCGATCGATGAAGGCTGCGAGCACGATGCCGGGATACAGGTAGAGCGCCGCGTACTTGCCGAGCATGGAGAGCCCGATGGCGGCGCCGGCAAGGCAGGCATTCACGACGGTCGGGCTGTCGCGGAAACGCCAGAGCAGGCAGACGGCGATGGCGTAGGTCGGGAGCAGCACGGCATCGGTCGAGATGATGGTGGATGACAGCCAGATGCCTGGCATCAGGAGGTAGATCGCGGCGCCCCACGCGCCGATGCGGGCGTCGAACATGCGCTTGCCGAGCAGGAAGAGGAAGAAGGCGCCGAGGCCGTGGAGGAGGGGGGCGGTGAGGCGGATGGCCCAGCCAGCGTCGCCAAAAATCGACGTGGAAAGCCAGATCACCCAGGCGACCAGGGGCGGCTTGGAATAATACCCAAAATCAAGGGTTTGAGCCCAGCGCCAGTACTGTGCCTCGTCCGGACCGATCTCCAGGGGGGAGGCGACCACGACGGCAACGCGAAGCGCGACGAACACAGCGATCGCAAACGCGACGCAGATCGACGGACTGCGTCGCCAGAGGTCGAAAATGGCATTCATGCGCGCACGTATCTCCGCCGCCGCAAGCAAGCGGCGCCTGACGGGCTCCTTTTGCCTTATTGAAACGAAATGGGCCACCCCGGAGGGTGGCCCATCGTAGTCCAGAATGTCGCCCGGCCGAGGCCGGATAGTGAACCTGTCCTAGAACTTGGTGCCGAGGGTCACCACTGCCGTACGTGGCGCAGCGATGCCGAAAGTGCGGAGCGTGCCGGTGCGCGACGTGACAGCCGACGTCGGGTTGATGTCGGCGATAGCCACGGCGTTCTGGCCCGAAGAGATGTTCACTGCGTAGACTTCGTCGGTGAGGTTCGTGACGTTGAACTGCAGGAAGGTATCGCGCATGCCGGTGAAGTCGGTGAGGTCCATGCGGGCGTCAAAGTCGAGCGTCGTGTAGGAGGGAACGGCTTCATCGTTCACATCGGTCGTGAAGCGCTTGCCGACGTATTTGGCCTGCAGGCCAAACGACAGCAGATCGTTCATCTCCCAGTCGGCGCGCGCCGTATACATCCACTCCGGTGTCTCCACGACGCGTTTGTCTTTCGTCGGGATGTAGAGCGACAGCAGCTGACCCGGGGTGCAACCCGTGACGCCAGTTGCCGGGCAGGTGTACGAGGCAACAATCTGGTCTTCCTGCAGACGAGCGTCCGTGTAGGTGGTCGAGCCGTACAGCGAGAAGGTATCGGTCACAGCCCAGCCGAGCGAGCCTTCGAAGCCGCGGGTCTGAACCTTGCCGACGTTGCGGTCGATCGTGGTGTTGAAGGTCGGCGACGTCGGATCGTTGTCGAGGCTTGAGACGACGCGGTTGGAGTAGTCGTTCTGGTAAACCGCAGCCGAGGCCACGATATCGTTGGTCGTGAAGCGATAGCCGATCTCGTAGTTCTTGGTCAGTTCCGGGTCGACGCCGTTGAAGGCGATCGGCTGGAGGGTTGTCGCAGTTGCAAGGCGGTTGCCGATGTACAGGTTATCGGTACGCGGAACGGCGATCTGTTCCGAGTAGCTCGCGTAAACCTTGCTGTCGCCCAGGAAGGTGTAGCCCAAAGACAGGTTCGGCAGGATTTTGTCGTAGGTGAACTCGGCCTGGTAGGGCGCGATGTACTGAGTGCTTCCCGCGTCGCCAGCAATCTGGACGTTGCCGTTGGCCAGGGTCGTTGCGACAGCTTGCGTCGTGCAGAGCACGTTGGTCGAACCGTTCTGCGAGTAGCAGTACTGGTTCAGCTCACGTTTGAACTGCGGCGCGCGGGCGCCGATTGCAACCGACAGGCTGTCGTCAAGGAACGAGCCGAAATAGTCGACCGAGAGCTGGTTCAGGATGGCCAGCGAGAAACGGTCGCGCGAGCGGTAGAACGACCCATCGCGGCCAGTGATGCGGCGCGACGTGTCACCCCAGCCTTCCTTGCCGCCGTAAACTTCGAACGGGACGGCGTTGATCGGCAGGTCGGTCGATTCGCCGGTCTGACGATGGCGACCATAGTCGTTGGTGTAGGACAGGCGGACCTGGTTGTTGTCGTCAACTTTCCAGATCAGCGAGGCCAGCACGCCATAACGACGCGTGTTGGTGTTCGACGGGGTGTAGATTGAGGCCGTGTCGCAGGTGTCGCCGTCGCCGTTGAGGTCAACGCCGGTCTGGAACACGGTGGCGTTCGTGGAGCACGACGCGCCGGGGAGAAGCGCGGCGTTGTTGAGGGCGTTCTGGTCAAGGCGGTCGTCACGCTCGGAGAGGCCGCCGTTGAAGCCGCCGCCGTTCGCCATGACGTACTGGAAGGACGGGTCGACGGTCAGCGTCAGGTAGTCGGTGAGATCAAAGCGCGAGTTGATGCGGATGTTGCCCGTATCGGACGGGTTGATGCGCAGGCCATAGAAGTTGGTGCAGTTGATCGGCAGAGGCGACGGGCCAGTTGCAGTCTGGCCGTCAAAGCGCACGATTGACGAACCGGTGTTCTCGTTCTGGGCCGTTCCCCCCGAGGCGGGCTGCAGCGAGCAAGCGAGGTCATTCTCGGGGAAGGGTCCACGACGATCAAGGACGGTCTTGCCGTTGGCGTCTTTCACAAGGGTCGCGGAGTTGTTGTAGAACGCATTGCGGTTCTTGTTGTAGTGGGCGGCAACCGAAATGAAGTCATTGCCGCTGAGCGGCTGGAAGACTTTCAGGTTATACTGCTGTTTCTCGAGGTCGCCGGGGCCTTTGAACTTGTTGTACTTGGTGCTCGAGACCGTGGCGTAGGCTTTCGTGCCCCAGGGGCCGATCTCGCCGGTGTCGAAGCGGGCGAACACGCGACCATAGTCGAAGTCGCCCATGGAGCCATTGACCTGCAGGCCCATCGTGTCGTCGGGCGTGGCGGACGTGTAGTTGATGATGCCGCCGATGGCCGCAGCAGTCGGGCTGTCGACGTCGGTCGTGCCCTGGTTGACCGAGGCGCTGGTGATCAGTTCCGGATCAAGCTGCTGGTTAGTGAAGGTTGCGTAGTTGCCGGTATCGTTCAGCGGCACGCCATCGAAAGCCAGACCGACGCGGTTGCCGTCAAAGCCACGCAGGCGGATGTTGCCGCCCGAGTTTCCGTAGGGGTCGGCGTTGGTAAAGTTGATGCCCGGAACGATGTTCAAAGACTGCAGGATCGTCTGGCCAGGGTTCTGGCGCTCGATCGTGGCCTGGTCGATGGTCGACCGGGTCTTGTCGATTTCCTGCGCAACTGCGACGCCAGCCGTATCCGGGCCGGAGTTACCCGTGATGATAACGACATCCCGCGCCTCGGCAGCGCGTGTGCCGGTCGACTGTGCGGCGGCTGTGCCGCCGAGAAATGCGTTGCCGATCAACGCTGTCGTTGCCAAAAAGGCAAGCTTCTTCGAATTCATGTGAGACCCCTCGATCATCCAGCTTTTTGGTCGACGCGTGAGCGTCCCCATGCAGTGCAATTCAAGCGTGATGCACCAAACTGTCGCAGCTCTTAGAGTCTCTTCGAGACGGATTGGTGACGTTGGCACCGGTTCGCAACGAAGTGTATCGCCAAAGACACGATTGCGCCTTCAGGGTGAGCATACCGACACATGGGTGCGTCAGGCCGCCGCTACAGGGTGACGTTGCGTGGCTTGTGGATGGTTTGTGGATCATTTGACCCGTCCCCTGTGGATCGCGATGTTGTGCCGCAGCGTACACATGATAGAGCCGCGCCCATGACCGATACGATCCTGCATCCTCCCGCCGAATGGGCGCCGCACAGCGCGATCTGGACCGCATGGCCTGCGGACGAGGAGCTTTGGGAAGACGATCTCGCGCCGGCGCAGGCGGAAGTCGCCGCGATGGTGCGTGCGCTGGCGGCGGACGGTCCGGACGGGCGCAAGGGCGACCGCATGAAGGTGCTGGTCAACGGTCCGACGGCGATGCTGTCGGCGGAGAAGCTGATCGGCGAATATGCAGAGCTGATCGACGCCACTTATGGCGACATCTGGCTGCGCGATACAGGTCCAGTGTTCTATTCTAATGACCGCTGCGCGCTGTTTACCTTCAACGGGTGGGGCGGAAAGTATGTACTCGACGGCGACGACACGGTCGGCGCCTTCGTGGCGATCCAGGCGCAGGCGGACGCGACGCGTTGGGACCGCGTGCTGGAAGGCGGCGCGGTCGACTGCGACGGGGAGGGCACGATCCTCACCACGAAAGAGTGTCTGCTGAATCCGAACCGCAATCCGCTGATGACGCCGGACCAGATCCGCGGGCTGCTGGGCGATGCGCTCGGCGGCGTGGCGGTGATCTGGATCGAGCGCGGCCTGCTGAACGATCACACGGACGGGCATGTCGACAATATCGCGCGCTTCATCGCGCCGGGCGTTGTGGCGTGCCAGGCGCCCGCGAATGCAGACGATCCGAACGCTGCCCGACTGGACGAGATTGCCGACTTCCTGAAGACGCAGCGTGACGCGCGTGGTCGGATGCTGCAGGTCGTGCGCATTCCCTCGCCAGGCCGCGTCGAAGACGAAGATGGCGAGATCGTGCCTGCCAGCCACATGAACTTCATCATCGGCAACGCCACTGTCGTCGTGCCGACCTACGGCACGGCGACGGCGCAGGCGGCCGTCGATGCGCTGAAGCCCTACTTTCCGGGTCGAAATGTCGTCGGGCTGCCGTCGAAGCATATCCTCACGGGCGGCGGCTCGTTCCACTGCATCACGCAGCAGCAGCCGGAATAGGAGGCGGAGATGTCCCGCAAGATCACGCTCGCCGTCCTGCAGACAGCGCTGACGGATGACGCCGCGACGAACATCAAGCGCGTGAGCGAGCTTGTGCGCGAAGCTGCAGCCAAGGGCGCCGATGTGATCCTGCCGTCCGAACTGTTCGAGGGGCACTATTTCTGCACGTCGCAGGAAGAGCACAATTTCGAACGCGCGCATGTCTGGCGCGAAAGCCCGGCCGTGATCGCGATGGCGAAGCTGGCGAAGGAATTGGGTGTGGTGATCCCCGTCTCGATCTTCGAGAAGGCGGGGCCGGCTTACTTCAACACGGTCGTCATGGTCGATGCTGATGGATCGCTGTTGGGCATCTATCGCAAGTCGCACATTCCCGACGGGCCGGGCTATCAGGAGAAGTATTACTTCCGTCCCGGCGACACTGGCTTCCGCGTCTGGGACACCAGGAAGGGCCGCATCGGCGTCGGTATCTGCTGGGACCAGTGGTATCCGGAGACGGCGCGCGCCATGGCGCTGATGGGCGCGGACGTGCTGCTCTATCCGACTGCGATCGGTTCCGAGCCGCATGACAACAGTCTGGATACAGCTGCGCGCTGGCGCCGGGCCATGCTCGGCCATGCTGTGTCGAACGTGACGCCGGTGGCGGCCGCCAATCGTGTCGGCACGGAGAACAGTCAGGTGTTTTACGGCACGTCGTTCATTTCCGATCACACCGGCGAAATCCTTGGCGATCTCGATCGCAAGGCGGAGGGCGTTGTGGTGGCGACCATCGACATGGATGTTGTCGATCGTGCGCGTGCGGCGTGGGGCTTCTTCCGTGACCGGCGGACGGATCTGTATGGTCCGCTGGTTGGATCGCTGAGCGAGAAGGGCTGAGCTCGGATGACCCGCGCGCTGGTCTTCGACTCGGGCGTTGGTGGTCTCACCATTTCCGACGCGCTGCGCAAGGCTGCGCCGGAGTGGGTGGTCGACTATGCGGCCGATAGCGGGTTCTTTCCCTACGGTGTGAAGTCGGACGAGGAATTGCGGGAGCGGCTGCCAGGATTATGTGCAACGCTGGTGTACGTTGCGAAGCCGGATGTGCTGGTGATTGCGTGCAACACGGCCTCGACATTGTCGCTCAATGACATACGCGCAAAGGTCGGCGTGCCAGTTGTCGGAACAGTGCCTGCGATCAAGCCGGCGGCGGAGCAGACGCAGACGGGCGTGATCGGGATACTGGCGACGCCGGGAACGGTGCGGCGGGCGTATCTCGATGACCTCGAACGGCAGTTCGCGGCAGGAAAGACCGTGATCCGGCGTGGATCGGCCGGGCTGGTCGACATTGCCGAGCGCGCCGTGCGCGGGCAGGCGATCGACCAGGAGCAAGTGGCTTACGCCGTAAAGCCGATGTTTGATCCGCCAGACGGGCCGCGCATCGATATCGTCGTGCTGGCGTGCACGCACTTTCCGCTGATCCGCGATGCGATTGCGGCGGCGTGCCCTCCTGGCGTCAAGCTGATCGACACGGGCGATGCGGTTGCGCGTCAGGCGACCCGCGTGGCGCCGCATTTGCCAAGGCCCGCCGGCGAAGCCATTGCCTATGTTACAGGCGGGGCCGCCAACAAGGCGGCGATGACGCCGGCGTTTGCGCGCTTCGGCTATGAGATGATCGAGGTCATCGACGTCTAGGTACGGGCGGGCTGCACCGTAACTAGAAGAAATCCAGGTCCTTCGGATCTCCGCCTTGCCAGGCGCGCTGTATTTCGGCGGCGAGAAACAGGCCGCCGAGTGCAAGTACGGTAAGTCCGTCGATGTTGGCGCGGGTCCGGGCAAACTGAACGGCTGTTTCCGTGTCGCGGGCGACGACGACGTCAGACGATTTGTTGCGGAAGATCGGTTCAAAAAGCGTGACATCTGCGCCCGCCTTGTGGGCGCGGGTGAGGATGAAGTGGTCAAAGCGTTCGGCGACTGCCTCGGCAATAGCGGTGACTTCCTTGGACGCGGAGACGCCGAAGATGACCAGGGTTTTCTCTCGCGGCACAAATTCAAGGAATGTCCGCGTGACGGCTTCGAGTGCTCGCGGCGTGTGGCCGACATCGATCCAGAGGTCAGGCGAGGCCGCCACCTTCTCAAGGCGGCCGGGCCAGCCCGTGCGGCCAAGGCCGGCGAGCATGGCGAAGTGGCGCTCCGCGTTTTCCTCGGGCTTGAGGCCAAGCCACACCTCGGCGGCGCGCAGGGCGGAGACGGCATTGTCGACCTGGTGCTGGCCAGCCAGTTTCAGGCGAACGACCTGGTCCGCTTTCGGCGGGGCGGCGAGGAAGCCGTAGGAAAAGCGGGCGCCCTTGTGTGAGTTGGCGACGTTGGTGACGCGGCGACTGGTGAGGGCAGGCAGCGTCGCCTTGCCGGCCAGACCTGCATAGGCCGCGATGCGCATCGCCAACGTCTCCGGGATGGAGGGCGACAGCACCACACAGCCGCCGGGTGCGAGCGCATCGACCTTGTCATACGCGATCAACTCCTCGGTCGCACCCAGCAATTCTGTATGTTCAAGTTCGATCGACGTGAGCACCGAGACGCTCGCCCGCACGCACCGGACCGGATCATAACGTCCGCCAATGCCAGCCTCCCAGACGATGGCGTCCGGCCTGGATTCGTTGAACCAGAGAATGGCGAGCAGGAACAGGAATTCGAACGCGCCCATGCGATCGCCCTCAGGCAGGGCGGCGTTGTACCTCAGCACCGTCTGGCTGTGGCGTTCAAAGGCGTCTTGCGGGATCGGCTGGTCGTCGAGAGTGAAGCGTTCGCGCACATCGAACAGGTGGGGCGAGGTGAAACAGCCGACGCGCAGGCCCGCAGCCTCGATCGCCGACATCATGAAGCGGGCGGTCGAGCCCTTTCCGTTGGTGCCGGTGACGGCAATGGAGCGCCGGGCAAGGCTGGCCCGATCGATCCGGTGCACCTGCAGGAACCGCTCGATGCGGTGCAGGCCAATGCCGTCGCCGAATTTGGGAAGCCCGAACATCAATCGTCCAATGTCAGCCGTCGAGGCACGCATTCAACATGTGCGTCCAGATGGCCCGGATCAGGTCGTTTCGTCCAGCACGTTCAAGCGTACGCAGCCCGGGATTGCCGTTCACTTCGATAACGACAATGTCGGACAGGTCACGCGCGGCTGACAGGTCGAACATGTCTACCGCGCCGGCCCGGAGGCCAAGCGCTGTGACGGCGGCAATGGCAGGAGCCGAAAGGGCAGGCGGCGCTCCGTCCGTCACGGATTCGACGCCGCCTTGCGCGGAGAGATTGCGGCGACCGGGAAGTGATATGTGTTCGCCTGAAGCAGGGGTCTTGTTCAGGTCGTGTCCGGCCAGCGCAGATGTCGGCAACGCTGATACACCTTCGGCCTGGAGTGTGACGTTCAAGGCGGCGAGGAGGTCGCCAAGGGTGGAGCGGCCATCGCCAACGAGGGCCGGGACGGTTTTGGTGGAATGGAAGATCGGGCGACCGTCGAGGACGAAGACGCGATGTTCGGCGCCATCGAGCACAGGTTCGATGAGGAAGGTTTCGAACTCAACCGCGAGCCGGCGGACATAGTCCTGGAATTCAGCAGCGTTTCGTACGATCTCAGCAAACATGCCGCGCGAGCCATTGTTGGGTTTGCAGAAGACCGGATAGCCGAGGTGATAGGCGTAAGCTGCGGCGTCGCTGGCTTCGCGACCTGGCGCTCGCAAACTCGCGCGGCGCGGATGCGCGAACCAGACACCGCCAGGGATGACCGGGATGTCGCGTGCGCGCAGTAAGGACTTGGTGTGCGCTTTGTCGCGCGAGATTGTGTAGGCGGGCGCGGTGTTGACCGGGTAAGCGCAGATATTGCCGCCACCGCCCAGCACGAAGCGGTCGCCGCGGCTGATACGAAACAGATAGCCTTCGCCGTTATCGAGGTCTTCGAATCGTGCGCCGAGCGCGTCAGTGGCGTCGCGGGCATAGCGGGTGGAATCCGGGATCGGCATCGATGGCGCTTTAGCAGGGCCTTACCAGATCCGCACGCGGTCTTTCGGGGCGAGGTAGAGGCGGTCCGTCGGTTTGACGTCGAAGGCGGCGTACCAGGCGTCCATGTTGCGAACGACCCCGTTGACGCGGTAGCGGCTGGGCGCGTGGCTGTCGCCTTCAAGCAGGGCGCGGGCATATTCCTCGCGGACTTTCTCGCGATAGCTCTCGGCGTAGGCGAGGAAGAAACGCTGGTCGCCGGTCAGGCCATCGATCACTGGCGCTTCAACGCCGCCGAGCGACAGATGATAGGCGGCGTAGGCGATTTCCAGCCCGGCCAGGTCGCCGATGTTTTCGCCGAGCGTGCCGAGGCCGTTCACGCAGGCGCTGAAGTAAGGGCAGTAGCGGTCATACTGCTCGATCAGCTGGTTGGAGCGTGCGACGAAGCGGTCGTCGGTTTCGCTGGTCCACCAGTTGTAGGTGCGGCCAACGGCATCGAACTGCCGGCCCTGGTCATCAAAGCCATGGCTCATCTCATGGCCTATCACGGCGCCGATGCCGCCATAGTTTGCGGCGGGGTCTGCCTTCGGATCGAAGAAGGGCGGCTGAAGGATTCCAGCCGGCAGCACGAACGTGTTGCCGAGCGGACTATAGAAGGCGTTGACGACGTGGGCGGGCGTTTCCCAACGGCGGCGGTCGACGGGCGTTGTCAGGTCGTGTTGCTGCTGGCGCCAGTCAAATTCGATGCTGGCATAAATGCCCTCGATGAGCTTGCCGGGCTCAATGACAAGACTGGAATAGTCCTGCCACGTGTCGGGGTAGGCGATCATACCCTGGAGCGCGTTGAGTTTGGCGAGAGCTGCTGCGCGCGTGGTGTCGTCCATCCAGTCAAGGGAGCGCATGCGCGATGCGAAGGCCGTTCGGATGTTGCTGACAATCGCGTCGATCTTCGCCTTGTTGTCGGAGGGAAAGTAGCGCTTCACATAGAGCTCGGCGACGGCGTCGCCGAGTTGGTCGTTGACGACGCTGACCGCGAACTTCCAGCGCTCGGGCTGTTCGGTGATGCCGGACAGCTGGCGCATGAAGAAGTCGAACGAGGAATCCGCGAAGGCTTTCGGCAGGGAGGGCGCGAAGTCGCTGGCGATGTGAAACTCGAACCACAGTTTCCAGTCTGCGATGGAGATTGTGGGCACAAGTTTCGCGAGCGCGGGTACGGCCGTCTGGTCCGTGACGACGAAGCGGCTGGCGCTGTCGAGGCCGGCCGATTTGAGGAAGGTGCCCCAGTCGAAGCCGGGCGCAAATGCCTTGAGGTCGACATACCTCATCGCGCGCATGGACTCCGTGGCGCCGATCGAGCGGTCTTCGTCAGTGTGCGCCTGCGCGATGCGGTATTCGATATTGTAGATCCGCTGGGCGGCCTTGTCGGGGTCGGGCTCTCCAATCAGGCCAAGAATGGTCGAGATGTGCCGGCGGTAGGCGACCTGCAGCGCGGCCGATTGCAGGCCGCTATCGAGGTAGTAGCCGCGGTGCGGCATGCCGAGGCCGGCCTGCGATATCCACACCGCATTGGCGTCTGGATCGGCGGGCGATGCGGCGACGCCTGCATTGAAGGGGGAGTTGTATCCGATCACACCCATCAGGCGGGTGATATCGTCCAGTGTGGTTGCGGAGCGAATGCGGGCGAGGTGAGGACCGATCGGATCGAGCCCGCGCGCCTCGATCGTCTTCTCGTCGAGGGCCGCGGCATAGATGTCTGCGATCTTCTGTTCGATCGTTCCCTTTGCCGGGTGTGACGCGCTGATCTCCTCGATCATCGTGCGGACTTCCCGCTCGGCCTGATCGGCCAGTTCTTCGGCCGCGCCGAAGGATGCCTTGTCGGCCGGCAGCTTGTAGGTGACGAGCCACTGATTGTTCACGTAGCCGTAGAAGTCGTCGCCAAGGCGCGGGCGCGGCAGACGGGCTACGTTGGCCGGCATCTGCGTGACGAAATCGTCGGCCAGCTTAGGCGCTGCCGCGGTCGGCGCGGCGCAGGCGGCCAGCATGAGAGTCGCCGCGGCCAAAGCTGTCTGGCCGAGGCGTTTGAGCAGGCTGGCGATCAAGGGTGTTCCCGCGCTGGAATTCACCGCTACACGTCTTTCCGGCGGGCCGCCCAAGTCAAGCGCGCTCGCGCAGGCAAAAAGAAAAGCCTGCGACCACCGGCCGCGGGCTTTGTCTGTTCCGTTGGAGGTTTGCGCCCTACCAGATCCGGACGCGGCCTTCCGGTGCGATATAGGCCTTGTCGCCTTCCTTCACGCCGAACGCAGTGTACCAGGCGTCCATGTTGCGCTCGGGGATGGAGCCGCGCGCAGCGGCCGGCGAGTGCGGGTCGGTCTTCATCTGATTTATAAGGTCGTCATCGCGCTGGATGGCGCGCCAGACTTGCGCGTGGGCCATGAAGAAGCACTGGTCGCCCGTGAAGCCGTCAATGACCGGAGCTTCCTTGCCACCCAGCGAGAACTTGTAGGCAGTGTAGGCCATCTCGAGGCCACCCAGATCGCCGAGGTTTTCGCCCATCGTGAAGCGGCCGTTGACGCACTCTTTCGGGCTGGCGGGCAGTGGGCAGAAGGCGTCGTACTGGGCGGCGAACCTGGCTGTCGCCTCGACGAACTTCTTGTTGGTATCCGGCGTCCACCAGTTGCGCACCTTGCCGTCGCCATCGAATTCGCGGCCCTGATCGTCGAAGCCGTGACCGATCTCGTGGCCGATCACTGCGCCGATTGCGCCGTAATTGACCGCCGGGTCGGCGTTGGGATCGAAGAAGGGCGGCTGCAGGATCGCGGCCGGGAAGGTGATCTGGTTCGTCTGCGCGTCGTAGTAGGCGTCGACAGTTTGTGGCGTTATTGCCCACTCGCTGCGATCGACAGGCTGCTTTAGTCGCGCAACGAGACGGTCCCACTCGTATTTCTGGGAAGCGCGCATGTTTTCGAACAGCTTGCCGGGCTCGATGACTAGCTGGGAATAGTCCCGCCATTTGCTGGGGAAGCCGATGCGGGCCTCGAATTTGTCGAGCTTCTTGATCGCTTCTGCGCGCGTGGCGTCGTCCATCCATGCGGCGGCATTGATACGCGACTTGAGCGCGGTGCGCAGATTGGCGACCAGTTCGTCCATCTTGGTCTTGGAGTCAGCGGAGAAGTGTTTCTGGACGTAGATCTCGCCAAGGCCTTCGCCGATTACTTCCTCAAGCCGAGACATGCCGCGCTTCCAGCGGTCACGCTTTTTTTCTGTGCCGTTGAGGGTTCTGGAGTAGAAATTGAAACCGGCGTCGTCGAAGGCTTTCGGCAGGTAGTTGGTTGCCCCGTTGACGAAATGGAAGGCGAGATACTTTTTCCAGTCATCAATCGCCACCGTGTCGACCAGCTTGCCGCCGTCGCGGATGGCGGTCGTTTCGTTGACAACAAAATCGTTCGCGTCGGCGAGGTTGAGACCGCCGAGCACGACATCCCAATCGATGGCGGGCGCCAGTTTCTTGAGCCCGGCGCGGTCCATCGGGTTGTTGGCGTCCTTGATGTTGCGTTGGCGCTCGGGTGACCAGGCAACTTTGGCGATCTTCATTTCGAGCGCGATGGTTTTCAGGGCCGAGCCGGCGGGATCCTTGTCGCCGATCAGTTTGAAAATGGTGGTGACAAATTCCTTGTAGGCGGCGCGGTAGGCGTCGAACTTCTCGCCCTTGGTCAGGTAGTAGTCACGGGGCATGCCCAGGCCGCTCTGGTAGACCCAAACCGCGTATCGGGTGGGGTCGACCGTGGACACCTCGACGCTGACGCTGAAGGGCGCAACGTAGTCGGGTGAACCGAACAATTTCATCAAGCCTGCTTTGTTGGAGACGGCGTCGATGGCGGCGAGATAGGGCTGGAGCGGTTCCGTGCCATGCGCCTCGATGCTGGCTTCGTCCATCCATGCGGCGTAGAGATCGCCGATTTTCTGCTGGTTCGTGCCGGGTGCGCCCTTCGTCCTCGCGAGTTCGTCGACGATGGCGTGGACCTGCGCTTGGGTCGTGTCGAACACCATCGTGCCAGTCGAGTAGCTGGCACGATCGGCAGGCATCTGGAAGGTGTCGAGCCACTTGCCATTCACATAGCGGTAGAAGTCGTCCCCCGGCTTTACCGAAGTATCCATCTGCGCAAGGTCGATGCCGAACGCGCCGACGGCAGCCTTTACCGGTTCGGCAACGACAGGGGTGGCGGGGGCGGGTGTTTCACCGCCGCAGGCCGAGAGCAGAAGGGCGGCCGCTATGCCGACGATAAGGACCGTGCGCATGGGATGCCTCTTCAAGCGCTGAAGCACAAATGAAGCGGCCGCCACCTTTGGGGTGACGGCCGCTTGTGGAAGTTACCAGATCCGGACCCGGCCTTCCGGTGCGATATAGGCCTTATCGCCTTCCTTCACGCCGAACGCGTTGTACCAAGCGTCGATGTTGCGCTCGGGGATCGAGCCGCGCGCAGCGGCCGGCGAGTGCGGGTCGGTGCGCATCTGGTTCACGAGTGCGTCGTCACGGATGGCGGCGCGCCACACTTGTGCGTGCGCCATGAAGAAGCGCTGGTCGCCAGTGAAGCCGTCGATGACCGGGGCTTCCTTGCCGCCGAGCGAGAGGTGGTAGGCGGCGTAAGCCATTTCGAGGCCGCCGAGGTCGCCGATGTTTTCGCCCATGGTGAGGTCGCCCTTCACGCACTGGCCTTCGAGCGGGCAGAACGCATTGTACTGTGCGCCGAACTTGGTCGTGGCTTCCTTGAACTTGGCCTTGGTCGCTGGCGTCCACCAGTTACGGATCTTGCCGGCCTCGTCGTATTCCGAGCCCTGGTCGTCGAAGCCGTGGCCCATTTCGTGACCGATGACGGCGCCGATCGCGCCGTAGTTCACGGCCGGGTCAGCGTTCGGATCGAAGAACGGGGGCTGCAGGATCGCGGCCGGGAAGGTGATCTGGTTCTTGGTCGGATCGTAATAGGCGTTCACCGTTTGCGGGTTCATACCCCACTCGGTGCGGTCGACCGGACCTTTCATCTGCGCGATCTGGCGGTTCCACTCGAAGCGGCGACCGTTGCGGATGTTGTCGAACAGTTTGCCCGGCGTGACGGTGAAAGCGGTGTAGTCGCGCCATTTCACCGGGTAGCCAACGCGCGGATCGAAGGTGGCGAGCTTTTTCTGTGCTTCCGCTCGGGTCGGCTCGTCCATCCATTCAAGCGTTTTCAGGCGCTCCCCCATGCCGGCGCGGAGGTTGGCGATCAGCTCGTCCATCTTTGTCTTGGACTCGGGCGGAAAGTAATTCGTGACGTAGATCTCGCCAACGCCTTCGCCGATGAGTCCGTCGAGCAGGCCGACGCCACGCTTCCAGCGATCGCGCTGGGCTTCCTGGCCGTTGAGCGCCTTGCGGTAGAAGTCGAAGTTGGCGTCGTCGAATGCTTTCGGCAGGGCGTTCGCGTAGTCGCTGGTGATGTGGAAGGTGAGGTATTTCTTCCAGGCGTCGACCGGCTGCGTGTCGAGAAGCTTGGCGCCGTCGCGCAGGGCGGTCGTCTCTGCGACGACGAAGTTCTGCTGGTCGCCAAGGTTGATGCCCGCAAGGAAGACATCCCAATCCATGGCCGGGATCATTTTCTTCAGGCCCGCGCGGTCGACCGGGTTGTTGGTCGCCTGAACGTCGCGCTGACGCTCGTTCGCCCAATGGACGGTCGCGAGCTTGGTCTCAAGTGCAATGACGGCGTCGGCGGATTTCGCCGCGTCCTTCTCGCCGAGCAGTTCGAAGACCTTCGTGACATAGGCCTTGTAGGCGGCGCGGTAGCCAACGAAGCGCTCGTTCTTGTCGAGGTAGAAGTCGCGGTTCGGCATGCCGAGGCCGGTCTGCGAGATGAAGACCGTGTACTTGTTCGGGTCGACCGGGTCCGGCGAGATATATGTGCCGATCGGGCCGGCGTAGTCGATGTTGCCCATCAGCTTGATGATGTCAGCCTTGGTCTTGGCGGCGTTGATCGCGTCGAGGTCGGCCTTGATCGGCGTGATGCCGGCGGCTTCGATCGCGGCTTCGTCCATCCACGAGTTGTAGAGGTTGACGACCTTCTCCTGCACCGACCCGGCGGCCGGCGGCGTCTTGGTCAGCTCTTCGAGAATGCTGCGCACGTCGTCCTCGGCCTTGTCGCGCAGGCCGTCGAACGCGCCATAACGCGTCTTGTCGGCAGGCATCTTGAAGGTCGCGAGCCATGTGCCGTTTACGTATTTGAAGAAGTCGTCGCCGGGCTTCACAGCCTTGTCCATCGCCGTGAGGTCGATGCCGAAGGTGCCAATGGCGGCTTTCGGTGTCTCGACAACTGCTGCGGGTTTCGCGGGTTCGGGCGAGCAGCCCGCAAGAAGTGCAAACGCCGAAGCGGCGACAAGCAGGGACATTCTCATGAAAGGCGCCTCTGGAAATGATCTTTGCCGTCGAAGGCGGCATTGGGCTCGATTTGTCCCAGCAAAACCGACGTGTCAACGTGATTTATCGTAAAACAATATGTCGCCACCGACGCGCGCGACAGGCGCCAAGGATCACCGTAGATTGCCCGCATGACCGACAACTCGATCGCACAGGCCCTTCCCCAGACGCAGCGTTCCGCCCGCGCACGCGATTTGAGAGCCGTTGCTGCTTCAGGGATCGGCGTCGTTCTCGTGCTGGCGTTGTTCGGGCAGCTTGGTTGGGTCGCTGCTGTTGCTGGGGCGTGTGCCATCGCGGGGGCGGGGGCCCTGTGGTTCTACGGCACATCGAATGCGGCCGAAGTGCTCGCCGATGATCCGGATGCGGCGATGCTGGCGGCGCGCCGGCTGGCCGAGCAGGAGAAGGCGTTCCGCGTGGCGCTGGTCCAGGCGTTGCCCGAGCCCGCCGTTTACATTGATGCTCAAGGGCGAGTGGAAGCGGCCAATTCCAGCGCGCGCAAGGCATTCCGTTTCGTGGGGGCAGAGCCGCAGCTGACGGCCGTGGTGCGTCGCCCGGAATTGCTGGATGCGGTGGCGGATGCGCGGCTACGGCGCGAGCCGCAATGGTTCGAGTTTGTCGAACGCGACGAGACCGATCGCTATTTCTCGGCGGTGGCGGCGCCGCTTGGGGCCGGCATTCTGATCAGCATGCACGACCTGACAGACATCAAGCGGGCGGAGTTCGCGCGCGTTGATTTTCTGGCCAATGCCAGCCACGAGTTGCGTACACCGCTAACCTCATTGTCGGGCTTCATCGAGACGCTGCGGGGGCCGGCGCGGGACGATGCCGAGGCGCGCGACCGCTTTCTGGAGATCATGCAGGGGCAGGCCGAGCGAATGCGGCGGCTGATCAGCGACCTTCTGTCGCTGTCGCGTATCGAGCTGGTCGAACATCGCACGCCAGATGGCGCAGCAGACCTCGCCGCAGTGATCAGGGAAACCGTGGCGGCGCTGGGGCCGGTCGCGGGTGAAAAGGGCGTGACTGTGCGTGTCACAGGCGCCGAGCAGCCGATCCTTGTTACAGGCGTGCGCGATGAGCTGGCGCAGGTGGCGCAGAACCTGATCGACAATGCGGTGAAGTATTCTGAGAAGGGCGGCGTTGTGGAAGTCGCTCTCACGTCCGGATTGTCGGGAGATGCGGCTGCGGCGCGCGCGGGACGGCTGTGGGAAGAAGCGGGCCACATGTCGATCGTCTCGGCGGCCCTGGTGGCGCAGGGCGTGTGCGCCTCGCTGCGGGTGACGGATGCCGGGCCGGGGATCGAGCGCCAGTATCTGCCGCGCCTGTCGGAGCGCTTCTATCGCGTCGATCCCGGCAGGGGTCTGCGCCCCGGCACGGGACTGGGCCTCGCCATTGTGAAGCATGTCGTGCAACGCCATCGCGGGAGCTTCCTGGTCGAAAGCGAACCGGGACGCGGTTCGGCGTTCGGGGTTGTTCTGCCGATGGTTCCCCTGCCATGATACGCTAGAGCCGGAAGCTGCTCCGGCCGCGAGGCGTCGTGAGGGAAGACTTCGTAGTCTGACCTTTGAATAAGGCTGGATGTCGATGATCAGGTCACGCGTATTGCAAGCGGCGATGATAAGTGCGGCGTTCGCCGGCGCCTTCGCGGTGCAGGGGTGCGCCACCCCCACAGCCCATGACCCGTCCGCCATCAGCGCGCAAAGTGAGCAGGCCAAGTTCGAACAGGATCGCAAGGCGATCCTCGCCATGGCAGGCGACTTCGATGTGACATTCGATTTCCGCGAGACCGTGGCGCTGACGCTTGGCTATGAACTCAGGAAACCCAAGGTCTCCGGCGCGGACGAGATCGTGCGCGTCGTGGAAGATCGCGGCGACTTCATCAGCCTGCAGCAGATTCTTGTGATGAAGATGGGCGACGACACGATCGTCACCAAGCACTGGCGGCAGGACTGGCAGTATGAGCCCGCGAGCGTGCTTGTCTTCATTGGTGGAAATGCGTGGGAAACGCGCAAGGTTCCTGCATCGCTAAGCGCGGGGAAGTGGTCGCAGACTGTCTATCAGGTCGAGGATTCACCGCGCTACGGCGCTGTCGGTGCGTGGACACACAGCAATGGCGTATCGCAATGGTCGCCGCCGGCCGAGATGCGCCCGCTGCCGCGCCGGGACATGACGACGCGCAAGGACTACGATGCCGTGCTCGCGGTCAACCGCCACACCATCACGCCGTTCGGCTGGGTGCAGGAAGAAGATAACTCGAAGCTGGTTCTCCGCGGCGATCACCACGTGCTGGCGCGCGAGATCGGCGTCAACACGTACAAGCGTACGAATCCGCTGCCCAAGGATGGCGACGCCTACTGGAACGCAACGAAGGACTTCTGGGCCGCGGTAAGGGGGGAGTGGTCGCGGCTGGAAAAGTCTTCGCCGGCGTTTGGCCTGACGGTGCAGGGCGAACCAGAGCCGCTCTATATTCCGATCCTCACGCTGGCCGACGATATCCAGGCAGACAAGATCACAACGGATGCGGCGGTGATCGAGGCGAAGAAAGTGATCGCGCAATTCACGACCACCGAGGTCGGCACGTTGGAACAGCGGGTCCGAGCGGCGGCGAGCGAGAAGTTGCTGGCGCCACGCTAAAGCAGGTGTTGCTCCGCCTCGTCGCGGTGCTTTTTCAGGTACTTCATGAAGGGCGTGCCGCCAGTGCCGACGTCGGTGTCGTTGCCGAGGGAGTCCTTGCCCTGCTTGTTGATGTAGCTCGCCGCGTATTCGAGGTGGCGGGTGCGGAAGCGGGCGAGGCTGCGGATGCAGGCGTTGTAGACCTCGCGCAGGTTGGGATTGCCTGACGCCTGAATGTAGCCGCGCAGTTTCGAGCGTGCGCGCACTTCGTCGACGAAGGTGCGGTGCGCGGGCGGGCGATAGATGTGCAGCTCGTCCAGAAAGGTGCGCAGCGGATCGGCGGCATGGCCGACGCCGAGGAGCGCGTCCATCGAGGGGACGATCGTGGACTGCGATCCGGTCTGGCCGCGGAAGGCCTGTGGCTGACCGCTGGTTTCAGCGACGCCTTCATAGATAAGGCCCTGTCCAAGCGCGGGGTTGTCTTTCCAGCCGTGGATGTAGGGCCGCACGCGGTGGAAGTAGACATACGGGTCGCAGCGTTCGGGCATGCGGTCGAAGATGGCGTTGACGTCGTCCCAGGCGGTGTTGACGCGCGCGAGCCCAGCTTCGACGGCGTTGGCATCGCCGTTGTTGGCGGCTTCCATGAGCACGGGGATTTCAGCCAGCATGCTGCCGGCGCGCGCCTCGATGGCGACATGAACGAGGACAAACCAGGCCTCGTCCTGTCCGGCGAGGAAGTTCTGGATCATCCAGACGTTATCCAGCGCGATGGGGCGCGACCGATCCAGCCGGTCCCAGTTGTCGAGCACGTAGGCGGAGTAGGGCAGCAGCGGTTGTTGTCCGAGGCGCTTGGCCAACGCCCACACCGGCACAGCTAGCGGCGCTGGCAATGTCGAGGGAGCAGTGGGTTCGCCCCAGACATAGGCCTGCACCATGAAGGAATATCGGACCATGGCGGTGCGGAGCTGGGGATCGGGAGCTTCGGCGCAGAATGCAGTCAGGTCGAGGACGGGGAGGGCTTCGAGGTGTTTTCGGACCCGGCCAGTCAGGAGCGTTCGGGGAAGATCCCGGGCGGCCTGTTCCGGCGCTGCGAGTTCCGAGGGCAAGGTGACGTCGGCCGCATCATAGGCGCAAAGAAAGCCCCGTTCTTCGCTCATGTCGTGGTCGGATAATTTGAGTTTTGGTTGCATTTTGGGACACCCTTCCTGCAATTTCCACTTTCTGGCTGAAAACACCCAGAACGGGAGGGGTTAAAGGGCGAATTCGCCGATTTATCCACAGGCGGCCAGGCTGCCGCAGGGAGAAGCGGACGCGACTTCGCAGGACTGTCACAATCCATCCGTACAGGACTCGCTAGAAGTGGCAGCTGGGCGTTTCATGGCCTTCCCGACCGACTCGACGAACGCTGGAACAACCGCGTTTGTCTGCCGATTCCGGCCCGCCGGACGTTCGGCCCTGTGGGGAGGTCTATGAGCCGGATGGACCCCATGCCTCAGCTTCAGGTGAAACCCGCTGCACAGCCGGCCGCCAAAGCGCCGACGGCCAACGCCAAGGTAAGCGCGCGGACGGTCTCTGTTTTCTACGGCGAGAAGCAGGCGCTGTTCGATGTTTCGCTCGAAATGCCCGAGCGGTCGGTGACGGCGCTGATCGGTCCTTCGGGCTGCGGGAAGTCGACCTTCCTCCGCTCGATCAACCGGATGAACGACACGATCCCGAAATGCCGCGTGACTGGCGAGATCTTGATCGATGGCCAGGACATCAATGCCAGCACGGTCGATCCGGTGCTGCTGCGCGCGCAGGTCGGCATGGTGTTCCAGAAGCCGAACCCGTTCCCCAAATCGATCTTCGACAACGTGGCGTATGGGGTGCGCCTCCATGGCCTCGCGGCTTCAAAGACCGAAATGCAGCGGATCGTCGAAACCTCGCTTCAGAAAGCAGTTCTCTGGGACGAGGTGAAGGACCGGCTGAACGCTCCCGGCATGAGCCTGTCAGGCGGCCAGCAGCAGCGCCTTGTCATCGCCCGCGCGATCGCGGTGAACCCTGAAATCATCCTGATGGACGAGCCGTGTTCCGCGCTCGATCCGATCGCGACCGCCAAGGTTGAAGAACTCATCGACGAGCTGAAGAACAATTACTGCATCATCATCGTCACCCACTCGATGGCGCAGGCAGCCCGGGTGTCTCAGCAGACAGCGTTTTTCCATCTCGGCAAGCTGATCGAGACGGGCCCGACCGAAACGATTTTCACCAACCCCAAGAATTCCCGCACGCAAGACTACATCACCGGGAGATTCGGGTAGGCTAGCGCACCCGATTTTGCGGTGAGGAGGCACGGACATGACCGAGCATACAGTCAGGTCTTTCTCGCAGGACCTTGAAGAGCTGTCAGGCGATCTCGCGCGTATGGGCGGGCTAGCCGAGGACATGCTGTCGGACGCCATCCAGGCGATCGCCTCGCGCGACCTGGCGCTGGCGGAGACCGTGGTCGCGCGCGACCCGCAGATCGACAACCTCGAAGTCGAGGTCGAGAAGAAGATCCTGCGTCTTCTGGCCCTGCGCCAACCGCTCGCACGCGACCTGCGCCAGACCATTTCGGCACTCAAGATCGCCTCCGAGCTGGAACGTATCGGCGACCTCGCCAAGAGCATCGCCAAGCGCGTGAAGCTGGTCGACACGATCGAGCCTTCGACCGCGCTGAAAGGCGTGGCGCGCATGGGACGCCTGGTGACGGCGCAACTCAAGCGCGTGCTGGACGCCTATACGGCGCTGGAAACGGACGCCGCCAACAAGGTGTGGGCGCGCGATGAAGAAGTCGACGAACACTACCAGTCGCTGTTCCGCGAGGTGGTGACGTACATGATCGAGGATCCGCGCACGATTTCTGCCTGCGCGCATCTTCTGTTCGTGGCGAAAAACCTTGAGCGGATCGGCGATCACTGCACAAACATCGCGGAAGAAATCCACTTCCTCGTTACCGGCGAACAGCTGCCTGTCGAAAGGCCGAAGGTCGATGCACTCCACCGCAACTGAACTTGAACGCACTCCAATGCGCCCCGCAGCCGCCACACGCCCCTATGCGCTGATCGTCGAGGACGAGCCAGCACTGGTGGAGTTGATCCGGTACAACCTGATCAAGGAAGGCTACGAAGTTTCCACCGCCCAGGATGGCGAGGAGGCGCTGCTTCTGATCGAAGAGCGCCAGCCGGATATCGTGCTGCTCGACTGGATGCTGCCGAAGCTGGCCGGCATCGAGGTGGCGCGCCGCCTGCGCTCGAAATCGGCGACGCGGAACCTGCCGATCATCATGCTGACGGCGCGGGCCGAAGAGAGCGATCGCATCCGCGGGCTCGACATCGGGGCCGACGACTACATGACCAAGCCCTTCTCGATGTCGGAGCTGACTGCGCGTATCCGCGCGGTCATGCGCCGCATTCGACCAGCCTTGGCCGAGGACGTGGTTGTCGTTGGCGACATCTCCATGGATCGGGCGGCTCACAAGGTGACGCGCGCGGGCGTGGATGTGCATCTCGGGCCGACAGAGTTCCGCCTGCTGGACTATTTCATCCAGCATCCTGGCCGGGTGTTCAGCCGCGAACAGCTGCTAGACGCGGTGTGGGGCTCGGACGTCTATGTCGAGACCCGCACGGTCGACGTTCATATCGGGCGTCTGCGTAAAGCGCTGAGCAAGGGCGGCGGGGATGATCCGATCCGCACCGTGCGTTCTGCGGGCTATTCGCTGGACGTGGGCTGATCCCACTTCGTGCCATCCCGCTGACGCCCGCAGGGCCGAGAGCTGGGACACGTTCAGCGTTAGTCCTAAAGTCGAAAAGAGGCCCCGTCCAGCGCTTGCCATTTCTGGGCTACGCGCTTGCGGGATGACAAGCCTTGCTGTTGCAGCGTAAACGCTCGGCCATAGAGCCGGAGCTTGCCCCATGATTCCTCGTTATGCCCGTCCCGAGATGGTTGCAATCTGGGAGCCGGAGCAGCGCTATGCGATCTGGCTCGAGATCGAGACGCTGGCGGCCGAGGCGATGGCCGAGCTAGGGATGATCCCGAAAGAGGTGCCCATCGCGGTGCGGGCGCGGGGCGGCTTCAATGTCGAGCGCATCGATGCGATCGAGCGCGAGGTGAAGCACGACGTGATCGCGTTCCTGACGTCGGTTGCGGAGCATGTCGGCGACGAGGCGCGGTTCCTGCATCTTGGCATGACATCATCGGACGTGCTGGACACCTGCCTCGCTGTGCAGTTGCAGCGCGCCAGCGATATTCTGATCAAGGATGTGGATCGGGTGCTGGCAGCGCTGAAGAAGCGAGCGCTTGAGCACAAGATGACGCCGACGATTGGCCGGTCGCACGGCATCCATGCCGAGCCGACGACGTTCGGCGTCAAGCTCGCGGGTTTCTATGCGGAGATGGCGCGCAACCGGAAACGGCTCGAGGCAGCGCGCGAGGAGATTTCGACCTGCGCGATCTCCGGTGCAGTGGGCACGTTCGCGAACATCGATCCGCGCATCGAAACCATGGTGGCGGCCAAGCTCGGCCTCGCCGTGGAGCCGGTGTCGACGCAGGTGATCCCGCGCGACCGGCATGCCGCGTTTTTCGCAGCGCTGGGCGTGGTGGCCTCGACCATCGAGCGCATCGCGACGGAGATCCGCCACCTGCAGCGCACGGAAGTGCTGGAGGCGGAGGAGTATTTCTCGGAAGGGCAGAAGGGCTCGTCCGCCATGCCCCACAAGCGCAATCCGGTGCTCACGGAAAATCTGACGGGGCTTGCGCGGCTGGTGCGATCGTCAGTCGTGCCCGCGATGGAGAATGTCGCACTGTGGCATGAGCGGGATATCTCGCACTCAAGCGTTGAGCGCGGCATCGGGCCGGATGCGACCATCCACCTGGACTTCGCGCTGAACCGGCTTGCAGGCGTGATCGAGCAGCTGCTGGTCTATCCGGACAACATGCTAGCCAACCTCAACAAGCTTGGCGGTTTGCACAACTCGCAGCGCGTACTGCTGGCGCTGGTGGAAGCGGGCGCAAGCCGCGAGGACGCCTATCGTATGGTCCAGCGCAACGCGATGAAAGTGTGGCGCGACGCAAACCGAAGGGAAGGCGACTTCCTGCGCAATCTCGTAGGCGATGCGGATGTGGCGAAGCTTCTGACCAGCGCAGAGTTGAGCGACATGTTTGATCTCGGCTATCACCTCAAGGCGGTAGACGTGATTTTCGAGCGGGTGTTTGGCGAGGCTTGAACAAAAATTGGGCCGGAGCTCCTCCCGAACTCCGGCCCAAGGCCATGATGGTGGAGCGGGCGGGCGCGAGGGGGCGTGCGCCGCTGCTCCTGAAACCGGATCTGCCGAGCGCCCAGGGGGAAGAGCGCAACCGCCGAAAGGGCATGGCGGGAGATGCAGGTACCGGCCGGACCAGACCGGCGGGGGCCGATCTTCCAGCGCAAACTGCCGCGATTGTCCTAACAATGCAGATGGCGCGATCGATCAATTCGAGCACGGCGTTTAACCCTAACTGGGTCGCGGTCTCCTGAGGCGCGTTGTCGTCCTCCGCGGTCATGCGAGCTCGAAAATTGGCGCAATACGCATCCTGCACGCGCAACGGCGCGCAGGAATTCCCCTCTCGCGATTATCGCCTCGGAAATCTCGCTTCTCGTCGGCATCGTTGTATCTTCCGGCTTTTCCTGCTGTCCGTCTGGTTCGCGAACAGACGTCTGGGAGGCAGGTTTTTTTGGAAAGCCTCCGGTGAACAAAGCAGGCGACCTGACGGATATTCTTCAATCTCCGTCCAGTGGCGCGCCCCTGCGCTGGACGGCGGATGGACAACTCGCCTCTGCAGATGGACAGACGTATGCCGTCATCGACGGGATTGCATGCCTGCTGCCGGGCGCGCCTGACAGCGACGGCGGCGGAGCAGTCAACGATAGCGTGCGGGAGTTTTACGAGACAAAGGGTTGGGTCGCCGACGACCAAGGCGTTTTTGCTGAAACCAAGGCGTTCAGTGACACACGGACCCTGGCGCAGGACTTTACCAACCGCTGCACCAGGCGGATGGGCCGACACTTCAAGTCGGGCGGGAAGTACCTTCTCGACGCAGGAAGCGGGCCGATCCCCTATGAAGAACTGCTGCGCTATGGCGATGCCTTCGAGAAGCGGGTATGCGTGGATCTGTCAGTAAAAGGTTTGTGGGCGGCAAAGCAGAAGCTCGGTGATCGTGGCATCTATTTGCAGGGCGACCTGACAAAGCTACCGCTCCAGACGGGTTCGATGGACGCTGTGACGTGCAATCACGTCATCTACCAGATTCCTCCCGAGCATCAGGTTGCGGCGTGGCTGGAGCTGTGGCGGGTGCTGAAGCCGGGCGGTACGGCTGTTGTGGTCTATTTTTCGCCCAATCCACGTCTGAGCTGGCGGCTGGAGAAGGCAGCGAAGACACTGTTCGGCGACCTGGCCGCAAAGCGCGCTGCTCCATATCCGGATGATGAACTGCCGCACCACGTCATGCCGATGTCGTGGTTCGAGGAGCGAATGTGGCCGTTCACCTACAAGCTCGACTCGTTCCGGCCGGTGAACCAGAGCTTCATGCGCGATCGTCTGCCGAATGACTGGCGCGGTCGCGCCTTCCTGAACGCGCTTTACGCGTTTCAGGCGGCGGCACCCGGGTTCTGCGCCAGATATGGAGCCGTCCCGGCTTTCGTGTTCCACAAGCCCATCACGGAACAGGCCTGAGCTTCAGCGAACCAGAGCGGCGGCCGCTACTTCTTTTCGGTTTTGACCTGTTCGACCGCAACTTCCATGAGTTCGGTCATCTGGCGGTGGAGCTGATGGTCGGAGATATCCACACCTGCGGCGTCGAGATCACCTTTCACCTTGCGGAACACGTCCTCGTCGCCCGGAGCTTCGAAATCTGATTTCACGACCTCAATGGCGTAGGTCGCGGCCGCTTCCCCGGATTTGCCCAGCTTTTCGGCGGCCCATAGGCCCAAAAGCTTGTTTCGGCGGGCATTTGCCTTGAACCGAAGTTCCTGGTCGAGGGCAAATCTGCCTTCTTCGGCCGCTTCACGCTTGTCGAAACCGCTCAAAATCTGTCTCCCTCAGGTCGCTTGCTTCCTGTGCACCAGATGTCGATATAGCCACTGGGATCGGCCTACAACACCCCCGCGACGATGCCGGACGCGACGTCCTTCGCCGGATGGGCTAGGAAGCCTTTTCCTATACGAGTCGGGAGCCACGCAATGGCTCCGGCCCAGGAGACGCGATATGGCGAAGCGCAGGAAGATCTACGAAGGCAAGGCGAAGATCCTCTACGAGGGTCCCGAGCCCGGCACACTGATCCAGTACTTCAAGGACGACGCCACCGCGTTCAACAATGAAAAGCGCGCCGTGCTCGACGGCAAGGGCGTGCTCAACAACCGCATCAGCGAATTCGTGATGATGCAGCTCAACGGTATCGGCATTCCGACCCACTTCCTGAAACGCATCAACATGCGCGAACAGCTGATCCGCGAAGTGGAAATCATCCCGCTTGAAGTGATCTGCCGGAATATCGCGGCGGGCTCGCTGTCCAAGAAACTGGGCATCGAGGAGGGCACTGCGCTGCCGCGCTCGATCATCGAGTTCTGCTACAAGAAGGATGAGCTCGGCGACCCGATGGTCACCGAAGAGCACATCACGGCGTTCAACTGGGCGACGCACCAGGAAATCGACGACATCATCGCGATGACCCTGCGCATCAACGATTTCCTGACCGGGCTGTTCGCCGGCGCGCGCATCAAGCTGGTGGACTTCAAGGTCGAATACGGCCGCCTGTATGAGGGCGAGATGGTTCGCACCGTTCTGGCCGACGAAATCAGCCCTGACAGCTGCCGCCTGTGGGACATGGACACCGGCGAGAAGATGGACAAGGACCGCTTCCGCCGTGACATGGGCGGCGTGACCGAGGCCTACGCTGAGGTTGCGCGCAGGCTCGGAATCATCAAGGAAGCGGGCGGGGCGGAAATCCTGTCCTTCAACGGAAAATAACGGAGCCGCCATGCGCGCGAAGGTTCACGTATCGCTGAAGGCTGGCGTGCTCGATCCGCAGGGCAAGGCGGTGGGTGACGCCCTCGGCCGCCTGGGCTTTAGCGAGGTTGAAGCCGTGCGTTGCGGCAAGACGATCGAGATCGAGCTTGCCGATGGTCTGTCGAAAGCTGAGGCCGAAAAGCGCGTGAAGGACATGTGCGAGAAGCTCCTCGCGAACACGGTCGTCGAGCGCTACTCGATCGAGCTGGGCTGATGCCAGCCGTTCTCTATTTCGTCTTCTCGGCCGAGTCGGTCATTACGCCGCCGACGGTCGATACATCCTTGCCGATGCCGGCGATGGTGTTGCAGGCCGACGCCAGGAGCGGCGCGACGATGACGATAGCAAGCATGAGTTTGCGCATGGACGTCCCCTGAACGAGTTCCACATTAGGATGGCTTGCCGGCAGGCATTGCGCAAGCGGGCTGGCTGGAGTCCACAGCTGACGGGAATTCCATGACCATAGCCTGGTACGGCCACCTGAAGTTCCCCTCCCCTTCCACTGGGCCATCCTCGCGAGCTGGGGCATTGCGCTGATCGAATACTGTATGGCGGCGCCGGCCAACCGGATCGGTCACGAGGTCTATTCGACGGCCGAACTCAAGACGATGCAGGAGGTGATCACGCTGGTGGTGTTTGCCGGGTTCTCTACCTGGGTGCTGGGCGAGCCGCTGACCCGGAAACATGCGCTGGGCTTTGCCTTTATCGCGCTGGGGGCGGGGGTGATCTTCTCCAAGTAGAGCCGGCCGGACGCCCTCGCGACTCGCGGGGAAAGCTGCTATTGGCGCGGCGCAGAGGACTTGTTCCAAAAGGTTCTGAGCCATGAAATCAGCCGTCATCGTCTTTCCGGGCTCCAACTGCGACCGCGATGCGCAGGTCGCGCTGAAGCAGGTTACTGGCAAACATCCGGCGATGGTCTGGCACAAGGACGGCACGATACCGGCTGGCACCGATCTTGTCGTACTGCCCGGAGGGTTTTCATACGGTGACTATCTGCGCTCCGGCGCGATGGCGGCGGCCTCTCCGGTGGGTGACGCGATCCGGGCGCATGCGGCGCGCGGCGGATATGTGCTCGCTATCTGCAATGGCTTTCAGGTTGCGACGGAGCTTGGCCTGCTGCCTGGCGCTTTGCTGCGCAACGCGTCGTTGAATTTCTGCTGCCGGCCTCAGACGCTGTCGATCACCAGCAATGCGTCGGCGTTCACCGCGGGCTATGGCGAGCAGCGTGAAGTGGTGTTTCCGATCGCGCACCATGACGGCAATTACTTTGCTGATGAGGCGACGCTCGACCACCTCGAAGGCGAGGGCCGCGTAGCGTTCCGCTATGTCGGCAACCCGAACGGCTCGGCGCGCGATATCGCGGGTATCCTGTCCGACAACCGTCGCGTGCTCGGCATGATGCCTCACCCCGAACGGGCGATGGCCGGCCAGGAAGGCGGCGAAGACGGAACCACGCTGTTCCAGAGTCTGCTGGCGGCGGCCTGAGACGAGCCATTCAACTGGTCCATTCAACCTTCGCGGGTTTTGCATTGAAATGCGAGCTTGCCCGTTGCGTTATGGCGTGTGCGATGTTTGCGAGGCTCGGCTCATGCGTTTGTTGGCTGGTTCACTTCTGATCGCAATGGCGTCGTCGCCTGCTCTGGCGCAGCCGGGCAATCCGGTAGGCCCGAGCTTCCCCAAGGGATCTGTTCAAGAGGCCCGTTTTGACGTCGTGTTTGACGTGAAGGTGACGCTGGATCCCCTGCCCACGCTGCCCGTCCTGTGGAACCAGGTGGCGGACGCGCGCTGGGACGTCGTGGTGTGCAATATCGACAAGGCTGCCCAAGGCGCGGTGAAGGTCGAACCAACCGCGCGGTGGGGCTTTCTCAATCCCGGCATGTGCACGATGTTTGCCAATACCCACGCGCTCGACCTCGCGACTGTCGATGTCTCCAAAGACTGGCTCGCGAAGGTCTATCTGCGGCCGCATCCGTAGGCCGTCTGAACCACAGGCCGGTCTCGCGCGTATGAGGCTCCGGTCATGGTGATTGGAATCCGCATGCTGCCTGCACTCAGGCGCCTGGCCCTGGCATTCTGCCTGGGGATGGTAGCGTGCAGCAGTTTCTCAAAGGCGGATGTTGCACAGATGAGATTCGTCGAGGCTGCGGGCATTTCCACACACGGAGAAACATGGGGCGATGGAAATCCCGTTCTGCTGATCCACGGCGCCTCCTCCCATATCGGAACGTGGCGTCCGACCATCGTGCCGTTGCTGAAGGGCAGGAACTAGGTCGCGGTCTACGATCGGCCAGGGATGGGGTATACGTCAGATCGACCGCCGGGGTCGGATACGCTTGAGCTGCAGGCCAAGGTCGCGGTCGGCGTCATTGAGCAACTGGGGCTGAAGAAACCTATCGTGGTTGCGCATTCCTATGGCGGTGCGGTGGCGCTGCGCCTCGCGCTGGATCGGCCCGACCTCATTGGCGGGCTCGTGCTGATCGCTCCGGTTGCTTACGAATGGCCGGGCGGGGTCGACTGGTACAACTACTGGTCGGCCAATCCGATTTCCGGCTGGGTATTCAACAATCTCATCGCACAGCCTTTCGCGAGCGCGTCCGTCAAGAGCGGGATGGAAGCTGCGTTCGCGCCGAGCATCCCGCCAGAAGGGTGGATGGAAAAGTCGGATGTGTCCCTCGCCGCGCGTCCAGATGCACTTCGGGCGAATGGGGGAGACCTTGTGGCGGCCAAGCGCGAAGTTGCGGCACAACAGGCCCGCTATCCTCAGATCAGGGTCCCTGTTGCAATCTTGCTCGGTGATGGCGACAGGATGGTGAGCCCGTCCATCCACGGCATGAAGCTGGCGCAGATTCTACCGAATGCGCGCATCGATGTGGTGAGGGGCGCGGGACATCTTCCGCACGAAGCTGCGCCAGATCGCTTTCACAAGCTGTTTGACTGGGTTGAGGCGTCGAAGTAGTCGCGCCATCTGTTCGCGCCTATCGAAGACCTGTCACTGGACCTGGCGCAGAGCAAAGGCCGCGTGGATGCTGCGCGCCTATCTGCCGAAATAGCCTGACCCTATTTCGACGCCAGCCCTAGCAACGGGCCGGGATCGGGACAGATCGATAGCCAATGCTCGCGTTCACTGCGTTTGCATACGCCGGGGTAGTCGCCCTTGGCGCTGCCGATGGCGAGCAGGATCTGAAAATGCAGGTGTGGCGGCCAGCCGCCATTCTCCCGCTTCGTGCCAAGTTCTGCGATCTTCTCTCCGGCCATGAAGGCCGTACCAGGCTTGAGACCCTTGAGGCTGTCGCGGTCAAGATGGCCGTAGAGCGTGTGGAAAGTCAGGCCCGGCGCCGGCGTATGCTCGAGAATGATGGTGGGGCCGTAGTCGCCGGGATTGTCGTTGATGCGCGAGGAATGCACGCGCCCGCTGAGCGGGGTGTAGACTGCGGCGCCCGCGGGCGCGAAGACGTCGATGCCGAGATGCACGGTGCGGGGCTCGTCTCCCTCGGGAGCGAACAGTGCCTGCGTGTAGAGGCTGCGGTCTTCGCCATAGCCGCCGAAGCGGACGGGCTCTCCGAGCTTCACTTCGGCCGCGTCGAGCTTGCCGGGCAGGGCGCGGTGAAGGCCGTCGATGACTTCGAGGCCGGTGGGGCGGAGGGTGGCGATCCAGCGGGCGTAAGCGTCGCTCATTCGATCGCCGGGGGATCAGGGCTCCAGCAGGCGTCCAGCGCCTTGAAGGTCTCGTTGAGCCAGACGCCGAACGGGCCACCCGCGCCGCCATCGAGCGTGAGGTCCATCGTGTAGTCGGCATTGGTGTGGGGGTAGATCTGTCCGGCCAGCCAGAAACGCATGTTAGGCTGATCAGTGATGCTGGTGGACATATCGCGATATGGGCCGTCTCCGGTTAGTGTCGGCGCGAGGATAGGCTCAAGCTTCTCAAGCGCATTCACAAGGGCCGGGCAGCGATCCTGATCGGTCCATTGCTCCTTGAAGGGAGTAGCGCGCTTGTCATCGACATAGCGGGCGGCGAAATAGGGCGGCGCGGTCTGGGTCGCGTATTCCTGCTGGATTTTGCGACGCTCGGCATTTGTCTTTGCTTCGGGCGGCTTGGCTTCTAGCCGGTAGAAACTGATGACCCGGCAATTGGCGCCGCTGGCCGAGCGGGCAAAGGTTGCCTTGAAGCTTGCGCCTGCGAAGGGCCCAGCATCGTCAAGCGGTACCGAGTGGGAGTCAAATTCGGCGTCGGCGCATTTGCGGTCCGATTGCGCCAAGGCAACGGGCGCAAAGAGCGCGCCTGCCATGAGCATCGCTGCAACCAAGCGCCAAACCATTGCCGACTCCGAACCTACTCGGCGGCAACCTTAGCCTGATGCGGCATGCCTTCCAGATATTTCTCAGCTTCGAGCGCGGCCATGCAGCCGAGGCCGGCTGCCGTGACCGCCTGACGGAAGACGTCGTCGGCGACATCGCCCGCGGCGAAGACACCGGGGATGGACGTGGAGGTCGAGCCTGGGGTCGTCTTGATGTAGCCCCCGTCTTTCAGTTCCAGCTGGCCAGTGAACAGATCAGTCTGCGGCGCGTGGCCGATGGCGATGAAGATGCCATGGACGGGCTGTTCGGTGATCGCGCCGGTCTTGAGATTGTGCAGCTTCGCTTTCGTGACGCTGAGCGGGCCTTCCTGGCCGATCACCTCGATGAGCTCCGTGTCCCAAAGGACGTTGACCTTCGGGTTCCGGAACAGGCGATCCTGCAGGATTTTTTCTGCGCGGAAATGATCGCGGCGGTGAACGACGGTCACCTTGGAGGCGAAGTGCGTGAGGTGAAGCGCTTCTTCCACCGCAGTATTGCCGCCCCCTACGACGATGACTTCCTTCTGCTTGTAGAAGAACGCATCGCAAGTGGCGCAGGCCGAGACGCCAAAGCCCTTGAACTTCGACTCGCTCTCGAGGCCGAGCCACTTGGCTTGGGCGCCCGTGCAGACGACGAGCACATCACAGGTGTATGTCTGGCCGCTGTCGCCCTTCAGCGTGAAGGGGCGGTTCTTCAGGTCGGCCGAAATGATGTGGTCTTCGACCATCTCTGTTCCGACATGGATTGCCTGCGCGCGCATCTGGTCCATCAGCCAGGGGCCCTGGATGACATCGGCGAACCCCGGATAGTTTTCCACGTCTGTGGTGATCGTGAGCTGACCGCCCGGCTGGATGCCGGCGATCAGCAGCGGCTTGCGCAAGGCGCGCGCGGCATAGATGGCCGCTGTGTAGCCAGCGGGGCCGGAGCCGAGGATGATGATCTGGGAGTGGCGGCTCGCAGCGGTCTGGGACGTCATGGCAAATCCTGTTTATGGCCCTTCCTAACGGCCCATGCCGGCGCACGGAATAGGTCATGGTGCGCTGGTGTTCATATTCTGGGGATGCGCAGCGGACCGGAAAAGGGCGCGGGCCGATCCCATTGGGTCAGTTGAGTTTTTCTAGGGCGCCGGATGCCGTTTCAGCATCTGCCTGACGATTTCATCGGCGGCGCGAGCGGCTTCGCGGAGGGGTGTGTAGGTCCAGCTTGGCAGGCTGCCGGTGAACCATTTGGCGGCGCGGCGGTCGATGAAGCCCTGGTGGAGCTTGTCGAAACGGGGGGAACCGCCGTCCAGTTTCAACAGGTGGACGGGTTTACCGAAGAAGGCCGGGTCCGCGATCATGTTGGCGCTCTCGCAGGTGACCATCGCGGCGTCACACATGGAGAGAAACGCCACATACGGATTGGGGCCATCGCGTTCCTCGTTCTCCCAGAACGCGGCATTCAGGGTTGCGGCGAGGCGGCGGAAGCGGACGCGGGCGTGTTCCGGCGTGCGGCGCGAGACAGTGATCCAGAACCGGCGCCCCTGCGCGAGGCGCTGCATCGCGGCCTCGATCTGGGCGACGTTGGCCTCTGTCATTTTGTGGTTCTTGGAATCGCCACCGATGGAGACGAGTACTTTTTGGCCTGCAACGTTCTTTAGATGAGCAAAGCGCGCCTGCGTGTCGGCGATGCGTTGCTGCGCGAACCAGACGGGTGGGCCAACGATCGGGAAGACGTTCGGTCCTTTGACGCCATCATGCTCGGGCGGGATGACAAGGTCGAACGCTGAGAGCGGCACGCGAGGGTTTTGCGTCTGCACCACGAATGACTTGCCGCCTGAGAGTTTCCGCATGACGCGCGAGTACGGAATCGAGCGGCGGCCTGCCGCGATCCAGATGTCAGGCCAGGGCGGCGTGAGTGATGCGGCCTGTTCTGCAGGGAGCGCTGACAGCGGCGCAGGCCACAGGTGGGGTGGCAGCGCTAGCTGCCAGCCTTGCGGCTGCAGTATGAGAGGGGTATCGCGATGCGCTTCGGAATGCAGGTGGGCCAGATCCGCCACACGTTCGGGTTCAGCCAGCGCTGCACTGAGCGCCAGTGTCTGATTTAGAATACCCGCGCGGCCGTCCGCTACACACCAGATGGAAGGACCTGATTTTTCCGCGGACACGTTTTGCGCTGACTACTTCCAAGCGATGGAGACAATCTCATAGGACTTAGATCCGCCCGGGGCTGAGACATCCGCGATGTCTCCTTCTTCCTTGCCGATCATGGCGCGGGCGATCGGGGACGCGATGGAGATCTTCTTCTTCGAGATATCTGCCTCGTCCTCGCCGACGATTTTGTATGTGAAGCTGTCGCCGGAATCCTCGTCGGTCAGCTTGACGGTTGCGCCGAACTTAACCGTCTTGCCCTTCAGGCGAGACGTGTCGATCACCTCCGCGCGCGAAAGCTTGTCCTCAAGCTCGGAGATACGGCCCTCGATAAAGCTCTGTTTGTCCTTGGCGGCGTGATACTCCGCGTTTTCCGACAGATCGCCATGGCTGCGCGCTTCCGCGATCGCCGCGATGATCGACGGGCGTTCCTCGGTTTTCAGGGTCTTCAGTTCTGCCTGCAGGGCTTCAAAGCCCTCGGACGTCATTGGAATGCGCTGCATCGGTAGTCCTATGGGAAAACGCCGCTCTTGCACGGAATCATTCGACGGGCGGGAAGGGCCGACCGGTTCAGAATGGTCAAGAGTAGGTCTGAAGCGCTCCCGCTTCAAGCGGGCGTGTTTTCAGCACCCGAATGGCCTGTGTAGCGGCCCGCGCCCCGGAAATCGTCGTATAATAGGGAATTCCCTGGGCCAGGGAGGCGCGACGGATCGAGGCCGAATCCAGGAGGGACTGTGCACCCTCGGTCGTGTTGAAAACCAGCTGGATCTTGCCGTTAATCAAGGCATCAACGACATGGGGTTGGCCCTCGGCTACCTTATTGACCGGCTGGACGGCGATGCCCTTCGCAGAAAGATACTGCGCGGTTCCACTCGTCGCGATGATGGTGAAGCCCAGTGCCGCGATGTCGCGTGCGGTCTGTTCGATCGCCGGCTTGTCGGTCTCGCGGACCGAGATGAACACGCAACCGGACGAGGGGAGCGACATGCTCGCCGCGATCTGGGCCTTCAGGTAGGCGGCGTCGAACGAGACATCGATGCCCATGACTTCGCCGGTCGAGCGCATTTCCGGCCCGAGCAATGGGTCGACGCCCGGGAAGCGCGAGAACGGGAACACTGCTTCCTTCACTGCGAAACGCTTGCCGGCGATCGGGCCAGGGCCGAGGTTGAAGGATGCCAGCTTTTCGCCCGCCATCACTTTGGCTGCGATTGAGGCGAAAGGTTTGCCGATCGCCTTTGCGACGAAGGGCACAGTGCGCGAGGCGCGCGGATTGGCCTCGAGGACATAGATTTCGTCACCTTTCACGGCGAACTGCACGTTCATCAGGCCCTTCACGTTGAGCGCGAG
The DNA here is from genome assembly GCA_040398425.1 of Hyphomonadaceae bacterium. GTDB lineage: Bacteria > Pseudomonadota > Alphaproteobacteria > Caulobacterales > Hyphomonadaceae > UBA7672. The sequence goes on from JBBATZ010000016.1 coordinate 48,452, forward strand.
GGCGAGCTTGCGTGCCTGTTCGGAAAGGCGATCAACGATTTCCTTGCTCAGCGTATAGGGCGGGATGGAGCAAGCCGAGTCACCGGAGTGGATGCCGGCCTCTTCGATGTGCTCCATGATGCCGGCGACGTGCGTCGTCACGCCATCCGAAAGCGCATCGACGTCGACTTCGATCGCGTCAGCGAGGTAGCGGTCGACCAGCAGCGGCGTATCGCCGGAGACCTGCACGGCCTCGCGGACGTAGCGGCGGAGATCGGCCTCGTCGTGGACGATTTCCATCGCGCGGCCGCCGAGCACGAAGCTGGGACGCAGCATGACGGGATAGCCGATGCGGTTCGCGGCGGCGACGGCTTCCTCGTCCGTGCGGGCGATGGCTGCCGGCGCCTGCTTGAGGCCAATCTTGTCGAGGAGTTTGGAGAAATGTTCGCGGTCTTCGGCGAGGTCGATTGAATCCGGCGTCGTGCCGAGGATCGGCGCGCCGGAAGCCTTGAGCCCCTGCGCAAGCTTCAGCGGCGTCTGGCCACCGAACTGGACGATTACGCCCAGGAAGTCGCCCGCGGATTGTTCGACGTGGATGATCTCGGTGACGTCTTCCAGCGTGAGCGGTTCGAAATAAAGACGATCAGACGTGTCGTAGTCGGTGGAGACCGTCTCCGGATTGCAGTTGACCATGATGGACTCGATCTTGAGATCGGCCATGGCGAAGGCGGCGTGACAGCAGCAGTAATCGAACTCGATGCCCTGGCCAATGCGGTTGGGACCGCCGCCGAGGATCATCGCCTTGCGGCGGGTGGAGGGCTCGGCCTCGTTCTGCGCCGGGATCGCCTTGCCGCTGGGTCCGATCCAGCCCTGCTCGTAGGTTGAGTAGAGATACGGCGTGCGCGCGGAAAACTCTGCAGCGCAGGTGTCGATGCGTTTGAAGACGGGGCGAACGCCGGCCTTGTGGCGCGCGGCGCGCACGTCGAGTTCCTTGCCGCCGGTCAGGCTGGCAAGGCGCACATCGGAGAAGCCCATCGCCTTGATACGCGTCCACTCTTCAGCGTCATTAGGCAGGCCGTTGGTCTTGAGTTGGGCTTCTTCCGCGATGATTTCGGAGATCTGGCGCAGGAACCATTTGTCGATCTTGGACGCGTTGTGGATTTCATCGACCGTGAGGCCTTCGCGGAAGGCTTGGCCGACATTGAGCAGGCGTTTTTCGGTGGGACGCGAGATGGAAGCGATCAGCGACGAGCGATCGCCGCTGCCGGGAATGTCCTGTTCGTCGAAGCCGGAGATGCCGGTCTCAAGCGAGCGCAGCGCCTTTTGCAGCGACTCATGGAAGGTGCGGCCGATGGCCATAGCCTCGCCGACGGACTTCATCTGGGTCGTCAGCGTGGTGTCGGCGCCTTTGTACTTCTCGAACGCGAAACGGGGGATTTTCACAACGACATAGTCAATGGTCGGCTCGAACGACGCCGGGGTGACGCCAGTGATGTCGTTGGTGAGTTCGTCAAGCGTGTAGCCGATGGCGAGCTTTGCTGCGATCTTCGCGATGGGGAAGCCGGTGGCTTTCGAGGCAAGCGCAGACGAGCGCGACACACGCGGGTTCATCTCGATGATGACTAGACGGCCGTTATCGGGGTTCACAGCAAACTGAACGTTTGATCCACCGGTCTCGACGCCGATCTCGCGCAGCACAGCGATCGAGGCGTTACGCATCACCTGGTATTCACGGTCGGTGAGCGTCAGAGCCGGAGCGACCGTGATCGAGTCGCCGGTGTGGACACCCATCGGATCGATGTTCTCGATAGAGCAGATGATGATACAGTTGTCCGCCTTGTCGCGGACAACCTCCATCTCGAACTCTTTCCAGCCAAGCAAGCTTTCGTCGATCAGGATCTGGCTGACCGGCGACATCTGAAGACCGCGCGTTACGATGTCCTCGAATTCCTGACGGTTGTAGGCGACGCCGCCGCCGAGACCGCCGAGCGTAAAGGCTGGGCGGACGATGCAGGGAAGGCCGACGATCTCCATCTGTTTCGTCGCTTCGATGAAACCGGCCTTGAGGTCGTAGGTGATCTTCCCGTCGACATTGCTGAGCTCGGGAGAGGCGACAATGGCAGACCGCGGGCTCTCAAGGCCGATCTTGTCCATTGCCTCGCGGAATTTTCTGCGGTCCTCGGCCTTCTCGATGGCTTCGGCCTTGGCGCCGATCATCTCGACGCCGTGCTCCTTGAGGACGCCCATCTGCTCAAGCTTCAGCGCGCAGTTGAGCGCAGTCTGGCCGCCCATGGTGGGCAGCAGCGCGTCGGGTTTTTCCTTGGCGATGATCTTGGCGACCATCTCCGGCGTGATCGGCTCGATGTAGGTTGCGTCAGCCAGTTCCGGATCGGTCATGATCGTGGCGGGGTTCGAGTTGACCAGGATGACCCGGTAGCCCTCAGATTTCAGCGCCTTGATCGCCTGCACGCCGGAATAGTCGAACTCGCACGCTTGTCCGATAACGATCGGTCCTGCGCCAATGACCAGGATGGACTTGATATCTGTGCGCTTGGGCATGTCACCTGATCTGTCTTGCAGCGAGGCTGGAGACGGCAAATTGGCGGTCGGTTTAGCTACCGCGAGCTCCCCACGCAACCCTTGTTACACAAGCTGCGAGAACGCGTCGCGATCCGTCGAAATGAAGGGTTTTTGAGCCAGATTCGGTGACGGTTCGGGATTGCGCCGTGGCGGTCGCCAGAATCGCTGTGGCGGGAGTGCCGATTGCCCAGTCAGACCCCGCCCGCTCGCTTGGGCTAGAGTGTGCTCATGTCGATCGAGAAGCGGTATCCCACGTCGCTTTTCAGCATCCGCTCGTAGGCCGTGTTGATGTCCTTGATGTCGATAACCTCGACATCGGAGGTTATGCCGTGCTCGGCGCAGAAATCGAGCATCTCCTGAGTCTCGGCTATGCCGCCGATGCCCGAGCCCGCCAGGGTGTGACGGTCGCCAAGCAGGCTGAAGGCGGCGATGGCCATAGGCTTCTCGGGCGCGCCAACGAGGCACATAACGCCATCGCGTTTCAGCAGCCTGAGATAGGCGTTCACGTCATGGTTGGCCGAGACGCAATCGAGGATGAAATCGAACGAGGCGCGATGCGGTTTCATCTGGGCGCGATCCGTCGATATCACGACCTCGTCTGCGCCGAGGCGCTTGCCGTCCTCGACCTTGGACTGTGATGTCGTGAACAGCACGACCTTCGCGCCGAGCGCGTGCGCGAACTTCACGCCCATGTGGCCAAGGCCGCCAAGACCAACCACGCCGACCTTCTGGCCGGGGCCGACCTTCCAGTGGCGCAAAGGCGACCATGTTGTGATGCCGGCGCAGAGGAGGGGGGCGGAGGAGGCGGGGGGGAGGTTTGCGGGCATGCGCAGGACAAAGGCTTGATCGACCGTTACGCTTTTTGAATAGCCGCCATGGGTGGTGGCGCCGGAGATGTGCTTGTCCGGCGAGTTGTAGGTGCCTGTATTGCCCTTCTCGCAATACTGCTCGAGGCCTTCCCTACAGCTAGGACAGGTTCGGCAGGAATCCACCATGCAGCCGACGCCGACCAGATCGCCCCGTTTGAACTTCGTGACATTCGATCCTACGCGACCCACACGCCCGACGATCTCGTGGCCAGGCACGACGGGGTAGACCGTGCCGCCCCATTCATTGCGCGCAGTGTGCAGGTCGGAATGGCAGACCCCGCAAAACAGGATGTCGACCTGGACGTCGTCCGGCGTCGGATCGCGCCGAGCGATGGTGATGGGCCCAAGCGGCTTGTCGGGGGCGGCTGCGGCGTAGGCTGCGCTGTTGAACATCGGATGTCCCCCAAAATTGCTGGTTGCATGACTCGCGGTGCGAATAAGCCGCGCGCATATCGCGACAATGTATGCTGTGAGTGAATGCTCACAAGGCGCTGGCTACGGAATCTTTCGCAGATGCCGTCAGGTGTGGCGTTTGGCCGTCCGCTGGTCGTAGGCCGACGCATCGACCTTTTCGCCGCCGCCATAGCCGGTGAAAACATCCGCGACGAAGGGGTTGCTGCGGCGTTCCTGACCGAAGGTGGATGTCGGGCCGTGGCCGGGCACGAACTGCATGTCATCGCCGAGCGGCCAGAGCTTATCGGTTATCGAGCTGATCAGGTCTTCGTGGTTGCTGCGCGGGAAGTCTGTGCGGCCGATCGAGCCCTGGAACAGTACGTCGCCGACGAAGGCGATCTTTGCATCTGTGTTGTGGATCACGACGTGGCCTGGCGTGTGACCCGGCGTGTGGACGACCCCGAACTTCACGCCTTCCAGTTCCAACTCGTCGCCATCTTCGAGATAGCGGTCGGGAGTGACGTTCTGCAGACCGGTGAGGCCGTACTTCACGGCAGAGCTTTCGATCTGGTCGAGCCAGAACTGGTCGTCCTTGTGCGGCCCGATTACGGGCACGCCGAGACGTTCGCGAAGCTGGTGGGCGGCGCCGGCATGATCGAGGTGGCCATGGGTGAGCCACATCTCCTTCAGCGTCAGGCCGAAATGATCGAGCGCGCCGATGAGTGTGTCGACGTCACCGCCGGGATCAACCAGCACGGCGTGCTTGGTCTGCGTGTCCCAGATCAGGGAGCAGTTCTGCTGCAACGGGGTCACCGGGATGATCCGGATCTGCAGACGGGATTCGGGGCGTGCGTCGGTCATGCGCCAAAGATGGCTGTGAGCACGTCGTGAAGCAAGGTGGTTTAGCGACCCGGGCGAGGGAACCTAATGCGTCCGGCGGCGGCGCGCGATGTAGCTGGTCGGAGCGGCCGGATTGTCGGACAGCACCTGCGAGCGCAGCGAGGTCAGCGTGAGGCGCGTTTCCTCCAGCCGGTCGAGCTTGGCGGTGAGGCTTTCGATGCCGTTGTAGGACAGTCGCTTCATCTCACGGCGGCTGAGGCTGACCGTTTCTAGGATGATGCCGGAGACCAGCGCGATGCTGGAAAGCACGGCCAGCGTCCCGCACAGGAAGGCGGTTGGGAGACGCTGGACAAAGCCGGTCGACATGTAATCTGCGATCACGTGCGCGCCGAGCGCGAGGGCGGCGAGCATGATCGCGCCGGAGATGGCGCCGAAGAACAGCAGGGGACGCTCGTCGCGTATCAGGCGACCGATCGCGCCGAGGATGCGGAAGCCGTCCCGGACGGCCGAAAGCCTGGACACCGGGGCATCAGGACGCGCGCTATAAGGCGTCTGGATTTTGGTGGTGATCATGTCTAGTGCGAGGGCGTGAACCGTGAGTGCGGTTTCCGTCTCGGAGCCTGAGGCGAGAGCAGGGTAGGATTTCACGAAGCGGCGCGAGAAGGCGCGATAGCCCGACAGCATGTCTGTAAAGCGTTCACCAAAGATCGTGGAGACGAGGCCGGTCAGAATCTTGGCGCCGAACTTGTGGCTGGCGCGATAGGCGGCTTTCTCCTGGGTGATGCGTGCGCCGACGACCATGTCGGCTTGCGTTTCGATGAGTCGCGAAACGAGGCGCGGAGCCGAAGCTGCATCGTAAGTCGCATCGCCATCGACCATCACATACACGTCGGCTTCGATGTCGGAAAACATCCGACGCACGACATGACCTTTGCCTTGCAGCGGTTCACGGCGAACGATTGCGCCGGCTTGTTTAGCGAGGGCGGCTGTGTTGTCCCACGAATTGTTGTCGTACACGTAGATACGCGAATTCGGCAGCGCGGCGCGGAACGACTTCACGACATCGCCGATGGTCGTGGCTTCGTTGAAGGCCGGGATGAGCACTGCGATGTCGACATGGCGCATGGCGGGCGAGAGCTGCTGACCAACAGCGTGGAGAGCAGCTTCAGCAGCGGCAAGACGCTGGAGGATGTTAGACGTTGAGTCGATCGCCATGGGGACACCGGTGTTCCAGACCGGGACAAGCTGACATGGCACAGTTAAAAGAACGGTTGCCGGAACCGCGGATTTTCAGGGCAATTCCGGAAAGGTCCTGTTCAGATTCGTTACGATTTTCTGTCCGCCATCATCTTCGCGAAGCGTTCGAAGAGATAGAACGAGTCCTGCGGGCCGGGGCTGGCTTCGGGGTGGTGCTGGACCGAGATGATCGGTTTGCCGGCGACGCTGAGGCCGCAGTTGGAGCCGTCGAACAGCGAGCGATGGCTTTCCTCGACCCCGGCGGGCAGCGTGTCGATGTCGACGGTGAAACCGTGGTTCATCGAGACGATCTCGACCTTGCCGGTGGTGAAGTCCTTTACGGGATGGTTCGCGCCGTGGTGGCCTTGCGGCATCTTTTTCGTCTTTGCGCCGAGGGCGAGGGCGAGCATCTGGTGGCCGAGGCAGATGCCGAGGATCGGCACGCCGGAGGCGATCAGCTTCTTGATTTCTGGGCCGGCATAGATCGCCGTCGCGGCCGGATCGCCGGGGCCGTTGGAGAGTACGACGCCGTCGGGCTTGAGCGCGAGAATGTCTTCGGCTTTCGTTTTCGCGGGAACGACCGAGACCTTTGCGCCAACGGCAGCGAGATTGCGCAGGATGTTTTTCTTCACGCCGAAGTCCATCAGGACGACGTGGAACTTGCCCGTGTTCTTCGTCTCGAAACCGGCGTCGATCGACCACAGGCCATCGGTCGAGTCGAAGCTCTGGCGGCTGGTGACGTTGATGGCGAGGTCGGCGTTCTCGACGCCCTTCCAGTTGCGGGCCGCTTCGATCAGCGCCTTGGCGTCGAGCTTCCCGTCAGGCGCGTGGGCGATGGCGGATTTCGGCATGCCGAGTTCGCGGATGCGGCGGGTAAGGGCGCGGGTGTCGACGCCGGAGAGGCCGATGATGGAGCGCGTGGCGAGCCAGTGTCCAAGTTCATCGGCGGCGCGCCAGCTTGAGGGGAGTGTTGGGGGCGCCTTGAAGACGGCGCCGCGTGCGGCCGCCTTGCCCTGCGCCGAGGATTCTTCCTGGTCGTCGGCGTTGGCGCCGACGTTTCCGATGTGGGGGAAGGTGAAGAGCACGATCTGTTCGGCGTAGGACGGGTCGGTCAGGATTTCCTGATAGCCCGTCATCGCTGTGTTGAAGCAAAGCTCGCCGGCGGCGATGCCGGTTGCGCCGTGGCCCTGGCCCCAGAAAATGCTGCCGTCTTCGAGGGCGATGGCGCCGGTAGCAATTCTGGTCATCCGGGGAGCCTCCATCTGGGGCTGCGCGACTCGAGCTTATGGCCGTGCAAACGGGCGCTAAGTAGGGGGGGTGGGAGGTAGCGTCAAGCAGCGCTGGTGCGGCGCGTCAGCCGGTCCAGCGGGTCGCCTTGGCGGAGACGGTGGGGCGCTGGCGTTCGACGGGGAGGTTGCCTGCCGTGCCGAGATAGATGAAGCCGGCGATCTGTTCGTGGGCGCTGAGGCCCAGCGCTGCGTGGACATGGCTGTCGTAGGCAGCGTCTTCCGTGATCCAGACGCCGGCCCAGCCCATGGCTTGCGAGGCGATCAGCAGGTTCTGGCAGAGCGCCCCCGCGCTGAGTTGCTGCTCCCAGATCGGGGTCTTCTTGGGGTCGTGGGTAGGCGAGGACGTCACACAGAGGATGACGGGCGCGCGGAGCGGCAGGAGCATTTCGGCGGCGAGCTTTTCGTCGCTGACCTCAGGGTCGCGCAGGCGGCGGGCGGCGGCGAAGACTTCGCCGAGCTTGTTGCGCGCTTCGCCCTCGATGATCAGCACGCGCCACGGCTCGAGCTTGCGGTGATCGGGCACGCGCATGGCGAGGCGGAGCATCGCGTCGAGGTCTTCCGCTGACGGGCCTGGCTCGGTGAGTGTGGCGACGGGCGTTGAACGGCGCAAGGCCAGAAGGCGCAGCGTCTCGGGCGAAGGATGTGTCGGCTCAAGCGGTGCGCCGAAGTCTGGCTCAGGCGGGAGGTCGGCGCGGATCGGCATCGGCCTAGTGGGGTTCGTCTGGGCCGGCCAGTGGTTCGCCGGTGGACGGCGTGGCGGGCGCTGCAGCGGGAGCGACGGGTGCTTCGGCGGGAGCTGCAGGCGCGGCGCCGCCGCCGAGCCTGGCGTCGATCGCGGCCTTCACGGTGGGCCAGGTGTTCTCGGCGAGGACGACGCCATCGACCATGAAGGTCGGCGTGGAGTCGATACCCTTGGTCTGCGTGTCGGCGCGCACGTCGTTGATGCGGCGAACGATGTTCTTGTCGTTGATGCAGGACTTCACCTGCTCGGCGCTGAGCTGGAATTTGGCGCCGAGGGAGTTGAGCTCTTCGATCGGGCTGCCCTTCATGCTGGCTTCGACGAGGGTCTGCTGACGCAGGAAGGCTTCATCGAGAACGGGGAAGAAGTCCTTCGCGCCGGAGCAGCGCGCGATCGCGAAGATCGCGGCGTCGACAGGGCCGTGGATGGCGAATTCGCGGAACACGAACTTCACCTTGCCGGTGTCGACGTATTCCGACTTGAGGATCGGGTAGTTGGTGTCGTGCCAGGCCTTGCAGGCGGGGCAGGTGGGCGAGCCGTATTCGACGACGGTGACCTTGGCGCCGGCCGGGCCGACGAACGCATCGCCCTCGACCGGCAGCAATTCGGTGCGGCTCGCGGGCGTGCAGGCGACGAATGCAAAGGCGACAAGCGCGCCGGCGAGGGATTTCAGGTACATACGGTTCTCCGCGAGTTTGGGCGGAACCTAGAGGGTTGGAGGGCTCTGGGGAAGGGTCGGAACAGCGCAGTGCCGTTGGTGGCGGATGATGACAACAAGGCTATTCGGCCCTAAGCGCCAAGCATGAGCGATACTCGCAAACCTGTCCCGAGCAAGCCATGGCGCATCAAGTCGGTGCGGACAGTCTACAGGAACCCGTGGATCGCGGTGCGGGAGTATCAGGCCGTGGCGCCGACTGGTGCGGATGCGGTCTATGGGTTGGTGCATCCGCATAACCTCGCAATTGGCGTGCTGCCGATCGATGCCGAGGGGCACACGTTTCTGGTGGGGCAGGAGAGGTTCACGCTGGGGCGGTATTCGTGGGAGCTGCCGGAGGGGGGCGGGCCGGAACATCTGCCGCCGCTGGAGAGTGCGCAGCGGGAGCTGGGCGAGGAGTGCGGACTCAAGGCGGAGAACTGGCTGCCGCTGTTCGGGGACGTGCATCTGGGCAACTCGCTGACCGATGAGCGGGCCTATGCTTTCATGGCGTGGAACCTGTCTCCGGAAACCCGTTTTGCTCCGGACAGTTCAGAGGAACTATCGCTTCGAAGAGTTCCGTTCGCAGATGCCGTGAAAATGGCGGTCGCCGGGGAGATTACCGATGGATTCTCTCTTGTGATGCTGCTGAAGGCCGACCATCTCCTTCGCACCGGGAGCTTGCCGCGCGAGCTGTCAACGTTGATTCAGGCGTAATGTCTGGACGGACGAACGAGGGGCGGACGGCCCCAGGGAGAGACAAGATGTCTACAACCTCTAATCCGCGCACGGCGGGCGCGCCTGCGCCCGTCTGGCAGAAGCTGCGTTTCGATGCACGACAGGCGGCCGAGCAGGAGCCGGCGCTGTCGAGCTATCTGGCGGCGACGGTGCTGAACCACGAGAATTTTTCCGACGCGCTCTGCTACCAGCTGGCGCAGAAGTCGGGCGGGCCGGACATAAGCGCGATGGCGATCCGCGAGATTTTCGAGGAAGCCTATGCACGCGATCCGTCGATCGTGGCGGCGGCGGAGCGGGACCTGCAGGCCGTGCTCGATCGCGATCCGGCGACGCGCTCGACGCTGCAGCCCTTCCTTTTTTTTAAGGGCTACCTCGCGCTGCAGACGCATCGCGTCGGGCACTTCCTGTGGGGACAAGGGCGCGAGACGCTGGCGTTCTTCTTCCAGTCGCGCACGTCTGAACTTTATGGTGTGGACATACATCCCGCGGCGCCGATCGGCTCGGGCGTGTTCATCGACCATGCGACCGGAATTGTCATCGGAGAGACAGCGCGTGTTGGTGACGACGTGTCGATGCTGCATGGCGTGACGCTGGGCGGCACCGGCAAGGTGCACACGGATCGCCATCCGAAGATCGGCAATGGCGTGCTGCTCGGCGCGGGATCAAAGGTGTTGGGCAATATCCGCATCGGCGACGAAGCACGTGTGGGATCCGGCTCGGTTGTGCTGAGCGATGTGCCGCCGCGCTGCTCGGTGGCGGGCGTTCCGGCCAAGCCTGTAGGCGGGGCTTGTATGAAACCCGCTCAGACGATGGACCAGAAATTCGATATGGGCCTGTAGCCGCTGCGCGCTACCCGCCGCAACGATCGCCGTCAGACGTGTAGTCGTCTTCCCAGCATTCCTGATCCAGGACGCTGCAGCCCGAGCACATCAGCATGACAGAGAGGCAGGCGAAAACAATGCGCTTCACTGAAGGTCACTCCGTCCAATAGGGGGACCCATGACTTGCGAAGGGCCGCAGGCGCGATGGGCAGGCCGCAATATGCAGGTCTCTAATTGGCTATTTCCGAGTGTCGCAATCATGCGAGCAGTTGAAGTCGGTGCCGAGCCAGAAGTCAGGATCAAGAAGCGCGCATCCCGAGCAAAGGACCAGTGCCGCAAGGCCGGCGAGAACAGCACGCTTCATTGTGAAGACCCTTTTGAACGTATTCAAAGCATAGCAGCGTCACGACCTACGCCAAGGTGGACTGGCCTCGCGGGCGACCTGCTTTTGTTATGAGCGGCTACCCGATGTTGGGCTCTAGCGAGCGGCTTCGACGGGCGCGACGTCTGGCAACGTCTCCGGCTTGGCGGCGCTGAAGTACTCGTCGTCGCAGTCGCAATCCTCCCAATCGTCGCCAGCGGGGCTGTCATAACCGCTATCGTAGCCATCGTCCCAGAACTCGTCGTCCAGTATGCAGCCCGAGCACAGCGTCAGCGCTGCAAGAGAGGCGAGCAGGATGCGTTTCATGGTGCTTGTTCCGGATCTGGGTGGCCAGCGGACGGGGCGAGGTAGGCGTCGGGCTCGTCTTCGATGAAATCGTCGTCGAAGACCATGCAACCGGAACACAGCGTGCAGGCCACCATGCAGGCGAGGATCGCTCGTTTCATCGAAAATCACCCTGAAGCCCACCTACACCCTGCATAGCAGGGCCGCAGCTGGCCGGAAGGTTAAATCATCTCGCCCGCGTGCGAACAGACAGCTGTTGGCTTGAGGAGTGAAATGGGAAGGCCAGGGCTAGGGCTGGGGCGGTGTTGCGACGCTGGCGGCGTCATCAGCGAGGTTCATGCACATGTCCTCGTACCAGCAGTCGACGTCTTCCTTTGTGAGTATGCAGGCCGAGCACAGCACAAGGGCGGCAAGGCATATGGCGCCGGTTTTTACCATGGATCTTTCCCCGGGCGATGACCCGATTTCAAAGCCAGTTTCCCAAAGCAGACAACGACAAATTGCCCGGGGTTGGCGCCGGGGCAGGGGGCGGGTAAGTCTCCGCCAGAAAGCTTCAGGAGCCGCCCGATGAACCCGGAAACCGTCAAACGCATCGAAGCGTACCTCAAGCGCACGCTGAACCCCGGCCTGACGCTGGCCCCGCGCCCCCGCGTCAATGACAGCGTGGAAGTGACGCTGGGCGGCGAGCATGTGGGCCTCGTCTACCTGATCGAGGATGAAGGCGAGACCAGCTACCAGCTGGAAATGACCATCCTGCAAGAAGACCTCGAGGGCTGAGGCCCAGGCCTACGGACCGCTTGGGGGACGTGATGTTCGGAAGAACCTTCGGTTTCGGTGTGTTGGATTTTCTAGCGCTGCCCGTATTTGTCTGTCTCACAGCGACGCCGCCCTTGAAATTCGCGATGATCGGCGGCCTCGCAGCGTGGCTTTCATTCTCACCCCTGCGAATGATCCTCAAAGCGTGATCCGCACAGGAGATTGAGCTTGCCCGCGCGCGGGTCTAGCCTGACATCGTCAAGACAGAAGACGTTGGAGGGACTGCTCATGCTGCGTGCGATGATTCTCGGCGTGTCGCTTGCGACGATGTCGCTTGCGGCTTCTGGCTGCCAGACGATCGGGACGGAAGCGACAGCGACCAAGGCGGCTGTGTCGGTTGTCGACAAGTATGCAACGAGCGCGGACGGAACGAAGATCCACTATCTCGCTTCGGGCAAGGGGCCGCTGGTCCTGATGATTCATGGCTTCCCGGATTACTCCGAAAGCTGGGCGCAGCTGACGCCCGCGCTGAACGACGCCTATCGTGTCGTGGCGATCGATACGCGCGGCTACAATCTTTCGGACAAGCCCGTGGGCGTCGCAAACTACGCCATGCCGAAGCTGATCGAGGACGTCCAGGCGGTGATCAAGGCCGAGGGTTATTCGAAAGCCACGGTGATCGGGCATGACTGGGGCGCGGCGCAGGCGTGGAATTACGCCTTCGCGCATCCCGAGACGCTGGAGCGTCTGGTCATCATGTCAGTGCCGCACCCGGCGAATATGGGGCGCCAGCTGAAAGCTGCGCCGCAGAATTCGAGCTATGCGCGCAATTTCCAGAAGGAAGGCTCCGAGAACAATCTGACGGCAGAAGGTCTTGCGGGCTGGGTCAAGGACCCGGCAGAGCGGGCCAAGTATGTCGAGGCGTTCAAGCGCTCGAGCTTTGCCGGCATGATGAACTATTACCGCGCGAACTATCCGAGCGCGCCGGAACCGGATGCGCCCGCACAGGTGTTCCCGAAGATCAACGTGCCTGTGCTGGTCATCCACGGGATGAAGGACACGGCGCTGCTGTCGATGGGCCATAACGATACGTGGGATCAGGTCTCGAAGGACACCACGCTCGTGATGGCGCCTGACGCGGGCCACTTCGTTCAGCACGACGCCGCTGATCTGGTCAACGGCTCGGTGCGCGCCTGGCTCGACCTGCACCCGGTCAAGTAGGCCCGGCTTAGCTAGCGATAAGCAGCGCAGGGCTTGGTGCGGGACGCGTCGCGGATACCGCGACCGTGGCGCGCAGTCATGGATTCGATGCGCGCGCGCAGATGCGTTGCGGGCGGTGACGCGTTGTTGTGCCCGCACAAGTTCGCGGCGACCTCGGATTTGCGTAACAGGCCAGCGTTCAGCATGACCTGCAAGCTTGGCCGGTTTCGGCGCGCCCACTGCGCCAGCGCAAAGCCGTTATCTTCGCCGGCAAGCCGCGCGTCCACGAACAGGATGTGGATTTCCAAGCCGTGCATCAGGATTGTCCTGGCCTCGCGTCCGCCTGAGGATTCGATCACGCGGTAGCCGCAATCGCGGAGATATTCCGCGATCGCAATGCGCGCGAGAACATCTTCGTCAACTACGAGGACAGTTGCGCCGGGGTTGCAGGTTTGTTCGACTGGCATCGGTCCAATCTCGTCTCA
>JBBATZ010000017.1:0-61733 GCA_040398425.1 Hyphomonadaceae bacterium
TTAGCAGTTCTTCTGTCCTGCGGTTTTTGGCAGCAAGCGCTTGAAACTGCTCCCGAAGATTTCCGGCTTTCCGCCGATTCTGAACGCGCCGTCTTCCAACAAAATGAGGCGTAACTCTCCCGGCGAATGCGAGGAGCACGGTCCCGGTGAGAGCGGCGGTGGCCGCTTCCGCCGGGACCGATCCCGGCGGCGTGTGATCAGGCGCTCGGAGGGAGGCGCAGATCAGGTCATCGCCGCCTTCACGGCCGCGGCCGTGATCGGAATGTGCCGCAGGCGCGCGCCCACCGCATTGAAGATCGCGTTGCCGATGGCGGGACCGACCACTGTGGTCGCGGGCTCGCCGAGGCCGACGGGGGCTTCGGTGCTCGGCACGAAGCTGATGTCGAGGTCGGGGACATCGGCGAGACGGAGCGGGGTGTAGGCGTTGAGGTTCAGCGCCTTCACATTGCCGCTCTCGAACTCGGTGCCTTCGTGCAGGGCAAGCGAGAGGCCCCAGAGGGACGCGCCCTGCATCTGCGCGAGCGCGCCATCGGGATCGACGATGGTGCCGGCGTCGGCAACGAGCGTCAGTTTCTCGACCTTCACATTGCCGGTGGCCTTGTCGACCGTCACGCGCGCGACGCAGGCGACCCAGGTGGGCATGTCGCGTTCCTGGCCGAAGGACGTGGCGAGGCCGAGGCCTGTGCCGGCGGGAAGTGTCTGGCCCCAGCCGGCTTTCTCGGCCGCGAGCTTGACGACGTTGGCCTGACGCGATGCGCCGCCGACGGCGTTGGGGGCCGAGCCGGCGTTTGCGCCTTCAGCCTTGAGCAGGTTGATGCGGAACTGCACGGGATCGATCTTCGCTTTGTGGGCGGCCTCGTCCATGAAGCTCTCAAGGGCCCAGTTGGTGAAGCCCGGTCCGACCGAGCGGAGCCAGCCGGGTCGGAAGGTGGCGTTGGCGAGATCGTTGGAGATGGCGCGGACCTTGTGGGCGCCGACCGAGTACCAGTGGTTGGCGCCGCTGATGGCGAACGGGTCGAAGGGCACGTCCTTCTCGCCTTTCGGCATGAAGAAAGGTGCCATCACTTCGGTGGGCCAGCCCGCTGCGACGTGCTGCTCCATGGCGATGGGGTTGTTGTCCTTGTCGAAGCCCATCTTCAGCTTCTGCACCGAGGGCGAGCGGACCGAGTCAAACTTGGAGTCCGCTTCCCGATCGAGGACCATCTTCACCGGCTTGCCGACCGCTTTGGCGGCGAGCGCTGCGCCGACCGCGTAGTCGCCATTGAGACGCCGGCCGAAGCCGCCGCCGAGGCGATAGGTCTTCATGACGATGTCGGTCTCGGGCACTTCGAGGGCTTTTGCCAGCCAGGGGAGAACAAGGCTCTGCCACTGGTTGCCGGTGTGGATCTCCCACTTGCCGTCCTTCTCCAGCGCGAGCGCGTTGACGGGCTCCATGGGGAAGTGGAGGGCCGTCGCGGTGGTGTATTCCGCCTCGATCGTGGATTTCGCGGAGCGGAAGGCAGCGGCCGTATCCGTGTTGCCGGTGGGCAGGACGGAGCCTTTTTTCGGATCGGCGATCAGCTTGCGGCTGTGATCCTGGATGTCCTTTTCGGAAACATTGGTTGTCGGCGCTTGCTGGTATTCGAGCGTGATCGCCTTGGCGGCTTTCTTCGCGGCATACCAGCTGTCGGCGATGACGACGGCCCAGCCGGGGACTGTGTTCGACGGATCCTTCAAGACGACGGTCTGGAGGTAGCCTTTGATCTCCTTCGCGGGCGCATCCATTAAATAGTTGACCTGGCCGCCATTCCGCGTCGGCGGGATGATCGGGTAGCCGTAGACCATGCCGTCGACTTTTGCGTCGATGCCGTAGACAGCGGCGCCGGTGGTCTTCTCGACGACGTCGAGCGAGGTGACGGGCTTGCCGATGAGCTTGCGCTGGTCGGCGGGCTTGAAGGTGATCTTGGCGAGCTCTTCAGGCGTGTAGGTTTTCGTGAGACCGCCGCGGCGGACGATTTCCTTGAAGGAAATCTTCTTGTCGCCCGAGACGATCTCACTGTTGGCGGCGGAGCATGTGGCGGGGTCGACGCCAAGCGCTTTTGCCCCAGCCTCGATCATGGCTGCGCGGCCGGCAGCGCCAGCCTGGCTGTAGAGCGGATAGGTCTGCCAGACGGACCATGAGCCGCCGGTGACCATGAGGCCCCACTTCGGATCCGAGTCGACGTGGTTGATGCGGACATCTTCCCACTTCGCTTCGAGTTCGTCCGCGAGGATGCGCGCGAGCGACGTGCCCACGTGCTGGCCCATCTCGGCGCGGATGATGTTCACGGTGATGATGCCGGCATTGTCGATCGCGTACCATTGCGTCGGCTCGTAGGCCGGAGCGGTGCTCGCGGTTTCCGTCTGGCTGCAGGCGGTGAGGAAGGAGAAGGCGACGCCGGCGCCGGCTGTCGCGACGAGGAAGCCGCGGCGGGAGAGAGCAGGGGCTTCGATGCTTTCACGGAGTTTCATGTGATCAGCCTGCCTTCATTGCGTTGGCGGCCTGACGGACAGCGGCGCGGATGCGCGTGTAGGTCATGCAGCGGCAGAGATTGCCCGTCATCTGCGCGTCGATGTCGGCGTCGGAGATGCTGGGATTGTCCTTGAGGACGGCGGCGGCCTGCATGATCTGGCCGGACTGGCAGTAGCCGCATTGCGGGACTTGCAGGTCCTGCCAGGCTTTCTGGACCGGATGCTGGCCCTTGGGGTCGAGGCCTTCGATGGTGACGATCTCGGCGCCTTCAACGGCGCTGAGCGGGGTGACGCAGGAGCGGGCCGCCTTGCCGCCGATGTGGACGGTGCAGGCGCCGCACATGCCGATGCCGCAGCCGAACTTGGTGCCGGTCAGCCCGGCCTCGTCACGAATGATCCAGAGGAGGGGGGTGTCGGCTTCCGCCTCCACCGTCATCTTCTTTCCGTTGAGTGTGAAGCTCGTCATGCCGACCCCTCCGAGCGATGCAGCGTAGAGCCATCTTTGCCGGTTGTTGCACCCTGTCCAGCGGTCGAAATGCGAGAACTTGTCTCAAAAAACCAACGGTTTCCGCAAAATACGCAACGGTATGAAGGGGCTGGCCTCACCGTTATGTTTTGAGGCGGGCAGCGGATTTTTTTCAGTGCCTACGATGACTGGCCGACGAGCCGTGGGATCGAGTCGCAAGAAAGAAGAAGTCGCTGTCTGCAGGAGCAAACAGCGACTTCATTCAATCGGTTACTATTGATCAGTGCGGCGCGGGCGTCGCCGGCGTCGCCGGCGTTGCGGGTGCGCCCGGGGCGGGGGCCGGAGTTGCGCCCGGTGCGGCTGGCGCTGCGCCTTCAGCCGGCGGCGTTGCTGCGCCTTCGGCGGGGGGGACTGCGCCTTCAGCCAGAGCCGGCGCGGACGCCGGCAGCGGGGCGGGGATCGGGAAGCTCTCGCTGCCGTTCGAACGCAGGAAGGCGATCAGGTTGATGCGGTCTTCCTGGCCGGTCATGCGGCTGTTGATGCCGGCGAAGTTCATCAGCGTGCCGGAGGCATAGCCTTTCGGGCGCTCAAGGAAGCGATCGAGATGGTCGTAATCCCACACCGAACCGTCGGCGCCTTTTTCGGTGAGCGAACCGGCGCCTGCAGAATACTTAAAGCCCTCGTGCGACGCGATCTTGCGGCCGAGAACCCCGTACAGGTTCGGGCCTTGCAGGTTCGGTCCGCCAGAATCGAAGTTGTGGCATTGCAGGCATTTCTTGTGCTGCTCTTCGCCCTTGGCGATGTCAGCGGAGGCCAGCAGCAGGCCGTAGTCGCGTGGCCCTTCCACGGGCGCGTCTGTCGCGGGGCCCGCAGCGGCGGCAACTTCGACGAAATAGCCCGGCTTTTCATGTTCGGTATGCTTGAACAGGGCGTGCGAGGCCTCATTGAGGCCGATCAGCGCGAGGCCGGTTCCAAGGACGCAAAACGCGATCTTGTTGAAGCCCAGATCACTCATGGCTCGGTCCTGCTCCAGTCAAAAAAGCGTGCAAAAACGGCTCTATTCGTAACCGCGGGCACTTCCCTTTCTTGCATTTCAGCGGGCAGGCGGCAACCGCGATGGGCCCGGCGAAATGACGCACAGCGGGCAGGCGCCGCTCTCACCTAACCCCCTATTTCTGTTGCCGAGTTCGGGTCGGGCGGGGCATAGAGGCGGCCATGAACAAGATCGCTTTTCAGGGGGAGTTGGGCGCCAACTCCCATATCGCCTGCCGCGACGTCCATCCGGACTTCGAGCCACTGCCGTGCCCGACTTTCGAGGATGTGTTCCAGGCGGCCGCGACGGGCGAGGCCCAACTCGCCATGATCCCTGTGGAGAACTCGATCGCGGGGCGGGTGGCGGACATCCACCACCTGCTGCCGACCTCGCCGCTGCAGATCATCGCCGAGCATTTCATGCCGATCCGGTTCCAGCTGATGGGACTGCCGGGGGCGAAGCTGGCGGACATCAAGGGCGCTCACAGCCACATCATGGGTCTGGGGCAGTGCCGGAACTTCCTGCGGACGCGCGGGATCGTTGCGAAGACCAGTTCGGATACGGCGGGGGCTGCACGCGAAGTGCGCGATCTTGGCGATCCGACGCAGGCAGCCATCGCTCCGCGTCTGGCGGCGGAGGTCTATGGCCTGGAAATCCTCGCGGAGAATATCGAGGACCACGCGCACAATACGACGCGCTTCGTGATCATGAGCCGTGATGCGTCTGTTCCGGACAAGACCGAAGGTGCCACCTGGGTCACGGCGTTTGTCTTTCGCGTGCGCAATGTTCCTTCAGCGCTGTACAAGGCGATGGGTGGTTTCGCGACCAACGGCGTCAACATGACGAAGCTGGAGAGTTACCAGATCGGCGGATCGTTTTCTGCGACGCAGTTCTATGCCGAGGTCGAGGGCCATCCGGACGACGTGAACCTGCAGCGAGCGCTTGAGGAACTCGGCTTCTTCTCGACGCAGGTTCGGCATCTGGGCGTCTTTGCCGCGCATCCCTTCCGGTCGCGCGCGAACGCGGTGGGCTGAGCGGCGCCGGCGCGCTGCGTCTCAGGAAAGTTGTAACCGCCTGAGACACGCCGCGAGCCGGCCATGTCTCGAACACAATTGCGCAGTGTTGTTCGCTCGCCGTTTGACGTCATGGGGCCGTCTCAAGGCAATTCCAGCCCTGTTGCGCGGCTGGATTTCGATTGTGCAGTATACGGACTGTATTCGCGTGTCTGGCGTATGCGCCGACATCTTGCGGCCTCATACCCTAGGAAAATTTGCGCTGGATTTACTGGGTGTTGCTCTTCAGTCACCCGACGAAGATTAAACCGCATCTACTGAGGAACTGGTTTGAGTCGTACCTATTTAGTCAGGCATATCGACCCGTGCTGGGTGGATAGTAGGTCGCGGCGATCGCTTCATGGCGGGACACGGGACCGGTTCTAACAACCTGAGCGGGTATGACTGTCGGGATCACGCAATCCCTTCGGAACCCGCTCCAGATACAACTGGAGTTTTCCCCATGAAACTGAAACTTGCTCTCGCAGCCGCTTCGATGCTGGTTGCTCCCGCCTTCATGACCGCGCAAGCGCAAGCGCAAACGTCTGGCGTCTACGTCTCCGGCGGTTACTCGCAGATCGATGGCGACGGCGGCGCTGATCTTGGCGCAGTGACTGCGCGCGTTGGCGTCAACCTGACGCCGAACTTCGCCATCGAAGGCGAAGGCTCGGTCGGCGTCAAAGGCGATAGCGGCACCGATCTCGACAGCGAACTCGGCGCGTTCGTCGTCGCCAAGCTGCCGATCAGCCCGTCGTTCGACGTGTTTGCGCGCGTCGGCGCCTCGCGCATCGAAACCTCGCCGGGTGGCGATGAAAGCGGCATCGCCTATGGCGCTGGCGGTACGTTCGACCTGACGCCGGTCGACGGCATTCGTCTCGACTGGACCCGTCACGACTACGACGTGGGCAATGCCGACGCCTACTCGCTGTCCTACGTTCGCTCGTTCTAACGATCCAGCGCTTACCAAAGCGCCGGTCTGACAGGAGACACCCCGCGATTGCTTCGCGGGGTGTTTTCATTTTCGGGGTTGTGCAAGGATTGCTGCGAGAGGACCTCATGCCCGAGATTCGCATCAGCCAGCTTGAACCAGACGACGCCGCAGGGCTCGACCATGTCTATGCGCTGTATCGCGAGGCGATCCTGCGCACCGAGCAGCGACCGGAAGCCGAGTTCAGGGCGCTGATCCAGCGACCGGATTACCGTTTCGTGGTCGCAAGGCTGGACGAGGCGATCATCGGTTTCGCT
Source organism: Hyphomonadaceae bacterium (assembly GCA_040398425.1). Taxonomy (GTDB): domain Bacteria; phylum Pseudomonadota; class Alphaproteobacteria; order Caulobacterales; family Hyphomonadaceae; genus UBA7672. The sequence continues at coordinate 6,287 of JBBATZ010000017.1, forward strand.
GTGTCGTGGGTGCCGGAGCAGGGCGATTTCTGGTTGTTCGAATACGCAGCCGTGACGCCTGAGGCCCGGGGCAACAAGATCGGCTCTCACCTGCTGCTGGCGAGCCGGCAGCTGATCGGCATCGAACGTACGGCGCTGATCGAGGTGGACGCCAATACGGGTTCGGAAGAGCAGGCGAAGCGGCTAGAATTCTACAAGCGATTGGGTTGCCGACAGATCAACGGGCTTGACTACCTGCTACCGCTGGAGGCGTTCGGCCGACCGCCGCCGATGCTGTTGCTGGCGATGATTCACCCCGATGTGCGCAGCGTGCCGGTGATGATCCTGGAGGAATGGCTGCGCCGCATCTATGCTGAAGCTTATGGCAAGGGTCTCGACGATCCGCGGCTGGCGAAGATGATCGATCCGCTGCCGGATGAAGTACCACTGTTTGTACTTTAGCCGCGATCCAGCCACGCCTTGATGACGTGATGGGCGATGGCGAAGCGGGGCGGGGCGAAGGCTTCGGGATGCGTGCCGGCCATCAATGCTGCGGTCTCTTCACGCGTGAACCAGCGCGCGGTTTCAAGCTCTGAGGTATCGACCGTGATGTCCTCGCCATCGGCCTCAAGGATAAGGCCGACCATCAGCGATGATGGGAAGGGCCAGGGCTGGCAGAAGAGATAGTCGGCGCTGGTTGTGCAACGGACGCCTGCTTCTTCAAGGATCTCGCGGGCGGCGGCCTGCTCCAGCGTTTCGCCGGGCTCGACGAAGCCGGCGAGGCAGGACCAGAAGCCCTTGGGCCACGCCGCCTGTCGGCCGAGCAGGCATTTGTCGCCGCGTACGGCAAGCATGATGGCGACGGGATCAGTGCGCGGGAAATGATCGCGGCCGCAATCGCCGCACTTCCGCTTCCAGCCGGCTTCCTGAACCGTCGTGCGATCGCCGCAGTTGGCGCAGAACCCATGAGCCCTGTGCCATTCGAACAAGGCGCGCGCAGTCGCGGCGGCTCCGCCTTCGAACGGCGAGAAGGCCGAGGCCGCCGCACGAAAATCCTGAAACACGCCGAGGCCGGCGATGGGGGATGCGTCGAGGCTGAAGCTGGCCGGGAGGTCGAGCGCGAAGACGGGCGAGCCCTTTTCGTTTTCGCCGAGGAAAAGCCGCGTGGCTTTCGGGCTGAGCATACCGGCCTGCGCGCCCAGCCAGAGGAGGGGGCGCATCGGACCGGCCGCGGCGCCTATCCGTGCGGGCGGCGCCGGCGGCGCTGAGCCTTCGACCAACGGTGATCCCTCGCGCATCAGCAGGATCTGCACCGTGTCGGAAGCGAAGGCGGCGTCGAGCCAGGCCGTGTCGCGGCGATGGTGCGCCGCGCGGTCGAGACCGTGGGGTACAAGCGGGATTTCAGCGGCGGCTTTGGAGAGCGGTTCGGACCGGGTGGGCAACTAGGGCTTCCTGATGTTGGACTCAAAGCTCCGTATCGCACGCGGGCTCGCCGCAAGGCCATAGAGGCCAAGCGTGATGGCGTTGAGGACGCGGTAGGTCTTGCCGGTGACGTGCTGGCTGGGACTGCCGTCGGAATCCTGGCGGCCGACATAGGCGTCGGGATTGGTCGGCGCGACCTGCGGCGGCGCCCCCGGCGGATGAAGGCCTGCGATGTGGGCGAGCAGGCTCGCGAGCGTGTCGGCGTGGAGGCGTGGCTCGGGGTAAGCCTGCAGCCAGCAGCGGTCGGCGAGGTCAAACAGGAGCGGGCCGCGAGGGGTGGCCGCTTCCATCAGGATGGGCACGACGGGTTTGCCAAGTTCATCGGCCAGCGCGAGTTCAGCGGCGACCTGACGGGAGGTGTTGCATTCGTCGGAAAAGAACAGCGCCGTTATGGCTGCTTCCCTGAGGGCTGCGGCAATCTCGTCGTTGAAGCCGTCCTCGCTGGCGATGCGGGCGTCGTACCAGACCGATAGACCCCGCTCCTCGAGGCGGCGGGCGATGGCGGCGACGATCTCGCGGTCGCCCCGGCCATAGCTGATGAAAACATGGCTGCTCATCGGACTGCCCCTAGTGGACACCCGTTAACGATGTCAGTCCCCGGCGAGGACATAGGTCTGCAGCAAAACACGCGAACCCCACGACTCAGCGACGCACATAACAAAGCGATGGGGGAACATTGCAGGCCAGCGCGCGGCTTCCTATAAGAAAGTGGCAGGTTGGTTGCGGACGAGCGGTTCGCCAACCCGGTCAGGTCCGGAAGGAAGCAGCCGTAACGAGTTTAGCTTGGGTCGTGACCAGCCTGCACCTCACCCATTTCAGTCATTCCACAGCAGATTCTGCGGCTTACCAACCGTGAGTTGGCGATTCCTGTTCGTCTGGGCCATATAGTCCCCATGGCAGGGAAGAAGCCCCCGAAACCGCCCGAAGACGGGCCTGAGGACGATGTCGCGGAACCGCGCGACACGCTGACGGCATCCATGTTCGGGGATGACACGCCGCTTGTGCCGGCAGCCTATCAGGTGCTGGCGCGCAAATACCGGCCGACGCGGTTCGAGGACCTGGTCGGGCAGGAGGCGATGGTCCGGACGCTGACCAACGCGTTCAAGACCGGGCGGATCGCTCACGCCTTCATGCTGACCGGTGTGCGCGGAGTGGGGAAGACCACCACGGCGCGACTGCTGGCGCGGGCGCTGAATTACGAAACCAGGGATGTGCACCAGCCGTCGATGGTGCTGGACCCGCCGGGCGTGCATTGCACGTCGATCATGGCGGGAACGCATCCGGACGTGCTGGAGCTCGATGCGGCGTCGCACACGGGCGTGTCGGATATGCGCGACCTGCTGGATGGGGCGCGGTATTCGCCGGTGAGCGCACGCTACAAGGTCTACATCATCGACGAAGTTCACATGCTTTCGACGGCGGCGTTCAACGCGCTGCTCAAGACGCTGGAAGAACCGCCGCCGCACGTGAAGTTCATCTTCGCGACGACGGAAATCCGCAAGGTGCCGGTGACGGTGCTGTCGCGCTGCCAGCGTTTCAACCTGCAGCGTTTCTCCACCGAAGCGCTGGCCGAGCATCTGGCCAACATTACCCTGCAGGAGGGCGCCAAGGTTTCCAGCGAGGCGCTGGCGCTGATTGCGCGCGCAGCGGAGGGGTCGGCGCGCGACGGACTGTCCATCCTGGATCAGGCCATCGTGCAGGGTGAAGGCGGCGAAGTCAGTGCCGAGCAGCTGCGTGACATGCTGGGCCTCGCGGATCGCTCGCGCGTGCTCGACCTGATGGATCGGATCATTGCCGCGGACCACAAGGCCGCGTTGAACGAGGCGTCGGCGCTGCTGGAGCAGGGCGCGGATGCGCCGGTGCTGATCAAGGACCTGATGGATGTCGTGGTCGAGGTCAGCCGCGCCCAGGCGTTGCAGGAAGCATATGTCTTTGCCGGCCCGCCGGAATGGGCGAAGCGAACAAAGGCGATGGGTGAGCTGGTATCGCCGGCGCAGTCGGCGCGGATGTGGCGCATGCTGCTGCAGGGGTTCGAGGATTGTGCCCGGGCGCCTGATCCGCCGACAGCGGCGCAGATGGTGGTGTTGCGCCTGACCGCCGTCACCAGCCTGCCATCGCCGGAAGATGCTGCGCGACTTCTTGCGGCCGGGGCCGCTGTGCCAGGCCCAAAGTCTCAACCTGAAGCGCCACGCGCTCCAGCGCGTGTCGAGATCGTGCGCGTGGAAACTGGGCGCGTCGAGACGCCGTCGGCGCTTGCGCCGCAACCACACGAGGAAGATCATGGTGACAGCGTGCGCCTGTCATCGCTGCGCGAGATCGTTGCCGAGCTCGATGCGCGGCGCGAGATTGCGCTGAAGTATGACATCGAGCGCTTCGTGCGGCCGGCCGAGATCGACTTCGGTCACTTTCGCTACACGGCTGCGCCCAATGCTCCGCACAATCTGTCCCAGCGTATCAAGGACTGGCTGGAGGACGTGACCCGCGTCGAATGGGACGTGCTGCAATCGAACGATGGCGGCGCGGAGAGCGTCAAGGAACTGCGGACGCGCAAGGGCTTCGAGAAGATGCGCGCGATCGAGGCGATCCCGCGTGTGGCGGAAGCGCTGCGCGTGTTTCCGGGGGCTCGTGTGCTGCGGGTCGACGACGCGGACGCGGCCGACGATCTGGAAGACTTTCCGTCAAACGCGCCGCAGGGCGCAAACGTGATCCATGTCGACTTCAGCTATCGCGACCACGTGGAAGAGACTATTCCGGACCCCGAAGAGCGTGAGGACGACGAATGAAAGACCTGTCCGACATCATGCGCCAGGCGCAGCAGATGCAGCAGCGCCTGCAGGAAGCGCAGGCGAAGATGGAAGAAATAACTGCCGAGGGATCAGCGGGCGGCGGCATGGTGAAGGTGACGCTGAAGGGCAAGGGCGAACTGGCCGCGCTCGCCTTAGATCCTTCGCTGCTCCAGCCAGCCGACAAGGAGATGGTCGAGGATCTGGTGAAGGCAGCGCACGCAGATGCGCGCCGCAAGCTGGACGATGCCATGGCCGATGCGATGAAGCAGGCGACCGGCGGGTTGGGCGGCATGCTCCCCGGCTTCAAGCTGCCGTTCTGAGGACACCTGAATGAAACCGGTTGAGTGGGCCAAGCATGCGGCCGTTTTCGTCGCGGCGATTTTCCTGATCTGGCTTGGCGGCGTCACGCCGGCGGCGTGGCCGAAGATCGAAGCAGGGGTGGATCCGTTTGTCGGCATGCCTGCGCCGACCTTGATGGGTCTGCTGTCCGCCTGGCCGATCTACATCGCGCTGGCGATCGTGCAGGCCCTCACATTTCACTATGTGAAGAAGTTCGCGACGCCGGTCTTTCTCGGCGGAGTGTTTGTGGCCGCGCTACTGTTCGCGATGCGGTATACGGCGCTGACGGCTGGCTAGGACGGTTTCCTGTTCTTGAGCTGCTCGACCGCTTTTGAGCCCTCGACCTTTGGCATGCGCGTCGGGCTGACGCGCTCGACCGTTGGAACGGGCTTGCGCTCTGCTGGACGTATGCGGCGATAGATGCGCCAGGCCAGTACGACAAAGAGTGCGGCCGCGCCGCCGAAAAAGACGATGGGCCCGCGCACGGGATCCATTGCGATGTCGCCGATGAAGTTCAGCCCGCCCGGCACGAAGGCCAGCACGAGAAAAACGGTCGGGCCGAGGATCGCAACGACGATCAGGGCGATTTCGGTGGGCTTGAGCTCCATAGCCGCAGTCTAGCACGGGCGGGCGAGGGGTCGACCCTCACTTCGCCGCATCTGGCAGGAGGTTTTTCTCGAGGAACGCGGCTTCCTGGCGATAGTAGAACAACCGGTTCTTCAGCTTCCGCCAGCCATGGCCCTCGTCGGGGAAGCGGATGAACGTGGCAGCGACGCCGTTCTTGCGCAGCGCCTTCACCATTGTCTCGGTCTCCGAAATGTCGATGCGTGGATCCATCATGCCGTGGGCGTAGAGCATAGGGATCCTTATCTTGTCGGCGTTATTGACCGGCGAGATCTCGGTGTAGAATGTCTTCCATTCGGGATCAGCGATGTCGCCGTATTCGATCTTGTCGGACGCCTTGAGGCCGGGCGAAGCGATCTCGAGGCCGCTGACCCAGTTGCCGACGCCATAGATCGACGCGCCCGCGTCGAACGCATCGGGATAGGCGCCGACGACGGCGTTGACCATGTAGCCGCCATACGAGCCGCCGATCACCGCCGCGCGATCGGCATCGACGCGCCCCTCGGTTTTCAGGAAGGCGAGCATGTCGACAAGGTCACGCACGCTGTTGAGGCGCTTCTTCTGGTCGTCGAGGGTCACGAAGGCGCGGCCGAAGCCCGTGGAGCCGCGTACGTTCGGCTTGAAAACGGCGATGCCGCGGTCTGCATAGTATTGTGCGGCGCTGTCGAAGTTGGCGATGCTCTGGCCCGTTGGGCCGCCATGCACCTGGAAGACGACGGGCGGCTTGGTCTCGCCTTTTCGTGAGGCGGCGTCGGGCAGGTAGAGCAGGCCCTGCAGCTGCACGCCGTCCTGCGCTTTCATGCGGACGGAGACGGGTTTCACGAGGCGCTTCGGATCGAGGCCGGCGAGGCTACCCGTGAAGGCGGTCGAGGTCTTGCCGGTGGCGATGTCGAGCGCCATGATGTCGCCGGGCGTCGCCCAGCCATTCACGTTGATCGCCATCTTCGTGCTTTTGAGGCTGCAGTTGAGGCCGTAGACGCCTTCGGGAAGCGCAGGCGTCGCCAGCATCTTCTTCGTGGTCACGTCCTGGATCGACAGCCTGTAGAAGCCGTTTTCATTGGTGGTCCAGGCGAGCCATTTCCCGTTGGGGCCGCAGAGCGCGACATTCTGGATATCGAAGCTGGCTTTGTAGAGGATTGTCGTCCTGTTGGCCGCAATGTCGTGAAAGGCGAGAGCTGCAAACTCGCGGTCTTCATTGCTGGCGAAGTAGAAGCCCCTGCTGTCGGGCGCCCAGGCAAAATCGCCATTCGCGTGGTTAGCGCGCGGATCGGGTGCGGCGATCGTGGTGAGCTTCTTGCTCGCGATGTCGAGGAGCATCAGCTTGTCAGAATCTTCCCCGACGCCCTCAGTGACGATGGCGGTCGATCCATCCGGTGAGACAGATTGAACATAAGTGCCGAGATGGCCTTCCACGACCATCATCGGCGGGCCCTCGGGGGAGGCCATATAGACGTCGAAGTCCGCGCCGTTGCGTTCGGGCGAGGCGAACAGGAGCGACTGTCCGTCTGGCAGGAAGTCGCCGAAAATGCGGAAGGCACCGTCCTTGGCCGCCAGCAATTCCTGCTCGACGACGCCGTCGGCCGTGATCAGGTTGAAGCTTTCCTGCTCATTGCCGTTGTTGTCGGCACCATAGACGATGGCTTTCGAATCCGGCGTCCAGCGGAAGAAAGTGATGCCGTTGCCAAAGGTCAGCTGTTTGGGCTGGCCACCTTCGACCGGCACGACCCATAGCTGGGGCGCGCCAGTGATGCGCCAGTTCATGGCGATCTTCGTCCCGTCAGGCGAGATGATGCCGGCCGCGCCATTGGCGAGGATGTAACGGGCGATATCGGCGGGATCGTCGCCAGCCTGACCTACCGTAACGGCTTCGTCCTCGGGCTCGATCGCCTCGATCGACAGGTCTGCGCCCTTGGCCCCGCCATAGCCCGGCCCCTTGGCGTCTGCGGTTGCGGGATTGGCCGGTTCGCCGCCACAGGCGGCAAGGGCAGAGGCGCAAGCGAGCAGGACGGCAAGGCGGATCATGAAAGGCTCCCGGAACGTGCCGCACGCTAGCGTGTTCGCTGCTGTCCGCCAGAGGTTTCAGATTGCAAACTCTTTGGATAGAAGGGCCGACATGACGCTTCGCCTTGCCTTCATGGGTTCGCCCGATTTCGCCGTGCCGACGCTGGAAGCCATTGTTTCGGCTGGCCACGACGTCGCCTGTGTCTATTCCCAGCCGCCGCGCCCGGCAGGCCGGGGCAAGGAGCTGCGCCAGACGGCTGTTCATGCCGCCGCCGCAAAGCATGGCATCGAAGTTCGCACGCCGCTCAACTTCAAGGCGCATGACGATCGTGACGCGTTCGCGGCGCTCGAGCTCGATGTGGCGGTGGTGGTTGCCTACGGGCTGCTGCTGCCCAAGGCGATACTCGATGCGCCGCGTCTTGGATGCTTCAACCTGCACGGTTCGATCCTGCCGCGCTGGCGCGGCGCAGCGCCGATTCATCGCGCGGTCATGGCAGGTGATACGCTCACCGGCGTGCAGGTGATGAAGATGGAGATCGGGCTCGACACGGGTCCGGTCATGCTGACGGCGACGACCCCGATCAGCGAGAGCGACACGACGGGCGATGTGCACGACCGGCTTTCGATTCTCGGCGCAGGTCTCATGGTCGAGGCGCTCGCAGCGCTTGAGGCTGGGCCCGTCGCACTGCAACAGCAGTCGAGCGACGGCGTGACGATTGCGCCAAAGGTTTCGGCTGCGGAGGCGCGGATCAACTGGGCGTTTCCGGGTGAACAAGTTGCCGCGCGCATTCGTGGCATGTCGCCATTTCCGGGCGCGTGGTTCGAACTGGACGGACAGCGCATCAAGGTGCTGCACGCGCTTGCCGATTCAGGCGCAGGCGAGCCCGGTACAGCGATGGACGACGCGCTGAAAATCGCGTGCGGATCAGGCGCTGTACGGCTGACGCGCTTGCAGCGTGCGGGCAAGGGACAGGTCACGGCGGACGCGTTCCAGCGCGGCGCCGGGATTCCAAAAGGGCGGATGCTGTCGTGACCGGAGAAGCCTGATGGAAAAGCCAGTGGTCCGTGTCGCCATCCCGACTGACCAGCCCTTGATCCAGGAACTGACCACGCGCGCTTTCGGTCGCGAGGACGAGGCGCGCATCATCCGCCAGCTTGAATCGGATGGCGATGTGATCCTTCAGCTTGTCGCTGTGATGGAGGAACGTGTCGTTGGGCACGTGCTGTTCTATTCGCTCGGTGTGCGCGGCAAGCTGGGCGCGGCGGGGCTGGGTCCCATGAGTGTCGATCCCTGGGTGCAGCGCGAGGGCGTGGGATCGTTGCTGGTCAATACCGGGCTGGCCATGATGCGCGAAGGCGGCGTGCCGGTGGTGTTCGTGCTTGGTCACGACACTTACTATCCGAAATTCGGCTTCACCGTCGCCGAGACCGAGAAATTCCAGACGCCGCTGAAGGGGCCGAATTTCTTCGCGGTGCGTTTGCGGTTCGGTCCGCCCATGTCGGGTGAGCTGATGTTCCCGCGCGCTTTTGGTGTGCCGCGTGCCTAGATACAAGCTCACGATCGAATATGATGGCGCGGGCTATTCCGGCTGGCAGCGACAGGACAATGCGCCTTCCGTGCAGGCGGCCGTCGAGGCCGCTGCCGAGGCGCTGGATGGCGCCCCCGTGTTGGTGATCGGGGCGGGGCGAACGGATGCGGGCGTTCACGCGCTGGGACAGGTCGCGCACATCGACCTGCAAAAGGACCTTCGAGCCGACACCGTGCGGGATGCGCTCAATGCTCACCTGCGGCCGCATCCTGTGTCCATCCTGGAAGCGGAGGATGCGGCACCAGATTTTCATGCGCGTTTTGATGCGACGTCGCGAAGTTATATCTATCGCATAATAAACCGGCGGCCGGATCTGGCGCTGGAACGGAACAGGGCGTGGCGCGTGGTGGCCGCGCTCGATGCGGATGCGATGCATGCGGCGGCGCAGGCGCTGGTCGGTCGCCATGACTTCACGACATTCCGATACGCCATGTGCCAGGCCGACTCGCCGGTGAAGACGCTGACCAGTATCCGCGTGATGCGGCACGCCGATGAGGTTGTCATCCACACCTCCGCGCGTTCCTTCCTGCATCGCCAGGTGCGGTCGATGGTTGGGTCGCTGGTCGAGGTGGGCAGGGGCAAGCAGCCGGTGCACTGGATCGGTGATATTCTGAAGGCGGCGGACCGAACGCTGTGCGGTCCCGTGGCACCGTCCGATGGGCTGTATCTTTCGGCGGTTGGGTATGAGCCACTGAGCGCCTAGTGCTGACGCTCAGTAGTCTTTCTTCCAGCGCACAGCGAGCTTGGTGTCGCCATTGCCGTCAGCCGATGAGCTGATCGAAAGGCCGTCGGTCGGCTCCCATTCGACTTCCGCGCCGACCCCGCCCGATCCGCCCGCGCCGACCTGCAGGTAGACGTCTTCGGCGATGTATTTTCCGGCCGAGACCGACGCGATACCGTTCTCGGCGCCGAAGGTGACACGGTCGAGGCCTGTCGCCTTGCGCACAAGTCCGACTGGATCGAAGCCGGCCTGGCCGCCCGCGAGCTGGGCGAGACCGGCTGCAAGCTGAGCCGCCTCAAAGCCTGAGAGCTGCGTGACCGAACGACCGAACAGAACACGCGCAAGGATTTCGTCCTGCGGCAGGGCAGGTGAAGATTCGAGCACGAATTTCGGTTCGACCGGCGTACCACTGATGCGGACGCTGGCGGTGATGTCGGCGGTGCTGCGGTCTGCAGCGATGTCGATCCGCGCGAGGCGGATCGGACCGTTGAGGGTAATCGTGCCGGTGTCGAAGGCAAAGCGCCGGCCGGCGAGGTCGAGGTCGCCACGCACAAGCGTTGCCGTTCCCGCGATGGACGGATCGGAGACAGGGCCGGTGACGCGCAGGTTAGCGCCCCATTCCGTGTCGAGGCCCCGTCCGAAGACCATGATGCGGCGCGGGGCGGTAACTTGCAAATCGAGCTGAATTGGGCGCTGCCACGGCATGGATGTGGTGGTCTCGCCTGTATCTTCCGTAACCTGGTTCGGGAAGTTGACGCGGCGCAGGCCAGGAATGGTCGGGATCGCCTCGGACGCAGACTGTTCGACCGAGATCCGCGCCTGCTGGATCGCAAACTTGCCCGTGAGGGCGATGTTCTCCTCGCCAATACGCATGGCGCCGTCACCGGAAAGGATGACGAGCCGGTCGTCGCGGCCCAGCCCGCGAAGGTTATTGGCATTGAAGGTGACGCCGCCGTGTACATTGCCATTCCAGGTGATCGCGCCCTGAGCCGTAAGCGTGCCGCCTCTGCCATCATTGGCCTTGACGTCGGTTATGCGCGCAGAGTTCTGGTCGAATGCGCCGCGTACAGAGATGTCGCGCAGCGCGAGGCCGGTGTCGCCGTGCTCAAAGGCGCCGTCGGCCACGGTGATTGCGCCTTCGAGGGTGGGATGCGCCATGGTGCCGGTCGCGCGCAGGTTGGCATCGAGCACGCCACTCAGCGATTGACCTTCAGGTCCAAACAAAGCCCAGAGTTGTTCGGCCCGGCCATGCAATTCGACCTGCGACGTCATCTGCGCATCGGGGGCCAGTGAGATGGCAAAGCCTTCGCCGTCCATGACCGGTACGCGCGACGACGCCTTGAGATTGAAGCCTTTTCCTTCGCCGGATGATTCCGAGACAAGCACCCCATCGCGCAATGTGGAGGCGATGATCAGCGTTACAGGATCTGCAGTGACGCCGACGGGGTTGGCGTTGGCGACGGTGATACGAAGCTCTCCAGTGGCAGGCCCAGCGCCATTCGCGAAAGTGGCCGTCCCCGTCACCGTGCCGGCGATCGGCGTGATGCGGGCCAGGCGCGACAGGCCGCGCAGGTTGACGTTCTGCAGGGTGATGTTGGCCGTTGCCATGCGCACTTCACTGGCGAGGTCGACATCGATATTGCCGCGCAGCGCCGTGAAGGCAGCGTCGAGCGACCAGCCAGCCGGTCCCTGTTTCCAAAGTGCGGGGCGCGATGTCTTGATCGGCAACTGGTCGACCGATCCGTCCAGCGTTGCATCACCCGCCCAGCTTTCGCCCTGACGTTTGCCAGTCGCGATGATGTTGAGATCGAGCGGTGCGCCGACCGAACCTCGCGCATGTGCTTCGACCGTGGCGCTGCCCCCTGACGCCTGTGCGTCGAACGATACGAGATCGAGACGTACGCTGGCGCTGCGCACATCCGTGAGTCGGCCGGTGATGTTGGCTGTCAATTCGCTGGCTACGCGGACAGTGCCACTCGCGGTTAGAGCGCCTTTCTCGATACCGGCAATGCCGGCAAGCGGTCCGCTGGCGGTGAAGGCGGCATTGAGGGCGCCATTGGAAAAGCCAAGACGCGAAGCGGCGAACTTCAGGTCGCCGAGGCTGCTTGTGAGGCGCTCGATACGCCAGTCGCCTTCACCCGCCTTGATGTCGCCGGAGGCGTTGAACGCGCCAAGCTCCGAGCGTCCGTTGAGCGCGAAGCGGCCGGTGACGGCTTCACCCAGGCGCGCTTCGGCGGTTCCGCCCAGGGCGCTTATGGTGACGCCGGCCGCGGTGACTGAAGCGTCGCGGAGGCGCATTTTTACGAGCGGCTGCTTCACCGTGCCGTTGACCTCGGCGTCGAAGGCGGCGGCTTCAATCCGGGCGCCGCCGAGATCGAGGCGGCGCTGTAGCGTTCCCGAAGCGCGACCAGCGATGCGGCCGGCATCCGTGATGCGCCCGGTCATGGTGGCGCGCAGGGCGGCGCCGATGATCGTTCCGGATTCGACGGCGAAGCGGCCATTGCTGACCACGCCATTCAGGGTCACGCGCGGCGAGGAGCCGGCGATTTCGGCTAGCGTGGCGTTTGAAGAGCTGACATTGCGACCTCCCAGGTCGGCGTTGATACGGATGGGCGCTGCCGTCGAGGTCTGTTTCACGCTCCAGCGGCCCTGCGCCGAACCCGAAACCGGAGCGATATCGGCGAGACGATTGAAGCGAGCGGTACCTTGCAGGTCCATTGCGCCGGTCTTCACACCATAGCTGCCACGCGCAGCGAGGGAGCCCGGGGCGCCTTCAATCTTTGCTCCGCTGATCTCGATGAGGCCGCTGCGCAGGTTCATCTCGCCGCGAACAGCCGCCTTGTAATTTGCCGGCGTGAGGGAGCTCAGCGCATCGATCTTTCCTCCTTCGATGACGGCGCCGGTGGCTTCCCATGTGACGCCGCTACGCTGGAATCCAAGCGTAAGTGGCGTGGTGATACGCTCGGCGCGACCCGATGGCCACGTCATGCCATTGGCGATGACATTGCCTTTCCAGTCGATGCCGGTGAGTCCAAACGTAAGCGGGCCCGTCGCGTCGACACGGCCGGAGAGCGGTGGCGCGACGGTGGCCAGATCGACATTCGTGGCAGTGAGACCCATCGCGATCGGCATGTCCCATGTGGTGTAGTCATACTGTGTCGTTGCTTCGACGATACCTGAGGGGGCCGTGACGCGTAGCAGGGTAGGGGCTTTGGCGAGGTCAGCGAGTTCGGCTTCGCCATGCAGGTCGATCTGCGCGCCTGTGCGTTTGGCGACTTCTGCGAGCATGGGCCAACGCCCGGGCATGAGCTGTGCGTCAAGTACGGCCTTGTCGCCTTTGCGCGCAAGGCGGAAGCTGGCGACGCTGTCGGTGCCGAAGTTGAGATTGCCCTTGGTCGTGAAGGTCTGCAGCGTGCCCGCGACGTCGGCGGTGAGCGCGACGGGCTGGTCTCCGGGCGCTTGCAGGACGGCTGCGATGAGGCCGCCTGCTGGCCCCGACAGATTGGCCGCACCCTTTACTCCGTCCGCTGTCGTCCATTCGGCCGAGATGTCCGCCTTGTCGGCGGGGCCGGAAACCGGCGAGAGGACCATGCGCGAAAAGCCGGATCCGTCGCGCTGGATCGCCGCGCCGCCATCGATGCGATAGCGCGCTTCGATGCCGATGACGGGTTCGGCGAGGTGGAGGTCATTGACCGCGACCTTGTCGAGGCGAAGCCCGATATCGGGTGCCGGAGCATTCTCATCCGGCTGGTTCGCCAGCAGAGGTTTGCGCACGACATCGACGGTGTGAACCTCGATCGACTGGATTTCGAGCTGGCCACCGAACAATGCCGTTGGCGTCCACTCGATACGTGCATCCCTGGCGCGGAGCCAGACGCCCTCATCGTCCACCAGCGCGATGTCAGCCAGCGTTGCGGCCTGCAGCGGGTCGCCCTTGAGGCCGGAAAGACGCAGCGTGCCGAACGGTCCGACCTTCCGGCCATCTACTTGCGACAGGATGAAGGCGCGCCCGCCATCGCTGGTGATCCAGAAGCGCAGCGCGACCGCGCTCGCCGCAAGAAGCGCCACCATGATCATCAGACCGAGCGCGACACGCAGCCAGATAGGATATCGTCTGCGTCTCTTTGCGCGTTCCATCAGAAGGCCTGTCCGATGGAAATATACATCTGGAAGTCGGCGTCGCCTGTTTCCTTGTTCAGCGGAACTGCAATATCCGCACGGAGCGGGCCGAACGCCGTGTAGTAGCGCAGACCCACGCCCGTGCCGAAGCGCATGGCGTCGATTGGCGGTTCAACGTTGGAGCCGGCGGCACCGCCATCGAGGAAGGCGACGAAGCCGAACGTGTCTGTCCAGCGGTAGCGGACCTCGGCCGAGACTTCGACAAGCGAACGGCCTCCCGCGAGTTGCGCGAGCGCATCGCGCGGCGAGAGCGACTGGTATTCGTAACCGCGTACCGAGCCGCCGCCGCCAGCGAAGAACAGGCGGTCAGGCGGCGCGCCGTTCGGGCCGGCGATCGTACCGAGGCGGCCGCGCACGGCGCCGATAAAATCCTTGGTACCGAAATCCGAGTACAGGCTGGCTTCGCCGCTGAGCTTGGTAAAGGCGATGTTGGTGTCGCCCCAGGTGAAGCCGGGCTCGACCGTGACGCGGGCGCGGACGCCGTTTACCGGGTCGAGGATGTCCTTGACGCCGACATACTCGGCCGTGCCCATGCCTGAGATGATGTAGACATCGCGATGGCCTGTCCCGGTGGCGCGTCCCCGCGCATCGAGAATGCTCGCGAAGCCAGCTTCGACGCCGAGCGATCCGCGTACGCGGGGCGAGAGTTGTTCCTCGAGCGTCGCCGAGACGTTGGCGCCGGACTGGTCGAAGGCGTCGGTCTCGAAACCCTCGATCTCGGTGGCGAGCTCGAGGGTGCGGCCGTACTTGCCGATGTGCGGCAAGCGATAGGACGCGCCGATGCGGCGTTCCAGCGTCGCGATCTGTCCCGTGACGGCGACGGTATCGCCCCAGCCGCTCCAGTTGCGCAACTGCCATTCCGCGTCGAGGCCGTAGCCATCGCTGGTGGAGGTTGAAGCGCCGATGGCGATCGTACGGCGCTCGCGCTCCTTGAGTTCGACGACCACATCGCGGTTCGTTTCCGTCTGTCCGTCGACAGTCGGCGCTGCGTTGAGTTGGACGGACGTGGCGGAGAAAAGTCCGGTTTCTGCGAGGCGTCCGCGAAACTCGTCGAGGCGTTGCGGCGTGACGCGCTCCCCTTCCTTCCAGGGGCGAAGCTTGTCGATGAACGCTTCCTGCGTGTCGCCAAGGCCGGAGACAGCAAGTTTGCCGAACGACGCGCGCAAGCCGGGGCGGAGGCGGAATTCGATCTCGATCGTCCCGGCCTTGGCGTCAGCCAGCGCATCGACGGGATCGCCTTTGGCATCTGGATAACCGGCGGCGCGCAGGCGCGCGACGAGCGCATCGCCGGTCTCGATCACAGGTTGCGCGCGCGCGGGCACGCCGGTCTCGATCGGTGCGAGCAGCGTATCGAGTTCGGTGATGGTGGCCTGATCGGGTGTCACGCCGATATAAGCGATGCGGCGCGCGGCATAGATGAAGAGGGGGCCGGGCGTGACACGAACACCACGGCTGAAGGTGTTCTGGCCTTCGGCGAAAGGGGTTACTTCCGCCTGATAGTAGCCCTCGGATTCCATCACAGTCGTGACGATGGCGGCGGCGCGCTCTGCCTGGCGACGGGCGTCGAACAGGGTTTCTGGAACTGCTTCTTCGCGCTGCAGTCCCTTGACCCGTTCGGCGACGGCGTCCGGGGCGCCTTCAACTGGAACTCGTCCGGCTGCGGACGATCCAGGCTGAACCAGTTGGGGTTGATCCTGCTGGTTCGGCTCATCCTGAGCGACCGCAGGAGAGGCAAACAGCGCGCAGGCGCTCAGAGCCAGGACCACAAGGGTCCGGCTGGCTTGGCCCCATGCTGGTCCGCCGAACGCCATAAGCACACTCAACGCTGCATCCCCAGCGGGGTTGCCATTTACCGAGATCACTTGCTCAGCAAGCATCACGCCGCGGCATTCTCATGGCGGCGCTGGGATTCACCATTTTGGCGAAACTTCGCGGGGATAGCGCCAGGGCTCAGGCCGCGGCGAAATAACCGGCCAGCAGGCGGTAATATATCCGGCAGAGTGTTTCGATTTCGTCGACCGGGATGTTCTCGTCGACCTTGTGCGCCATCTCATTGCGCACGCCGAGTTCCGCCACCGGGCACACGTCCTTGATATAGCGTGCGTCCGAAGTGCCCCCGCCGGTGGTAAGGTCTGGTTTACGACCTGTCTCCGCCTCGACCGCGGCTACGACGAGATCGGTAAATTTGCCTGGCTGCGTGTAGAAGGCCTCGCCGGTCACACGCATGTCCAGTGAGAGCGTCACGCCATCGCGACCGGCGCCGATCAGTTGAGGCAGGCGCGCCATCAGGTCAGCGCCGGTGTGGTTCGGATTGAAGCGGATATTGAACTTCGCAATAGCCTGCGCCGGGATAACATTGTGCGCAGCGTTGCCGACGTCGATCGTGGTGATCTCGAGGTTCGATGGCTGGAAACCGGGGCTGCCATTGTCGAGCTTGATCTCGCGCAGTTTCTGCAGCGCATCGAGCAGCACGGGCATCGGATTCGCTGATTTTTCCGGGTAGGCGGCATGGCCCTGCTTGCCAACGGCCTTGAGCACGGCGTTGAGCGAGCCACGTCGACCGTTCTTCACGATGTCGGCGATGCGATTCTCTGACGTCGGCTCGCCAACGATGCAGTGGTCCAGCACCTCACCATCGGCGATGACGGCGGGAAGCAGGCGGCGTGTGCCATGCAAGCCTGGGCCTTCTTCGTCGCCGGTGATCAGCAGCGAGATCGATCCCAGCGGTCTGCCATGATCGGCGATGTAGCGTGCGGAGGCGCTGACGAAGGCCGCGATCGCGCCCTTCATGTCCGACGTACCGCGGCCGTACATCACGCCATCGCGAATTTCGGCGCCGAAAGGATCGACGGTCCAGCCAGCCGTATCGCCCACGGGCACCACGTCCGTATGACCCGCGAAGCAAAGGTTGGGGGCCGCGCCGCCCAGACGCGCATAAAGATTATCCACGCCGTCGAAGGGGTATCGCTTGGTGCGGAACCCAAGCGATTCCAGCGCATCGGCAAGAACATCCTGCGCCCCATCGTGACAGGGATTGACGGTCTGCTGGCGGATCAGGGCCTGTGCGAGGCTGATGGGGTCGTGCAGGGCATCGGTCATTCCGGCGGTTTAGCTTGCTCCGCCCTGACTGGGAAGGAAGAGAAGAGGAGCCAGGACACCGGCATTACCGGATCGCCATTCTGTTTTGCTTGCCCGTTCGCAGCTTGGACGGATAGGATAGTTAACAGCGCGGGATTTCAGAGAAACCACCCTGCGCGTTCGAGGAGGCGATGAGCGATTCCCGCTCCTTCCGCGATGCATTCAGCCGGGGCAATGCGCCGGCGCGTGACGGACTTGGCAGCGCGCCGGACAAGTTCCGGAAGAAAGCGGCAGGGTCCTCCAAGGATGCGTTCAAGACGGCTAGTGTAGCCGCGTCGGCAGGAAGTGGCGATGCTTTCGCGCGCCAGGCGAAGCCGACGAAACTGCTTCTCGGTAAAGGGTCTATGGTGCGCCCGCAACCGGGCTTGCCCCCGCCAGCGACCCCGGCAGGCGTGAAGCTCGGCCAGCCCGCGGCGCCGAAACCGGCTTTGGCGAAACAGCCCAAGATGGCGATGGGAAAAACTCCGATCGGCAAGCCGGAAAAAATCGCAAGACCACAAAAAATAGCTGCCTCGATCCCGCCGAAGGCCATGGTCAAGCCGGACCAAGGCAGTGACGCAAAGCCGGCCCACAATCCGTTTGGCCGGAAGGACGCCAGGGTCCAGCGCCAGAAGCCGCTGGTACCTGCCGCGTCCGCAGGTCCGTCCCCCGCGATGATCCGGCCAACGACGAAAGCCGGCGCCTCGTCGATTCCAAAACCCAACAAGACGCAGACGCCCCCGCGGGCATACAAGACTACTTCCAGCGATCCGATCCGCCGCGACACTCCCGCGCCGGTCGACTTGCCGGCAAAGTCTGAAGAAGTGCAGGCAGACACGGCACGCGCGCCGCTGCAGATCGTGGCCAACAAGTCAGTGCTCGATCACACCGGTTTCAGGAAATTTCGGCGGGCCGCACGATCGAGCTCGCTTGTTCTGGTGTCCGGGACCGCGGCCGATGCCATTGCCTCGCCAGATCCCCATGATCTGGCGGCGCCTGACGCCGAGGCAGAGAGTTTAACGACCACAGTGGTTGATGATCCGTATGCGCCAGTGACGACAAAGCCGTTAGAGCCTTCGGTGAGTCCCTCCAGTGCGGGGCCGGCCACCGAAGGCGCGACGGCATCTGCAGGTGGCGAGGGCCCTCCGCCAGCCGCGCCTTCCAAGCCCGCGGAACCAGCTGGTCCTGCGACCCCGCCTGAGGCCGCTGCGGAGAAGCCGGTCGAAGTCGTTGAGCCAATCGTGGAGCCGCCACAGTCCGAGCCCTATGATACGGCATCTGTGCCGGCGGATCAGCTTGAGGCGGGGCCAAGGCGCAAAGGACGCGCAGGCACTGCCGCTGCCGTCGAGACTGCTTGGCAGGAGGTGGCGGGCAGCCAGGCGCGCGAAGCGCAACCGGCCGCTGCCGTCCTGCGCAAAATGGAGACCGCACCTGTGGCCGGATACTGGGGTGGGGCAGCTGCGGGCGCGAAGTCTGCGCTGAGCAAAAGGGGCTTTAATCGGGACGATGTTTTCGGCGTCGTCTTCGGCATCGCTGTTCTGGCCTTCATGCTGCTGTGGTTTGTACGCGGACGAGGCGAAGAAACGCCTGCGGGCGACCTACTGGCGACGCCGCAATCCATGACGGGTCAATCGCTTGCTGCGATGCCGCCACCTGCACCGGCCCCGCGGGTCGATCCGTTTGGTGATGCGCCTGTCAATCTGAAGCCGACCGGCCCTATCATCGAAGCGATGCCCGTTGTACCGCCTGCCGCTGATCCGAAGGTCGCCGGTGTTGTGCCGTCCGCCGCGACACCGGCCCCGGCCACGCCCCCCCCTGTGACTACGTCGCCGGCGGTTATCGCCGCGATCCCTCCGGCCGCGATACCGATCGCGGAGCGCAAGATGCATGCGTGGTTCTGCACGGCGTCGAGCCGGATGACCAAGGCGTCGCGCACGGAGCTCAAGGGCCAGTTGGCGACGTTCGAGGACGTGTTCGAGGGCAAGGAGTTGATCGTGCGCGGCTACGCTGACACGCGCGGGTCGAGCGAGCTGAACGTCGATCTCGGCGCGCGACGCGCGCAGACGGTTGCGGATTACCTGACCGCACGTGGGCTCAGCGTCGTCGACGTGCAGGGTATTGGCGAGCTGAACGGTCTCGATGACAATCAGAACTGCCCGAACCAGCGCCGCGTCGATGTGTGGGTCAAGGGCGGTCCGGCCGAGTCGCCTAGCCGCGAGTGCACGCCCGAGCCTGAGGCGGCAGCGCTGATCTGCGGCTAGGCCTCATCTGCGTATGGGGCAGCGCTACTGGTCCAGCGCCGGTGCGTCGTCGTCTTCATCTGGCGCGTCACGCAGTGTAGGCGGCGGTTTGGCCGACGGGCAGCCTGCAGGTTCCACGACGGCAGCCACCAGTTCAGCCGGGTCGCCGTTCGAGTAGTTGAAGGCATAGCGCCGGGCCAGGCGTACGCAGCGGTCGGCGGCGACAGCGGCTGTTACGAGATCGTCCAGCGCCTTCTGGCCAACCTTGTCGCCTGTATCGATCAGCCAGGCGGGGCGGTTGTCTTCTGCAATTGGCGGAATCTCGACATTCGATTCCGGCGGCAGGATGATCTGGTTGCCCAGCTCGAAGACGAGGCTCGGCTCGGCAAAGGCGATGGCGCGCACGACCTTTGGCGCGCGGCCCTGACAGCCCGACTCAGCCCAGGCGGCTGAGCCCTCAGGTAGGGCGCAGACTTCGCGCAGTGCTGAGAGAGACGCGCCGGTCGCCAGCATCCACGATTGGTTGGGCAGGATGGCCGCACGATAGGAGATGCCGGTGACAGCCGAGCACGCAACGAGGCCGGCCAGAAGCCCTGCGGGATGCTTTTTCACGAGCGCATAGAGCGTACCGCCGAGTGCTGCGAGCATCAGAAGGGTCGGCCAGATGCCGATGCCGGTGGCGTTCCAGGCCTGATCCCAGATGAAGGAGACGCGTGGCTCCATCGCGCCAAACTCTTCAGCCCCCGATGCGCGCACCTGTTCCAGCATTTGCGGCAAGGGCAGGATAGCGAGCAGCAGCCCGATCGCGCCGAAGAAAAACGCCGAGATCCAGCGTCCCTGCTTCCAGTCGTTCGACGAGAACCAGTGGTCGGCTGCGGCGCCCGCCATCAGCGCGAAGGCCGGATAGAGCGGCAGCGTGTAGTGGACGAGCTTGGTCGGCGCGATCTCGAACACGATCCAGGACGGCACGATCCAGCAGACCAGGAAACGCCAGGCGGCGGCCTCCCTGTCGTCGGCGGCAGTCGTTGCGGCAAGGCGCGGCGCATCAGCGGAGGCAGGCTTGCCGCGCTTGGGCAGCACGCGTGTTACCGCGAGCCAGATGCCGGGGATCAGCAACAGCGTGCCAGGCCAGAACAGCAAAGGCAGGGCGGCGCTATGCATGCCGATGGGGCCTGCGTGGCCCTCGGCTGCATCGACCAGCTTCTGCCCAAGATCGACGCGTACAGCTTCTGAGAGGAAGGCGCCGTCGGTCGCAATCTGAACGGCGACATACCACGGCACGGTCATCACGATGAAAAGGCTGATGCCGAACCAGTAGAGCAGTGGTCGCGCCCAGGCGTATTTCCGCTCCCAAAGGAAGAGCGCGCCAAGGGTGCTGAAGCAGACCAGCGGTGCGATCGGTCCTTTCAGCAGAACGCCGAGCGAGAGGCACGCCCAGAACAGGACGCCGTGCCATCGCCCGCCGGTTCCCGCGCGCATGTGGGCCAGCGCCGCCATGCAGAGCACGAGCACGCCGCATTGCGCCGCGTCCGTCTTGCCGATGTTGGCCTCGGTGGTCAGCAGCAGGGTGGTGCCAAGGATCATGGCGCCGATGAAGGCAGCGCGGCGCGAGAACAGGGCGGCGCCGCCCCAGAAGGTTCCAAGTGCGGCGATGATGGCGCCGAGCATGGAAGGAATGCGGTATTCCGAGATGCTGCGGGCGTGAGCGCCCGAGGTAATGTTGACCGCCGCGGACTGCAGCCAGTGAATGGCGACCGGCTTCTTGTTCCGCAGCTCGTCATGGTAGCGGATCACCACATAGTCGCCTGTCTCCATCATTTCGGAGGAGGCTTCGGTGAAGCGGCCTTCGTCGCGATCCAGAACGGGCATGGCGAACAGGCCCGGAATGGCAAGAAGAAACACAAGGCCTGCCAGCACGGCATAGGCCCAGCGGCTTTCAGTCAGCCTGTCAAAATTAGCCATCACGCGTGGAACTATCCCAGACAGGTCGGAAGACAGGTGGCCGATTCGGACGATCCCCGGCCGGACGGGGCGGATCATAACGGCTCTTTTTGGGGGCGTCGCCGGGTTTGTTCGCCTCAGACACGAGCATGACAAGCCCGCTTGCGGGTCGCCCCTCGCAAGCTGGTCCCGGGGCGGCTATAGGTCTGCCATGGATGCGCGCGTCAAGATGGACCGGATGATGACTGCTGGCGAAGGCCGCCCCGAATTCAGCGTTGTCTCGCCCGTGCGGAACGAGGCTGAGAACGTCGATACGTTGGTGCGGGAGATCGCGTCCGCCCTGTCTGGCCGCGCCTTCGAGATCATCTTCGTCGATGACGCCTCGCAGGACGACACGCGCGCCCGCCTGAATGCTCTCAAGGGCGAAGTTCCGCAGCTTCGGGTGCTTGGCCATCGCAAGAATGCCGGGCAGAGCCGGGCGGTTCGTACCGGGGTGGTTGCCGCGCGCGCCAATGTCATCGTCACGCTGGATGGCGACGGTCAGAACGATCCAGCGGACATTCCGGGCCTTCTCGGCCAGCTAAACCGGTCGGACGCGCCGATGGAACTCGCCCTGATCCAGGGCCGCCGGGCCAAGCGCATCGACAGCGGCTGGAAGAAGATGGGGTCGCGCCTCGCCAACAATGTCCGCCGGTCGGTGCTGAAAGACGCGAATTCCGACTCGGGCTGCGGCATGCGTGCCTTCCGCCGCGACGCCTACATGCTGCTCCCGTACTTCGATCACATGCACCGCTACCTGCCGGCCCTGATGATGTCGGAAGGCCTGCGCGTCGAAGAACGAGAAGTCGGGCATCGCGCGCGGCAGCATGGCCGGTCGAATTACACCAATTTTGGCCGTCTGGCGGTCGCTGTCTCGGACATGCGCGGCGTCATGTGGTTGCGCAAACGGCGCCGGTCGCCGGGCGGCGTGGACGAAATCTGACGGGCCGGTCATTCTGGGGTTGGGCAGGCCTAAGGGTCGGAGGGCTTTCAATTGGACAGCAAAATCGCTACCGGTTTACGGATCGACGCCATGGAACGACGGGCGAAACGTTCCGGGCAGGGCGGGCCACAGAAGGGATCACCCATGCGCGTTATCTTCGGGATTTTCCCGCTGCTTGCCATTCCGGTTTTAATCTACAACCTGATGGCGCTCACGGCCGGAGGCGGACTCGACGCCAACGGCGTCTCCATGATCACGATGCAGCTGTCCGATCCGGTTCGCGGGACGCCGATTTTTGGCGCCTGGCGGATCACCGGAGGGGACATTCTCATCCTCCTGTCGATGGTGTTCTTCTTCGTCGAAATCCTGAAATCGACGTCGACGGGCTCGTCCACCATCGCGAACCACGCGGTTTCGATGCTGGTTTTCATCGTCTGCCTGGTCGAGTTCCTGCTGCTGCCGAACTTCCAGACCTCGACCTTCTTCATCCTCACCGTGATGAGCCTGCTGGACGTTCTCGCTGGGGTGGTTGTGACGATCGTCTCGGCCCGTCGCGACTTCAGCGTCGGCGACGGCCACAACTGATCGCGACCCGGCCGGATTGAACACTTAAGGGCGCAGCGCGTACCTCTGAGGGAGCGGACGCATGGGCATTTTCTTCGACCAGGACTGGTTTGATGACCGGCTCAAGGCTGCTGGCCTGACGCGCGCGTCGCTGGCGCAGGCAGCGGGTATGACCATCGACGAGGTCGAGATGGTGTTCGCGGATCGCCGCGAGCTGGAAGGCTCCGAGGTTCACGCCATCGCGCGCATGTTGGCGACCGATGCCCAGGAAGTCGCCATGCGTTCCGGCGCGGCTGATCCCGGCATGCTTGCGTCGACACCCGTGATGCGCGCCGCGCCCCGCAACGAGCCTTCGGCGCCTGTGGGTTTTGTGGTCACGCGTGAGGTGATTGCAGGCCTGCACGAACGGATGGACCGGCTCGAACGCATGATCGAGATAGTGCTGCACAAGCTGGAACGCAGGTAGGCCAGGCTCAGGCTTCGGTTTCGAGGCTGGGGCGCAGGGGCGTGCGTGCTTCGGGCTGCAGGTAGGCCTGACGGGCCTGCTGGGCGGGAACGCGCTGTCTATCCAATTGGCCCAGCAGATGTGCTCCAAAAGCTGGCACAAACCAGAATTGTGCTTCGTGTTTGGCGCGCTCGGAGGCGCGTCCTGTATCGGCGCGGCGGTCTTCGCCCGAACCACGGCGTTCGTCGAACCGCTGGCGACGGTCTTCATTACGGAATACGTGCGGAGCTGGTTCGACGCGCATGCATGGCTAAATGCAAGCGTCGCGCCGCGTTCCGTTCAGGGCCGGGAACTCTGGGGAATAGGGGTTAACTGCCGTAAGGCGCAGGTGGCGATGCGGGACGCGTCCCGGTAGCTCAGCCGTCCTTGGGCTTGTCGGTCGGCTGCGCGAAGCTGCCCACGGTGAGCTGGGCGAGCTGGCGCTGCATGTCCATCATCTGCTGCTGCAGGGCGCGGATCGCGTCGATGCCTGTCGGCGGCATGGATGGCTTCGGCGCATCGCCCGTGGGGGTTGCTCCGGGCATTCCCGGCATTCCTGGCATCATCCCCGGCATACCCGACATCCCGTTGGTGCCGGGCGCTCCGGGCGGTCCGGGGACGAAGGGCGCGAAGAATTTCATCGTGTCCTCGAACATCGACATGTTCTTGCGGACCTGTTCCTCGAACGCCTTTGCCTTGTCCTCGCCGACGGTGGTCGACATGTAGTCGCGCCACTTTTCCTGCTGCTGGTTGAACGTCTTCATCGACATTTCGAGATAGGCCGGCAGCATGGTCTGGAAGTTGTCGCCGTAGAACTGGATGAGCTGGCGCAGGAAGGAGACGGGCAGCACGCCGTCCTTCTTGTTTTCCTGCTCGAAAATGATCTGGGCGAGAACGGCGCGGGTGAGATCCTCGCCCGACTTCGCGTCCTGCACGATGAATTCTTTGCCCTTGCGGGTGAGTTCGGAGAGATGCTCAAGCGTGACGTACGCGCTGGCCGAAGTGTCGTAGAGGCGCCGGTTGGCGTACTTCTTGATGACGATCCGATCGCCGTGCGCACCGTTGGCTTGCGTCAAAGGTCCATCTCCCGTCGGCTATCCATTCCGCTACGTAAGGCTACCGTCGGACAGCGCGTTCAAAGCGGTTTCAACCACGCTCGTAGCACGTCTTTTACGCACCTGCACACTGAAACGATGTGCGCAGCAGAGGTGCAGCATTTTTTTACGGAGCATGTCCAGCCACGCGACCTCTGCGTATGAAAGGGGTATAGAATGATCACTGGCTCGTGATCAGGAGGAGACGGCAATGACGAAGGTGGCGCTTGTTACGGGGGGAACGCGCGGGATCGGTCGGGCCATCTCCGAACGGCTGGTGAAGGACGGTTTCAAGGTCGCGGCGAACTACGCCGGCAATGACGAAGCCGCCAGCAAGTGCGCCGAGGAACTCGGCATCAAATGTTTCAAGTGGGATGTCGGCGACTATGACGCCTGCGCCGAAGGGATCGCGCAGATCACCAAGGATCTCGGCCCCGTCGAGGTGCTGGTCAACAATGCCGGCATCACGCGCGACGCCACACTCCATCGCATGACGCGCCAGCAGTGGGACGACGTCATCCGCGTCGACCTGACCTCCGCCTTCAATCTGTGCCGCCTTACGATCGAAGGCATGCGTGACCGGAACTATGGCCGCATCGTCAACATCTCCTCGATCAACGGCCAGAAGGGGCAGGTGGGGCAGGTGAACTATTCCGCGGCCAAGGCCGGCCTGATCGGCTTCACCAAGGCGCTCGCGCAGGAGAACGCGAAGAAGGGCATCACCGTGAACGTCATCTGCCCGGGCTACATCGACACAGAGATGGTGCAGGCGGTGCCCGAGAAAGTGCTTGAGAGCATCATCGCCACCATCCCTGTCGGCCGTCTGGGCAAGGCCGAAGAGATCGCAGCCTGCGTCTCGTTCCTGTCGGGACAGGACTCAGGGTTCATCACCGGCGCGACGCTGACGGCAAACGGCGGACAATTCATCGCAGGATAGGAATTGAGGACCCACCGAGGACTCTGGGCAACGCTACGCCACTCATAGCTAAAGCACTGATTCTAAATGGGTCAGAGTTCTTGCCTCTGCCGCTGAATGGCCCCAACGTGGCCGGTGGGGCTCCTGTTGCGAACAAAGAATCGCCCCCTTTGCCGTGTCTATGGCGGGGATGAACTTGATGGATCTGAACCCTCCTGCGCGTCGCGTCGCAGCCTTGATGCTGGCAATTGCCGGCTCCGCTGGATTCGTCGCCCCGGCGCTGGCGCAGCAACCTTCGCAGCTTCCGCCCCCTACCTTCGCCACCACCCGCTCCAATGCCGCCATGATGCTCGACGCCGGCGGCACCAAGTATGTCGACCTCGGTTCCTCCGCCACCAAGAGCTTCGTGCTGGAACAACGCGGTTCCGTCGTGCTGCTGCAGCAGGAAGGCTCGAACGAAATTCTCTCGCTGATGCCGGTCGCAGGCCAGCGCGGCGATACCTTCTTCATGGACTACACTGGCCGCACCGTTCTCAAGGTCACCAAGGCCGGCAACGTCGTCTCCTACCTCCACAATCCTGCGGGCGCTCCTGCTGATCCGGCCGGCCGTGTGCCGCCGCTGTCCTCGCCCGCGATGACCGCTTCGCTCGATTCGATGCGCGCTAACGCCGCCAGCCAACTCAGCAAGCTCGCCGGCCACGACATCGCAATCTGGGGTACGCAGGCGTTCTCGAACAATGAAGCCTGGGCCGCTGACGCGCTCAGCATCCTCGTGCTCGGCGTCAAGAACGCCAACGGCAGCGCCGGTCGCGCAGCCTCCAAGATCGAGAAAGTCACCGTTCGCCGCGCCAAGGCGCCGAAGGTGACGTTCAAGGAAGGCGAGCTGATCGTCGAAGTGAACCCGGAAGACTCCTGGGCCGGCCGCGTCACGCCGGAAGAAGTCACGAAAGTGCTGACCGCCTCCCGCTCGGCCGGTTGACTCTAGGCGGCTCCCGGCGACCAGTCGGGCGCAGCCATCACGAACCCCGCAAAATCGAAGCCCGGCGACACGGTGCAGCCCACCAGCGTCCACGCGCCCAGTGTGCGTGCGGCCTGCCAGTGACGCGGCTCTACCACGATCTGTGGCTTTTGCCCTGCTGCGATGCCCGGCCCCAGCACATGCGCAATTGGTGCGTCGAGATCGGACGCCGCGAGGCACAGCTCCAGAGGGGCGCCTGCATACCAGTGCCAGATCTCCGTCGCGTCGACGTGGTGCCAGTGCGACCGCTCTCCTGCGCCCAGCGCATAGTAGATCGCCGTGCCGGGCGAGCGCTCGCCGGTAGCGGGCTCGACGCGATGCGTCTGACGGTACCAGCCGCCTTCGGGATGGGGCTTGAGGTCCAGCGTGCGGATGACGTCGTCGAGTGTCATGAGCTTGGCCATCAGAAACTGTTCTTCCGCTCGCGTACTTCGGCAAACGTCGCCACTGCATCGCCCGCATGCCCAACCGCCGCCTGCAGCTTCGGATCGTCGGCACGCAGGAAAGGATTGGCGCGCTTCTCCTTGCCGATGGTGGTCGGCACTGTCGCGATGTCTTTCGCGCGTTTTGCTTTCACCTCGTCGGCATAGGTGACAAGGTCCGCATTCCCGCCATCGACACTCAAAGCAAACGCCGCGTTCGATGCGGTGTATTCGTGCGCGCAATAGACCACCGTATCGTCGGGCAGGGCGCGCAGCTTGCCGAGGCTGTCCCACATCTGCGCCGGCGTGCCTTCGAACAGGCGGCCGCAACCGAGCGCGAAGAGCGTGTCGCCGACGAAGGCGATCTTTTGGTCGGCGAGATGAAATACGATGTGGCCCAGCGTGTGCCCCGGCGTCTCGATCACGCTCGCCCTGAGGCCGCCGAGCTCCACCGTATCGCCCTCGTGCAGGATGCGGTCGGGTGCGGCCCCGATGCGGTCAACCTCCTGCGGGCCGACAACTTTGGCGCTCGTCTTCGCAACGATCTCGGCATTCCCGCCGGCATGATCCGGGTGCCAGTGGGTGTTCCAGATCTGTGTGATGGTCCAGCCCTTCGACTCGGCCTCGGCAAGGATCTTACCGGCTTCCGGCGTGTCGATCGTGGCCGTCTCCCCCGTTGCGGGCTCGTGCAGCAGGAAACCGTAATTGTCCTTCAGGCAGGGGAAAATGTGGACGATCGCTTTGGTCACGTGGGTTTACCTTTCGCGGCTGTGCACGCCCTATATAGGCGCAGGGCCAATGTGGAGCCTAGGACGGGCCAGAGGTTAGGGCATGCGCTTCGACATCGACAGGCAGCAGGCCTTCTACGGCTCTGCGCTCGGACGCCTGACGTCAGAGATGATCGACAAGCGCGTCGCCGCCCTGTGGCCGGCCGCCAACGGGCTCGATGTGCTGGGGATCGGTCACGCCGACGCGCTGCTGGACCGGTTCCGTGGCGGGGCCCGGCGGGTGATCTCCGCTGCCCCCGCCCTGCAGGGCGCCGAACGCTGGCCGGCGGAGGGCAAGGGTCTCACTACGCTTGTGGAGGACGAGCGGCTGCCTTTTCCCGACGCGCTCTTCGATCGCATCGTCGTCTGTCACGCGCTGGAGGAGGCGGAGAGCCCCAACAGGCTGCTGCGCGAAATCTGGCGGGTTGCCGCCCCTGAAGCGCGCATCCTGATCATCGTGGCGCACCGGCGCGGGCTGTGGGCGCGCGCTGAATCTACGCCTTTCGGGCACGGCCGGCCCTACACGCGCATACAGCTCACGCGGCTGCTGGAAGACGCGATGTTCGCGCCCCAGGCCTCGGCGCGCGCGCTTTATGCTCCCCCGATCGACTGGGGAATCATCACGGGGGCAGGCGATGCGTGGGAAAAGATCGGCCGCTTTGCCTGGGCCGGATTTGGGGGCGTCCTGATGATCGAGGCGATAAAGCGCCTCTATATTCAGCCCGGAAAGGCCGTGACGGCGGGCCGGGTTGTGAGAGTCACCGGAAAGCAGTCATTTCGCGATCGAAGCGAAAAAACCCAAAAATAGGTGTTGAAGATGTGTAAGTGATGCAATATATGTAGATCCGAAGCGGGCCATCCCGCATAGCTGAAACGGGAAGGGATTGCCCCATGAAATACGTCACCGCCGTCTTCAAACCCAGCCGCCTCGACGCCGTTCTCGATGCCGTCACCGCCGCAGGCGCATCGGGCGTCACAGTGACCGAAGTTCGCGGCTATGGCCGCCAGCAAGGGAAGACCGAAGTCTACCGCGGCGCTGAATACGAAGTGCGCCTGCTGCCGAAGGTGCGCATCGAGGTCGCTGTCTCCGACGCGATCCTCGAGAAGGTCATCGACTCGATCACGCAAGCCGCCAACACCAACAAGATTGGCGATGGCAAGATCTTCGTGCTCGACCTCGAGCAGGTCATGCGCATCCGCACGGGCGAGAAGAACGAAGCCGCTCTCAGCTCGTAAGCCAGACCAACCCCGCCGGAGCCCCACTCAGACTGGGGGCCGGCAGGTGCGTCATCCGGTCGGAAACTCCCTCGACAAACCGAGCCGGACAGCTTGGTAGCCCTGTGCCCCAATGATCCAGCCGCCAGAGCCTTGAACCGCCGGAGGAGCCCCCTCCCGGCGGTTCCGCGTTGTCTGGAGCGCGTGTCGCGATTTAGGGCTTGGCGCGATAGGGCAGGTAGCCGCGCTCGACCAGGCGGCGCAGGCCATCATAGGCCTCCGTCAATTCATCAAATGTCTTTCTCAGGTTCGCGACCTGCTGCACATCCTCCGGCGAGGGCGTGTCGCTCTTCGTCGACAGCGCGATCGATGCGCCGAGCCAACGGGCGCGCGCGTGGGCTGCGGCGACGGCGAGACGCTGGAACTGATCGAGGTCCGCGTGGCCAAGCGTCTTCGCGACAATCTCGCGATTGGCGGCAAAGGCGGCGAAGTCGATCTGTTCGAGATGACCGCGCAGCGCGCGCTGCTGTTGCGGATCAAGGGCGGCTTCTGGTTCGAAGTGGTCGGATACCTTCCTGACGCTCGAGGTCATGGTGAAGGACATGGACGTTTCCTGTTCTGGCCCGGCGAGGTTGGTTCGGGCCGATTTCAGGATAGTCCCCAGCAGTTAGCAGCAGCTTTAGCGATTGCGCTGGTTTGCGCCGAAGGCAAAACCGCGCCGTCCCGATTCAGGACAGGCGCAGGTTGGCTGTCAGGAGTTGCCGCAGCGCCTTACTGGCCGAGTGGCTTGTCCGCAGGCTGCTGCTGACAGGCGGGCCCTGTGCCTTCCGGGATCGGCTTGTTCAGGCGCTTCAGCGCGTCGACGGCCTGGGGCTGGCACGTTAGGTGGGTCCGGCGGATGGCGTCGGAGTAAACCTGCACGGCGCGATCGACATCCTTCGGGCCGCCGCGCCCGTTTTCCAGCATCGAAGCGAGGGCGATCGATGCGCCCTGCATCACGGGATCGCCCGCTTTCACCTTCGGGAGATAGCCCGTCATGTAGGCTTCAAGCATCTGGCGCGCGGCGGTGTCCGCTTCCGCAACCGTCGGGTTCATGAAGTAGAAGGTCGACACAACGGTCTGCAGCAGCAGCGGATCGAGGTCGTGCAACTCCGACACGAGGCGCACGCCCTCGGCGCGCTCCTTCGGGTCGGCCTGATCCGTCAGCGCGAGGCCAAGCGCCATCTTGGCCATCGGATAGCGGTCTTTCAGCTTGGCCAGCACCTCACGCCTGGACTTGGCTTCCGGGCTGTCGCCCATCGTCGACTCGATGCCGCCGACGAAAATCTGCGCCGGCTCGAAGCCTGACGCGGCAAGTTCGGCAAGGCTGGGTTGCGCATCGAGGCCGCCATCCATCGCAAGGATCATCTGCGCGCCGCGGTGGCCTTCTGCCGCCAGTTGCGTCTCGGCCGTGTGCACCGCTTCGGGCGTGACCACTGTCTGCAGGCGAAGGTCGGCCTCGGGGTCCATGACGGCCAGTGGTATGCGGCCTGGCGCGTAGGCCCAGTCGAGGCGGTCGCGAATGAAGGCCTTGATGTCGCCGTTGGGCGTCAGTTTCGGCGCGTCGGCGAAAATGTCGGCGACCGACACAACGCGATAAGGGCCCGAAGGGGTGTCGCTGGCGACTGCCTTCGCTGCCGGATTGCAGGCTGATACGGCAAGAGATACCGCGAAAATCGAGAGAAGAGCTGGTGAGTGTTTCATGGCGCCCTGCGCAGCAAATCGCGTGCCCGGCGCGTTGGCCTTGCGACGTTCACGCTGAATGAGAGTCCCCGTCAATTTACCTTGTGTTCTAACGCGTCCCGGAACCCGCCCGCCGTCCATGCTCTTACAATGTCCGCGGGGCAGGGGCGACACCAAAACCGCGGCTGCGACGCGGAGAGATTCACCATCACGGGCCGATTCAGGCCGCTAACGGAACGAAGCATTCGCCCGCCGGCTGCAAGACTCACCTGCTGGAGGGTTCTTGTCGGGCCATTTCTGTCGTATGACAGTCGCCTGTTGGGGAGCGTGTATTTTGTTGAGTGATATGGCAGCTGATAGCTTCCGCAATTCATCCGAGGCCATGAGCGATACCTTCCTGGCCTCACTTGCCTTGAAATGGCGCGAGCTGAGGGATGCTCCTCAGCCGGGGGCGGGAACGCTTGGATTTTTTCCTGCGCGTGAAGCCGTCGAGATGCGCCGCCTGTGCCGCGATGCTGCCGCCATCGGCGCGCCGCCTGAAGCCATTGCCCGCCTCTGGCGCTCCATGTGTGGCGATGTTGCTGCCGCGCGCGGCCTGAAGGCTGTTTACGTCGCCGGTGGCGATGTGACCCTGACCCTGGAGGCCGGACGCAGCTATTTCGGCTTCGGACCTGACCTCATTCCGCTCGTCGGCATTCGCGATGCGCTCGAGCGCGTCGCGACCGAAACTAGCGCCCTGGCCTGCCTGTCATGGCCCGAGCATGCGGGCTCCGGACAGTGGTGGCCGATGCTGAACGAAAGCCGGTTTGGCGATTTGATGATCGGTTGCGGCTGGCCCAGCCTGCCGGGCCGCCTGGAAGAAGGCCCGCGCGTGGCCATCGTCGGCCGCATTCCGCTCGAATCCTCAGGCGACGACGACACGCTCGCGACCGCCCATGACGACCACTGGACGGCTGACAAGCTGCTCGCCGGGGTGGGCATCAAAGCTGAAGTCGTGGCGCGCGCCCGTTCGCTGGCGTTGATCCGCATGTCGGAATTTGTCGCCCCCGATGATCGCCGGATTGCGTTGGCGAAGGATGCGGGGCTGGACGGCCTCCGGGTTATCGGGGTACGGCCTCGGCCCTGATAAGGGGCCATCCATGTCCGAACTCCCCAAGCCCTTGCCGCAGCTCGCTGGCGTAAACGCCTATGTTCCGGGCGAAGCTCCCAAATACACGGACGGGCCAAGCTACAAGCTGGCCTCGAACGAGAACCCGCTCGGCGCTTCCCCGCGTGCGCGTGAAGTTTATGCGGAGCTTGCCGCGAAACTCGAGCTCTACCCCGATGGACAGGCCAAGGCGCTGAAGGCCGCTATTGCGAAAAAGCATGGCCTCGACGCCAGCCGCATCGTGGTCGGCGCCGGCTCCGACGAAATCTTCCTGATGCTCGGCCGCGCCTTCCTCGGCCCCGGCGATGAAGCCATCAACACCGCCCACGCTTTCGCCATCTACGCGATCATCACCCAGCAACAGGGCGCGACCGTTGTCGAAGTGGCGGAGGACAACTTCACCGCCGACGTCGACGCAATCCTGGCCGCCGTGACGCGGAAGACGAAGATCGTCTGGCTCGCCAACCCCAACAACCCGACCGGCACCTACCTGCCGTATGACGAGGTGAAACGCCTCCACGCTGGCCTGCCGTCTAACGTCCTGCTGGTGCTCGACGGCGCCTATGCGGAGTTCGTGCGCAAGAACGACTACGCGTCGGGGATCGAACTGGCCTCGCAATACGGCAATGTGTTGATCACCCGGACGTTCTCGAAACTGTATGGTCTCGCCGGCCTGCGCGTCGGCTGGAGCTACGCGCCCGCTCGCGTCGTGGCCGCGCTCGAAAAAGTCCGCATGCCATTCAATGTCAATCTGCCGGCGCAGTCTGCCGCGATCGCCGCGATCGAGGACGATGCGTTTACGGAAGCGTCGCTCGCCCACAATGACAGCGAATTCGCGCGCGTCTCGGATGAACTGAAGAAGCTCGGCCTGCCGATCATCGATGGTGTCGGCAATTTCGTTGTCGTGGAGTTTCCGACCACCAAGGGCAGGACCGCGGCCGAGGCGCTGGAGCACTGCAAGAACAACGGCGTCACGCTACGCGGTCTCGCAGGCTATAAGATGCCGAACCATCTGCGCATCTCGATCGGGACGGTCGACGGTAACAACGCAGCGCTGCGGCTGCTGAAAGACTTCCTGGGCAAGTGATTCGATGGCTGACTTGATCTTCAACAGGATCGCCATCATCGGCGTTGGCCTGATTGGCGGCTCCATCGCGCGGGCCGCGCAGGAGAGCGGCGCGGCGGGCGAGGTCATGCTGTTCGACGGCAACCCTCAGGCGCTCGCCCGCGCCGGCAAAATCGGTTTCGGAAAGCCCGCTGACACGATCGAGGAAGCCGTCGCCGATGCCGACGCCGTTTTTCACTGCGTCCCCGTCGGCGCGATGGGGGCGACAGCTCGCGCCAGCATCACTGCAATGAAGCCCGGCGCCATCCTCACGGATGTTGGCTCCGTGAAAGGCAATGTCGCGCGCGACTTCCGCTCGCTAGGCCGCGCCGACATCCATGTCATTCCCGGCCACCCCATTGCGGGTACGGAAAAATCTGGCCCCGACGCCGGTTTTGCAAGCCTCTTCGACGGCCGCTGGTGCATCCTCACGCCGGAGCAGGGCGGCTCGCCCGACTATGTGGCGGCTACAGACAAGCTCGCTGCGTTCTGGACCGCGCTCGGCTCCAAGGTCGAGCGCATGGATGCGCAGCGCCACGATATTGTGCTCGCCGTCACCAGCCACCTGCCGCACCTGATCGCCTACAACATGGTCGCCACCGCCTACGACATGGAAGCTGTGACCGAAGGCGAGGTGGTGAAATTCTCCGCTGCTGGTTTCCGCGACTTCACGCGGATCGCAGCGTCCGATCCCACGATGTGGCGCGACGTCTTTCTCAACAACAAGGAAGCCGTCCTCGAAGTGCTCGGCCGCTTCGATGATGATCTGACGGCGTTGCGCAAGGCAATCCGCAATGGCGACGGCCAGAAGCTGTTCGACGTCTTCACCCACGCGCGCGGCATCCGCCGCGAGATCATCGACGCGGGACAGGATACGGCGGTGGCGAACTTCGGGCGTGATGTCGACGGGAAGAAACCGTAGCTATTTTTGCGCCGCGCGCCCTTCGGCCACTAGCCGCTCTGTCGCCGGATCCAGTGCGTCTTTGAGCGCTTGCGTGAATGCCTCGCGCTTCAGCCCGGGTGGTATTGGCGGCAAAATCTCGAAGACGATCCGCCCCGGCTTGCGCAGGAATCCGGAACCCTGCCAGCACAGACCGGTGTTCAGCGCGATCGGCACGCACGGAACCTTGAGTTCGTTATACAGCAGCACGATGCCCGGCTTGATGTCGGCGGGCGTGTCAGGCAGTTGCCGTGTGCCTTCAGGAAAGATCACGATCTGCTGGCCGCCCGCTGTCGCCTTCTTCGCTGCCGCCAGCATAAGGCGCATCGTCTTGGCGCCGCCGGCGCGATCAATCGGAATGCCGACGCGCGAGGCGTAGACGCCAAACACCGGCGCTTTCAACAGCTCCTTCTTCAGGATGTAGGCCGGGTTCTCCATGAAGATGAACGGGCC
The DNA here is from genome assembly GCA_040398425.1 of Hyphomonadaceae bacterium. Lineage (GTDB taxonomy): Bacteria > Pseudomonadota > Alphaproteobacteria > Caulobacterales > Hyphomonadaceae > UBA7672. The sequence goes on from JBBATZ010000017.1 coordinate 40,114, forward strand.
GATCGTGTCGTAGGTCGATTGGTGCTTCATCGCGATGAGGCCAGGCCCGTCCTTCGGCAGGTGTTCCTTGCCGCGGACTTCGGTGCTGATGCCGCAGATCAGCCAAAGGCCGAACGCCTGCGCGTTCGCGTAGAAACGCACTGAACCGACGGCGAAGCGACGCGAGACTATCGAGAACGGCATCGCCAGCAGGCCTATAACCGCCATGGTCAGATAGAACCAGAGCGCATAGAGCGCCGATCGGATAATGGTCATCCCGTGCGTCCCTGGTCGAGCGCTGCGCCACGCAAACCGGCCAGCCTGAACTTGACCCATTCTTCAAGCAGCACTTTCGCGGTGGCGACATCCTTGTACCAGTCGCCTGGGCGAACCTTGGTCGACATGACTGCGTGTGGAATGAACGTCCCCTCCGGCATGGCGCGCTGAAGCTCCAGCAACGCCCGGTCCATGTGATACTCTGACGTGACGACGATGATGCGCTTCACCTTCGTGCGGTGCGCCCAGTCGGCGACTTCCGCGCCATTGCCTTCGGTCGTCGCCGCCGCCTTGCCGAGCGTGACGCAGCAATCGATATGTTTGATCGACACGTTGGAAATCCGCGCAATGTCAGCCGGCGTCGTGTCGATGTTAACGCCGGAGATAAGCAGCGGCAGGTCGAGCGAATCCGCCAGCTGGATCGCCGTGATGATCCGCGCATCGGCCTTGCCGGTCAGGGCAGTGACAGCATCCGCATTCATCGGCGGATCAGGCGTCACCGCGCGATCGGCCCGCGCCACGAAGCGCGAAAAATCCCAGCCCGCCGCAAGCAGGACGACGGTGATCAGGATGACCAGGGTGCGCAGAACGATTCTCACGGGTCAGCTCATACCAGATGGATCGCGTTTCCAAACCCTTTTGGCCTTAGACCCAGACACTAGCCTTAGACCATGTCCGAAAGGGACCGCATCACGGTCACCTTTGCGGCGACCATGGAGGCGGCCCCCGCAATCAGCGGAGCGAGGCCAAGAATAAGCCCGTCCGCCAGTGATAATGACAGCTGCGGCAGCAGCCATGCCTGCTCGTCGGCCTGCCGCACCGCGAACAGAATGAAGGCCGCCGCGCCAAACGCCAGCAAGGCCCCCAGTGCGCCAGCCTGCACGCCGAGCATCAAAAAGCGCCGCTCGAACAAGGCGGCGATAAAGCTGTCCTTTGCACCGGTCAGATGCAGCAGCTCGACAATGTCCTTACGCGCCAGCAGCGTCGCGTGCGTCGCGAAGGCGATCACAACGATTCCGGTCGCTCCGAGCAACAGGACAGCAGACAGTGCCACGATGCCGATCGTGTCCGTCGCGCGTCGCGCGTCGGCCGACCAGATGGCGTGGTCATCGACCTTCGCGTCTATCTTCGCGGCTCCCAGGGCCGCGCCAACGCGCTCGCCGACGCCGCTCGCGCCGCGCTCCGCTTCTGCCGCGATGAGATGCGGCAAGGGCAGGTCCGCCGGCACGCCCGCCGGCCCCAGCCAAGGCTTCAGCAACTCCTCGGATTCTTCGCGGGTAAGCGCATGCGCCGATGCGATGCCTGGCGTCGCATTCATGAGCTCGACGGCGCGTGTCGTGTCGGCATCCGACCCGCGCACACGCACCGTGATCTGCCCGGCAACATCGCTCGTCCATTCGCCAGCGGCCGCATAGGCGGCGCGCGCCACGAGCCCGGAAAAGGCTGCAAGAAAGCACAGCGTGCAGACGACAAAGAACAGCGCCGCCTCGCGCGCGTCTTCGCGTGGCAGCAGGGGAGCGGCAGCGCGGCTCACGCCGTCACCTCTGGTGTGACGGGCGAAGCGGGCAACTTCACCACCATCCCGTCGGCAAGACGGAGCACGTCGGCCTTGGTGCGGCGCACCAGCGCAATGTCATGCGTAGCGATCAGCACCGTCGTCTTGAGCCGACGGTTGAGTTCGCGGAAAAGGCGGAACAGGCGCTCGCCCATCTCCTCGTCGACATTGCCGGTCGGCTCGTCCGCGATGATCAGATCGGGTTTGACCACCACCGCCCGAGCGATGGCGACCCGCTGTTTCTCGCCGCCAGACAGGGTGGCAGGCTTGGCGTCCAGGCGGTCGCCCAGCCCAACCCAGGTAAGCAGATCGACAACGTCCTTCCGGTAGCTGCCTTCCTTCCGGCCCATGACGCGCAGGGGCAGGGCGACGTTCTCGTAGGCGGAAAGATGGTCAAGCAGGCGGAATTCCTGGAACACCACCCCGATTCGCCCCCTTAGCCCGGCAAGGTCGCGCCGCCGCAGAGTGCTGGTGTCGCCCCCGAACACTGACACCCGCCCGGCGGTGGGGAGGAGCGCCAGATAGGCCAGTTTCAGCAGTGTCGACTTCCCCGCGCCTGATGGTCCGGTGAGAAAAGTCATGGAACCGGGACGTAAAGTCATCGAAACATCGGCAAGCACGTCCAGATCAGGCCCATAAGAGAGCCCGACGCGGTCAAACCTCAAAACCGGTTCATCACTGGGAAATTGCTGTTCTGGCATCATACTCCACACGCTACCCCTACGGGCTACCCCTTTGGGATCCCATCCGTCCCGGCGGATCAGATTCCAGCCCCAATTGGACTATATTAACCGTAAGTGTGATTCCGATAGTACGATGATCCTGGTCTGCCCCTCATGCGATACGCGGTACTTCGCCGAGGACTCCTCCATCGGTAAGGAGGGGCGGCGCGTGCGTTGCGCCACCTGCGGCCATGCCTGGCATGCAAAACTGCAGGAAGAGGGCGAAACAACCGTCACGCAGGACGATACCGGCCTGACCCGTGAACAGGTCGAACGCCTGCGCCAGACCGCCCAGGCCAATTCCAAGGCCCGCGCCGGTCCCCATGCCGAATACCGCGCCCGCGAGCATGCCAAGCGCAAGAAAGCCCAGGGCCGCGCCGTGGGCATCGCATGGGGTGCAACCGGCGTCCTCTTCTTGTCGTTGGTCGGCGGTGCCGTCCTGTTCCGGAACGAGGTGGCCCAGGCCTTCCCGCGCGCCGCCTCGATCTACCGGCTGGTCGGGCTGGACGTGAACCGGTTCGGCCTGACGCTTGAAAACGTGAACGCCAAACGGTCGTTCGACGGCACCACTCCGGTGCTGACCGTCACCGGATCTGCGGTAAACAATAGCGACGAGGCCCGCCCGACCCCGGAACTGCGCGTCACGCTGAAGGATGAGGGTGGCAAGGAGGTCCAGACCTGGACCGACAAGCTGGCTGTGACCGAGCTGAAACCGGGCGAGCGGACCGAATTCACCTCCCGCTTCGAGGCTCCCCCGGTCGAAACCTACCGCCTGACCGTCACCTTTGCCTATCCGGACGGCGAGACCGGCGGCGGCGAAACCCAGATCGAAGCCACCCCCGCCTCCGCCCCAGAACCTGAACCTACTCAAGCAGTTGCGCACACTGACGAGGCCAAGGCCCCGGCTGCGGACCATGCCCCTGAACCGGCGCATGTCGCTCCCGCCGTGACGGAGGCTGGCCATAACTGAGCCCTTCGTCCCGCCCAACGTCGATGTCCTGCTCACCCCGGCAGAGGTCGATGCCCGTGTCTGCGCGCTGGCCGACCGGCTCGCGCCGCGCCTTCAGGGCCGGCCGTGGACCGGTATCGTGACGCTGCTGGGCGCGACGCCTTTTGCCGCGGACCTGATGCGCGCCCTGATGGCTCGCGGTCTGGACCTCGGGTTCGACGCGCTCTGGCTTGAAAGTTACCATGATGAGCGGGTCAGTTCTGGCCGCATCGTCGTGCGGGCCGACATCTCCCGACCGGTCGAGGGGCGGGGCGCCCTGCTGATTGACGACGTTTTCGACAGCGGCCGGACCATCGCCTTTGCCCGGCACCACCTTGAAGCCAAGGGCGCGGCCGAAGTGTTGACCTGCGTTTTTGCCCGAAAACCGGAAGTGGCTGTTGAAGGCTTGGACGCCTGGGCCTGGGATGCGCCGCCGCGCTATCTCGTCGGCTACGGCATGGACGATGCCGGAAAGATGCGCGGCCTGCCATTTGTCGGGGCGATCAAGGGCGCCTGAGGCGTCTGCATTTCGTGATCAATTCTCTACACGCGAGAGTCGACTCGTCTTCGGCTCCATGCTTCCTATTTTCTCCATCATGCACCACCAAGACGCCCGCATAGAAACACTGCAAATGCTGCGCGAACGCCGTGAGCGGATTGCGACGGATCTGGCATCCCTTGAGCCGGTTTCCCCGGCTGAAGGGGGTTTGACCGCCCGCGAACTGCTCATCTGGCGTATGCGTCTGGCCGAACTCGACGGGCGTATTGCCCGTTACACTTCGCCGGACTGAGCAAGCGCGGCCCGCGCAAGTCTGCGTAGCTGCTGCGGCGGCTGACCGAACGCGCGCACGAAGGCCCGCCGCATCCGCTCCGGATCGCCGAACCCGACATTTTGCGCCACCACATCGATTGGCTCGCTGGTGTGTTCCACCCGCTCACGAGCGCTCTCCAGCCGCAGGCGTTCGACCGCCTTGGCCGGTGTGGTTCCGGCTTCCGAAGCGAAGGCGCGGGCAAAATTCCGCGGGCTCATGTTGGACTGGGCTGCCAGCGTCTCGATCGAAAGATCCTCATGCAGCCGTTCCCGCATCCAGCCGAGCAGGGGGGTGAACCGGCCATCGATCCGTTCGATATCCAGCAGGGCGGAGAATTGTGACTGCCCGCCTGGTCGCCGATGATAAACCACCAGCTCCTGCGCTGAGCGGCGCGAGACTTCCTCACCGAGATCATCGGCGATCAGCGCCAGCGCCAGATCTATCCCAGCCGTGATCCCAGCCGAAGTCCACAGCTTGCCGTCATGCGTGTAGATGCAGTCCGGCTCCAGCCGCACGTCGGGATAGCGTTTCTGGAAATCCGGCGTCCGGCCCCAATGGGTCGTCGCCCGCTTGCCGTCCAGCACGCCCGCCTGCGCGAGAACGTAGGCGCCAGAGCAGACCGAGCAGACGCGCCGGGCCGACTTCATCGCGGCCTTCACGAACGCCTGAACCCTGGGATCAAGCATGACGGCACGTGTGCCCATGCCCCCCGCGATGATCACGGTGTCGTATTTCGGCGCGCGCGGCATCGCTTCCGCCAACCACACCACGCCTGAGGAAGATCGCACGGGTCCAGCTTCAGGCGCGATAACCGTCAGGTGGTAGGGCGGCGGCTCCATTCCTCGCATCGGCATCTCGAATGCGCCGATCGGTCCCGCCGCATCGAGCAGCTGGAAGTCCTCGAAGATCAGGACGCCGATAGTCCTTGGCTTCAGCGGTCGATGTGCAGGAGTCTTCGCCATGCAAACGGTCTAACAGATCGACGGTGGCAGAAAAAGAGGCAACGTTGTCATTCCAGCCAAACGTAATTTCGGGCACACAGGCCGCGTAGAGCGAGGTTCCTCCCCCTATGACGGACGAAATCATGCCGACAGAAGCCGGAACGACATTCAGAACGGTGTTCGCTATCTGGCCGGGCATGACGCATCTCGACTTCACCGGCCCTCACCAGGTGCTGAGCCGGCTGCCCGGATCGGAGACGGTCGTGGCAAGCCCGGCAGGCGGCGCGGTGGAGGCTGACGGCCTCACCTTCGGCGGCACGACGCGGATCGCGGATATCAGAAGCTGCGACCTCATCTGTGTTCCCGGAGGTGTAGGGGCCACCAGGATCGCACAGGACACGGCGTTCACGTCAGAGATCCGGCGCCTTGCGCTCGGCGCGCGCTACATCACCTCGGTCTGCACCGGGTCGCTGATCCTCGGCGCCGCCGGGCTGCTGAAGGGCAAGCGCGCGGCGTGCCACTGGGCCTATGCGGAGCTGCTGCCGCTGTTCGGGGCCATCCATGATCCGGCGCGCGTTGTGCGCGATGGCAACATCATCACAGGCGGCGGTGTGACGGCAGGCATCGACTTCGCATTCACGGCGATGGCGGAGATTGCCGGCGAGGATTTTGCGAAGACCGTCCAGCTTGGGTTGGAGTACGCGCCGGCGCCACCGTTCGAGTCAGGCAGGCCGGAGCTCGCCCCGCCTGAAGTGCGTGCGCGGTATGAAATGATGCGTGCGAAGATGATGCCGGTGCGCCTGGACGAGGCGAAGGCGGCGGCGGCGATGATGGAGTGAGCCCGCCCTCGTGGTTCGACGGACGGCCCTGCGGGCCTGCTTACCATGAGGCCTAGCGTGGATAGTTGGCGAAGGGCCTCATGGTGAGCAGCGAGCGAAGCTCGCGCCCGTCGAACCACGAGGCCTTAAGCTCAACGCGCTTCAATCCACCTTCTTGATCCGCCCTTTGATTGCAGGCGTGATCGGCGAGTGATTTTTGAAGTAGGCCTCCAGCGCATCTATGTCGCTGCCGATGGTGACGCGGTTGGTCCCCGTCTTGAACCCGAAGAAGCTGTCGCCTCCGCCCGCGAGAAAGTTGTTCGTCACCACGCGATAGGTCTGCGTCGCCACGATCGGCTCGCCATTGAGCGTCACCGATCCCGGCACAAGCTCGATCGGCTGTCCGACAGCCTGTTTCCACGTGAACGCGAAGCCGCTCGACACCTGCAGGATGTTGTTGCCGCTTGTCTGGTATTGCTGCTTCAGGATCGTCTTGATGTCGGCGCCTGTGAGCGTCAGCACGACAAGGTCATTGCCGAAGGGCTGCACGGCGAAGATGTCTGCGAAGGTCACCTGGCCGCCATCGTGGAGAGGCAGGTCAGAGCGGATGCCGCCCGGGTTCATGAAACCGATGTCGACCTTGCTGTCCACGCGGCGCGCCGCTTCGAGCATCGAGTCCGCGATGATGTCGCCCATCGCGCTTTCGCCGCTTAGGCCGCCACGACGCGTGATGTCGGCCTTGATGGCGCCAACGCGTCGCTTCATCAGCGGCTCAGCCTGTTTGCGGTAGGCGCCGATAAGCGCGACCTGTGCGGGATCTTCGGCAAAGGCTGTCTCAGCGATCGGAACATCGCGACCCTTGGCGCCGATCACGTCGCCGCTCTTCGAGTCGATCATGAGGGTGATGTCGGTAATCCGCGTGCCGTAGGCGCCCGCGCTCGTCACCAACCGGCCATCGACGGTGCAGATATAGATGCCATTGGTGTGGCCGCTGACGACCACGTCGACCGCCTTGTCGAATTTCGGAACGATCTCGGTGATCGTGCCGCTGAGGCCTCGGCAATCATCCTGTGCGTTCGTGGTGTAGCCACCCTCGTGCAACAGCACGACGATGGCCTGCACGCCCTTGGCCTGAAGCTGCGGCACCAGCGCGTTCACCGTCTCGGCTTCGTCCTTGAACGTGATGCCAGCGCGCGCCGCCGGGGTGATCACATCCGGCGTGCCTTCCAGCGTCAGGCCGATGAAGCCCACTTTCACGCCGCCGAATTCGCGGATCGTGTAGGGCGAAAACAGCGTCGTGCCGTCATCGAGATAGGTTGAGGCTGCGAGGTATTCGAACTTCGCGCCCGCGAACGGTTTCGGTCCCTTGCAACCATCCACTGGATGGCATCCGCCATTCTGCATGCGGCGCACTTCCTGCCAGCCCTCGTCGAATTCGTGATTGCCGACTGAAGTGATCGCAAGGCCCATCTGCGACAGCGCCTCGATGGTCGGCTCATCGTGGAACAGGCTGGAGAGAAGCGGGGACGCGCCGATCAGGTCGCCCGCCGCCACCATCACCGTGTTGGGGCGCTTGCTCAATTCCTGCACTGCCGTCGCAAGGCGCGGTGCGCCGCCGCCAGGAACCGATGCACGCGTCAGAGGAGCGGCGCGGTCTACCACGAAGACGCCGCCTGCGGGTGGGTCGAGATTGCCGTGGAAGTCGTTGATCGCGAGGAGGTGCACCTCAACCGGCGCGCCGCTTACCGCCGCCGGCGCTGCAGCCGTCGTGCAGGCAGACAGCGCGAGCAGGCTACTGATCGCAATCAGGGGTCCACGCATGCACTTTCCCTCCACGGACCCCGCAGCGTTAGGGCGGATGGCTGGCAAAAGGCAACCCTGCTGACCGGCCGATGGCGAATCTTGCAGACGAGGGTGCGCCATGGCTAAGGTCACCGGATAGTTGGGGAGAGTAAGATGCAGCCTGCACGTTTGTTCGGTCGGCTTGCCGTGGCCGCCGCCGCGATCTGTATGGCGCTGCCGGCATTTGCCGACATAAAATCGTTCAACGCCGCGATGCATACGAAAGACTACAGGAAGGCGGCCGCTGAGGCGGCGACCACATGGCCGACGCTGGACAAGGGTCGTGCGGACCTGCCCATCATTGCGAATGAGTTTGGCTTCGCCTCGCTCATGGCGACTGATTATGAAGCAGCTCGCACGTATGCGACGGCGGCGCTGGCGGGCAACGGGGACGATGCGTTCCGCATCGGGGCCGAGCTATTGCTGCGGCTTTCCGAGTTCAAACTGACGCAATCTGGCGCAACCCGCGACAAACTGCAGACCGCGCTCGAGGCAAGCGCGACCCTGCCCGGCATCGATCTGGTGAGCTATATCGGCGTCAATGCGCTGGTCACTTACGATGTCGAAAGCGACAGCTGGCGCGCCGCCAGGGTCAGCGCCGCACTTGGCGAAGATCTGACTAGTCGCGGGAAGAGCAAGCCATCCGTCGAGAATCTGACTTTCGGCTTGATCAGGGCCTCGTCGACCTATGCCATCAATCGCGACATGGCGTCTTACAAGGATCTTGGGTCACTTAATGGAAAAGTCCTCGCCGCGATAGCGAGCGCCGATAGCGATGAGGAGGCCGCAAAGCTTGGCCCTGTCTTCTGGCAGCTTCGGGCGTGGCAGGAATCCGCGCGTGCGCAGCTTCGATCCAACAAAGACTTCAAACGGGACGAAGTTGATGAAAGCGAGGCGTGGCCGCGTGGCGTGCTTTCCTCGCGCATAGGCTTCAGCCCCCTGCCAGCGAATGCCTGCACGCTTGACCGACCAAGTTTCACGAGGGCAGTGACTTACCCGAATGATGCTCGTTATGGCGGCGTTGCTGGAGCCGTTATCGTGAAGATCGACGTCGAAGAATCCGGCGTCGGCAGCAACATGGAAATCCTGGCCGCCGTGCCCCAGCGCTATTTCGGCGACGCCGTTCTTGGCGCTGCCGATCGCATCAGGTTCACTAAGGCACCTGATGCGGCGCCGGGCTGCAAGCTGGCCCGGAAGGACAAGGTTTTCACCTACGTCTTCGAATTGCGGAACTAGTTCGCTTTCGCTGCCGCTTGCTTTTCAGCTGCGGCGCGGAAGGCCATCAGCTGTTGCAGGGCAGCCATCTGGTCGGCGGGCAGGTCCATCTTCGCGCAGCGCGGATCTGTGTTCTGGATCGCCTTCGCCATGACGGGCGTGACCGGGATCGGCGCGCAACCATGGGTCTGCTCGCAGACCATATCCCACTTCGCTTCGGCCTGTGCATGGCAGGACAGGCAGTTGCCGCCGAACTGGTTCACGACGTTGGTCGTACCGCGCACATTGATCTTGGTGCCCGCTGCTGACGGGATGAGTTCGAAGAATTCCCAGTCATTGGTCGCGGCGTCGAAGCCCGGATGGTGCTTCACCATCGCTTCGCCCGGCACCAGCTGAACGACGGAGCCCGGCGGATACTTGGCGCCGTCCGCGGCATTCGCGGCGGCCAGGGTCGCATCGATGTCGCCCAGCAGGTTGCCGACATAATAGCCGCGCACAGCCTTGAGATCGCGGATGCAGCCGAAGCTCGCTTCGGTGATTTCCATCCGCTTGGGCGAAGCCTTCGCAGCAGGCGCAGCGGCGGCCAGCGTCGTAGGCTGTTCAGCGGTTGGCGGATTGGCGCAGGCGGCGGCAGCCAGCAGCGCGAACGACATCACTATTTTCTTCAGCATCTGTCCCGTCTCCCCGTCGATTTCGTACAGTGTTACGACTGGGGAAGGCTGGGGGCAATTGATCGTTTTTATGTGCCATTCCCTTTCGTCGTGTCAGGTTATCGCCTTGGGTTTGGAGCAGCGCGATGCCCCGGATGACCGCCCTTCAGAAAGCCGAGGCCGAGCTCATAGCTTTCGGTCTCGCCATGCCGGAAACCTCGATCGGTCCAGGCTGGGCGACAACCCGCGTGCTGAAAGTGAAAGGGAAAATGTTCTTCGTTTTTGGCAACGGGAGGGGAGCACCCGGCGAGCTCACACTGACCATGAAGCTGCCAGTGTCGGTGGACATGGTTCAGGACCTCTATTTCGTGCGGGAGAGCACGGGCTGGTACCGGCAACACGATTGGGTGATTGCCCAGTTCAGCGCCGATGACGACATCGCAGCGGAAATCCCCACCTTGAAAGGGTGGATGACCGAGTCCTATTGCGCCATGGTGCCGAAGCGGCTCGCGCGTCTTGTGCGTGACCAAGCCACATAACCGCCTTATCCGCTTGCTTTCACGAGGCTGAACCGGCTGGATCAAGGTCGGACGGGCAGGTTTTCCCGGAGGAAGTATGAGAGTTCTGAAGCGTGTCGCTGGGCTGATCGCCGCCGGCATCGTCGGGCTGGCGCTCACGGCCGGGCCACTCACGGCTGGGTCAGGCGCGTTCGCGCAGACCGTCAACGTCACACAGGGCGGGCAGGTCCAGACCGGCTGGCCACGCGATCGCACCGACTTGCCACACGACACCGACTACATCCTCGGCGAGCTGCCCAATGGCATGCGCTATCTCATCCTCCCGAACATCACGCCGCCGCGGCAGGTCGCCATGCGCATGCTGATCGATGCGGGGTCGATGCAGGAGCGGGTGGGGGAGGAGGGGGTGGCGCACTTTCTAGAACACCTCGCCTTCCGCGGCACGACGAAGTATCCCGACGGCAAGGTGCAGGAGACGCTCGAAGCCATCGGGCTGCAAATGGCGGCTGACGTGAATGCGAGCACGGGCCCGGACACCACGACCTTCATCCTCGATTTGCCCCGCAACGACCGCGATTCGTTGTCCACCGGACTTGACGTCATGCGCCAGCTGGTCAGCGACATGACCATCGCGCCCGGTGCGGTCAATGCCGAACGTGGTGTTGTGCTGGCCGAAGAGCGTTCCCGCGCTGGTCCCGGCATGGAGTCCGCCTTCGCCATGCTCAAGCTGCAGGTCGGTGACCATGCCTATGGCCGCCCGCCCATCGGCCTGCGCAAGGTTATCGAAACGGTAACGCCGCAGACCATTCACGGCTTCTACGACGCATTCTACCGGCCCGAGCGCGGCACGCTGCTGGTCGTCGGCGATGTCGATCCATCCAGCCTGATCCCGATGATCTCCATCGCCTTCGGCGACTGGAAAGGTCGCGGCCCCGCCGGCAAGGACCCCACGCCGATCACCGTGAAACCGTCTAATCCCGACGTCAGCATGGTGCTCACCCCTGGCGCGCCTGACACCAGCCTCATGCTGCGCTGGTTTGAGCCCTACAGCGATCCGCCGCAGAACAAGGCCGAGCGCCGCCGCATGGCGGTTGAAAGCATCGGCGCGCGCATCGTCGCCCAGCGCATGCTCGGCCTCAACGACGCGGCCGGCAAACCGGCGGCCAGTCTTGGCAGTCCGTTTCCGAGCGCCATCCACGATGTCTGGCGCGGCGAGGTCGCCTATTCGAGCGGCGTGATCAACGTGCCCAAGACCATCGCGCTGATGGTCACGGCGCACCGGCAAGCGCTGCAATATGGCATCACGCAGGAAGAACTCGATCGCCAGCGCAAGCTCGCGCTCGAAGCCGCCAAGCGCGAAGCCGATCGCGGCCGCACCGGCACCTCGGTCTCGCAGATCGAGACTGCGATCGACTACGTCACCAACGACGTGCCGTTCGTCTCGCTGCAACAGCAATACTCATTCCTGGCCGAACAGCTGCCGACCGTGACGCTGACCGAGATCAACGCTGCCCTCAAGGCGCGCTTCCAGGGTGAGCCGACGCTGGTCTATCGCGGCAGCAAGGCGCCCGAGGGCGGCGAGGCAGGACTGCGAACAGCGCTCAAGAAGGCGATGGCCGAGCCGGTGAAGCCCTACAAGCTCGACGCCATCAAGCCGTGGCCCTACACCAATTTCGGCAAGCCCGGCACGGTCGGCTCGCGCGAGGAAGTGTCCGATCTCGGCGTCACGCTGGTCAAGTTCGACAATGGCGTGAAGCTGACCGTTAAGCCGCTACCGACCAACAAGGACCTCATCAGCGTTCGCGTCAGCATCGGTCGTGGCCGCCTGCAAATGCCGACCAATGTGATTGACGCTTCCGACATGGGCCTGTCGCTGTGGTCGTCTGGCGGTCTCGGCAAGCTGACGCCGACCGAGCAGTTCCGCTCGCTGGCCGGCCGCCGTGCCGGCGTCGTCGCACGCACGCTCGATGACGCCTATGCGCTCGACAACATGAACGTCGCCACGCGCGAGGACTTCGGCCTGCAGATGGAGATCATGGCCGCGACACTGACCGACCCAGCCTATCGCAAGGATGACTGGGCCTCGTGGATGCAGGGAGCGGACGCCGCCGACACCTCGCTCAACATGACGCCCTCTGGCGTGCTGGAGCGCGAGCTTGATCGTCTTCTGCACAGCGGCGATCTGCGCTGGACCATCAACACCAAGGCGATGCGCGATACCTGGAAGCCGGAAGACTCGATCAAGTACATCAAGCCGATTGTCGAGAATTCGCCAATCGAAGTGATCGTCATTGGCGACATCAGCGTCGACCAGGTCATCACCGAAGTCGCCCGTACGCTGGGCGCGTTGCCGAAACGTCCACCCTACAAGGAGCCGGCGTCGATGCGCGACGTGAAGTTCCCGAAGGCGGGCACAACCACGCTGACGCACGAAGGACGCGCCGACCAGGGTTATGCGCTGATCGGCTGGCCCACCTATCAGGGCGTATTCAAGAACATCCGTGACGAGCGGATCGCCAATGTGCTCGGCCAGATGCTGCGCGACAACGCGACCCGCAAATTCCGCTCGGAAGGCGGGGCGACCTACTCGCCGATGGAGTTGGTCGATATCTCCACCTTCCTGCCAGATTATGGCTACATCGCCGTGGCGCTCGAAGTTGCGCCGGAAACGATCGACGATGTGCAGAACCAGATCCAGGCCATCGCCACGGAGCTGGCCACGACCAGGCAGCCGCAATCGGAGATTGACCGCATCATCCAGCCCAAGCTCGAACAGACGCGGCGCAACTACGTCACCAATGTCGGCTACTGGATGGAGTTGCTCGCCAATGCGCAGGATGGCGGCGGCGGACTGGAATACATCCGCTCCGAGTTCAAGGACTACCAGACCCTGACCCCGGACGACGTGCTGGCGGCAGCGAAGAAATGGTTCAAGCCGGAGACGGCCTGGCGTCTGAAGGTGGTTCCGAAGACTTAGAGGCGTCCAACTCCGCCCAGACGACATAGCGCATCGGGCCGGACGTCTTCGCGCCGAGCGGCCAGCACGTCACCAGCGCGATGCGTGGTCGGCCGCCATCGTGAGCGATGATGCCCGACTGGTCCCAGCGCACGACTTCCGATCCCGTCACGCGGAAGGAGCGCGCGCCATTGGCTGTCTCGACGCTCACGGTATCGCCCGGCTTCACGTCGCCAAGAAACGCAAAGTGCGTGTCACGGTGCGCCGCGAACACCGCCACGCCGCGCTCGCCCGGCGCGACGGACGCCGCCATCAGGGTGGGGCCGAAGGCGAGGCTTTCACCGGCGGCGTCGGTCAACGCCAGAACGCTGCGGTGCTGGGCAGGAAAACTGATCCTGGCCGTGGGTGTGAAATCGGCCCACGGCCAGGGACGCGCGGGATCGCCGGTTGAGAGCTGTTGCTCCCAGGCGGACTCCATGAGGACCTGGGCGACCTGCGCCTTGGCCGGGATGAAGGCCGCCTGCGCGGCAATGAGCGCGCCTGCAGTGAGAATTGCGATCGCGGAAAGGGTGCGTGTCGAGATCACGTCTTTACTCCAGGAAAAACCAACCCGCCCTCCCTTCGGTGGGTCGAAGAGAGGGCGGGCCGCCGGCTAGCGCGCTTGCTCCCGCTTGGACGTTGGGCGCTTCTGCCTGTCATCAGCCGTTGAAGCCGATCCCCGAAGGCTGAGCGCAGAACGTCCACGGCGCAGGAGAGCGGCGCCGAACAGCATCAGTGAAAGTCCGAAGGCGAACATCATTTCCCAACCGCTCGCGGTTTGCGGCAGCGCCAGCGTTGTCTCATCCGCAGGCTTGTCCTTGCTGACGCGTGCATTGATCTTCTGCATCACGGTGTCGGGCAGACAGTCGAAGCGAATGGCGCGAGCTTCAGCTTGCGACCCGAACACGCTTCCGAATTCCCACCCCTTCGGCAGCATGCTGGCGATCTGACGCGTATCGAGGCGCTCGCCCGCCGGGCGCGCCGGCGTCTTGTCGATAGCGACGAGGCTGGTGAGACGCGAGACAAGATGGAAATCGAGTGCGGTCTTGAGAACGCCCTTGTCCACCTCGTCCGGGTTCATCCCGGAATAGCGGCTCTCCTCGAAGCCTGCGATCTTCGCGCGCGCCCACAACTGCGACACGCCCTGCGATGACGCCGCATCCGCCAACGAGAACGTCTTGCTCCAGGCCGACCCGTTGAGCTTGCCCGAAATGGTCAGGTCGCCCTTCAGGTCCTTGGCGCGCAGCACAAGCGTCACCGGCTCGCCCGAATAAAGATCCGGCAAAGGCGAAGGATAGGCGTCAGCGGCGCCCGAAGGCAGCTTCACCTCCAGGTCCGTCATCACCGGATTTTCCAGCGCGGCGAACAGTTTTGCGGATTGCTCGGCGACCTTCGACACGTCGTCCATGTAGGTGAACGTGCCACGGCCCTGCCGCGCCGCGCGCGTCATGAAGTAGGCGTTGGGCGCCGATCCGATGCCCACCGTGAACAGGCGCGAGCGACCGAGGCCATCGTGGATGGCGGCGAACAACGCGTCCTCATTGCCGATCGAGCCATCTGTGATGAACACGATCTGGCGGACTTCATCCTTGTCTTCGGTGTTGCGATCGACCAGCGCCGCCTTCAGCGCCGGCAACATCTCCGTGCCGCCATTGGCTTCAAGGTTGCCGACGAAGCGCTTTGCACGTGCGAGGTTCTGCGCGTTGGCCGAAACAGCCCCTGTGAACAACTGGTCCATCGTGTCGTCGAAACGGATGACGTTGAACTCGTCGGTCGGGGCCAAGCGATCAAGCGCCAGCAACAGCCCTTTCTTGGCCTGGTCCATGCTCTCGCCGCCCATTGAGCCGGAATTGTCGATCACGAAGATCGTCTCGCGGTCGCGACGCTGGCCTTCAACCTTCATCGCCGGCGGGTTCACCACGGCGAGCAGATAGTCCTCGCCATTGCGTTCCTCACGGAACAGGCTGGCGGTCGGGGCCTTGGAAGGTTCCGGCTTCCAGCTCAGCACGAAATCGCGGTCGGCCGGAACCTCGCCATCCTTCAGCGAGATGTGCGCCGTGTCGGTGTCGTCGCGCGTGACTTTCAATCCGTGCGTCTGCGAGGAGATGTCGGCGATCGGAATGCCGGCCTCCAGCGAGATGTCGAAATTGACCGGCAGGCGCAGGCCTTCCGCGCCGCTGGGTTCGTGCGCAGGGTGCAGAACGGGCGGGGTTATACGATCACGATCCGGCACAGGGTCGTTGACGCCAAGCGTGCGATTGGTGCGGTCCGCCGTCAGGCCGTAAGTCGCCTTTGGGCTGTAGCGCGGCGCGATCACCAGCGGGAAACGCGTCGACCACACGCCGTTATCGAGGTGCGCCTTGTCCTGGTACTCGATCTGGATCGCGACCGTCTCGCCCGGACCGATATTGGCGAGCGACGTGGTGAACAGGTTCGGGCGCTCTTCTTCCACGAGGCCCGCGCGCTGTCCGTTGGCGGCGGCTACCTCATAGATGATGCGCGCTTCTTGGCGCTCCTTGATGTCGCCCTCGATGAAGCGATCACCGATCACGATCTTCAGCGTGTCGACGGCGGCGTCCTCGGGCAGGGGGAAGGCATAGACGCCTTCCACCCACTTGTCGGTCGGGTTGGTGAAGCGCTGGGTCAGCCGTGTCCGGATTATCGGTCCCGCGATATCCATCTTCACGTCGGCGGCGACCAGCGGCGCCTCGACATAACGTCCGGGCGTCGAGGACTGCAGCAGGAGGGAGCCAGAAGACAC
The DNA here is from genome assembly GCA_040398425.1 of Hyphomonadaceae bacterium. Taxonomy (GTDB): domain Bacteria; phylum Pseudomonadota; class Alphaproteobacteria; order Caulobacterales; family Hyphomonadaceae; genus UBA7672. Next base: position 56,186 of record JBBATZ010000017.1, read on the forward strand.
CTCTCCCTTGCTGACAGTTCCGTCCTGCGCGAACGCAGGAGAAGCCAGGAACGTGGGAGAAAGGCACGTAGCTGCCAGCAACGCGCCTGCCAGAGCCGGGCGCGTATTCAGTCCATGTGTTTTGAGGGTGCTCATCTGTTCCATCGGGGGGGCCCAGCCCCTTCGAGAACCACACACAACAATGTGAGCACGTCCGCCGTTTGCTTGAGGCGTGACGTTGTGGCGCCGACTGCGGCGGAGGGGCGCCGCGCAACGTTGGAATTGTGGCGAGGCCGCGCGATGCGTTAAGGAGAGACGACGCCGCACGATTTCCACGCGGCTGACAGTGTCTGGAGACGTCATGTCCAAGCTTGGCTACGCCGCGCTCGCGCTCACCATCCTCGCCGCCTGCAGCAGCGCGCCATCCCAACTCCCCGAACCGACATTGCCTTCCGCGCCTTCGGTCTCCATGCCGACAGCCACTGCGGCGGGCACAGACAAGCCCTTCATGCCGAAAAACCTCACGCCTGCCGCCGTCAACGCCGCCGACGATTTCCTCTGGCTGGAAGACGTTCTCGGCAGCCGCTCGCTCGACTGGGTCAAGGAACAGAACGCGCGCACCGAAGGCGTGCTGAAATCCGACGCCCGTTATGAGCCGTTGCGCAAGGAAGCGCTTGCCATCCTCACCGCGCAGGACCGCATTCCTGCGCCGGGTTTCGGCGGCGATGGCATCCGCAATTTCTGGCAGGACGCGAAGAATGTGCGCGGTCTTTGGCGTCAGACCACGCTGGACAGCTACCGCTCGGCCAGCCCGAAATGGACCACCATCCTCGATATCGACGCGCTGGCGAAACGCGAGAAAGCCAACTGGATCTGGAAGGGCGCGGACTGCCTCGCGCCTGACGAAAGCCTCTGCCTCGTGAACCTGTCCGACGGCGGCAAGGACGCCGTCGCCGTCCGCGAGTTCGACGTCACGAAGAGGGCCTTCGTCGCAAAGGGCTTCAACATACCGGAAGGCAAGCACCGGATTGAATGGCTCGACAAGGACACGCTCCTCGTCGCTACGGATTTCGGCGCAGGCTCGCTCACCGAGAGCGGCTATCCCTTTGTCATCAAGTCCCTGAAACGCGGCCAGAAGCTCGCCGATGCACCGGAAATCTATCGCGGCTCCGCCAAGGACGGCGGCTATGGCGTCAGCCCTTCCGTTATGCACGACAGCGCCGGCGCTGTGCTGGCGGTGCTCGCCACCCGCCCGCTCGATACCTTCCGGCAGGAAGTCTACGACATTTCCGGCGCCAAGCCGCAGAAACTCAACCTGCCGGAGCGCTCAACCCTGCGCGGCATGCTCGGTCGCGTAGGTGGGCCTGCGCCGCGTCTCGTCTTCACGATTGAGGACAACTGGCGGATCAATGATCAGGACTTCAAGTCCGGCACGCTGATGTCCGTGCCCATGCGCATGCTTTTGCCGCCCCCTCCCGGCGTCGGCATCGTTCTCACCAAGGGCGATCTTTCGGTTATCGAACCGACGGCGCGCCAGTCGGTCGAGGAAGTCGAAATCTTCGACGAACGCATCTTCGCGACGTTCTATGACAATGTGCGCGGCCGCGTCAGCGTGTTCACCGACAAGGGCGAGTTCGGCGGCTGGCAACAGAACCCGATCAAGGCGCCGGAAAACGTCGCCATCCACCTCGGCTCATCGTCCCGAAGCCAGGAGAAGGCCTTCTTCACCTATGAAGGTTTCCTCACGCCCCCGACCCTCAATCTCGCCAACGTCGCGGCCCTGACGTCCGACACGGTGAAGGAAGCCCCCGCCAAGTTCGACGCCTCCAACGACATCGTCGAACAGTTCGAGGCCACCTCTCGCGACGGCACGAAAATCCCGTACTTTGTGGTCCATCCGAAGGGCGAGCTGACAGGCAAGACCGCCACCATGATGTTCGGCTATGGCGGCTTCCAGGTGTCCTTCCCACCCGTCTACAAACCCGAGCTCGGCAAGATCTGGCTCGAGCGTGGCGGTGCCTATGTCATCGCCAACATCCGCGGGGGAGGCGAGTTCGGCCCCGCCTGGCACCAGGCCGCGCTCAAGGGCAATCGCCAGCGCGCCTTCGACGACTTCGCCGCCGTCGCCGCAGACCTTGCCGCCCGCAAAATCACGTCCGCCAAGAACCTCGGTATCTACGGTCGCTCAAACGGCGGCGTGCTGACGTCTGTAACGCTCACCCAGCACCCCGAACTCATCGGCGCCGCCGTCATCGAAAGCCCGCTGGTGGACATGCTGCGCTATCACGAGCTGCCGCCGGGCGCGTCATGGATGGGCGAATACGGCGATCCGCGCATCGCGGAAGAAGCCAGATGGATCGCCGCCTATTCCGGCTACCAGAACGTCCAGCCGGACGCGAAATACCCTGAGGTCTACGTCACCACCAACACGCGCGACGATCGCGTTCACCCCGGCCACGCCCGCAAGTTCGCGGCGCGTCTGCAGGCGACCGGTCATCTGGTCCTCTATTACGAGGAAACCAATGGCGGCCACTCCAACGATAGCGACCCGCTGCTGAACTCGGCGCGCTGGGCCCGCCATTACGTCTATCTCGCGCGGAGCCTCGGCCTGGGCGAGTAGCGGTCGCTCTGATCGGAAAACAAAAACGCCGCCCCGAGCAATCGAGGCGGCGTTTCCTTGTCTACAAAATCGAAGCCTACGCGTTGGCGTCCACAATGATCGCCCAGTTGCGGGCCAGCATGCCGGCGCCATCCTCGCTCTTAACTTCGGCCCATGTCGCTTTCGCGCCTGCGACGTCGCCAGAACGATATTGCGCGATGCCGAGATGCAGCTTCGTCGCGGCCAGTTCTGCCGGGTCGGAAATGCCCTTCGCGACCGCAGCCTTCAGCACTTCCACAGCCTTGGCGTTGTCGCCGTAGCTAAGTTGCGCTTCGCCGTTGAGCGCCAGGTCCTTTGCAGTTCCCTTGGCCAGCGCGTTCTTGGTGTCCTTCGCCAGTGCCGCCTGGTCGCTCTTTGACTGTGAGCGGGCCGTGGCGAGGTTCTTCTTGTCGAATTCCGACTTCACTTCGCCACGTGCGTCCGCGGATTCCAGCAGCGACAGCGCTTCGCCCGGCAGACCGCGACGCAGCGCTTCGTCCGCCGCTTTGCTGCGTTCCTGCTCGGTCAGCTTGGCGCCGGATTCCTGCAGGGCGCGGTAGAGGTCGAGATACATGTCGGTCGAAAACTTCGGCTCTTTCTGGGCGCAGCCCAGCAGGATGCGCCAGTATTCTTCCTTCGGGAACTTCACCACCACCGATTCCATGACGGTGTAGTACTTCTCTTCCTGGCCCGCCGACTGCAGCGAACGCATGTAGAGGCGGTACCAGCTTTCCGGCGCGGCGGGGGACGCTGCGATGGCTTTCTCGGAATAGGTCACGGCCGTCGCGTGATCGCCGGCCTTGGACGAGTCGTTGGCGATGCCGATAAGGTTGTCAGCCGTGCCGCCGTATTCATCGATATAGGCGCGATAGGCTTTCAGCGATCCGGCCTGGTCGCCCATGTCGAGATACACTTTCGCCAGAGCACTCTTGTATTGCTTGGTCTCTTCCGGCGTCAGCGCGCCGGGCGACGCCATGAGCGCCTGCATCGCCTCGAGCTGTGTCTTGGCGTCCTTGTTCTCGACCGTCATGGCAACCTTGAGACGGTTGATCGCGTTGGCGTCGGCCGGTGTCTTGGCGCCTTTGGCGGCGTCAGCGAGCTTGGCCGTTGCGGTCGCCCAATCCTTGGCGAGGATGGCGTTGCGGGCTTCGTTCAGCGGCGTCACGATCTGCTTGGAGACCGGCGGCGGCGCAGCGCCGTTCTGCGCGAAGGCCAGCGGGGCAGGCGCGGCGATCGCCACCAGAAGGGCTGCGATGGCAGTGGTGCCAAGCGTGCGGAACTTCATTCCAGGGTCTCCCTAAGTTTTTTTCCGAATAGCCATGACATGGCCCCGTAGACAACCAAGACCACTGTAATTTGACCGTGTGACGCAGCTAAGGCGGCTTTTCCGGGGCGTCTGGCCGGGCGCCTTTCGCAGTTGACGCCGGAAATAGGGGAGAATCGCCGGTTTCGCCCCTCTCCGGACTTTTTTCCCGCTCCGGAACCGCGTATCAGCCGCCCGATTAATCCTCGGAAAGGTCTCCCCCATGTCCTCGCCCGTTACGGCTCCTGTCTCTGACGCGCTGCGGCGCATCAAGCCGTCCGCCACCATCGCGGTCAGCCAGAAGGCGCGCGAGCTGCAGGCCAGGGGCGAGAAGGTCATCGGCCTCGGCGCCGGCGAGCCCGACTTCGACACGCCCGACAACATCAAGCAGGCCGCCATCAAGGCGATCATGGACGGCAAGACCAAATACACCGACGTCGACGGCATCCCCGAACTGAAGGAAGCCATCTGCGCCAAGTTCAAGCGCGAGAACGGCCTCGAGTACAAACCCGCGCAGGTGAACGTCTCGCCCGGCGGCAAGCCTGTCATCTTCAACGCCTTCATGGCGACACTGAACGTGGGCGATGAAGTCGTCATCCCGACGCCGTACTGGGTCTCGTACCCCGAGATGGCGCTGATCTGCGGCGCGACGCCGGTGTTTGCCCACGCCTACGCGGCGGACAATTACAAGCTGAAGCCCGAAGCGCTCGAAGCCGCCATCACGCCCAGGACGAAATGGCTGATCCTCAACTCGCCGTCTAACCCGTCGGGCGCAGCCTACACGAAGCAGGAACTGCGCGCGCTCGCCGACGTGCTGCTGCGCCACCCGCACGTCTGGATCCTCACCGACGACATGTATGAGCACCTTGTGTTCGACGGCTTCGAATTCTGGACTATCGCGCAGGTCGAACCCAGCCTCTACGAGCGCACGCTCACCATGAATGGCGTCTCGAAAGCCTATTCGATGACCGGCTGGCGTATCGGCTACGCCGCCGGCCCTGAGTCGCTCATCAAGGGCATGGCCAAGGTGATGAGCCAGACCACGTCCAACCCGTCCTCCGTGTCGCAATGGGCGGCGGTCGAGGCGCTGGCCGGCACGCAGGCCTTCATCAAGCCGAACCAGGAGCTGTTCAAAGGCCGCCGCGATCTCGTCGTCGGCATGCTGAACCAGACCGAAGAGCTGAACTGCCCCACGCCCGAAGGCGCCTTCTACGTCTACCCGGATTGTAGCCGCGCCATCGGCAAGACCACGGCGGGCGGCGTCAAGCTCAACAATGACGAAGACTTCGCGGCGGCCTTGTTGGAAGAAGAAAAAGTCGCCGTCGTCTTCGGCTCCGCCTTCGGCCTCAGCCCGGCCTTCCGCATCTCCTACGCCACGTCGAACGACAAGCTCGAGGAAGCCTGCCGCCGCATCCAGCGCTTCTGCGGCAACTTGAAGTAGGGTTGGCTAGATGGTCCGCCCGCTGCGCGGGCGGCCCCTTCTGTCACGCTGCGCGTGCCACCTTCCCCAGTCTGCGACTGAGGCAGGACCACATACCGAAAGGGAAGTCCTCCCTCGCCGACGGCGGGGGAGGTGGCTGCGAAGCCGACGGAGGGGGCTGGCCGCGCAGCGGCCGGATCTGTCCTAA
>JBBATZ010000018.1:0-59065 GCA_040398425.1 Hyphomonadaceae bacterium
CAACTACATCATCGGAGCTGGATACGCTTCCTCCAAAACTTGAAACGCTCTAGCGTCTTGGGCTTGAGGCCGGTTCGGGTTGGGAAAGTTGCATGCGTGCAGGTTCAGTTGCCCTCGTGCTGGCGGGCGCACTTTCAGCCAGCGCCTGTTCATTCCTGAATCCGAGCGGCAGCGCCGCCTCGCGCTGGGCCAATCTTGAGAAGACACGTGCGATGAAGGCGGACCCGCAGCTGGCCGCTAAGCAGGTCTGCAAGTCGATGAAAGTTACGGGTTCCAACTTGCCCACACGCGTATGCTCCACGCAGGCCGAATGGGACGCGCGCGAGGAACTGGAACGCCAGGCCGCAGAGGACTTCAATACGCGCATGCGGGACGGCAATGTCGCGCCGGGCACGGACGGCGGTTAGCTCATCGCATCTCGCACCAGATCATCTTCCGCCTCGCGCAGGATGGCTTCTGACGCATTGCCCGAGAACACCGGCTCCTTGCCGATCTCCAGCATCACAGGCACGGCGAAGGGCGAAATCTGATCCAGCTTCGCGTGGACAATCTTGCCCTTGATGCGCTTCAGCGCCTCGCCGAGGCGTCGGATATCGAGCAAGCCGTCGCCCGCCTCCTGTCGCGCCGCATGCAGCAGGATATGGTCAGGCTCGTGGCTGCGCAGAACGTCATAGATCAGGTCGGTTGAAAACGTGATCTGCCGCCCGGTTTTCTCATGCTGAGGCAGGCGGCGCTCGATCAGGCCCGAGATCAAGGCGTTATTGCGGAAGGTGCGCTTCATCAGGGCGCTTTCCTCCATCCACGCATCAAGGTCATCGCCCAGCATGTCTTCGGCGAAGAGATAGTCCATGTCCTCGCCACGCATGTCTTCCAGCGCCCAGACGGACAATGCGTATTCAGACGCGACAAAGCCAAGCGGCTTCAGGCCCGTGCGCTCAAGCCGCCGCGTCAGCAGCATGCCGAGCGTCTGGTGCGCCAGCCGCCCCTCGAACGGATAGCATACGAGGTAGTGGCGATCGCCGCGCGGGAACGTCTCGACCAGCAGCTGATCGGCTGACGGGATGATCGACTTGCGCTCCTGCACCTCGATCCATTCACGCACCTGGTCGGGCAGCTTCCTCCAGTTGTCACGATCGAACAGGATGCGGCGCACGCGATCAGCCAGAAATGTCGTCAACGGAAACTTGCCGCCATTGTAGGACGGGATGGCCGGATCGGGGTCGTAGGTCTTCGTCACCAGCGCGTCGGTATCGGAGATGCCTTCAAAGCGCAGGATCTCACCGGCAAACAGGAATGTGTCGCCCGGCGTCAGCATCTCGAAGAAGTACTCCTCCATCTCGCCCAGCTTACGACCCGGCCGCATCAGCCGCTTGTCGGCATTGGCGCCCTTGTAGAACGACACCATGCGGACCGAGATCATGGGGCTTTCGATGATCACGCCGATGTTCATGCGATGCCGGCTGCGCACATCGTCATTGCGTGCGCGCCAGACGCCATCGGGAAAGCGGACGATCCTGCGAAACCGATCGTAGGTCTTCAGCGCATAGCCGCCCGTTGCGACCAGATCGACGACCCGCTCCCACGTCTCCCAGTCGAGATCCGCATAGGGCTCGGCCACCCGCACTTCGTCGTAAAGCTTCACCGCGTCGAAGCCATCGCCACAGGCCCGGCTCATCACGTGCTGGGCCAGCACGTCCAGCGCGCCGCGACGGGGCCCCGGCCCATCCAGTTCTCCCGCCGCGACAGCCTCGACAGCCGCCCGACATTCGAGAACTTCAAACCGGTTCGACGGTGCGAGCAGGGCGCGACTCGGCTCGTCCATCCGGTGGTTGGAGCGCCCGATCCGCTGGATCAGGCGCGAGGAGCCCTTGGGCGCTCCCATCTGAACGACAAGATCAACGTCGCCCCAATCGATACCCAGATCGAGCGTCGAGGTGCACACGACAGCCTTCAGCGCGCCCGCCGCCATGGCAGCCTCGACCTTGCGGCGCTGGTCCACATCGAGCGAGCCGTGGTGCAGGGCGATCGGCAGGCCGTCCTCGTTGACGCGCCACAGTTCCTGGAACGTCATCTCCGCCTGGCTGCGCGTGTTGACGAAGACGAGCGACATCTTCGCGGCTTTGATCGCCTGATAGACCTCGGCGATGTTGTGCCGGCCGGAATGCCCCGACCACGGAATGCGCGCTTCGGAATCCAGAACCTCAATGTTGGCCTTGGCGCCGCCCTGATGCCGGATGATCGGCGTGCCGGGCCCAAGCCAGCGCGCCAGCGCTTCCGGATCACGGACGGTCGCCGACAACCCGATGAAGCGCGCAGCAGGCACCCACGCACGCAAGGTCGCGAGACCCAGCGCCAGCATATCCCCGCGCTTGGTCTGCGCGATGGCATGAACCTCGTCGACGATCACGGCGCGCAGGTCAGCGAAGAATCGCCCCGCGTGTTCCGACGCCAGCAGCAGGGCCAACTGCTCTGGCGTGGTCAGAAGGATGTCAGGCGGCTTTGCCCGCTGCCGCTGTCGCCGCGAAGGACTGGTGTCGCCGGTTCGGGTGTCGAGCGTCAGGTCGAGCTGCATCTCCTCGACCGGCTGCTTCAGGTTCCGCGCCACGTCGGTCGCCAGCGCCTTCAGCGGTGAAATGTAGAGCGTATGCAGCGCAGGATGCGCGCGCGGCGACGACTCGGCCAGCTCGATCAGGCTTGGCAGGAAGCCGGCGAGGGTCTTGCCGCCACCGGTCGGCGCGATCACCAGACCGCCCTGACCTTGCCGCGCCGCCGCGATCAGCCCGGCCTGGTGCGGCCGCAGAGACCAGCCACGCATGCCGAACCAGTCCGCAAAGCGCGGCGGCAACAGGTCGATGCCTGTGGTTTCGGGCTGCCTCTGATCATCGGCCATCCACCCCAGGATAAGCGCTCGCCCGGCGCTTGTCCCGTCACCCGTTAAAAGCCCCTGCCCGCGCATTAACAGTTTATTGGCCAAACCACCTCACTTTATGGTTCCATGACCGTGTCAATCCGCGCATCGCTGCTTCTAAGCGCACTCGGCATGGCCGCGTTGACCGCAGCCTTTGCCGCGCCGAGCGACGATGAGGCAACATCCCACCATACCAGGCATTGGTCCTACGGCGGCGAAAACGGGCCGCAAAGCTGGGCCGAGATTGATCCGGCAAACAAACCCTGCGCAACAGGCGCGCAGCAATCCCCGGTTGATCTCTCAGGCGCCTTGAACGCCAAGGCCCCCGCTCCCATTCCACGCCGGATTCCGGCACGGGGCGGCACCGTCATCAATAACGGTCATACGCTTCAGGTGAACCTTGATGTCGGCGGCAGCGTTCAGCTCAGTGGCAAGGACTATGTGCTGAAGCAGTTCCACTTCCATCACCCGTCTGAACATACGATCGACGGCAAGGCCTATCCGCTTGAAGTGCATTTCGTGCATGCGGCCCCCGATGGCGATCTCGCCGTGGTGGCTGTGCTGTTCGAGGAAGGCGCCGCAAACCCAAATCTCGATGCGATCTGGGCCACAGCCCCGGTCAAGGAAGGGGAGGCACACGTCACCAGCACATTTGACGCGGGCGCCTTCATGCCGCCGGTCGTCGGCGCCTATCGCTATGAAGGATCGCTGACCACGCCGCCCTGTTCTGAGACCGTGCACTGGACGGTGATGTCGACGCCCGTCACTGTCTCGGCCAGTCAGATCGCCGCTTTCGCAACCCTGTTTCCGTTCAACGCACGCCCGGTCCAGCCGCTCAACCGGCGCTACATTCTCAAGACGTCGGGCTGAGCCTCCACCGCGACGCGCGCCATAGCCACGGCGCCAGCGCGAACATGACCACTCCAAACAGGGTCAGCCCGATCAGCACCCAGTTGAAGGTGTACGCGAAGGTCGGAAACTGGGTCCAGTTGACCGATAGTGTCGTGATCATGGTCGCGACGCCCATCGCCACGCCCGCGCGCGGGTGAGCGAACAGCAACCAGAACACGACAAAGTCGACGGCACAGATTCCATACCAAAACCACACCGCCCATTCTGGCGCCGGGCCGTGATACCAGGGACTCCCATTCACCCACAGCCAGCCAAAGTGCGACACGGCGCCGAACAGGAAACCTACGCCGAGGAGAGCGCGCGTGCGATCGGCCGCGTTCATATGCGGACCCCACGCCCGCACAATGTCGAAGAGCCACATCACGCGAGCAGCTTCCTCAGCTTTGCGTAGTCTGCCTTGGAGTTGTGTCGCGAATCCATCGGCACGGCCTTGAGCAAAACGACCTCAATGTCGCCCATCGCTTTCGCGCGAACCTGCAAATCGGGCAGGCTCAAGTCGTCTCCCGCTAGCGCCAGGTTCGCTCGAGCCCCCTCCGCCAGCAGCGCCGCCTGCTTCACACCAGGCCAGCTAAGCGCGGCTGTCTCGATCGCGAACGGGAACAGCCCGCCATGCGCGGCCTCGCGTCGCCCCAGCAGCCACAGCCTCCCGTGCTCATCGATCCGCGCAGCATCACCTGTGCGATGCCACAGAACGCCCTCGCGGATGCTCTTGGTCGAAAGATCATCCGCTGGATCGAGATAGCCCCGGTTCACATGCAGACCTGCGACAAACACCTCGTGGTCGCGTATCTCAACCTTGATCTCTGCTATCGGCGATCCCGCCAGCAACCCAGCTCCTCCGGCCATCGCCGCCCAGTCAGCCTCGGAAATGTCTTTCAGCGCCAGATGCGCAATCGGTTCGGCCTCGGTCGAGCCATAGACGGCATGGACCTCCGCCGACGGCGCCGCCCGGGCGATCGCATGTAGCAGGTTGGGGAATACTGGCCCGCCGCCCGTGAAAACCGCCTGCAGCTGCGACATCGGCACAGCCCCTTCCGCAATGCGCGCCACCACCGCAGGCGGCGCAACAATCCGGTTTACCCTGTGACGCAAGATCTGCTCGCGGAGCTTTCCGCTATCCAGCTGCGCTGGACGTGTCAGCTTGCCCGCCGGGATCACGCTGGTCGCCCCTGCTGCAAGGTTCGAGAGGATAAACACCGGCAAAGAGATGAGATCGACGTCCTCGGGCTGCGTTCGCCGCAGCTTCGCCAGCAGCTCATGCTGCAGCATCAGAAAATCAGCCGAGCGCACGATGCCCTTGGGCCGCCCGGTCGACCCGGACGTGAACGTGATCAGGGCAGGCGCATCCCCCGGCAGATGCTTCGCTGCATCCGCGCCTACCGCGTCATCATCGATGTCGGGCAGTAGCTTCAGCGCACGCAATTCCGGAATCAGCTGGCGCAAGACATATCCGATACCCGCCGTCACCATCGCCTTCGGCTGTGCGGCCTCCACCGCAACGCGCAGCCCCCTGAGCCCCGCAGCTGGTTCCGGAAACATCACCACCGCGCCGAGCCGAAAGACCGCCAGCAGCGTCTCATACAGCTCAACCGACACGCCGCGTGCGATCAGCACAACATCACCCGGCCCGACCCCCGCGCGCGCATAAGCCGCCGCACGCGCCGCCGAGGCACGCGACAGCTCGGCATAACTGACGACACGACCATCCGGTATGATGATGGCTGCAGCCTCCGGCCGCGCCTCGACCTGCGCAAGGAAAGTCTCGATCAGAGTCAAAGCAGACCGCCCCACAGCGCATAGCGGCGGAATACGCGACTGGCATGCTTGCCGCTGTGCGTCGCCGAGAGATTGTTCTCATGCATCAGCGCGTGAATCACCTCCGTGAACCCACGCGCCTGCGCCCTCTCATGAAATTCATTGGCCAACATCGATCCGCCGCCCTTCGCCCGAGACGCATAGGTCTTGAGGATGACGGCTTTCGGCTTGGGCCCTTCCGCAAAATCTGGTGCGGCGAACAGAAATGCTTTCAACGCGCCAGCCTCGTCTTCAGCCAGCAGCACAAGCTCCGGATCGATCATCGGCAGAATCGAGCGGTAGCTGGCCAGAAAATGCTCCAACGCAATCGGCTGATAGAAAGTGTTGGACGCAAACGCCTCAAGTGACACCGCATGAATGCGCGCGAGTTCGTCCTCTGCGCGGGACATATTGAGCTTCCGCAGATGCAGTCCGGGCGGTGGCGGCGTGTCGCTATGCAGCGACTGTGCCGGCCTTACAGCCGACAGATAGCGCGAAACGATTTTCAGGCCGCTTTGCTCGAATGCCTCGACGTAGTGAGCAGGATTCTGCAGCTCCATCAGGAAGGGCGCGCGACCGTCGCTCTCGACCACAAGGCGATGTTTCGCCCATGTGTTTCCATCCATGGGCCCAAGCACGGCGCCGAACCCCGCCGATTTCAGCTCCTGCATCGCCTCCCGGATCAGCTTTGCGCCCGAGGCTGGTGTCTCGCACATGAACCCGCCCAGCGCGGCGGTTCTTTGCCCCTCGAACGATGGCGCGTCGCGATACAGCGTCACCTGCGCGCCGGGAATGATGAGTGTGTCCGTCATGGCGGCGAGTCCTTCCTTCATTGAGGCGACAACGGCAGTGAAGCGACACCCATCATCATGCTCACCCCGCCCAATATCATCCACGGGCGGTCATGGTCGTTCCGGCGCAGCATCCAGCCGACGACGGCCAGAAGGATGATGGCGCCCAGACCGACAACCGTGAAGAACAGCCCGGGCTGACTCTGCCCCTCCGCCCAATAGGTCCGGATCGACATCGTTCCCCACGCGATCAACACCGCAACAGCGACGCGCCAGGCACTCTTTGCGAAACGCGCAGCGATGCCTGCCGCTAGTCCCGCGAACGACAGGTTGAACCCGAAGATCGTGTCCATCCGCGCGAGGTTGCTGACCACGAAATACAACAGCGCCACCGCCATGATCACGATCAGAAGATTAAGCGCATCGAACGGTGGGCGCTCCGGCTTGCGAATCAGCATCACCGCGAAATAGGTCGCCACCGCAATCCCCGGCATCACCACGCTGGGCGGCTCGGCGAAGATGGCGATGCAGAAGAACAGGGTGGAGCCAACGGCAAGGAAATGCTGATCCTGCCGTGACCTGCGCCTCGCCACATAGAGTAGAGCGATCAGCAACAGCAGGAATACACCTGCCAAAACCGCGAGCCCGCCTGCGCCCGCATAGATCAGGTTCGACAGCAGAAAGTAGAGCCCCAGCGGGATGAAGAGGTTGTCGAGCCCGCGCCAGCTCGCCGCCTCCAACAGCGCGCCGAATACCGCCGTGATGAAGGCCAGCAACACCGCCTCGCCGCGTTCGATGTCGGTCAGCAACAGGAAGGCGATCAGCGACAGCAGCCACGCCGTCACCGCAAAGACGACGACGCCCTCGACGCTTTTCTCGCCTTCCTCGATCTGGAACACCCGGCGGCCATAACGCGACCCTATCAGCGCGCTAGCCGCATCGCACAGCGTCAGGATGAGGATAGGGAGAATGTAGAGTATCTGCCCCGGCGGCGTCTTGTGGTGCATCGTGGTGGAGATGAAGTGGCCGTCCTTCAACCAAAAGAGAAGCGCCACCGATACTGCGAACAACAACTCGCCATAGCTGGTCCGCTCCACCGCATGCAGGCCGCCGCCAAGGCTCTTCCGCATGGATCCGCGCGCCAGCATGAAGAGGCCAACGGCCAGCGCGCACGTTGCGACAACTTCCCACGCCGCGTGGAATACAAATGGAAAGGTGAGGCAGTACAGGCCCAGGCTGATATGGATCAGCTTGCGCTGCACCTCCGCGTCTACCTTGATGAGCCTTGCCAGACGCGAGACGCCGTACAGCACGGCGGCCAGCAGGATCACCGATCCCGCGATCTTGCTCGCGCTGATCAGCGCGTCGTTCACTTCACTTCCTCGATCACGAAGTCCGAATAGAAGAACGCCTTGTCCAGCGGCTTCAGCTTCGCCTCCAGCTCCGTGTTTGTCGTCACGCGGCTTGCAAACGATGCCGGCACGCGGCGCGGCGCCATCATGTTCCAGTAGGCTATGCGCGCGCCCGGGCGCGACGCCGCGAGGATCGTGCCATATGCCGCCTCATGCGCCTCGGGCGACATGTACTCGAAAATGTCGGACAGATTGAATGCGTCCGCCTTCATGCCTTCTTCCGCCAGCGTCTCCACCGTGCAGAGCCGGATTTCCAGCCGATCCAGTCGCTCGCGGATAATCTCGAACCGCTCCAGCTCCAGCGCACGCGGCAGGGCTTCGCCATGCTCGCCCTTCAGGATCCACCAGAGATAGGGGTTCAGCATCGGGTCCTGGTCGACCAGCGCCTTGCGCGTCAGGCGCGCCACCTGAGCGGACGGCCCGCCCTCCACGTGGTCAAAGAACGCCGGATCACGCCCGAGCCGCCCCATGACGAAGCGGGAGAAGAACATCTTCACCATCATCCGCCAGCCCCAGATGTTCCAGCTCCTGTCATAGAAGGCGAGGCGACCATCCGCATCGCGCGGCTTCAGTAGATTGTCGATCGTCCCCTTGTTGTGAATGAAGGGCAGCACCCATTCGCGGAAGGTGCGGAAGTATTTCTCGAACTTGCCGACGCCGCCGACTCCATACTTGGCGACTTCGTCCTTCAGCCCCGCCCAGAAAGCCTGATCCTCCGGCGTCAGCGTCACGGCGACTTGGGCGAGCAGATGCCGACGCCGGCCCGATGGACGCGAGCCCATCAATTCAAGGAAATGCTCATGCGGCAGCACGCTGTACATCGCGACACGCATCCGCACACATGCCAGCTGCACCGGATTGAGATCGACCGCAATCACCCGCTCCGGCCCCTCGGCGAGAAGCGCCAGCGCATTGTCGCCAGCCGATGCGATCGACACTACCGTGTCTCCCGCCTTGGGCCGGAGTGCGGCGACGAGTATGTCCGCATCTTCCCATGCCTGCGCATAGCGGATGATGTCGAACTTGGCGCGTTTTGCGATATCGGTGTCGGCCATGATTATCCGGTTTGTCCGTTGAGTCTCTCAACAGTCCCAGCCCCGCCATCCAGCCGGACGACATCTCCCGTCTTCAACCATTGCGTCACGCCCTTCAGCGACACGACACACGGCACGCCCATCTCGCGCGCGACGATGGCTGAATGCGATAGCAGCGAGCCACGCTCCGCGATCACACCCGCCGCATTGGCGAACACCGCTATCCAGCCCGGATCGGTATGGCGCGCCACCAGTATCTCGCCGGGGGAGAGGGCCTCGATGCGCGGGTCATCGATCACGCGCACCCTTGCTGTGACAATGCCCTTGCAGCAGGCAAGCCCCTTGCGAACCTCGCCACCCGCGTCCGGCGCTATCGCCTGCGCCGCCAGACCCGCAACACCCGTGATGTGCGCCCCGCGCACGCTGAACCGCTCCGGCGGATCGGGCCGAGCGATCTGTGCCTTCCACTCTGCCGCCCGCATACGGGACAGGCTGCGCAAGTCGGCCGTGATGCTTGCGCCTTCCACGGCGCCCAGCAGTTCATCGACCGTCAGATTGAACACGTCGCGCCGATCGTCCAGCGCGTCTGCTTCGGTAAGGCGCGCACCTAGAGCCAGAAAGATGCGCCGCACCCGTCCGAACAGCCGCGTCCGCTCGAACCGCAGGTTCTCCCGGTCCCGCACGCGCGCCCTTGCCCATTGGAGCAACCATCTGCCCAGAATCCGCTTCAGCGGATCATGAACCAGCAGGTGAAGATCCTTCGGCCTCTCCTCAGCCCGCACGCCCTGACGCGTCGCCGCAGCTGCCGCAACCGCTTTCAACACCTGGGCCGGGTCCTCATGCAGCGTGCGGCTCTCGAGCTTCAGCTCCTGCGTGCAGCGATCGCCGAACTTCGCGATGTACCGATCGAACGCTGCCCGCAATTCCGGCAGCGCATCCACCGCCGCCAACTCTCCCGCGCCGAGCCGCGTGATCACATCCGGCCGCCCGCGCACCATGACGCCCATCTCGCGGATCATCTTCGCCGGTTCAGCCGAAACGATATCGCCCTGACCGATCAGCATGGAGGTGAGGAAGGCAAGGCCGTCATCGCCTGCCCAGTTTGTCATCGACTTCTGTGCCGCGCCAAACGCGATCATGCAGAGGAAGTCATTTACCAGTGGCGCATCCCACTGCGCCAGCAATCGCCGTTCGAGCAGACGATACTCCGCCGCCAGATCCTGCGCCTGCATGGCATCAATTTCGGCGTCGGGTCTCGCCAGCGCCGTATTGAGCCGTGCGTAGAATTCAGCGATGGTCTTCTTGATGGTGATCTCGTGCCAGATCAGCCCAAACCCGACCCGCGCGAACTTCATGTTGTCAACGAACTTCTCACCGCCACTGGCCGACGGCGGCGCTATCCGATCCGCCATATCCTGCGGCAGCGCTTCCGACACCCCCATCATGCCTTCCATGAAAGCGCGATTGGCCTTGAACCCCGGAAACAGCGCGAGCGCGCGATACCAGTTCAGCAGGTTGTAGTAGACGCGCCCGTCCACGCGCCCGAGCATGTTCTCGAATACTACGCGATGCTCCTGAACATCCTTGTCCGGCACGCCCATCAGCCGCGCAAACGCCTGATACACATGGCTGTAAACGTAGCGAGCGAATGAGAATGTGAGCGGGGAAGTGACACCCGGATAGCTCTCCACGATGTTGGAGTTGTCCCAGATGGTGAGGTCGGCCGTGCCGCTGCTGGCGTCTGCCTTCGCCAGTGTCGTGATCGGCCGCGACTGCAGCATGTGCAGACCTGTAGCGTCGCATGCCCACTCGATATCCTGCGGCGAGCCGAAATACGCCGCGGCCCGACGCGCCATCACAGCCACATCTGCGCGCTGGGTCTCAGTCAGCACCGGCGTAGCGCCGACAAGCTCTGCCTCCAGCGTGGCTCCATCCGAGCCGACGCGATAGCTGTCGCCATCGGCCTCGCCGCCGACCAGCTTGTCGGCCAGGCCCTCGATTGCGCTGATCACCACCACACTGCGATCACCGGTTACCGGATCGGCTGAGAACGCCACACCGGCCGCGCGCGCCTCAACCATCACTTGAACGACGACAGCCGGAGGTTGAGGCGTACGAGAGAGACCTTGCGCCTGCCTGTACTGCGCAAGCGATTCGCTGAAGCCCGACCTCCAAACCCGATGCGCCGCGGCTTGCACATCGTCCGCTGGCACATTCAGCTCTGTCTCGAACTGACCAGCGTGAGCGCTATCCGCGCCATCCTCCTCTCGACCTGACGAGCGCACGGCAAAGCGCCCTCCCCTGCCTAGCTGCGTTAGTCCCGCGTTCACACTTTCGGCAGCCTCCGGGAGGAGACCGTTCGCGTCAAAGGCCTCCGCAGCGATCACAAAGAATCCGGGCACCGGAAACGTCGCCGCCAGCTTCGCCAGCGCCGCGCCCTTACCACCCGCCTCCGCAGACGAAATGGCGGCATCGCCAGCAAAAACGTATCGCGCTTGCGTGCTCATTGCGGCATCAACGACGCAAGCAGTGGCACGACACCGAGCAACAGGTAGTTCGCCAGAACGAACACGCCGCTACCGGTCTCCAGCATCTTCGCGCGCGCCGTCGTCGGCGTGCCTGCATAGTCAATGGCGTTCCACGCATTCCACGCCGTCACCAGCCCCAGCCCACCCAGCATCCACGGACCAGCGCCTGACCGCGCGTTGATCAACCCGGACAACGCAAACCCGGCGAGCACCACGCTCATCACAGCCACCCCGGCGCGCCCTGGCCCCCACAACTTTGAGTATGTCTCGACGCCCTCGCGTTCTGACCCCGGCGCCCAGCATTTTCGGGCAATCTCGATCACCGAACCGTTCACCAGCGACAGCAACAGGAACGCGCCGAGCGTCAGGCCGAAGCCAGCATGTCCGCCATCCCCAGCCGGCAGCCAGTCGCAAGCCGTCGCATAGAGATCGATAAGCGGCATGATCGCCATGTGACTGATCATGTAGATCAACGGGCGTTTTTTCAGCCACTCTGGAACGAAGAACTCCTTCGTCATGACCGCCATCCAAGCCCACACCAGCAACAGCGGCCCGATCAGGCGCCAGTCGAGCCATAGCGTGAGCGCCACCTGCGCCACGCCGACGGCAACGGCGACACCGCGTAGCTCAGCCAGCTCCACCAGACCGCGCGGCACAGGACGCTCGGGGCGGAATTTCGAGTCGTCCTCATGGTCCTTGTGTTCGTCCGCGACGCGCAGCTGAAAGAAGAAGCCGAAGAGCACCAGCACGGCGACAAGGACCGCCCATGGATTCGGCGCGGTATCGCGTAGCAAGGCCGACAGGCATACCGCTGATGCGCCGAACGCCGCGATCAACACGCCATGTTTGAACACCGGAAAGCGCTCGCTCTGGTACTCCCACATACGCGCAGCGAGGCCGCGCGTGTCCTTCCGGACGACAGGTGAAGCTGCGTCGCTCACACCTTGCCCCGCGCCAGGTTCTTGTGCGCGCTTGCGAACTCGTGGGCACACAACGCCCCGATGATCGACAGCTCGCCCGCAAGGCACACAGCGGCACAGACTTCACCAAACGCCCGCGCATGGCCCGCGCCTTTGAGCCCGAGAATGTTGAGCCCCGCCGCCTGCGTCGGCAGGTTCGTGCCGCCACCCACAGTACCGACAATTATGTTCGGTAGTGTCACTGAAACGAACAACCGGTCATTCTCGCGCGTCTCGATCCGCGTCACGCCCACGGCGCTCTCGGCCACGCAAGCCGCGTCCTGGCCAGTCGCCAGATACAAAGCAGCCAGACCGTTGGCGTAGTGACCCTGCACGCCGATCGAGCCCGACATAACGCCGCCCAGCGCCGACATGCGCCAGTATTGCTCCATGCGTTGAGGCGTCGTGTGCAGCTGCTTGCGGATCTCTTCGCCCGGCAGCTCCACCGAAGCGGTAACTTTCCGCCCGCGCACGCCGACAAAAGACATAGCCGACGCTTTCTTGTCGCCCGAGAAGTTGGCTTCCACGAACCAGTAGATCGGCTTCAGCGGTGAATGCCCAAGGATGGCTGCGCACAACGCTTCCGTGGCGATGGTCACCATGTTCTGTCCAGCCGCATCACCGGTAGTGTAGCTGCACACCAGATAGACGTGGTCGCCCTCCACATGCGGGCTGAGCTCGACCAGCTTACCATGGCGGGTGGTCTTTTCAGCCGCCGACTGAAGCAGCGCAAAGTTCTCGCACACCCACGCGACGAACAGCCCGGCCTCGGTCGTCGTCGCAAACGCGAAGCCCGGCGAGCGATGCACCGCTTCGGCCAGCGTTCCCGTCGTCACACCGCCGACACTGGAGATGAGCCGCGCGCCACGGCCATAGCTTGCCACCAACGCAGCTTCGCTCGTAGCCAACGGCACGTAGTAATCGCCCTTGGCAAAAATGCCATTGACCCGCAGCGGCCCGATGACGCCCACCGGCAAGCGCAGCGTGCCGATGTAATTCTCGACATTGTGCTCGTAGCGCTCAAGCTGCTCCTGCGCCCTGGCGTCATAAAGTTCAGCCTTGTCGGCCTCCATCGCCCCGGAATTGCCGAGCAGCACTTTCCAGTTGGCAGCCGTAAATGTCGGTTCCAGGTGCTTCGCCGGCCGGATCCACGGTTTCAGCGGCGTCGCCGTGTCCGGGCGGCTCCGCTTGTCGAGTTCGGCGGAGGTCCTGTCATTAAGCATCGCTGCAATCATGCGACGTGCGGCTTCAAAGGCGCTCGGCATGCTCGTCCCCTCAGCTGCCACACCCCGGTCTGGGTGGGCGCATGTGTCAGCTGATTTAGGGAAAACTCAAGGCAAGGACCGGCCATCCTTGCCTCAAAGCTGTAACCTTGCCCTTACGAAGACAAAGCTCAACGTCTGTAGCGCGAAACTGACTGCCTTACTTCGCGGGCTGCGGCGGGAAGACGAGCAGCTTCATGTCGTAGCCCCACGACTCGATCCTAGCCGTTAGCATGGCCAGAAGCGCCTTGTCCGGCCGCGGATCGCGCGTGAAGATGTTGACCTCGCCGAAATCCGGCGTCGTGGTGATGAACCAGCTGTAGTCTGCGGCCAGCGCCGCCACCCATGTCTCGCGGCTCACCAGCGGAAAGTAATCGACCCGGATTTTGGAGTTCGTGCCCGGATCGAGAATGTGTCCCGTTCCCTCAATGACCTTCTCCTTGCCGTCCACGGTCTTTTCGCGGCAAGAATCGCGGACGCCCACCTCATCGGCCTTATCCTTGGGCGTGTAGCGTGTGATCCCGGCGACGCAGCCCTCCGTGGCCCAATTCGGCCGGAAGGCGATCTCGTGCCAGTCGCCCGTGTAGAGCTTGGCAAAGTCGACGGACGCGACCGGCGGCGGCGCGCCGCCCGGTCCGGATGAGGTGATGCAGCCCGTTGTTGCAAGGGCGAACGACAGGGCGAGGGCGCTGAAAAGGTGTTTCATGCTCCTGATACGCGCGGGATGCGGAATTGGAGCACCCGACTGACAAGAATTTCTCCTTCAGTCGCGGTTGACCCCTGTTCCGCGGGTCAGCAAGGTCATTGGAACAGATCCGCAGCGAGCGCTCCGATTTTGAGGTGAGCTGTCCGTACGACAAAGCTGAGTGCTTGAAATTTCCAGGCGCCTTTGATCTGCACAAGGTCAGGTGATCTGCACAAGGTCAGGTCAGCCAGCGCCTGCAACCAAATCGGCGATCCCGGAGAGTGCTGGGCATATAGTTGCGGCGACCGCAGCGGGGTTGAAATCAAGACGGATTACGACAAGGGTCGAAAGATGATCCGTTCTATCAAGGTCATCGAGCGCTACGTTCATATTACTCAACGCATTGACTGATTTAGGTCGTTGTTTCTCCCAACCCGACCGCCATATCGTTCTCATGATCCGCCCCGAAGACCTTCTCCGCCCGACGCCTCAGGGCCTCTATTGCCCGCCCGGCGATTTCTACATCGACCCCGTCCGTGGCGGGGTGGATCGCGCCGTCGTCACACATGGCCATTCGGACCACGCCCGCGCTGGCCATGGTGCGGTCCTCGCAACACCCGAGACGATCGAAGCGATGTCCGTTCGCTACGGCCAGAACTTTGCCGCCTCGCGCCAGTCTGCCCGCTATGGCGAGACCAACAGCATCGGCGGTGTTCAAGTGACACTTCACCCAGCCGGCCACGTCATAGGCTCGGCGCAGGTGAAGGTGGAGTGGCAGGGCCTATCGATGGTCTGCACCGGCGACTACAAGCGCCGCCACGATCCCACATGCGCGCCCTTCGAAGTCGTGCCGTGCAACATCTTCATTTCTGAAGCGACCTTCGCCCTGCCGGTCTTCCGCCATCCGGACAGCGCCGGCGAAGTCGGCAAGCTGCTCGCTTCCCTCCGCGCCTTCCCGGAGCGCGCACATCTGGTTGGCGCCTATTCCTTCGGCAAGGCCCAGCGCGTCATCCGCGAACTGCGCGATGCAGCGTATTCCAACACCATCTACCTCCACGGCGCAGCGACCGCCCTGTGCGACATGTACCAGCGCCTCGGCGTCGATCTTGGCGACCTCGAACCCGTCCCCGCCGGACAGGCCTCCCGCGCCGACAAGGCGAAGTTCGCCGGCAAAATCATCGTCTGCCCCCCCTCCGCCACCGGCACGCCATGGGCCGAGCGCTTCCCTGATCCGGTGATCGCCTTCGCCTCCGGCTGGATGAACATCCGCCAGCGCGCCAAGGCAGGCGGCATCGAACTGCCGCTCATCCTCTCCGACCACGCCGACTGGGACGAACTCACACAAACCGTGCGGGACGTGAACCCCGACGAACTCTGGATCACCCACGGCCGCGACGACGCCCTTGCCCGCTGGGCCGAACTTGAAGGCCGCAAGGCCCGCCCGCTTCATCTGGTGGGCTATGAGGACGAGGCGGGAGAATAGCGCTGCGCCGCACAACTTCTACGCGCGGCCCCTTCCGAAAGCGCCCGACCCTCGGCATTACTGTCGCCCAATGCCTTATCGTTCACTCAACGCCGACCGTATCGAAGCGACGCTGGAGACCCTTCACCAGCGCATACAGGAACGATTTCCCAATCGCGGTCTCGCCAACCTGTGCAAGCAACTGCTGGAGATCGCACGGGAGGACAAGCGCAAGCTATCCTACGTCGCCCAACCGAATATCTGGCTCCGCGTTGGCGTCGGCGTCGCCATCGCCCTGGGCGCTCTTGGCCTGCTCGCCTTTGCCTTCGGGCTGAGCATCATGGGCCTGGAGTTCGGCCGCGAGGTCTCGAACGTCCTCCAGGGCGTGGATGCCGCGGTGAACACCATCGCGCTTTCGGGGGCGGCCAGCTGGTTCCTGCTCAACCTCGAAAGCCGCTGGCGCCGCCGCGCCGTGCTGAACGACCTGCACGAGCTGCGCTCCATCGCCCATGTCGTCGACATGCACCAGCTGACGAAGGATCCGACCCAGCTGTGGAAGGGCTACCAGTCCACCGCCTCGTCCCAGGTCCACGACATGACCGAGTTCGAGCTGATCCGGTATCTCGACTATTGCAGCGAGATGCTGTCGCTCACCGGGAAGCTGGCCGCGCTCTACATGCAGGACATGCGCGATCCGGTAATCATTGAGTCGGTCAACGAGATCGAAGACCTGACCACCAGCCTGTCGCGCAAGATCTGGCAGAAGATCATGATCCTCAACCAGCCGATGCGGTCCTGGTCGCAGTAGGCGCTATAGCCGTCATGTCACTTTGAACCGCGCATCGGCGCGCGCAATCACCTCGCCATCCGCCATCACGAAAGCCTGCGCAAAGCAAAGCGTCTTGCCCGCCTTTACGTACTGCGTATCGACCTCCACCCACTGGCCCAGCTTTGCCGCGCCGATGAAGTCCGTCGCCATCGACACGGTGACGAGACCGCCCGCTGGCTTGCGTCCCTCACCCGTCAGCACCTGAACGCAGCTCAGCCCCATTGCATTGTCCGCCAGCGCCGCGATCAGCCCGCCGTGCAGCATGCCGCGCGAGTTCGTGTGCGGCTCTCTTACATAAAGCCCGATGGTCACGCGATCTGCGAGCACGCGCGAAAACAGTGGCTCCCATGGGTCTGTCAGACACGATTTGCGGAAATGCGGAGCGAAGCCCGCCGGAGGCTCCATATGAGACGGAACTGCTTCACGAGACTCTGACTGCGTCATCCAGCTCCCCAATCCGGGTAAGTTAGCGCCCGGATGGCGCTCCGGCAGCGGCCAGTTCTCCGTATCGTCATGCGCGCATGGTGGACGCCACTATGCCATGCACCCTAGTCTCCGCAACATCATCCGGCGCGCAGACCGGAAGAACCCTGGGAGAAAGAACTATGTCCACGCCCCTTATCGGCAGTCGCCGCGCCATCCTGAAAGCCTCTGTTGCTGCCATCGCTGTCGCCGCAGGCAGCGGCGTGCTTGCCGCATGCGACAATAGCCAGCCGTCCGCACCAGCGGCAGTCATGCCCGAGGCAAATCCCGTCGTCGCGACGAAGTACGGCAAGGTCAAAGGCTACATTGAGGACGGCATCAACGTCTTCAAGGGCATCCGCTACGGCGCTGACACCGCGACCACCCGCTTCCAGGCCCCGCGCGCGCCGGAACCCTGGACGGACGAAAAGGACTGCATGGAATATGCAGCCTCAGCGCCTCAACCCGCGTCGGGTGACGGCGGCGGTCTGTTTGCATCGTGGCGTCCCGCACCGGCTCTGCCCACCAGCGAAGACTGCCTGTTCCTCAATGTCTGGACACCCGCAGCGGACGACAAGAAGCGAGCCGTGATGGTGTGGTTCCACGGCGGCGGCTGGTCCACCGGCTCGGGCTCGTCCTACGCTTATGACGGCGTCCGTCTCGCCAAGCGCGGCGACGTTTTGATCGTCACCGTCAATCACCGCCTAAACGTTTTCGGCTATCTCAACCTGGCCGGCTATGGCGATCAGTTCGCTGACTCAGGCGTCGCCGGCGTACTCGACATGGTGCAGTCGCTCGAATGGGTGCGCGACAACATCGCAGCGTTCGGGGGCGATCCTGGCAGGGTGTTGATCTTCGGCGAATCCGGCGGCGGCCTAAAGACATGCTCGCTGATGGCGACCGACAAGGCCAAGGGCCTCTTTCACCGCTCCGTCGCCCAGTCCGGCCCTGGCATCAAGCTGGCCGAACCAGATGCGTCCGCCAAGGGCGCAGACGAACTCGTCAAGAAGCTCGGCCTTACGAAGGAAACGATCGGAGAAATTCTCGCCAAGCCCATCGCCGACATCCAGTCCGCTGCAGAAGGCGTTTCAGGCGTGGGCTCGCCGGTGAAGGACGGCAAGACATTCACCCGCCACATGTTCGATCCTGATGCGCCGCCCATGTCCGCCGACGTACCGTTGCTGATCGGCTGCAACCGCACCGAAGGCACGTCGCTTACGCGCGCAGACGACCCTAACTTCAACCTGACGTGGGAGACGCTGCCCGCCGCCATCAAGCAGTCTTTCCCGGGCAAGGACGCCAAGAAGATCATCGACCTCTACAAGAAGGACTACCCTCAGATCGAGGCGCCAGAACTCTACTTCATGGCAAACGCAGATAATCGCTTCATGCGCGGCAGCGTGACAGTCGCCGATCGCAAGGCGGCGCAGGCCGCAACTGGCGGCGCGCCTGTCTTCTTCTACCATCTCGACTGGACGACACCCGTGATGGAGGGAAAACGCTACGTGCCGCACGCGCTCGACATCGGGATGATCTTCGACAATGTCGCCAAGTCGGCGTCGATGTCGGGCACGAGCGCCGAAGCGCAAGCCATCGCAGACCAGATGTCCGAAAGCTGGCTGGCCTTTGCGAAGACCGGAGATGTGTCAAATGCCAAAGTACCCGCCTGGCCTGCCTATACGACAGCCCAACGCAACATGATGGTGTTCCGCACCCAGCCCGGAGTCGAAGTCGACATTCGCGCTGCGGAGCGCGCCGCTACGGCCTAGCAATCACGCACTGAAGACAACGACTGCGGGCGGCAAGTTAGTCTTGCCGCCCCTCTTTTTTGACCAATGGCCCTGTTTGGATGAGATTTCCCCGCACCTTCAGCTTGTAGCCAGCATCATAGCCGCATACCGCCTCGCGCAGATTCATCCTTCACATTTGCTGAGAGACAATCTCGCAAACAATGTGCACGCGCATCCTTTCATGCGTCCGTACACGGCGCATGTCACCCGTGCAGGATGGAGGGAAAAGCCTTTGGGGGGCGCTTCTGAAGTGTGGGGAGAAACCGAGGTGAAAAAACAAACGATCAAGAAATTGAAGAACAAGCCGGCGGGCATGCGAACGTTCGCAACCGCAATATGCAGCCTTGCGGCGATGTCGGTAATGGCGGTTCCCGCTGCACACGCCGCAAAGTCTGAAGGTTGTACAGGCGGCGGCTTTGTGATCTTCGGCCTGCTCAACGGCATCACTGTGCCATCGGGCTCCGCCGCCACGATCCCGGCGAGCAATATCGGGCCGAGCTTCCAGATTCTCGGCAAGTATGTCGAGTTCAACGTCGTAGCCAGCACGTTCGGCATTGAGAGCTCTCTCTGCACCGGCGCCGCAAGCCCGGAGGATATCAGCGACGGCAAGCGCACGGTCGTGTTCCGGTCGAAAACGCCCGATCTCTAGGGCGCGACGCTGACAAGCTGCATCACCGTCAGCAATGACGACGGCGACCTGGTCATCAAGCGCACGGGCACGGGCGTCAGCATGAAGATCGAGGCCAAGGACTATGCGCAGGGCGGCATCTTCCAGATGGTGCCCGAGCGTACCGACAAGACCCCGACACGCGTCACGCATACGCTGGCCTCCGGGATTTTCTATTGTGACAATACAAAGTACCGCGCCCACGAAGGCGACTTCGTGCCCTACGAGGACACCACCCGGGAAGTGACTGCGCGCGACTCAACCCAGGTCGCGACGCGGATCAACAGCCCAACATGCGCCAATAACATCACGACACGCACGGGCGCCACGGTCGTTGTCCCGCATTGCGGTCAGGTCGCCATCTTTGACGTGACCAGCGGCGGGCGGATGGGCATCATCACTGGTGAAGACTCGGTCGAAGTCGCCCCGCCTCCCACGAACCGCACCCACAAGTGCCAGGCGCAGAACCGGGTTCGCGGTCGCTCGACCGTCCTCGGCGCCCCCCTTCCTGTGCCGGTCGCCAGCCGTTTCAAACCGATTGCGCCTTAACCGCGAGGAGCTTGTTCTTCTTCCCCACGGAGAAAAGCCTGAGCGCTCGCGCAGCAATGCCCGGGCGCTTCACGTTTCTGGAGCCTGCAATCGCCGCGATTTTCCCAGTTTTCCAATGTCGCGATC
The DNA here is from genome assembly GCA_040398425.1 of Hyphomonadaceae bacterium. Lineage (GTDB taxonomy): Bacteria > Pseudomonadota > Alphaproteobacteria > Caulobacterales > Hyphomonadaceae > UBA7672. Next base: position 20,171 of record JBBATZ010000018.1, read on the forward strand.
CGGCCTAGCTTGACGCCATGGCCAACCCGACTCTCGATATTTTCATACGCGAAGCCCTCAATCGAGGCGAAACCCGTGACCGAATCGGCGCGGCATTGACCGACGCTGGTTGGACTCCGAAGGAGGTCGACGCCGCGTTGGGCGCTTACGCCCCCAACAGCATGGGCCTCGCCGTGCCAAAACCTCGCGCCTACCTGTCTGCCCGTGAAGCGTTTCTCTATTTTGTTCTGTTCATCCTGCTGGGTGTTGTCGCCTGGAATCTCGGCTCGCTGCTATTTGCGCTGATCGACATCGCAATCGCTGATGAACTCGAAGAGCCGTTTGGCTTCATGCTGGTTGGTCGCGACGTTCAGATACGTCAGGCCATCGCCAGCCTGATCGTCGGCACCTCCCTGTTCGGCTGGCTCGCCCTTCACATCCGCCAGCAGCGCCGCACCAACCCCGCCATGCAGCGCAGCGCGGTGCGCAAATGGCTGACCTACGGCGCCCTGATCATCGCATCGTTCACCCTGATCGGCGATGCCATCGCCCTCGTCTACGGTTTCCTCGCTGGCGAACTATCCGCCCGCATGTTCCTGAAGCTTGTTGTTGTTGCGCTCCTCGCGGGCGGCGTCTTCTTCTACTTCATCCGCGACGCCGAACAGGGAGACGCTAATGATCAAGCTCCTCGCAAATAGGCAACGCGACTTCGGCGGGATTCTGGCTGTCACCGCCGCAGGTGTTGCAGGCATCGCGGTCATCGCCGGTTTCATAATCGTCGGTGGCCCCGGCCATGCGCGGGATGAGCGGCTGGACCAACTTACCAGCCAGAAAGTTGGACAGGTCGTCGGCGTGGCCCAATGTGCGTTCGATGCGTCCGGTGTGGCGCCGATCGACTATCAAACCGCAACCCAGACACGCAGCGCGCCTGTGCCCGGTATGCCGCCGGCCCTGTGCGACGCCGCTGGCGGAATGCAGATAAAGGTCGACACGGGCAATGCGCCCGCCTCGCCCGGCGATGTCACGTACGAGGATACCGGCCCAACCCAGATCAAGGTCTGCGCAAATTTTCTCGCACCGCAATCGCAGAACGATGGCGCGCAGGTCTTCCTGCCCTACAGCGACACCTATCCCGCACTAGCTGAGGGGCATCCCGCGGGCGTCCACTGTTATGTGCTGGATCTGGTAAGGTCTGGCGTTCCGTTTGATGCAGCACCGCTGCCCGAGCCGCCCGAAGCGAAAATCCTTCAATAGGATTGCAGGCCGCCCTATATCTCTCCCATGCAATCCTTCGCCGCGCTCCTCGAACGGCTGGTGCTCACGCCATCGCGCAATGCGAAGCTCCAGCTGATCATCGACTATCTGCGGCACACGCCCGATCCGTCGCGCGGCTGGGCGATCGCGGCCATCACCGGCGACCTCAACATCCCATCCGTAAAACCCGCCGCCATCCGCGAGCTGGTCGCGGGCCGCGTCGACCCTATCCTGTTCAACCTGTCCTACGATTATGTCGGCGACCTCGCCGAGACGATCTCCCTGATCTGGCCGCAACGCCCCGGCGCCAACCGCGCGCCGGGGCTGAACGCGATCGTCGAGACGCTGATGCAGTCGACCAAGGCTCAAGGCCATCTGCTCGTCGAAGGCTGGCTCGACGCGATGGACGCCTCCGGTCGCTGGTCGCTTCTGAAACTTGTCACTGGCGGCCTGCGCATAGGCGTCTCCGCCCGTCTCGCCCGCCAGGCCCTCGCCGACTTCGGCCCAAAAGACGGGGGCAAAGTCGATGTCTCCGAGATCGAAGAACTCTGGCACGGCCTCACCCCGCCCTATCTCGATCTCTTCGCCTGGCTCGAAGGCCGAGCGCCAAAGCCGATCCAGTCCGCCCTCGCCCCCTTCCGCCCGCCCATGCTGGCGCATCCTCTGCTCGACAAGACCGAGCGTTTGGAAGCGCTCGACCTCGACCCCGCGCGCATCTCGCCCGCAGACTTCGCCGCCGAATGGAAATGGGACGGCGTCCGCGTCCAACTCGCTGCTGCCCAGGGCGTACGCCGCCTCTACACCCGCAATGGCGACGACATCTCCAACGCCTTCCCGGATCTTCTTGACGGCGCCGATTTCGACGCCACGCTCGATGGCGAGCTGCTGATCCGCTCGCCCGAAGGCGGCGTCGCCTCGTTCAACGAGTTGCAGCAACGCCTCAACCGCAAGGCCGTGTCGCCGAAGCAAATGGCGCTGCGCCCCGCCGTGCTGCGCGCCTACGACCTGATGTTCGAGAACAGCGAAGACCTCCGCCCGTTGCCCTTCGCCCAGCGCCGCAAGCGTCTGGAACGCTTCGTCGTCACGCTCGATAATCCACGCATCGATCTTTCGCCAATGGTTACCTTCCCGGACGCCACCGCCCTGCAGGACCTCCGCACCAACCCGCCCACGCGCGAGATCGAGGGCCTGATGCTCAAGCGGTGGGATTCCACTTACGTCGCCGGTCGTCCCGCCGGACAGTGGTACAAGTGGAAGCGCGATCCCTACACGATCGACGCCGTGCTGATGTACGCCCAGCGCGGCCACGGCAAACGCTCCGGCCTCTATTCCGATTTTGGTTTCGGCGTCTGGCGCACGACGGAGACCGGCGAAGAACTCACGCCCGTCGGCAAGGCCTACTTCGGCTTCACTGACGAAGAACTCGACCTGCTCGACAAATACGTGCGCGACAACACACGCGATCGCTTCGGCCCCGTCCGTTCCGTCACGGCAAATCTTGATGAAGGTCTCGTGCTCGAGATCGCATTCGAAGGTCTGCAGCGCTCTGCCCGTCACCGCTCCGGCCTTGCCATGCGCTTTCCGCGCATCCATCGCATCCGCTGGGACAAACCCGCACGCGAAGCCGACCGCATCGAAACGCTGGAAGCATTGCTGGCAAACTGAACCTCCCACCCCTTTATTGTCATTCCGGACGCGCGTAGCGCGAGCCGGAACCCAGGGGCTGCGAGAACGGTGGGCGTGCCCCCTGGGTTCCGGGCCTTCGCTTCACTACGCCCGGAATGACAATACAGGAACCAACCACCTTATCCGGCAAACTTCTCCCGGTTCTTGCCTGCCGCGCCCACATAGTGCCGGCGAATGATCGTCAGATCCGCATCGTAGTCGCCTGATGGATAAACCACGGCCGCAAGGCTTACCGTCCGCGACCCGTAGTCCAGCACGGTCAGCAGGATCGGCACGCCCGCCGCGACGGCGATGTGATAGAACCCGCTCTTCCATTCGCGCACCGCGCTGCGCGTCCCTTCCGGCGGAATGGCGAGCAACATGCGCTCCGACACCCCAAACGCATCGGCCATCACGCGCACCACATCATTGCTCTGCGAGCGATCGATCGGCACGCAGCCGAGCGCCTTGATCAGCCACCCGAACGGCCCGCGCGTCAGGCTCGCCTTGCCCATCCATCGCAGCTTCACGCGATAGCATCCGGCAGCCGCCAGCATGTTGAGGCCGTCCCAGTTGGACGTATGCGGCGCCGCCACCAGAACCGCCTTGTCAAGCGCAGGCCAGTCCCCGCGGATCTTCCATCCGCCAAACTTCAGGAAGGCCGCACTCACCCACCGCACGACCTCCGATCCCAAGCCGCGGAAAGCCGCAGGACGCGCCGTCGCACCGTCGATCACGATCTGACGCAGAGAAACCGTGCTCACGAACCTTTTGCACCGGATTTGCGAAGCGACAGGAACATCACCACCAATCCGACAACCGCCAGCACGCCGCCGCGATACGACCAGTGGATGTCGCCCGTCATGAAGCTGCCCGGCAGCACGTTGATGCCCTGGAATACCCAGACCACGCCCATCAGCACGCTAAGCGCGCCAATGATCACGCCAGCCATTTTCAGATACTTCATGCGAGACTCCTGCACCTCACCCTAACAGATCGCCCGCCCGCGTCACGACTTTGAACCGACACGCCCGCGTGATAGCCTTTTCTTTGTTGAAGGTAGCCGTGGGGACGGACTGTGTTTCAAGCAACGAGCCGAACACCTCGCCTGGTCGCGTTATGTGCAGGGGTTTTGGTGGCGCTGACCGCGTGCGCCACAAAACCCTCAGCTCCCGCCGTCGCTCCGGTCCCCGCTGCAAAACCCGCAGCGCCCGCGCCAGCCGCCAAGCCCAACGCGGCGCCAGACGCCGCCACGCTCAGCCAGTACCGCGCATGGATCGGCGAAGCGCGAGCGAAGTATCCCTACACCGAGACTGCGGACCGGATGTACGCTGTGATGATGTGCGAATCCGGCGGCAAGGCCGCCATCGTCAATCCGGCCGGTCCCTACAAGGGCCTGTTTCAGTACAGCCCCCTCACCTGGAACGGCCCGTGGAACACTTATCGCGACCAGGGCATGCTCGATCCGAAAGCGCAGGTCTTTGCGACCGCCCTCGCCTGGAGCCTCAAGATGCAGCGCCAATGGGGCTGCTACAAGAAGACGAACTAGCGCCGACCCAAACGGCTTGGGTCATCGGCGATTCCGCATTAGGTCAGCAGGGACAGAAACCAGCAGGCCGAGTCACGCATGGAATTCCCGCAGCAGTTCAGCCAGTTCCAGACCTGGGCCATGGACTTCCACGGGCCGACGCAGAAGTGGGTGTGGTCCGCCATCGCGCTGCTGGCGGCCTACCTCATCGGCATAATCGTCTCGGCCGCCCTCCGCTTCACCGCGGGACAACTCTCGGGCCTGCGTCACCGCAAGCTGGAGGAAGGACAGGAACGCACAGCCGACCATATCGTGGTCGACATTCTCGGCACCTTGATCCGCGCGACTTGCCTGCTCGTCGCCGCCACCCTCGTCGCCAACCTGCTCTTCGGCTTCCCGCTTGAACAAGCGCAGATCCTCGGCATCGCCGCCCTCAAGGGCATCGCCATCCTTGTTGCGGTCTGGTTCCTCGGCTCCTGGATCGGCTCGCGCGTGCGCCGGTTCGGTCAGAAGCTCGGCAAGGCCAATTCAGGCAGCGAGACACTATTCAACTTTCTCAGCGCCCTGCTCCGCTTCGGCGCTTTTGCAATCGGCGTTGTCGCTGCTCTGCAGCAGTTCGGCTTCGATACCGCCTCACTGCTCGCCATCATCGGGGCTGCCGGTCTCGCCATCGCTCTGGCGCTACAGGACACGCTGAAAGCGGTTGCTGCCGGCGTCGTCATTGCGGTCTTCCGCCCATATCGCATCGGCGACGCTGTACGCATCGCCGGGCAGGACGGCACCGTGGCCGACATAACGCCCTTCACCACTGTGCTGAACACGATCGACAACCGCGAAGTGGTCGTCACCAACGACAAGGCGTGGGGCGACGTCATCATCAACAGCTCAGTGCGCAGCATGCGCCGCCTCGATCTGCTCTTCTCGATCGACTATGACGACGATCTCGACAAGGCGATCCGCCTGATCAGCGACGTCCTGAAGAACGACAAGCGCATCCGCGACGAGCCGCCAGTCTGGGTCAAGGTGGTCGACCTCGCCACATCCTCCGTCGACATTCGCGCACGCGCCTGGGTGTCGAACGCAGACTGGTGGGATGCACGTTGCGACACCATCCGCGCCGTGAAGCTTGCATTCGATCGCAACGGGATCACAATTCCGTATCCCCATCAGGTCGCAGTGCAGAAGAATACGGTCGATCACAGTTCACCCAAACTGCAGGAACACGTCGAAGAATTCAGTGCGCCCCGTGGACTTGAGCCGACAGACTGATAGCGTTTGCGTATGTCCCACCCCCGTTCAGACGATCCATCTGTGCCCGCGAAGGTCCTGGCCGAGCCGGCGCGCGAAGTGCGGTTCGAACCAGCAACGGGCGATGACCGTTTCTGGGATTCGACTGACGAACATCCGCGTCTGCATCGCCGCCCTGTCACCTTCTCTGGCCGCATGTTCAATGTCGGCTGGAAGGGCTGGACGCGCCTCGTGTTCGTCTGCGTCATTGTCGGCGCCATCTTCCAGGCTGGCGGTTTCAATCCCTTCGCACCCGGCTTCACCGTCGGCGTCGGCGCCGGACAGATTCTCGACGGCATGATCAAGATCGCCACGTGGTCCGCGCAGCTTGCAGCCATGCCACTCCTGCTCGGCGCGATTCTGGTGCTGCCGATCTGGCTCGTTTGGCGCGCGCTGGTCACTCTCGTAAATCGCGATCGTCCCCCGGGTCCTGATGACCGCATCCTTCCCAAGGAACGGGCAAGAAGGCCGCGGAAGCTTTAGGCGCAAGCCACGTCTGACGTATTCTTATGTGAACTGGTCGTAATGCCGCCTTGGGGCGAGCTCGCCCACATCAAAATATCGTCCGTATCCGGAACACCAGCCCACCAGCAGCGTTGTGTTTCCGCCCAAATCGCGTGTGCGTTCGCGTGCAGGCGTTGGGCATGGAGGACGTACTCCAGGAAGTCGCAACGGCAACCCGCAGGGCTGTCGCTCCAACGCATGAAAAGGATCCCCCTATGTCTTTCCTGAAAAAACAGGCAGCAAGTCTACGTGTCGCCGCTGTAATCGCGCTCGGCGCCGTCACTTTCACGGGCTGTGCGACCAACAACTATGTCGATGAGAAGATCGCGGCCGTGAACAGCCGCATTGATCAGGTCGACGCTCGCGTCGCCACGGCCGCCCAACGCGCCGAAGCCGCCAACTCGGCCGCGGCGTCTGCCGCCTCCAGCGCCAGCACCGCCAGCACGGCGGCCCAGGCTGCGGCAACCGACGCCCGCGCGGCCAACCAGCGCATCGACCAGCTCGGCGGCCGCGTCGATGCGCTTGAGAGAGCTCCGGCCAAAAAGCCCCGGGGTTGACCTGACTAACGCGGAAGCGTCAGAACTGAAACTGGCCTGGGGTCAGGCTTCTCCGAATGAAGCTTGACCCCGTGAGCCCCAGGCCAGCATGCATGGAGCGTGCGTCATCCGTACCGTGTCGAAAAATCTGCTTGGGTTCGCGCTGATCGCGCTGGCGATCGCTTGCGCAACGGCCTCAGCGCCCGCTGCTGTCGCCCAGTCCGTGCGCGCCCAATCTTCAGCTGCAAAGCCTGCGCCCGCGAAGCCCGCCGCAACAACCGCTCCCGACGCTGCGCCAGATCAAAAGGCGCCCGATGAGGTGGCGCCCGGCCAGCCGGTCTCCGACCTGGTGATCGACCTGGCTGGCTGGGCAATCGCAACGCACGACAATCGGGGCCTTCCCTTCGCGGTCATCGACAAGGCCGCGGCGCAAATCCTGATCTTCGATGCCGCAGGCAAGATGAAGGGAATGGCGCCGGTCCTGCTCGGATCAGCCGTCGGCGACGCGTCAGCGGAAGGCGTCGGCGACCGCGAGCTCAAAGACATTCCCATGGCCGACCGCACCACGCCCGCAGGCCGCTTCCTCGCAGGCTATGGCCCGGCAGCGGGCGGCGAGCGCGTGTTGTGGATCGACTACGCCACGTCTGTGTCGATCCACCCAATGCTAAGCACGTCCGCCAGCAAGAAGGAGAAGCGGAAGGAGCGCCTCGCTTCGCCGAAGCCGGACGACAACCGCATCACGCATGGCTGCATCAATGTCTCGTCGACCTTCTACAAGAAGGTCGTCAGCACCGTGTTCAGGAAAAAGGGCGGCGTCTTCTACATTCTGCCCGACACGATGAGCCCGCAGTACGCCTTCCCGGGCTTCATCCCGACTGACCGCATCGCTTCCGCTGCAGCTATTGGCGCCCAATCCCGCTAGGGAGGGCCGCGCCAGACTGGGTCGCACTAATCCAGCGCCTTCTCGTCGCGCTCACCGGTGCGGATCCGCACGACTTCGCTGATGCCTGACACAAAGATCTTCCCGTCGCCGATCTTCCCCGATCCAGCAGCCTTTGTGATGGCATCCACCACCGCCTCGGCCATGCCAGATGACACCGCGATTTCGATCTTCAGCTTCGGCACCTCGGCCACCTGGTATTCATTGCCGCGATACAATTCGGTCTGGCCGCGCTGCCGCCCGAAGCCCTGCACCTGGGTTGCGGTGATGCCCGACACGCCAAGGCTGGTGAGCGCCTCGCGCACGGCCTCATAGCGGTGGGGCCGGATGATCGCGGTGATCATGCGCATCGGGTGTTCCTCTTCGTGCTTCAGACCGTGATAAACCAGCCGCCGGATCGCCTCAGATCGGCTGGGCAGATCCAGTTGCGTCCGGCGCCACTCATCGACGTCGCGGCCAAAACTGGCCGAGGCCACGAGTTGGATGCGCTGGTCGAGCTTTTCGTCATCACTCAAAAGGCAAGTCTCCTGCTTGAGGGCGAGAACATAGCAAGTTACACACTTTTAGCAAACACAAGCACTACGCTGTATTTCTGCGGGGTTTGAATTTCACGCCGCATTAACCGAATTACCGGCCCCACCCCGGCCGATCTCAACCGGATACTTACCTTAAGTCGGTAATCTGCCACTCGAACTCAGAACGGGTGGCAAACGCGACTATGCACGATCCGAGAAAACCTCGGCCGTTGAATCCCCGAACCTTGTCGGTTCTGGCCGCGGATTCGCATAGCTTCAGCCGCGAGCTGATCGTCGAGATCCTGCGCCATCTCAAGATCGGCAACATCCCCAGCGTGCGAAACACCGCAGCGGCCTTCAACACGCTCAACGAAGTCCCGGTCGACCTCATCCTGCTATCCTGGGACAGGAACGACCCGTTCGACGCCCTCGCCTTCGCTCGCGATCTTCGTCAGCTCGAAGACCACCGCCTCCGCCGCCTCCCGGTCATCCTGCTGACCGGTCGCCTGACGCATCAGCAGGTCATCGCCGGACGCGATGCGGGAGTGGACGAATTCCTCAGCAAGCCAGTCTCGCCTGTCGCCCTGCGTCAACGCCTCGAAATGGTGATCGAGACCCCGCGGCCCTTCATCGACAGCTCGATCTTCCTCGGCCCCTGCCGCCGCCGCAAGAATCCAGCCGACTATTTTGGCGAGCGTCGCCGCCAGATTGATCTCCCGGTGATGATTGACCAGGACGAAGTCGCCCGCCGCTCTCCCATCCGCCAGATCCTCGCGGAGCTTCGCGAAACCTGTGCTGCGCTCGATAGTGGCCACTCTCCTCAACTTGCCTCAGCTCTCGCTCAAATCCGCGCGACAAAGTCGCTCGCCGCCGAGCAGGACGATCACGCGCTGGTGGCGGGCCTCGTATCGTTTGAATCCTACATCGGCATTGCCGCTCCGCTTGGGCAGGTCGAGGAACCCGTAACTTCAGCTGCGCTGTCCGCCCTCGAACAGCTCGCCGCACTGCCGCCGGCCTTTTCCGTCGCACGCGACACCGTCTCGCTAGCTCTCGACCAGATCATCCAGAAGAAGAACGCCGCCTGATGACCGAAGAACGCGCCGTCCCGCCGAGCGAACTCAAGCGCATGAAGGTCCTGATCGTGGACCCGAACGCCTATATGCGCGGTGTCGTCGCCGACAGTCTGCGCCGCCTGATGATCACCAACATCAGTGCTGCAGCCAGCGCGATGGAGGCTTTCTCCGTCGGCCGCACCTTCAAGCCTGACATCATCTTCGTCGACTGGGACGCGGGCCGCATGTCCGGCCTCGAATTCACGCGCGAGATCCGCCGCAATACGACAGGTATATCGCGCGAGACGCCGATCATTCTGCTCGCGGGCATCATTGATCATGACCAGCTGATGTCGGCGCGCCAGTCCGGCATCAACGAATTCCTGCTCAAGCCCGTCAGCGCACAGGGTGTGCTCTCGCGTATTGAGGAAGTCGTCCTCCGTCCGCGCAAGTTCATCGACAGCCGCAACTATGTCGGCCCGTGCCGCCGTCGCAAGGAAGACACCGCCTACACAGGCCCGTGGCGCCGTCTCACCGACGAACCGCCGCAGAAGGCGCACACCGAACAGACAAAAGAGAACGCATTCAAGCTGCGCGCCATCATCGACGGACTCACCGTCTACGCAAACCGTACACAGACCGACCGCGGGGCGGGAATTCGCGGCATGTACCGCATGCTCCAACAGAACACCGATGAAGTTGGACGCCTCGGCGACGAAACCATCATGCGCGTCTGGAGTTCATCGCTCCGCTACATCGAGGGTGTCGGCATGACCGACACATACGACATTGAGGTGGTGAAGTATCACTTCCAGACCATCGCGATCATTCTCGACATGCCGGAAGAAGCGTTCATCCACCGTTCGGCCGTGGTCAACGAACTCGACCGTCTGGTGAACAAGAAGATCCACGCCGCCCAGGACAAGAAATCCGACGTCGCCTGAGGCGAACCGCCCGCCGCTGAACTGCCGTTTGTGCCGGAGGGCGACTAGTCGTCCAGTCGCTCCACGCGTACAAATCCGTCAGCGCAAGACGGCGCGGGCCCCGCTGTGGGCAAGAGCTCGCCCGCACGCAGACTGCCTTGCACCAGACGCAGGATCGTGGGTGTGCCCTCACGATCAAACGGCCCCTCGACCACGCCCTCGCGCACGAAGACACCGCTGGCGGCCGTAACCGCGATCGACCGCACATGCATGAGCGAGCCCTCGAAAGCCGGCTCTCCCAACGGCGGCGGCGCAGCGCGCGCGGCAGATCCCGTGTCCCGGGCCGCCGCTGCCTCGAATGCGCGCTTCACCAACGGGCTCGCGTTATCGAGATCGACGTCGCTCGATCGCCCCTCGACCGTGATGTCGTCCGCCAGCGCTCGGAACAGCGCGGCATCCATGCCGGGCAGATAGCCCAGCTCCTCGATGGTCTCGAAGGGTCCGCGCCGGAAGGTTCCTTCTGGAATCCGCGCAGTACCCTCGACGACCTGCGCGCCGGAATCCTCCGCGCCTTCCCCGAAATTGCGATACTCGATCGTGGCGCTGGCCAGAGCCATGGCCGCCTCTTCATCAAGCCCGGCGGCGTTGTAGAGCGCGGCCAGAATCTCCTCGGATGCCATGTTGATATCGACACGCGCGATCTCGGGCTGCACCCGCACCAGCAGCACGTCCTCGCCGGCCCTGCATCCCCACAGCGCGTTGAAGTCGTCGATCCGGCCATCGGCATAAGCCGACCATGCCGCGCGAATACCGCCATCGGCGAGCGCGCGCGTGCGCACCAGTTCGGACCCCGCATTGACGACGACAGCCGACGTATAAGCCTGCCGCGCCGCCGCCGCCGCGATGATCGCCATCACGACCGAGCCCCAAAGCACAAGGACCAGGGCTGCGCCGCCGTCCTTCCGCCTTGAGGCCTTGGGTTCACGCAGGTGGCGCGAACGCTTCATTGGTTACTGGCCGGAGAGAGAACGGGCGTTTGCTGCGTCGATGGCGATGCCGACGCCGCGCATTTTCTCGCGCAGTTCGCGGGTTACGATCTCTGCGTCGCTTGCGTTGCCAACAACCCGTGGCGTTATCAGCACGACCAGTTCGGTGCGCTCATTCCGCTTGGTGTTGGTGCGGAACAGCTCACCAACCAGCGGGATATCGCCCAGCAGCGGAATCTTGGTCGCCCCATCCGTCACGCGATCGCGGATCAGACCGCCAAGCGCAATGGTCGATCCATTATCGACCGCAACCGACGTTTTGATTTTGCGCTGCTGGATGGTCGGCGAGTCGATACCCGAGGTTTTTGTCTGTGTGACGTCCGACACTTCCTGCTCGATCTCCAGCGACACACGCCCGCCTTCATTGACCCGCGGCGTCACTTTGAGGATTACGCCTGTGTCACGCATCTCGACCTGATTCACGATCGGCGCGTTCGCATCGATCGTCGAGGCCGACGTTTGTGTGACGATCGGAACCTGATCGCCGACCTGCAGGGTGGCGGTGCGGTTGTCGAGCACCATCAGCGACGGCGACGACAGCACTTTCACGTCCGTCATGCTGGCCACGGCCGAGAGGGCCGCACGGCCGTCTTCGCCGCTGAACAGCACGGAGAACCCCGGGAATGTCGGCGCAACCGACCCAGTCTTGTCGCCGCTGAAGGTCAGTTTGAATTCGCCTGACTCGAGGAACCAGTTGATGCCGTAAGCCAGATCGTCGTTAAGAGTCACTTCCGCAATCGTTGCTTCCAGCATGACCTGGTTCGGCGCCACGTCGAGGACGCTGACAACCTGCTGCAGAAGTTGGAACTCCTCCGGCGTCGACAGGATCAACAGCGAGTTGTTGCCATCGTCAGCCTGGATGCGGATCGGCTTGCCTGTTGCGGATGCCATCGTCGTCGTCGGCGGGCTGCTGAGGCTCGCGCCGCTCGTCGATATGGTGGCTGTGGTGGCGGCTTTGCCCTGTCCGGACGTCTCGGTCACCACGGGCGTCATGTCCGGACGGACCGTATTGGCAGACATCGAATTGCTGGACTGCTCCTGCGGATTATCCGACAGCGTACGCTGAAGCAGCTCCGCCACCTCTTTTGCCGCGCGATTCTGCAGCGGGACGACGTGGAAAGACTGGTCGGACAGACGACCGGAACGATCAAGGCGCTCCATCAAGGTCTGCACCTGCTCCAGCTGTTGCGGTTGCGGCGAGATCGCCATGACAGCGTTCAGGCGCTCGATCGGGATGAAGCGGACAAGACCGGCCATCGGTGTGCCGCTGGCAGCGCCGAACAGCTGGTCGAGCTCGGTTACAAGGCCCGTGGCTGAGGTGTTTTTCACCGGCAGCAGCGCGAACGACATGCCGGCCATGTAGTCGACGTCGAACATGTCCACCATTTCCAGAAGGCTGGCGGTGCTGCGCGAGTCGGACTTGATGATGAGAAGGTTGCGGGCAACATCGACACGGGCGATGGCGCCTTCGGGAGCGATCGGCTTGAGGATCTTTTCCATCTCGGTCGCCGAGATATAACGAAGCGGCACCACCTGCACGCCCGGACCCACTTTCAGGTCGGACACGCTGGAGCCGTAGCCAACGATGCGCGAGGTAGATGCGAGAGCAGCTTCGGCCGTTGTAACGCGATAGAAGCCGCCTTCGTTGATCAGGGCGGCGCCGCTGCCTGCGAGAGCGCCAGACAGCATTTCGAGGAGCGTGCGCTGGTCGACGGGGCGAGCGGTGTCGACGCTGATGGCGCCAGCGATCTCGCCTTCAACGACATAGCTGAGACCCAGCGTGTCGCCGAGAACCTGTTGGACCGCATCAGCAACGGGGACTGCGTTCAGCTTGACGACATAGTTGCCTTTTCCGGTCCGAGAAAGCTGCGCGCTGGTATCGATGAACCGGCCCGTCCCCTTCTGGATGGTGGGCTCGGTCATCTGCTCGGCCGACATGCGCACTTCCGCCGGCGGGCGCTGCATGAGCTCCGGGGAGGGTTTCGCCATCGTGTTCGCGCCGGGCGGCATCGGACGCTTCGCGGCTGGCTGATCGACAGCAACGCAGCCCGACATGGCGACGAGCCCGGCTGCCGATACAGCCAGTTGCAGCCGCAAGGCCAGCGACGGGAAGCTGATCGGTCGTTTTGTCTGTTGGATGATGGACATGACGAACCCCACTTTACTCAATTGTCTTTTGAAAACTTGATGTCAGCGACATTGTCGCCATTCCGAAGCCGCACACTGCGCACGGTGATTGCCTCGACAGTCCAGTCGCCGACTTTTTCCCCGACCTTGACCCATACAGCGGCCGGCGCATCGACCGCCTGCAAGGCTACGCGGCCGCCGCGCTCACCAATGATGAGGCCTTTCAACGCCGGCGCCACCGTTGGGTCGTTTGATGTATCGGGCGCATCCGGATCTTCGCTGACCGAAGCGACGGCGGGCGCCTTGTCGGGTCCGGGCATGCGGTCGCGCGTGAACAGCGGACGGGTGAATGCGTCCGTCGCTTCAGTTTCGGCCTGCGTTGCCGGCGGGAAGGTCGGGATCGCGACCGGTTCGGATGTGGCCGTAGCCGCCATCGCGGCCAGGTCGGTCGTGCGGAACTGAATGCCGAGAGCGACGAGCCCGCCCGCCGCAGCCAGCATCACGAACGCCGGAATGATGTTGAAAGTCTTGCCGGACATGGTCAGCCATTCCTTGCGTAGGCGAAGATGTTGAAGGTGGCCTGCAGTTGCGGCGTAGCCGGCGAGTCCGTGGGGCGGCGGCTGTCGCCCATCAGCTGGATGTTTCCGGTCGAGATCATCAGCACAGGACGCGAGGCCGAGACTGCTTCGAGCGCGCGGTTGATCTGGTTACTCGTGCCTGTGACGGCAACACGAACACCAACGCGGCGAACCGCGCCCTCCTGCACGACGTCGAGCGTCTGGACGGAGCGGACCGTGGCGCCTGAGCGTACGAAAAGTTTCTGTGCAGCCGACTGAACCGCCGCGGACGCCTGCGCGTCGCTTGCCGGCGGGAACATGTCGATCGACAGGCGCGGGTCACGCTCCAGGCGGGCCCAAGCTGCGCGCAACTGGGCAACAGAACCCGCCACGGAGTTAACGGACGTTACGCGAGCCTCGACGGCTTTCGCCTTGGTGTCGAGATCGAACGCGAAGGCCGACAGCAGCATCCAGACCAGCGCAGCTGCGGCGACCACGGCTGCCGCGAGAAGGCCGAGCGCAAGGGCGCGGCGGGATTGCCTGGGAAGGGCGTGCAGTTTCATGGCTGCGTCTCCTGACCAGGCTGTGACTTGAGCGTAATTTCAATCCGGAAGCGTTCGGCGCCGGTGCGCTGATCGGTAACGATCGGCGACGTGAAGCGCGCGGATTGCACCATGTCCGATGACTCCATCGCCTCTACCAGGGAGGAGCTGTTGGCAGACAGGCCAGTGATGGTAGCGACTGGCGCCTCGAAACTGTACTCCTCCAGCCACGACCCGTCCGGCAGCAGGGCGGCGATCTGATTGTAGACTTTGAGGAAGCTGGTCGGATCCTTCTGGGTCGCGGCGAGGCGCTGGATCCCCGCGATACCGTTCTCGATCCGGGTCTTGGCTTCGATGGCTTCCGAGGCATTTCCCTCTGCCGCCGCCATGATCTCGTCAGCCGATGAAATGCGGCGTTGCTGAATGTCACGCCAGGAAACCGACGCAAACAGACCAGCCAGAATAATCGCAACCAGAGACAGGTTGTTCAGCGTCAACCAGCTTGAGCGGGTCGGGGTCATGTCAGGCACAGGCAGAAGGTTGAACCCGGCGCGCCCGTCAGGCGTGGCGATGTCGATGCCGGTCAGTTCGATGCCGTAGGTCTCGCGGATGCGCCGGACGATGGCGTCCACCACCGGACGGCGCGCGAGCGCCTGCGCGACAACGATTTCACGGGTAGCGTCGTCTTCGCCGGTAATGACGGAATTCGTATAGACCTCCTCGACTGTGAACGGCGTTTCCGACGCCATCTGCAGGTTCATGATGTCTTGAATATGGGCTCGCGATGCGCTCGGCAGGCGACGTTCACGGCGCAGCGCGCCATCTTCCGGAAGAAGGAAAATGATATTGCCCTTGGGCGCCAGAGCGGACGCCTTGCGCGGATCTGCCGGCAGAACCTTGCCCGCGGCGCCCGGCCTGCGTTTGAGGACGATTTGATCGTCTACTTCCTGAACGGTGGCGCCTATGGTGTGAGAGTCGAATGCCTGACGCATTCCCTTGGGGGCGAGAGCGGATAGCTCCTCGCGCCACCACGCGAAAAATCCCGCAACACCACTCGAATGACCCATGCCATAAGGCGAGCCATTGTCATTGGCGCTGATAGGATCACGATCACTTTCGGCGGTAACCGGCACGCGTATACTCCCCTAAAACTTCCCCGGCGCGAGACAGCCGGTCCCCTGTCAGCGCAAGAACTGTTCCACGTGCTCCCGTAGTGCTTTAATGGCCTCAATCTTGCTGGCTCAATCCTGAACGAAGCGCTGATCATGCGTCGGCCATGGACACGGGGCCACAATGGTTAACAGCGATCGAGCGGAAATTCTGTTGCGTGCTCGCGCAGACACAGAGGTCTTTGTGACGTCACACCGCGATGAGCAAGTTGCTGATGCGATCACATGGTTGATCGCCAATGGACTCTTGTCTCCCGAGAAGCACACGCGCGCGATCGCGATGGCGCAACACTCGCCCGAGCGAATGGACAAGCTTTTGCTCAAGCTCGGCCTCGTGCATGAAGAACACCTCGCGCAAGCGCTAGCCACGGCGTGTGCACTTCCCCTGGTGAGAAGTGCTGACTTACCCAACGAGGCGCAATTCGGGACACTCCTGCAGACGGACTATCTCTGCGCGCAGCGCATCGCACCGCTCGCGCAACAGGATGGCACGATCTGCCTGGTCATGGCGGACCCCTTCAACACCGAAACAATCAACGCCGTCGCCTTCAAGACCGGCCTGCGCGTTCGCCCGGCCGTTGGCGTCGGCAGTGAAATTGACGGCTGGCTGGCGGCGAACGCACTCGCCCGTCCGGAGACGAGCGACAACACACGCGAGCTGGCCGACGCTGATCACTCCGATCTCCAGCGCCTGCGCGATCTTGCCGGCGGCGCCCCCGTCATCCGCTGGGTCGACCAGCTGTTCGAAAGCGCCATCGCGGCGGGTTCGTCTGACATTCACCTTGAGCCGAGCTCGCGCGGCCTGCGCGCCCGCCTGCGCGTCGATGGACACCTGCGGGAGATCGCCCCGCCGGACCCGTCCCTCTCCGAAGCCACCATCTCGCGCATCAAGATCCTCGCGAAACTCGACATCGCCGAACGCCGCCTGCCGCAGGACGGCAGGACGCGGATCACGATCCAGGGCCGCGAGATCGACCTGCGTATCGCCACGTCGCCGACGCTGCACGGTGAAGGCGCCGTCCTGCGCCTGCTAGACCAGTCCTCCGCCACACTCTCGCTCGATAGCCTCGGCCTGTCGCCAGACACAGTGGAAAAACTGCGCCGCTCGATCCGCAAGCCCAACGGCGTCACGCTGGTCACCGGCCCAACTGGCTCCGGTAAAACCACGACGCTCTATTCTGCGTTGCGCGACATCCTCACGCCGGAGCTCAAGTTCGTGTCCGTGGAAGACCCGGTCGAATACCAGATCGACGGCGTCTCGCAGATCCAGGTGAAACCCTCGATCGACCTCACTTTCGCCAAGGCCCTCCGCTCCATCCTGCGCCAGGATCCGGATGTGCTGATGATCGGCGAGATCCGCGACAAGGAAACGGCGACGATCGCGATCGAAGCGGCGCTGACGGGCCACCAGGTGCTCTCGACGCTGCACACGAACAACGCACCCGCCACCATCACGCGCCTGATGGAGATGGGCGTGCCCGAATACCTGATCGCCTCGACGCTCGCCTCCGTTTCGGCGCAGCGACTCGTGCGCAACCTCTGCCCGAATTGCGCCGAACCTTACCAGCCGTCCGATGCGCTGCTCGCACGGCTTCCCGGCGCCGCCAGCCTGGCCGGCGTGCAATTCCGGCGTCCCAAGGGATGCAGCGCGTGTCGCGGAACCGGCTATCGCGGCCGCGCCAGCATTGCCGAGATCATGATGATTTCGGATGACATTCGCGAACTGATCCTGCGTCGCGCGCCCGAGAAGGATGTTCGCAACCAGGCGATGGCCGAGGGCATGATCCCGCTCTTGGCCGACGGACTTCGCCGCGCGGCTGCCGGGCTCACGTCCGTCGAAGACGTCATCCGCGTTGCAGGGCTCGAGTAATGCCCGATTTCAGTTTCAAGGCCTACGCCAAGGACGGCTCGCTGGTCGCAGACAGGCTCACCGCAGCGACGCGCGCCGACGCTGTGCGCCAGATCACGATACGGGGCCTCGCGCCGTTCGAGGTGAAGGAAGGCGTCGTCCGCCGGGCGGTGACGCGCTCTCGCGTGCCACTGCGCACGTTGGCCGCATTCTGTCGTCAGATGGCGACGATGACGGAAAGCGACCTGCCGATCGATGACTCGTTGACGCTGCTCTCGCGCGACGCCGATCCCAAGGCAGCGGCGCTCGCCGCAGGTCTGCGCAAATCGCTTCTGGAAGGCGCGTCATTAAGTCAGGCATTGGCCGCCTATCCCGAGCGCGTTCCGGACATGATGGTGGGCCTGGTTTCCGCCGGCGAGGCGGGCGGTGCGCTCGCGCCCGTCTTCCATCGTCTCGCCGACAGCTTCGAGATGCAGATCCGCACCACAGATGCGCTGCGGTCGGCGTTGATCTATCCCGCCGTGCTGATGGTCAGCGCTCTGGCGTCTCTGATCCTGGTCCTCACCGTCGTAGCGCCCGCGCTGAAGCCGGTGTTCGCTGGCCATGCCGACCGCATGCCGCTCAGCGCGAAACTGCTGATCGGCGCATCCGAACTGCTGCGACACTACTGGTGGGGTGGGGTGCTGGGCATCTTGCTGGTCGTGCTGATGCTTATGTCGGCGCTGCGCTCCCCACAGGGGCAGGCCGCGATGGCGCGCTTCGCGCTCCGGGCGCCCCTGCTGGGCAAAGTGTTCACCACGACCGAAGCCTCGCGTTTCATGCATGCAATGGCAGCCCTGCTCGACAACGGCGTCAGCATGGTCAGCGCGCTCGACATTACGCGGCGCGCAACCAGCAATCCTGTCATAGCACGGGAGATCGATCGCATCGGCTCGCGCGTAAGGCTGGGCGAAAGACTTGGCGATACGCTGGCGCGTTCGAAGATATTTCCACCCCTCGCAGGACAACTTGCGGCCGTGGGTGAGCGCTCCGGCAGCCTCGCCAAAATGCTGCGGCATGGCGGCAAGGTGATGGAGGAGCAAGCTCAGCGCGAGGTGAAGAACCTGATGGTTGTCGCGACGCCCGCCCTGACGATCCTGTTAGGCGTGATGGTCGGGGGCGTGGTTCTGTCACTGCTCAGCGCGATCATGAGCGTCAACGATCTGGCATTCTGAGATCGAGATGGAAACGCCTCGGCAAGACATGGGTTCGGGAGGCCAGAACGCGGCAGAGCCGGACGCGGGTTTCTCGCTGCTCGAAATCATGATCGCCCTGGCGATCCTCGCATTGGCGGTCGGATTGGTTGGCGTTGGCTTCGCGCGGTCCAGCGCCGGTTTCCGCTTCGATGCCGCGACTCAGGATCTCGCTCTCAGCTTGCGCGAGGCTAACGCACGCGCGCTGCGTTCCGGCCGGGAGATTTCCGTCGTTATCGATGTGGATGGCCGTCGCTATCAATTGCAGCAGGACCAGCCCACCGCCTTGCCGGAAGGCGCTGTCGTCCGCGTGGTGTCCGGCGGACAGGTAATGAATGCGGCGAGGCAGCCCGCAATCATCTTCTACCCCAATGGCGGCTCAAGCGGCGGCGCGATCACGCTGACAGAACAGGATCGCAGCGCAACGGTGTCCGTCGATTGGCTGACGGGGGCTGTCGGCATCACGAACGGAGGCGCGAATGAGGCCCCCACTTGAAAAGAGAGCGCATGACAAGACCACGGGCTTCAGCATCATCGAAGTACTGGTCGCCTTCGTAATTCTCAGCATGGTGGTGACACTGTGCCTGCAGGTCTACGCCAGCAGCGCGAAGTCCGAGTCGATGGCGCGTTGGTCTGAAGAAGCACACATCGTGCTGCGTGATCGGTTGGCTGCTTTGGCGACACTTGAACTGCAGCCCGGCCAGCAAGCCGAAGGAGTCGCCGCAGATGGACTGCGCTGGACCGTCCTCGCCGGTCAACCCATCGGCAATAGCGACGTCGGTAGCGGAAGGGGCGTCGTCTGGTTCACCGCTCAGGTGACCGATCCGACCGGACGCGTCTACACAGCTTCTACGTCGCGCTGGCTTGGCGAGACCTTCCCGGAGGAAGCGCAATGACCGGGACAGGAAAGGACGAGGCAGGGTTTTCCCTGCTCGAAACACTGCTGGGCCTGACGCTCACCGCGATCATTGGCATGCTGATGATGGGATCGATGCAGATGGGCACACGCGTGTGGGAGCGCGACCGGTCGTCGGTGCAGCCAGGCACGCAACAACTGATCCTGAGCCAGGTTGGCGAGTGGCTCGCCCAGGCGATGCCGGACAAGGTGCGGAACTTTGACACGCCCGTACTCGCGCCGTTTCATGGCGAAGAACATTCCGTAAGCTTCCTCTACGCCGCGCCCGGCCTTGGCGGTGCGCCGGGGATCTACACGATTAAGCTGGACCTCGCCGAGGCCGAAGGTTGCGCCAATGGGCGCGATCTTTATCTGGAGACCTCGCGTGACATCATCAGCGACAATCGCGAGGCGCCTTCGGAGATTGCCTCGGAGCGACGGAAACTGATCCCATGCATCGAGACGCCGTCCTTCATCTATTGGGGTGATCTCGCCAACGATGGCCAGAAGGCCTGGTTCTCGCGCTGGGCAGATGCGTCGCAACTTCCCGGCGTTGTTCGTCTGCGCTCGATCGATGCCGATGGCGTTGAACGCGCGCTGCTGACGCAAGACATACTGCTCACGGTTCACTGAGCGACTGGCCACAGCGCTCACAATTACCCTTGCCGTGGCGGTAGCGCTCTTTCGCACCTGCGAACACAACCGCCTCGCTTGCAGCCCGGCCTTTTTGGCATAAGGGTAGGTCACGCGCACACCTTCGCGCTGATTTGCATATCGATTCCAGAGGTCGCCATGACACCGCTAGACCAGGCAACGCGCGAAGAGCGTACGTTCGACGCGATCGTGGTGGGCAGCGGCCTCACCGGCGGATGGGCTGCGAAGGACCTGTGCGAAAAAGGTCTCAAGACACTCGTACTCGAGCGCGGCCGCAAGGTCGAACACGGCAAGGATTACACGACCTTCGCAAAAGACCCGTGGGACTTCCGCTATCCGGGCGGCCGCACGCCGCTCGACGAGGTGGAGAAGCACTATTTCAAGCAGCAGCGCACGGGCTACACGGTGAACGACCAGTGGAACCACTGGTTCGTGAAGGATGACGAGCATCCCTATACCGAGGTGAACCGCTTCGACTGGATCCGCGGCTATCATGTTGGCGGTCGTTCGATCACGTGGGGCCGGCAGAGCTATCGCTGGAGCGATCTGGATTTCGAAGCCAACGCCAGGGAAGGCATCGGCACTGACTGGCCAATCCGCTATGCGGACGTGGCGCCATGGTACGACTATGTCGAACGCTGGATGGGCGTCAGCGGCTCCACGGAGGGGCTGCCCCACCTGCCGGACGGCATCTTCCAGCCGCCGATGGATTTCAACGTCGTCGAGAAGGATCTCAAGGCAAGGGTCGAAGGACGATTCCCTGAGCGCAGGATCACCATAGGCCGCACGGCGCACCTGACCAAGCCGACCGAAGAGCAGATCAAACTCGGACGGGGCACGTGCCAGAGCCGCAACCTTTGCATGCGCGGCTGTGCGTTCGGCGCCTACATGTCGTCCAACGGCGCCACGCTGATCGCAGCCGACCACACCGGCAACATGACGCTTCAGCCGGACAGCATTGTCACAGAGATCATCTTCGATCCCAAGCTGAACAAGGCGACCGGTGTACGCGTGCAGGACGCCCACACGAAGACCACCACCGAATACTATGCCAAAGTCATCTTCCTCTGCGCCTCTACGCTGAATTCGACCTGGCTGATGCTGAACTCGAAAAGCGATCGCTTCCCGAATGGCTTCGGCAACGACTCGGATGAGCTTGGGCGCAATGTGATGGATCACCATCTCGGCGTCGGCGCGCAGGCGGACGTGGAGGGTCACGAAGATCGCTACTACTCAGGTCGCCGCCCCAACGGCATTTATATCCCGCGTTTCCGGAATATCGCAGACAGCCGATCCAAGCGCAACGACTTCACCCGCGGCTATGGCTATCAGGGCGGCGCAAGCCGTACCGGCTGGCAGCGTCTTGTCGCCGAAATGGGCTTCGGCAAGGAACTCAAGGACGACATTTCCGAGCCCGGCCCGTGGACAATTGGCATTGGCGGCTTCGGCGAAATGCTGCCTTACCGCGACAACCGCGTGACCATGAATCCCGACGTGAAGGATATTGACGGCCTGCAGACGCTGAAATTCGACGTCACGATCCGTCAGAACGAGCTCAACATGCGCAAGGACATGCAGGCCTCCGCCGAGGAGATGCTGGGCGCTGCCGGGTTCAAGAACGTAAAAGGCTTCGATCGCCCCTATGGCGTCGGCCTCGGCATCCACGAAATGGGCACGGCGCGCATGGGCCGCGATCCCAAGACCTCGGTGCTCAACGGCTGGGGTCAGGTTCACGCCGCCACCAACGTCTATGTGACGGACGGTTCATTCATGGCCTCAGCCGCATGCGTAAACCCCTCACTCACCTATCTCGCGATCACGGCGCGCGCGGCCGACCACGCCGCTAACGCCTTGAGACGCGGCGAACTCTAGGACGGAGACCGAACATGATGGACCGTCGCGAACTTCTGCACCGCGCCTCGATGCTACTCGGCGCCACCCTCACCGCCTCCGCCTCCTCCGGCATCCTCGCCGGCTGCATGGCGATGCCCGAACCCGTCGAAGGGGCCAAGAGTGGTTTCCTGACGCCGGAGGAAATGGCGACAGTGACGGCCATGGCCGATCAGATTCTACCGAAAACCAACACGCCAGGCGCAGTCGATGTCGGCGTTCCGGCCTTCATCGACCGCATGTTGGCTGGCTACTACACCGACAAGGAACGCAGCATCATTCGATCGGGTTTGATTGCCGTATCCACGGATGCCGCTGAGTTACGCGGAAAATCATTCGCCGCGATCACGTCGGATGAACAGGTCGCCCTGATGAAGGAATACGACCGCGAGGCTTATACCGCCCGCGCTACGAACGCTGACCCGCACTATTTCCGGTTGATCAAGGAGCTGACGCTGCTCGGCTTCTGCACGTCGAAAGTCGGGGCGACCACGCTGATGCGCTACGAACAGACGCCGGGACCATTCAAGGGCGATGTGCCCGTGTCGGCGATCGGCAAGGTCTGGGCGACCTGAACCGGCCGGACTGACCACCCGCCAACCAGCGTCCGCACCAGTCCGATGATAGAGGAGCCGAGGCCGGCATGAGCACGCAGGAACACGCGACCACACAAGAAGCTTTTGACGTCGTGATTGTCGGCGCGGGCTTCGCCGGACTTTACATGCTGCACAGGGCCCGGGGGCTTGGCCTCAACGCGTGCGTATTCGAGGTAGGCCCTTCGGTCGGCGGCACGTGGTACTGGAACCGCTATCCCGGCGCGCGGGTGGATGTAGAGAGCCAGGAATACTCTTACTCTTTCTCGCCCGAACTCGAGGACGAGTGGCAATGGAGCGAGCGCTACGCCGCACAGCCGGAACTGCTCCGGTACCTTAATCACGTGGCTGACCGGTTTGACCTTCGCCGCGATATCCGCCTCGACACGCGCGTGACGGAAGTAGTTTACGATTCCCGCTCGAACCGCTGGAATGTGAAAACGGACAAGGGTGATAACGTTGCCGCCCGTTTCTGCGTGATGGCGACGGGATGCCTCTCGGCGCCGAAGCAGATCGACATTCCGGGCGCGGATGCATTCAAAGGGGAAGTCTTCAACACGTCGAGCTGGCCTGAGCTACACCCCGATTTTTCTGGCAAGCGCGTCGGCATCATCGGCACCGGTTCATCGTCCGTGCAGACGATCACCCAGATCGCGCCAGAGGTGGGAAGCCTCCATGTGTTCCAGCGCACACCGAACTTCAGCGTACCGGCCCACAACGGCCCTGCCGACCCCGACGTGTTTCGCCAGTGGCACGCCAACCGCGCCGCCAATCGCCAGGCGGGGCGAGAGCATCCGATCGGCATCGTTGCCGCCGTGGTGACAGACAAGCTGATCAGCGAAACCCCGGTCGAAGAGCGGCTGCGCGCATACGAGAAGCGCTGGGCCAAGGGCGGCTTCGCCTTTGGCGGGGCGTTCGTCGATTTGCTGATCAGCAAGGAAGCCAACGATACCTTTGTCGACTTCGTGGCGGAGAAGGTACGCAAGGTCGTGAAGGACCCGGAGGTGGCGGAAAAGCTGATCCCGCGGACATACCCGGTGGGGTCTAAGCGCGTTTGCGTGGACACCGGCTATTTCGAGGTGTTCAACCGGGATAATGTGACGCTGGTCGACATCTCCAAGGCGCCCGTGACCATTACACCAACGGGTGTGACGACGGGCGGCGTCGCGTATGAACTTGACGCCCTCATCTTTGGTCTCGGCTTTGACGCCATGACTGGCGCGCTGTCGAAGATCGATATTCGCGGCCGGAATGGCGAAGCGCTGAAGGACAAGTGGGAAGGCGGGCCGCGCACGTATCTCGGCCTGATGGTAGCCGGCTTTCCCAACCTGTTTCTCGTCACCGGCCCGGGCAGCCCATCGGTGCTTTCAAACATGGTTGTTTCGATCGAGCAGCACGTCGACTGGATCAGCAACTGCATCGTCGCATTGGGCCGTCAACAGCAGGACGTGATCGAAGCCACGCCAGATGCAGAAGATGCGTGGGTCTCACACGTCAACGAAGTCGCCGACATGACGCTCTATCCCCAAGCAAACTCCTGGTACATAGGCGCGAACGTGCCAGGAAAACCGCGCGTATTCATGCCGTACGTCGGCGGCGTCGGCGTCTATCGACAAAAATGCGACGAGGTTGCCGCGAATGGATATGAGGGATTCGCGCTGTCGCGGTCGACGGGCTAAGCGTTACTGTTGCAAAACCTCGATCTTCCGAAACTCGATGGGGTTGCCTTCGCTCTGCAGCGAAATCGTGCCACCTTCGAGCATCACCTTTCCGCCCGCCGCCGCTATCAGCGGTTTGGAGTTGGCCATCTTGCCTTCAGGGTCGAGTTGCACGTCCGAATAGACGATCGTCGTGACGCCGTTGACCTTCTGGGTCACTACGCCGTCGGCTGACACATCGACCTCGAAGGTGATCCACCGGTCGTTGAGATCGGCGGGGTATTTCGAATTGATGCAGTGTGTCTTTTCCAGCTTGCCGTCGATGACGACGTTCGTGCCAGGCGAGCACATGTTGCCGTTAAAGCGTTCCTGCCCCGGCGCGGGGCCGAGGAGCTGGGCTTCGACCGAGACGGGGAAGCTATCGTCTACAGCCATGGTCCTGGGGTCTTGCCCGAAGATCATCACGCCGGAGTTTGCGATAGCCCAAGCGGGCGTGTCGGCAGGATGGCTCGAAGAGAAGCGATACTCGAAGCGAAGTTTGTAGGCTCCGGTCAGCGGCTTCTCGTAAAAAAGGTGTCCGAAGCGTTCTCCGAACTGATCGTACTTGTCATAACTGACGGCGATCGCTCCTTCTTTGACGCTGAAAGTGTTGCGATAGTTCTCCCCCAGCGGGAACCCACGGATTTTTGGGGTCCAGCCATTGAGCGTCTTGCCGTCAAAAAGCGACTGCCAGGTCTCGCCGCGTTGCGGCATTGCAGTACACGCGCTAGCGCAAATAGCTAAGACCGCGACGGCAATCGCCCGGATTGAGATACGCATCGGTCCATGCCTTCTTACTTCGCCGCGCCCCTTGGACTGGGGCGGACTCGCGGGTAACACTCGATCCTAGAGTATCAACCGCAAGCTGGCGACAGGCCTGAGGCGGGGCGCGGGATATCCGGCGTTAGACCGGATCGGGAGGACCATAAGTGATTCAGGCTCGTCTCTTTGTGATGATGCTGCTGCAGCTCGCCATCTGGGGAGCTTATATGCCGAAGCTGTTCCCCTATATGGGCCAGCTGGGCTTCGAGGCGTGGCAACAATCGCTTGTCGGCAGCGCGTGGGGCATCGCCGCGATCCTGGGTATCTTCTTCTCGAACCAGTTTGCCGATCGTAACTTCTCGGCCGAGCGCTTCCTTGCCGTCAGCAACATAATTGGCGGTGTGGCCCTGCTGGGTTGCGCCTACTTCACGGACTTCTGGTCTTTCTTCGGCGCTTACCTGGTCTTCAGCCTGGTCTATGTGCCGTCGATGTCTGTCGCCAACGCCATTGCATTCGCGAGCCTGCGTGACCCCGCGAAAGAGTTCGGCACGATCCGTATGGGGGGCACAATCGGCTGGATCATGGTGAGCTGGCCCTTCGTCTTCCTGCTCAGCGCTGATGCCGGACCTGAGCAGGTGCGCCTGATCTTCGTAGTTGCAGCCATCGTCTCCTTCGCATTCGCGGCTTACAGCCTCACGCTTCCGCACACACCGCCAAAGCGGGACGCCGCCGACAATGATCCACTTGCTTGGCGCAAGGCCATCAAGCTGCTCGGCATCCCCTCCATCGCCGTCCTATTCTTGGTGACGTTCATAGATAGCGTCGTTCACAACGGCTATTTCGTCATGGCGGACGGCTACCTCACAAACCGCGTGGGGATCGACGCCAACCTGTCCATGATCGTGCTCAGCATCGGTCAGGTCGCCGAGATCTTGACCATGTTCATTCTTGGCAGCGTGTTGATCCGCCTCGGTTGGAAGGCCACGATGATCATCGGGATTCTCGGCCACGGCGCGCGCTTCCTGGTATTCGCCTTCTTCCCCGACAGCGTACCGACGATCATCACGGTGCAGCTGCTGCATGGCGTCTGCTACGCGTTCTTCTTCGCGACTGTTTATATCTTCGTCGATGCCGCTTTCCCGAAGGACGTGCGCTCGAGCGCTCAAGGTCTATTCAACCTGCTGATCCTCGGCATCGGCAACGTTGCGGCCAGTTTCCTGTTCCCGGCGCTGATGGCGCAGTGGACAGATCCCGCCACAGGCGCTGTCGACTACCGCACACTGTTCATGGTTCCAGCGGGAATGGCGGTCTTCGCCATCCTGCTGTTGGCTGTTTTCTTCCGACCGGCTGAGCGTGCGCCTGCAAGCGTTGCTGCGGCGTAATGCCAATCAAAGGAGCGTCTCATGTTCAACCTCTCCCGCCGCAGTTTCGTGAAGGGCATTTGCGCGGCTGGCGCGGCTAGCCCTATGCTGAGCGCATGCTCAACCACGGGCGGCACGTTCTTCGAACGCAAATCGGCGCCAATCGGTATCCAGCTCTACACGCTATCGGACATGCTCGCGACCGACCTCGAAGGTGCGATCGCTGCTGTCTCCCGCATCGGCTATCAGACAGTCGAAACACCCTCCTACATGGGCAAGACGCCTGCGCAGTTGCGGGAGATTTTCGACCGCAACAAAATCAAGTGCACCAGCGCCCATGTCGCCATGCGCCCCGGCACCGACGCAGAACCAGGCCTGCGCGGCGACTTGTCCAAGCTCGCCGCCGACATGCACAAATTGGGCGCGACCCATGTCTACTGCCCTGCGATGGCCATCCCGGACGGTCTCGGCCTAACACCGAATGCGGGCGAAGGTTATGCGTTTATCGCCCGTGTAGCGGCCGCGATGAAGGAAGATGACTGGAAGAAAGCCGCTGCTGAACTTTCCGACATCGGCCGCAAGCTGAAAGCCAGCGGCATCGCGTTCGGCTATCACAACCATAACTTCGAGTTCGTGAAGGTCGGTAATCGCACCGGCTACGACATCCTTGTTCAAGAAAGCGATCCAGCCGCCGTCAGCTTCGAACTCGATCTCGGCTGGGCCGCCGCCGCTGGCAACGACCCGGTTGCACTGCTCGCCCGCCACAGCGGCCGCTACAGCGGCATGCACGTGAAGGACATCAAGGCGTCTACGGTTCCCAACACTGCGCTGAAGATGGATCCCGCCGACATCGGCGCCGGCAAGCTGAACTGGAAAACCATCCTGCCAGCCGGCTATGCAGCTGGCGTCCGTAACTTCTTCCTCGAACAGGAGCCGCCTTTCGACAAGCCGCGGATGCAGTCTGCCGAGATCGGTTATAAGTACCTCAGCACACTCACCGTCTGAGGACGCCCCATGAAAACCATGAAAGGCCCCGGTATCTTCCTCGCGCAATTCGTGGGGCCGGATGCGCCATTCAATTCGCTGCCCACCATCGCAAAATGGGCAGCGGACAAGGGATTCGTTGGCGTCCAGATCCCCACCACCGAGGCGTCGCTGTTCGATCTCAGCCTTGCAGCCGAAAGCGACGCCTATTGCGACGAAGTGAAAGGCATCCTGAAGGACGCCGGCATCGTAATCACTGAACTGTCGACCCACCTGCAGGGCCAGCTCGTAGCTGTCCACCCGGCTTACGACACGCTGTTCGACGCCTTTGCGCCCGAGCGCGTACGTGGCAATCCGAAAGCGCGGCAGGAATGGGCTGTCGATCAGGTGAGGCTGGCTGCGAAGGCATCACGCCGCCTGGGCCTGGACGCTAGCGTGACGTTTTCCGGATCACTCGCCTGGCCGTACTTCTTCCCGTGGCCGCAACGCCCGCCCGGCCTGTTCGAGACCGCCTTCGAAGAGCTCGCCAAACGCTGGCATCCGATCCTCGACGCCTACGAAGATGCGGGCGTTGATCTCTGCTACGAAATCCACCCGAGCGAGGACCTGTTCGACGGCACGACGTTCGAGATGTTCCTCGACCGCGTGAAGGGTCACAGGCGCGCCAACATCCTGTTCGACCCTAGCCACTTCGTGCTGCAGCAGCTCAATTATCTCGAATACATCGATATCTTTCACGAGCGGATCAAGATGTTCCACGTGAAGGACGCAGAGTTCAATCCGACGGGACGGCAGGGCGTCTATTCCGGCTATGCGCCATGGCTCCAGCGCGCCGGACGCTTCCGTTCAGTCGGCGATGGACAGGTCGATTTCAAAGGCATTTTCTCCAAGCTGGCCGGATACGACTATGATGGCTGGGCCGTGCTCGAATGGGAATGCTGCATCAAGCATCCCGAGGATGGCGCCCGCGAAGGCGCGCAGTTCATCAAGGATCACATCATCCGCGTGACGCCTCGCGCGTTCGACGACTTCGCGGCGAGCGGCACGGACGATAAAGCCAACCGGCGCCTTCTGGGACTCGACCGTTGAGACGATTGCGCCTTGGCATGGTCGGTGGCGGCGAAGGCGCGTTCATCGGCGGCGTGCATCGCATGGCAGCGCGCCTTGACGGGCATTGGGATCTTGTCGCTGGTAACTTCCAGTCCGATCCGCAGAAGTCCGCCGCCTTCGGCCTGAGTCAGGGGCTTGAAGCAGATCGCGCCTATGCAGATTTCCGCACCATGGCTGCCGGTGAATCAAAGCGTGCCGATCGTATCGACGCGGTCTCCATCGTTACGCCCAACTCGACGCACCACGCGATCGCCCGCGAATTCCTGCTCGCTGGCATTCCAGTGATCTGCGACAAGCCGATGACCATCACGCTGCGCCACGCAGAAGATCTGGCCAACCTCGTGCGCGACACCGGCCTGCCCTTTATCCTGACGCATAACTATTCGGGCTATCCCATGGCCCGGCAGGCGCGCGCGATGGTCGAGGCTGGCGACCTCGGCGCGATCCGCATCGTGCAGGTAGAGTACGCGCAGGACTGGCTCGCCACCGACCAGGCCGGCAACAAGCAGGCTGATTGGCGCGGCGATCCGAGCAAGGCGGGGCCGGGCGGCGCGCTGGGCGATATTGCGACGCACGCGTTCCAGTTGGCAGAATTCGTGACGGGCCTGACCACTGAGGCCGTCTCCGCGGATCTCTCCACCTTCGTTGCCGGCCGAAGGGTCGACGACAATGTGAACGTCATGCTGCGCTTCAGCGGCGCCGCCAAGGGCATGCTCTGGGCGAGCCAGGTCGCGACCGGTTCGGCCAATGGCCTCAAGCTGCGCGTGTTCGGAGACAAGGGCGGCCTCGAATGGGCGCAGGAAACGCCGGAGACACTGCTGTTCACGCCGCTGAGCGAACAGCAGCGCATCATCCGCCGTGGCGGTGCCGGCGTGTCGAAGATGGCGACACTGGCGACGCGAATTCCCGGCGGCCACCCCGAAGGCTATCTGGAAGGCTTCGCACAGATCTACAGCGATGCGGCAGAACTCGTGCGCGCACATCAGGAAAAGCGCACACCTAGCCCCGGCTCGCTTCAGGCCCCCGGCATTGCCGACGGTCTGCGCGGTGTGAAATTCATCGAGGCGGCTATCGCCTCAGGCACAAACAACGGCGCCTGGACGCCGATTTAAGGGAGACAGCAATGCGGATTGCAACGGGACTGGCGGCTGCGGCGCTGATGCTCGCGGCTTGCGACAACAAGCCGCCAACGGAACCGGTCGCCCCCATGGCCGAAACCCCGGCGCCTGCCCCTGCACCTGAAGCAACCGGCTCAAACACGCTGACCGCAGAGCAGACGGCCGCTGGCTGGAAGTTGCTCTTCAACGGTACGGACCTCACCGGCTGGAAAGGCTACAAGAAAGACGCCCCTGGCGAGGCCTGGAAGGTCGAGGAAGGGGCGCTGGCGCTGACCGCCGGCGGCGCGGGCGACCTGATGACGGTCGACGAATACGGCCCGTTCGAACTGTCGCTGGAATGGAAAATCTCGCCAAAGGGCAACAGTGGCATCATTTATCTCATCAACGAGGTCGACGGCGCCGACAACACCTACAACACCGGCCCCGAGATGCAGGTGCTCGACAATGACGGCCACGCAGACGGCAAGTTTCCCTCGCATCGCGCCGGCGCCCTCTATGATTTCGTCGTACCGCCTGATGGCGCCGTGAAGCCTGTTGGCGAATGGAACGAGGCCACCGTCCGCTTCACCCGCAGCAAGATCGAACACCGGCTGAACGGCAAGCTGGTGTCTGAGACCAGCTACGGAGACGATGCGTGGAAAGCCAAGGTCGCGGCGTCGAAGTTCAAACAATGGCCCATGTTCGGCACATTCGCCAAAGGCCACATCGCCCTGCAAGACCATGGCGACAAGGTCTGGTATCGCAACATCAAGATCAGGCCGCTCTAGTCGGGACCGCCGGGCTCCCGCCCGGCAGTCGCCGCGAAGCAGCGAGATCTGATCCCGCGGACACATCACGCCACTGACGCGCCGCGTTGCCGGGCGGGAGCCCGGCGGTCCGAGATCATGGGGCTGTGTAGGTCAGCCCCATGCCCTCGATCACGCCCTTGATATGGGCCAGCGCTTCCGGCGTCGGACCAGGATAGTCGCCCGTGAACGGCGTGTTGCCCATATAGCCGATATCAGCCCAACCCTCGCGCGTCGTGTAGAACGCGCCAAGCGTCAGCGACCGCATGCGGCCGAAGAACTCCGCCGGTTTTTCCAGCCCCGGCTTCACCTTCGCCTTGAACGCAATGTCGTCGAGGATCTTCTTCTGCACCGAACTGTCTGCGTTGGTGAAAGGAACACCGTTGCGCTTTTTCGATTCTTCATCGAGCCATGCAAGCCCTGGGACAATCAGCTGGCGATCCTTGTGCTGATCCGGATATGGCGCGCTCACCCATTCGTTGATGAAGGCCGGCACACCCAGCTTCGACGGCGCCGGGCTGTCGCCCTCGCCCGGCAAGATCAGGTCGACCAGTTCAGCCGTCGTCGCCAGTTCCGCCGCCGTCATGGTCAACGGCCACGGCACGCTGATGTTTGCGAAGTCGATATCCTTCCCGAGGCCCTTGGCCTTGATGGCTTCGACTTCAGCCCAGGAAATGCCCTTGGCGCCATCGCCGCACGCGGCAAGCTGGCCAGCGGCCATTGCTCCCGCAAACCATTTCAGCGTTACGCGCCGGTCGACCATCACGACCGAAGAGGTCTTTGAGTTTGTCATCATTCCCTCCTACAGCTCGCCCTTGCGCAGACGCGCGGCAATGTTGTCGGCAGACCGCATTGCAAGCGCCATGATCGTGATTGTCGGATTTTTGTGCGCCTTGGAGGCGAACACGGAACCGTCGGTGAGATAGAGATTATCGACATCCCAGGTCTTGCCGAACTGGTTGACGACCGACTCCTTCGCATCCCTGCCCATGCGGGCTGTACCGACCTCGTGAATGATCTCGCCGCCCTTGGAGATAGCCTTTGCAGGCTCATCGGGCTCGGACGCCAGCGTGCCGCCAAGCTTGTCGATCAGCTCCTTCATGGATTTCTGGAAGTGCTTAACCTGGTTGAGCTCATGCTCAGACCACGCGAATGAGAACTTCAGAACTGGAATGCCGAACTTGTCTTTCGTGTTGGTGTCGATCTCACAATAGGATTTCGCGTTCGGGATCATCTCGCCACGCTGGGTGAAGTTTATGCGCGAACCATAGCGGCGCTTCACATCCGAACGCAGGCTTGATCCATAGCCATCCAGACCACTACCGACGCCCATGCCGGGATCGCCAAAGCTGCCGCCGATCTCGACGTGATAGCCGCGCGGTGTATCGACCTCGCCCTTCGCGATTTTCTGGTAGTCCC
This sequence comes from Hyphomonadaceae bacterium, assembly GCA_040398425.1. Lineage (GTDB taxonomy): Bacteria > Pseudomonadota > Alphaproteobacteria > Caulobacterales > Hyphomonadaceae > UBA7672. Next base: position 52,144 of record JBBATZ010000018.1, read on the forward strand.
AGAACGGAATGTAGGCATGCAAACCCATCGCGCCGTCTTCGTTGTAGCGTGGGCGCCCTTCGAGCTGTGGGAAGTAAGCGTTGACGCTCGACCCGACGGTATCAAGCAGATTGCGACCAACCTGACCGCTCGAATTGGCGAGACCATCACGACTGCCGCCGGCGCCGCTGTTGAGCAGGATACGCGCGGTCTCGCCTGTCGACGCTGCAAGAATGACGACACGGCCCTTTGCCTGCTTCTCCAGGCCGGTCGCCTTGTCGATATAGATAACGCCCGTCGCTTTGCCCGAAGCATCAAGCACGACATTGCGGACCATGGCGCCCGTCGCAACTGTGAGCTTGCCAGTCTTCCTGGCCCACGGAATCAGCGACGTTGTAGTCTGGAATGCCGCGCCGATACCGCACCCGCGGCCGCAGCTGGACGCCCAGTAGCAGGGGGTTCGTTCGTCAATCTTCTTCGTCAGCACAGCGCGGCGCGCCGGCACGACAGGGATGCCAATCGCGTCGCCGCCCGCCTTGAGGAACGTCTCCCATGTGCGGAATTTCGGCGGCGTCTGCAGCACGCCCGGCCCAGAGCTGGGATGGTTCTCAAGCCCGGTGTTGGTGCCGTAGACGCCGACCAACTTCTCGGTCTTGTCATACCATGGCGCCAGATCCTCATACGTGATGGGCCAATCAACCCCCAAGCCATCGCGCGTCTGCGGCATGAAGTCGTACGGCCCCATCCGAAACGAGTTGCGCGCCCAATGGTTGGTGCGGCCGCCGAGCATGCGCGAGCGCCACCACTGGAAGTCAGACCCTTCAGCCTTGGTGTACGGCTCGCCAGGCACTTGCCAGCCGCCATCCACAGTTGCGTCGTAATAGCCGAAATCCTTGTCCGGCGTGCCGACGCCACGCAGCGGCGCATCCATCGCCATGTTCAGCATCGGCGCTTCGTCGGGGTTATAGTCACGCCCCGCCTCCAGCATGAGGACGCTGGCCCCCGCCTTGGTCAGGACCCAGGCCGCCATGGCGCCACCCGCGCCCGAACCGACAACAACAGCATCATGTGGATCGTCCGGCGTCATGAGCTAACGCGCCTCCCATAGTTTTTGACGAGACTAGCGTACCCCCGCACATTGTCGACCACCCCCGCTCGACCAGACGCCGACGGTGTCTTACGGTCTCGCTCATGACAAAATCGCGCACCCTGATCGCCTTCAACACCGCAACCGCCAGCGAGAACAAGATTCACGATGATACGGTTGCGAGCAAATTCGGCTTCACCGGCGGCCTGGTCCCCGGCGTCGATGTGTTCGCCTACCTCGCCCACGAACCCATGGCCGCCTGGGGCCGTGACTGGCTCAGCGGCGGCCACATGCGCGCACGCTTCTACAAGCCAGTCTATGACGGCGATCCGACAACCGTAACGTCCGAGGCCGACGGCGCCGAAGACATGACGTTCGCCGTATCGGCTCGCGGCGACACGTGCGCAACCGGCTCGGCAAAGCGCGCCGGCTCGACGGCTCCTACGACGCTACTCGGTACAGCAGTCATGCCTTCTCTGGAGGCGCGCCAGCCAGCATCACAAGCCAGCCTGAAGGTCGGCCAAACGCTGGGCACGTTGCGTGAGCGCTACACCCGAGCCGAAGGGCTTGAGCACATTGCCGCCGTACGCGATGATCCTGCGCTCTACGACAACGGTCGCATCGCCAATGCAGCGTGGCTACTCCGCCGCGCAAACTACGTTCTGGCTGATAATGTGATGCTTGGCCCGTGGATACATGTCGAGAGCGCCATCGACATGCATTCGCTGCTGCACGATGGCGAAGAGCTCGAAGTCCGCGCCATCGTCGCCGATAATGTCGACACCAAGGGTCACCTGATGGTCGTGCTCGACGTTCAGATGCTATCTGGCGACCGCCACATCATGAGCGGTCGCCACTGGGCCATCTACGAACCGCGCCAGGTTCGCGACGCTCGCAGTTGATGCGTCTGCAGCCCTAGAACGTCGCGTAGCCCTTGGCCGTGATGTAGGCCTTCAGGTCCTTGATACGCGTGTCCGGGTTCGGGTGGGTCGACATGAATTCCGGGCTGCGCGAGCCGGACGCCGCGCCCATTTTCTCCCACAGCTTCACCGACTGTTTCACATCATAGCCAGCCGCGCGCATGTAATCGACGCCGAGCATGTCCGCTTCCGATTCATTGTCGCGGCTGAACGGGAGAGTTACGCCCACCGCAGCGCCCGCGCCAAGAATGGCCATCGCATTGTCCGTGCTTCCAACCACGCCGCCCAATGCCGCGCCACCGAGCTGGACGCCCAGCTGGGTTGCCGTCTCACGACCCGCGCGCTTCGCCGCATGGCGAGCGACCACGTGTCCGACCTCGTGACCCAGCACGGCCGCGACCTGGTCATCATTGTCCACGAAATCGAGAAGGCCCTTGTAGAAGCCGACCTTGCCGCCCGGAAGGACGAAGGCGTTGAGATCCTTCGTGTCGAACACAACGAACTCCCACTGGGCGTTCTGCACGGGAGCCACCGCGGCGATCTTCTGCCCGATGCGCTGCAAGCGCGCATTGGCGGCGGCATTTTTGGAGATCGGCGTTTTCGCTTTTGTCTCTGTCCACGCCTCCGCCGCCATTGGCGCCAGATCGGCGTCGCTTGGCTCAAGATACCTGCTGACGCTGGCACATCCGCCGGCCGTGCTGACAATGCCGAGCACCATGGTGCCGGTCAGCAGCTTCCTCATGACATCGCGGCGATGCATGCCGGCAAGCGACACGACCTGCGGCGTCGCAACGAGATGATTGTCACACATTAGGGCTCTCTCCGGAATCTGTAGGCACAACATAGACCGCCATTCGCGTCGGGCAAAACCCCGGTTTCTGCGAAATAATTCCGAATTAGATGATGCCGGCGCGACGAAGCCCGTTACATGCCGCAGGGTCCAGACCCAGCACTTCGTTCAACACCTCGTCCGTATGTTGCCCCACCTGATCGGGCGCCGGACGCCGCACCGCGCCCGGCGTCTCGGACAGTTTGGGAAACACGTTCGGCATCGGCACGCGGCCGAGACTCTCATGCTGCTCCCAATGGATCGCATCACGCGCCAGAAATTGCGGATCCTTCACCATCCCGTCCGGCCGATAGATCGGCCCCGCCGGCACGCCCGCCTGAGCCATTATCAGATCGACCTCCGCCACGGTGTGCTGGCGGGTCCAATCGGCGATCATGCCATCCAACTCGGCCTGCCGGCTGCCGCGCGCATGATGCGTCCTGAACCGCTCATCCTCCGCCCACTCGGGGTGACCGATCGTTTCAGCAAGTCGTGCAAACACCTTGTCCTGATTTCCGCCGATAACGATGTCGCCATCGCTACACGGATAGGCATTCGACGGCGCGATACCCGGCAGGATCGACCCCGACCGCGTTCGCATATGTCCGCTTGTTCCAAAATCCGGCAGCAGCGATTCCGTCACCAGCAGCACCGCCTCATAGAGCGCGCTGTCCACCACCTGTCCGCGTCCCGTCTTCTCGCGGGCATGCAACGCCGCCAGAGCCCCCATGCAACCGTAGGTGGCCGCCAGCGTGTCGCCGATCGACAGACCCATCCGCGCTGGCGGCCGATCCGGCTCGCCGACCAGATAGCGCCACCCGCCCATCGCCTCGCCGACAAGGCCGAACCCTGCGCGATCCGCATACGGCCCCGTCTGCCCATAGCCAGATACACGCACGATGATCAGCCGCGGATTGATCGCGTGCAGCGCCTCCGGCGCCATGCCCCACTTCTCCAGCGTGCCGGGTCGGAAGTTCTCGACGAGGATATCCGCCTTTGCGATCAGCGCGCGCGCAATCTCCTGTCCCCGTGGCAATCGCAGGTTCAGCGCGACAGACCGCTTGTTCCGAGCAATTACGCGCCACCAGGCCGGCTTTGCGCCCTGGCCCCACTGACGCATCGGATCGCCCTCGCCCGGCTGCTCGATCTTGATGACGTCCGCGCCCATGTCGCCCATCAGCTGGCCGCAAAATGGCCCCGCGATCAGCGACCCCATCTCGATGACGAGCAGCCCTTCGAGCGCTCCACTCATTTCGGAAAACCACCCGCTCGGCTCACAAGGCCCGGCAGCGTCCGCCCCATCTTTACCGACAGCCACTTCGCCGTTTCGATCAGACCCTCCAGCTTCAGGCCAGTCTCAACGCCCGACCGCTGCAGCATGTACTGCACATCTTCCGTCGCCACATTCCCCGTCGCGTTCGGCGCGAACGGACAGCCGCCAATCCCCGCGATCGATGCATCAATCGTCGTCGCGCCGCCTTCCACGCCCGCCCACGCGTTCGCAACAGCCGTATTCCGCGTGTCGTGAAAATGCAGCCGGATCGGCATGCCCGGCGCTGCCGCTTTCACGGCCGCCATCATCGCCTTCACCTGATTGGGCACGCCCACGCCTATCGTATCTGCAATCGCGATCTCGCGCGGCCCGGCCGCCGCAACCTTGCGCACAATATCCGCCACGCGCGACGGCGCGATCTCGCCATCGAATGGGCATCCAAAGGCAACCGAGATCGTCGCCTGCACCGAACGCCCTTGTTCCTTCGCGAGGCGGATAATCTCGATGGCATCGTCCGCCGTCTCGTCCGACGTGCGCCCCTGATTGGCCATGCCGAACCCGTCACTTGCGGAAATTACGGCGCCCAGTTCGTGCACCTGCGTCTCCAGCGCTCGCAGCGCCCCCCGCTTGTTCAGCACCAACCCGATATAGGTCACATCCTCGGCAGACCGCGCTGGCAGTCCCGCACACACAGCCTCCGCATCCGCCATCTGCGGCACGCGGCCGGGATGGACGAAACTCGCGACCTCGATCCGCTTGGAGCCCGCAGCGACAGCACGCGCAATGAGCTCAAGCTTGTCCGCCGTCGGAACGAACCCCGGCTCGTTCTGCAACCCGTCGCGCGCCGCGACTTCAACCATTTCGATCAACGTGGCCATGGTCTCAGTCCTTGATCTCGTGGCTGATGGTTACGCCACGTACAGATGGCTCTGCGATGATGACACGTGCGCGTGACGCATAGGCAAGCTTTAGCGTCACCGGTGATGTCCATTCCAGCCCAACGTCCGGCCCGCCCCATGCCGCAGCAGGCGCGAGTCCTCCCGCAGTGTCGGCAATGAAAGCGTTGCCCTTGCCGGTTTCGGTTGCGCCGACAGGCAAGATCGAGACCTGCGCAGAGGAGCCGGTCGGCCCACCACACGCCCGGCGAAACAGGACAGCTTTCATGGCGCCATCTGGCGACGTCGCCTCACGAATAACCTGGTTCTCGCAGATCGGCTTCGACCCTCCACAGCCGATTAGCACCAGCGCGCCAAGCGCAGCCAGAATGAAGGACGCGCGCACGGGTCGGACGATTCTCGCGGCTTCGATGAACGCGTTGCTTGCTGGCATGGACAAACAGACTCTGGGATTGAGCGACCCGGATTAATCAGGATCACTCTCTAGCGCGGCTTTGTCCGAATTCCCAATGCCTCGGCGGACAGACATCGGCGTGCTGCGCGAGAGGCGGCCTATGGGTGTGGCCCGGACTGCGCCATGATCCTCCCGATGAGGACCAGCAGACCCAGGACGAACGCGCCCGTCGGGACGAATATCCAGCGCCAGTAAGGCACAAACATGCGTATCACGTCGACGACAGGCGGCAGAATGCTCAGGCCAAGCACGAGGGCGGCCGATGACCAATCGGGTCCACCAACCAGCATCAGCAGTAGGCCAATCATCCCGACGATGCCCCCGACCATCCACCCGCAGATATCGCGAATGTCTTCCCAGGGATCAGGCGACCAATGAGGGTCTGGCGAGAGGATACTCATGGCGTGGCGCATCCTTCCGGAACGCCCTGTCGTGTTTTGGCAATGCGCATGTCGGGCGGCGGAACCAGCACCGGTTCGCCCTCGGCCATGCTGCAATAGCTCGCGCAGCACTGACTGGCGATTTCATAGATGTCGTCTTTCGAAAGCGCGTAGAGCTGCAGATCGAGGTCGCGCGCCTTTTTCGCACCGCGCTGGATGAAGCCCTCATAGTCGGGCCTCCACCAGATCGTTTCCGAGGCGTTATAGAGGGCCACCCGGCCCTCCCAATACATACGCATGGCCTCGACGGCCTTGCGACGGACAATATCGGCTGGCGACTCTGGCGCAGCTGACTGGATCCCGGCAATCCGCCGCGCGTATGCGTCCTGCTGTCCCCAAACCTCGACAACGCTGTTGCTTCCGCGGCGCCCTACAAAGAACGCTATCAGAAAGCACAGGCCGAGCACGCCCAGCCATCCCGGCCAATGGGCGCGCGTCGCGGGCGCCCGATAGGGCGGCGCCTTCGGAAACCATCGTCTTTTGGTATTGCCCGCCAAACCCGCTGCCCCACGTCCAATTGCATCAGACCTGCTCGCATCGCCGCATCGCTGCAAGAGTATACTGTGGCTAGCTCAGGTCATGCATTCCACGCTACAGCCCGTCATGTCCGACACAAACGCCTCCCAGGCCAGCCTTTCCCGCGCAGTCGGCGCCGGGGCCGCCTATGCTGCAATGGTTTTCGCGTTCGCCTTCGTGACCGGCGCGATCCGTACGATCATCACCTCCCAGAATCTCGGGATCACGCCCCTGGCCGGCGTCCTGATCGAACTCCCAATCATCCTGTTCTTCGCATGGAGCGTGTGCGATTCCATCATGCGCTGGACGCGCGTATCGCCCGATCTCGGCATTCGACTGCTGACCTGCGCAACAACCCTGATCGCCATGCTTGTCGCAGAATACAGCCTGTCTGCTTTCGTCCTCGGGCGCAGCCTGTCGGACTTTCTCGCGAGTTACGGCCAGCCCGAAGCTCTGCTTGGCCTCGCCGGCCAGATCATCTTCGCGACATTCCCGCTATTCCGCTGGCGGCCATTCTAGGGCGACTAG
>JBBATZ010000019.1:0-54530 GCA_040398425.1 Hyphomonadaceae bacterium
GGGAAGCCATGATGACGCCTGTTCGCAGTTTCGTGGCGTGCGTTGCCGTCAGTTTCGCCTTGGTCCCCAACGCATCGGCACAATCGCCGCGACCCAGGCCACCAGCCTCCCAGGCGCCGTCCCCCAGGACGCAATCGACCAGGCCGCCTCCGCCAATGATGCAGGTCGTCGCCGTCGACCCATCGATACCCCATCTTCTCAAGAACAAGCTCGACAACGCGTTTTGCCAGTATCCGAATGCTGCGCGTCGCGCCGCGCTTGGAGGCTGTTGCCGGATGAAGGTGCGGGTCGGCGCCGACAGTCGCGTCCTCGATATTGCCGGTGAATGCACGGACGAGGTCTTCTTCACGCCCAGCCAGCTTTGTCTGCAGCCCCAGCAGTACACGCCCGCGCGTGAGGGCAAGAAGGCCGTGACCGGTGTCGGGGGGATCGTCGTTTATTACACAATGGCGCCGCCGGCCCCTTCGCTGTGGTCAGCGATCGGCGGCCTTTTCATGAAGTCAAAGCCAAAACCCGATGAGGCTGTGCCCGAGCTTTGTCGGAAACGTTCCACCGACATGATCTCGTCGCTGATGTCTGCGCGAGGTTAGCCGCGCCCCTCCGGCGGGTTGAACTCTGGTAGGCTCCATTTCCAGATGATCGCGCCGCCGCGGACCGAGAAGCCGAGGGCCACGGCGATGGCGCTGGTAAGTGTCCAGTCGAAGCCGAGCGTGCGCAGGCTGACAAACACCGCAGAGCTGACGATTGCGGGCGTGATGTAGAGTTCACGGCTGAGCAGGATCGAGGGCACGCCTGCGAGGACGTCGCGGATGATGCCGCCGAAGGTGGCGGTAAGGGCGCCCATCACGACGCACACAACGGGCGAGACGCCCAGCGACAGCGCCTTGGCGGCGCCGACGCAGGCATAGACGCACAGGCCGACGGCATCGAGCCAGAGCAGGGTCTGCCCATGCACGCCGCGTCCGCGTGTGAGATAGACAAGGATCGCGACGGCCGAGCACACGACCACATAGCCTGCATCCGCGACCCAGAAGACCGGCGCGCCAATCAGCAGATCCCGCAGCGTGCCGCCGCCGACGCCCGTGATCGCCGCGAAGAAGATGAACGTGACAACATCCTGCCGCTTCTGCGCGGCCATGAGGGCGCCTGACGCAGCGAAAGTCGCCACGCCTGCATAGTCGAGCACCGAAAGCAGGCTGATCTCCATGCCCGGCCGTTTCCCTCAATTGCCAACCTGTCCAGCAGCGGCATAGCCTCATGCTTATTCGGGAGGAAAGGCCATACGCCTCGCACCCACCCTTGCGGTCCTGGCTGCTGTCGCCGCTCTCGGCGCGGCTGGGCTTGGCGCTGTCGGTCTGGCGCAGACTGCATCAGCCCCGGGCGCCAAGGTGGAAGCAAGGTTTGCCGGCGGTTTCCGGCCCGACGCTTGTCGCTGGCCGCGCGCCGCCCGGAAGGCGCAGCTGTCGGGCTGCTGCCAGATGGACCTCGATATCGATGCCGCTGGCAATATGGTGCGCGGCGATGGCGTGTGCAGCGATCCCATGTTTCTCGAGCCGACGCTGCGCTGCCTGGCGGCTCAGACCTTCATCCCGGCCCGGCGCAATGGCCAGGCCGTGCCCGATCAGCACCATATGGAATACGAATGGCGCGCCACAACGCCGTCGGGCCACAACCTGTGCGACAAGCTGAAGACCAGCTGACGGCCGCCCCGCGAACCTCTAAAGAGGCCACAAGGTCGTGAGGGAGTGGTTCCGTGGACTTTGTTTCGAGTTTTGCCGGAAGCGGCGATGCCGCGCTCTACTGGTCGGAGCTGGCGCGCAACTGGGCCTCGGCCTTTACCTTCGTGGCGGCGCTGCTGGCGGGCATCTTCGGCCTGTTCCGCTACCTGCGATCCGAGCGGATGCGCCAGACAGAGCAGATCCGCGAGCTCTACAAGAGCTTCTTCGAGTCGGAGAAATACCGCCGCATCCGCTTCGTGCTCGCCAATCACGATGCACCGGAATTTGCGGCCCTGAAAACCGAGTTGGCGACGCCAGGCATGCCCAAGCCGCTTGAGGGCGAACTGATCGACCTGCTCAACTTCCTGGAGTTCGTTTCGGGTCTTACCCGGAGAGGGCTGGTCTCGCGCAGCGATATCGACTGGATGTTCGCCAACTATATCGAGCGGGTGATCGCCGTCGATTTTGTCCGCGAGTACGTCAAGCGCCAGGATTTTGACGAGCTCAACGACGCCGTCCGCAAGGCTGAACGCGCCAAGGCCCGGGCGGAAGCCGCGAAATAAGCTGGTGCTCCCCGGGTGTTCCCGGCGCCCGGGGGCGACTATGTCCGGTGGGAGCAACGCTGCAGGTCCTCACCCATGAGCAACCGATCCGCCGGTCCGGAAATCATCCGCCTGATGGACCTTCTGTCCAAGCTGCCGGGGCTTGGGCCGCGTTCGGCCCGGCGTGCTGCGTTGCACCTCCTGAAGAAGCGCGACCAGCTTCTGGCGCCGCTGGCGGCCGCCATGGCGGACGCCGCCGCCAAGGTCTCGATCTGCAGCCTTTGCGGAAACTTCGACACCGTCAATCCGTGCTCGGTGTGTGCCGCTCCGGGACGCGACCGGGGCGTCATCTGCGCGGTGGAGGAGGTGGGCGACCTGTGGGCGATGGAGCGCACCGGCATATTCAGGGGCCAGTATCACGTCGTCGGTGGAACCCTCTCGCCGCTCGACGGCATACGTCCTGAAGACCTCAACATTTCCGGGCTTGTTGAACGGGCAGGCCATCCGGATGTGCGCGAAGTAATCCTCGCGCTCAATGCGACGGTGGACGGACAGACGACAGCGCACTACATCACCGACAGGCTGGCGCATCTTCCCGTGAAGGTGACGCGGCTGGCCCACGGTGTGCCGGTGGGGGGGGAGCTCGATCACCTGGACGATGGCACGATCGCGGCTGCTATGGCGTCGCGCAGGTAACAATTACGGCTGAGGCGTCCCATGGTGAAACGCAATCATGTTCCGGTTATCCTGACGGTCGCGGCCGTTGGCGTCGGTGTCGGAATCGGCATGTGGCTGATGCGCGACAATATCAGAGCCGCCGCCCGCAATGCCCGCGCCGGCACGCGCAAACTCCGTGACCCGCTCGACGTGTTCAGCGCCGACATGCCGGATGCCGCTTTCGAGGGCGTGGCGAACTTCCCCTACATGCCCGAAGGCTGGCGCCCCAAGCGCGGCGCGCGGGACTAGCCGACACGCGCACCCCGTTCGCCAATCGGCAGAATCGCGCGACCGTCGCTCGCCCGCTGGTTGATCGGAACAAATAATGAACGTATGGTCGCGCGCATGACACTCGACATGCTGCACATCGTCCTGGGCCTTTTTGCGCTTGCGGCTGCGGGCGCAGCCTTCGTGTTCTCGCAGCGCAAGCCGCCCGATACCGCGCATCTTTCGGCCGAGCTGGAGGAGCGGAAGCGCGATGTCGCTTCGCTGAAGTCCGAGCGCGACGAGCTGCGCCGCCGCGCCGAAGCCGCCGAACGGGCAAACGCTGCCGAAGCCGCCAAGCTGGCCGAGCGTGACGCCAGCATGGCGCGCGAACGCGAACAGCTCGCCAAGATGCAGGCGGAGAGCGAGGGCCGTTTCAAGCAGCTCGCCGAAGCCGCGCTGTTGAAATCGCAGCAGCAATTCGTGCAGATCGCCGACGAGACGCTGAAGAAACACAAGGAAGGCGCCGAGGGCGAACTCGGCAAGATGCTGAAGCCGATCCAGGAAACCTTCGGCCAGTTCCGCGAGAAGGTCGAAGCGATCCAGAAGGTCAGTGCGGAAGATCGCGCCAAGCTGGAAGAGCAGATCCGAGGCGTCAGCGAGAGCGTGCGCAAGACGGACGCCGCCGCCGGCAAGCTCGCCAACGCCCTCTCCACCACGCGGCATGGCGGCCGCTGGGGTGAAGAGACGCTTCGCAATGTGCTCGAGATGGCGGGGCTGTCGCCCTACGCCGATTTCACCGAGCAGAACTCATCCGAGACAGAGAAGGGCCGCATCCGGCCCGACGTCATCATCCGCATGCCCGGCGGCCGTGAGCTGGTGATCGACTCCAAAGTCTCGCTCGACGACTACCTGTCGGCCTCGAACGAGCCGGATCCCGCGAAGAAGTCGGATTTCCTCGCGGCCCACGCTGCCAAGGTGCGGGCGCACGTCACGGGTCTGGCGCGCAAGGATTACTGGAAGGGCTTTTCCGACCGCGTTGATTTTGTCGCCATGTTCATGCCGGGCGAAAATTTTTACGCCGCCGTGCTCGAATACGATCGCGACATTTTCGATTTCGCATCGAAGAACTCCGTCATCATCGTGACGCCCTCAACCCTGATCGCGCTCGCCAAGGCGGTCGCTTATGGCTGGCGTCAGGAGCAGGCCGCGCGCAATGCGGAGGAGGCGGTGGAACTTGGCCGCGAACTCTACCAGCGCCTGTCGGTCATGACCGAGCATATGGGCAAGGTCGGCTCCAATCTCGACAAAGCGGTCGACAGCTACAATTCCATGGTCGGGTCCTACGACCGCAAGGTGATCCCGCAGCTGCGCCGGTTCGAGGACCTTCAGATCCCGACCGAGAACAAGACGATCGAGTCCCCGCCAGAACTCTCGGTGAAGGCACGCATCCCGCAGGCGCAACTGGCGGAGGTGAAGTCCGATACCCCCCTGCTGGACGCCCTGCAGCCTCAGGCGGCGACCGGAAAGCGAAAGTAACTGTACCTTTAAGGGGTGTTCCCCGGCTTGTGAGCGCTCTTCGCGCGAGCCTTCACTTGACCTGCAGCCCGCCCCTTCATAGCTAGCGAACATGACGATCCGACCCATCCTCACCGTTCCCGACCCCGTGCTGAAGCAGGTGTCCAAGCCCGTCGCCGAGGTGACGGACGAGACCCGTGCGCTGATGGACGACATGCTGGAGACGATGTACGCCGCGCCGGGCATCGGCCTTGCCGCCGTGCAGATCGGCGTGCCACTGCGCGTCATCGTCATCGACCTCGCCAAGGAAGGCGAACCTCCTGAGCCGCGCTACTTCGTGAACCCGGAAATCATCGAGACGGCCGGCGAGAAGCAGGCTTATGAAGAGGGCTGCCTGTCAGTCCCCGATTTCTTCGATGAAGTCGAACGTCCCAAGCAGGTCCGTCTCCGCTATCTCAACTACAAGGGCGAGAAGGTCGAGGAACTGGCCGAGGGCATGTACGCGGTCTGCATCCAGCACGAGATGGACCACCTGCAGGGCACGCTCTTCATCGACCACCTGTCGCGCCTGAAGCGCACCTTCGCCATCAACAAGGTGAAGAAGGCCAAGAAGCGCGACGCGGCCTAGAGCCGGATCGCATGAGGTGGAATCGCCCTCGGCGTTCCACCGAAGACGTGATCCGACTCTCCAGAAGAAGTCTGGAGCGCTGGCTCGGGTGTCGATGTTTCCAATGGAACTTAACGCGCTCCAGGCTGGCCTAGAACGGCGTGACCTGGTCGTAGATCAACTTGCCATAGCGATCGCGCTGCACGTTCGAGATATCGCCACGGCCGCCATAGGAGATACGCGCTTCCGCGATCTTCGAGTGCGCGATCGTGTTGTCAGCCGCCACGTCTTCCGGACGGATCACGCCAGAGACCAGCAGCTCGCGAAGCTCATTGTTGATCTTAACTTCCTGGCTGCCGCCGATCACCATGTTGCCGTTCGGCAGAATGTCGGTGATTACCGCCGCTACGGTGAGGTTCACGGTCTCCTGCCGGTTGACCGAGCCCGTGCCGTTCGAGGCCGAGGTCGAGCCGAAGTCGACGCCCGGCGATAGCGAGGGCGTGCCGGGCAGGGCGTTGGTGATGACGTCTTCGAGGCCGAGCGCTGCCGTCAGACTGGTGTCGGTGGAGCTTGTGCGGCTGCGCGCCGAGGTGTTCTTGAGCTGCGCCGAATCCGCAATTTCAATGTTCACCGTGAGAATGTCGCCGATCTTGGCTGCGCGCTGGTCGTTGAAGAAGGAGCGCGCACCGGTCCGCCACAGCGAATTGGGCGCGGCGGTCTCCGCGATCGGCATGGGCAGCGGCATCGATACGCGCTGCGAGCCGGCGAACGTAGCCGGGTTCTGAATGGCGGTCAGCTGTGGTGGCGCAACCGCTTCGTTGAGGCCGGCGCATCCGCCAAGCATCAGGGCGGCAAGTCCGGCGCCGCCCAGTGCGAGGTTTGGTGTGATCGTCTTCTTCATGGCAGTCGCCCCGATGGTTCGTGGGATCAGTTGACGCTGGCTTCGCCATGGCCCGTAGCCACGGCATCGATCGAGCGTTTGGAATAGCTGTTGAGCACGCGAACCGGCTGGCCCAGCGCCGCCTCGTTCTGCGCGACGCCGTCCACGGACAGATGCACGCCAGGCGCCGTGTAGACGATGGCGACCGGGTCGCCCTTGCGGATCACGCTTGCCGCCTTGATGTCGGACGCCTGGACCGGCTGGCCGGTCTTCAGTGTCCGTTTAGCTTCCATGCCGACGACGGCGTCGATGTCCATGCCGCGCAATGGGCGGCCTTGCGGTTGCGCCTGCATCTCGACGTCGTTGGCGGTGATGACTTCGCCGCGCTGGACGTCGCGCACGAGAACAAGGATCTGTCGGTCTGCCTGCGCCGGCTGGCCGATCTGGCGCGCCGGGTTGGCGGGCCGCGCCGGGTTTGCAGCCTTGGCGTTGCCTGTCGAACGCACCACCATGATCGGCTGGTCGAGTGGGATTGCGAGAATGACACCCGCGCCTTTGGCGGTCGCGATCAGGAAGGCAGGGTCGAGTGACAATGTCTGTCCGGGGGGCGGGGCAGGTCCGATCAGTATGCCCGCAGCCGTGCCCGTCACCGGCGCGACATCGCCCAGCGTGATCCAGTCGCCGCTTACCTGCGCAGGCGCAGGCTGCGCCATGGACGGCGAGGCCAGGACAGCGAGGCTGAGTACAAGAGCAGCGATACGGATCATGTGCCTCAACGCAGGTTGGCGGTGGAGCGCAGCATCTCGTCGGTCGTGGTGATGACCTTGGAGTTCATCTCATAGGCGCGCTGCGCCGTGATCAGCGCGGAAATCTCGGTCACCGCGTTGACGTTCGATGTCTCCAGAAAACCCTGCTGCAGCGTGCCGAAGCCTACCTGACCTGGCACGCCGCGATTGGCCGCGCCGGAGGCTGGCGTCTCCAGAAAGGAGTTGTCGCCCATGGCTTCAAGCCCCGCCGGATTGACGAAGCGCGCGAGTTCAAGGGCGCCAACGTCCTGCGGCGCAGAGCCATCGGCCATGATCGCCTGAACCGTGCCCTGGCGGTTGATCGAAACGCCGACCGCGTCTGCCGGCACGCTGATGCCCGGGGCGACTGTGTAGCCGTCCTCGGTCACGATCTGGCCATCGGGCGACAGCGAGAAATTGCCAGCGCGCGTATAGGCGTCGCGGCCGTCGGGCAGCTGCACGACGAAATAGCCATCGCCCTGAATGGCGACGTCATAGAGGTTCTGCGTCTGCGTGACCGAACCCTGTTCGGTGACGCGATAGACCGAGCCGGTCTTGACGCCGACGCCCACCTGAACGCCGGTCGGCACGATGGTGCCGGCATCCGACGAGGTGACGCCCATACGTTCTACATTCTGGTAGAGAAGATCCTGGAACTCGGCGCGCTGGCGCTTGAATCCGGTCGTGTTCATGTTCGCGATGTTGTTCGCGATCACCTCGACGTTGAGCTGCTGGGCCTGCATCCCCGTGGCGGCGGTGTTCAGTGCGCGCATGTGAGCTGCTCCTCAGGCATTAGCCGACTTTGGAAAGTTTCTCGATCGATGTGCCGCGCAGTTCGTCCGACTGCGCCAGCATCTTGGCGACTGACGTGTAGGCGCGGCTGATGTCGATCATTTCGGTCAGTTCAAGCACGGCGTTGACATTGGATCCTTCGACCATGCCAGCGGCGATGCGGACGTCGGTCGCCGGTTGCGGCTGTTCGTCCGTTGCCTTCCACAGGTTCGATCCCATGCGCTCCAGCGCGCCGGGAGTCTGGAATTGCACAGTTTTCAACTTGCCGAGGATCACGCCGTCCTGGCTGATCGAACCTTCGCGCGACACAGACAGTGGACCGCCGGTGCCGTTGACGGTGATCGGGCCGCCTTCGCCCATCACCGGATCGCCATTGCGCGTCACGACTTCGCCGGCGTCGTTGAGGCCGAAACGCCCGTCGCGCGTATAGGCTGTGCCGCCCTGCGTCTGCACCTCGAAGAAGCCATTGCCCTCGAGCGCGAAATCCAGCGGGTTGCCGGTCTGCTCCAGCGGTCCGGTCGAGAAGTCGCGCTGCAGGGTCCAGGCGTCGGCGAACGAGACGTCCTGTGGCGAATCGGCGGCAGCCGCCGGCTTCTCCGACAGCGCGCGCGAGACCACGTGCTCGACCTTGAAGCCGGACGTGGTGAGGTTCGCCAGATTGTTAGCGGTCGTGTCCATCCGCTTTTGCAGCACTTGCTGCGCGGACAGGCCGACCATGAATGAATTGTCCATGGGCCGCCATTCGTCTCCACGCTGCGGTTTTGCGGCAATGGATACAGGCTGGGCAGGTCCGCGTGTTCTGCGGCGGACACGAAAGTCAGCCTGCAGAATGAGCCGATGGGGTTAACGGTGTATTGCTGCTGATGGCTGCCCGGCAGGCTTTCACCCGGCAGTTATTGCCCATCTCCATCAATCCTTAACCTTCCGCGGACGATTTTGCCGGGTGGGCCGGGCTGTCCGGACCCCAACTGATTCACAAGACCGCCTCATTGGGATTGCCCGTCCATGTCCAAGAAGGACAAGCCGAAGAAATCCGAAGCGCCCGCCGCCGATGCGGCCGGGGCTGAAGGCGCCGAGGGCGCCCCCGCGAAAAAGAAGATGGCGGGCAAGACGCTCGTCCTCTTTGTCATCCTGCCCGCCGTACTGGTGCTCGGCGGCGGTGGCGCTGCCGCGATGATGCTGCTGGGCGGTGGGGGCGCGGCTGCAGCGCCCGCTGCTGCGGCGGCCGGCGATCACGTGGTGGCCGAGGAAGGCCATGGCGAAGCTGCAGCTCCGGCTGCGGGCGAGCATGGCGAGGCGCCTGCCGCCGGCGGTGAGCATGGCGCCGACGGCGCTGCTGCGGCTGGCGGCGAGGGCGGCGGCGATGTCGGCCACGTCCAGCCGTGCGAGGCCGGCAACCCCTGCTATTACTCGATGCCAAAGCTGATCGTGAACCTCGCGAGCACCGGGGGCGCGCGCGCCACCATGATGGAGCTTGAACTCTCGCTCGAGGCGTCCGCGACATCGACGTTCAACCGCGTACCCGAACTGATGCCGCGCCTGAAAGACACGCTGAACTCGTTCCTCCGTGAACTGCGCGTGGAAGACCTCAACGGTTCGGGAGGCACGTACAGCCTGCGGCGTGAACTGCTCAAACGATTCAATACGGTGATGGACCCCAAGAAGCTCGATGCGGTCCTCATCGAAGGCATGCTGATCCAGTAGGATATCCAGACTTGGCGAGCGCGATCTCCACGGACGAAGACCTGGCCGCGAGCTGGGAGGCGAGCGTCTCCGGCGGCGACCAGTCGGCCGCGGACGATGCGTGGAACGCCGAGCTTCCGGGCAGTGGCGGCCCGCCCGCCGAGGCGCAGCAATCGATCGCGCAACAGGCCGTCGGCTCGGAACGCATCCTCAACCAGGACGAAATCGACAGCCTCCTCGGCTTCTCGATGGATGAGGAGAGCGGGGCCAAGAAGAACGGCATCCGCGCCCTCATCAACTCTGCGCTGGTGTCCTACGAACGCCTGCCCATGCTGGAGGTCGTGTTCGACCGCCTCGTGCGCCTGATGACGACAAGCCTGCGCAATTTCACGTCCGATAACGTCGAAGTGTCGCTCGACGCCATCCAGTCGATGCGCTTCGGCGACTATCTCAACTCGATCCCGCTGCCTGCCATTCTCGCCGTGTTCAAGGCCAAGCAACTCGACAACTATGGCCTGCTTACAGTCGATTCCAACCTGATCTATTCGATTGTCGACGTGCTGCTCGGCGGTCGTCGCGGCACCGTGGCGATGCGCGTCGAAGGCCGACCCTACACCACGATCGAGCGCGTGCTGGTGACCCGCCTTGTTGAGGTCATCCTGCTCGATGCGCGCAAGGCGTTCGATCCGCTGACTGCCGTTGATTTCGAGCTCGACCGCATCGAGACCAACCCCCGTTTCGCCGCCATTGCCCAGCCGGCCAACGCCGCAATCCTGGTCAAGCTGCGCATCGACATGGAGGATCGCGGCGGCCGCTGCGAGCTGCTTCTGCCGTATGCAACGCTCGAACCCATCCGGAAGATGCTGCTGCAGAACTTCATGGGCGAGAAATTTGGCCGCGACAACATCTGGGAAGGCCACCTCGCGACGGAGCTTTGGTCAGCACCCACCACGCTGCGCGTCGTGCTCGACGAGTTCAAGCAGCCGCTCGGCAAGATGATGAACCTGGCTGTCGGCGACACGATTGTCATGAACGCGACGCCCGATTCAAAAGCGCACCTGATGTGCGGCGATATCCACCTGACGACCGGCCAGGTCGGCCGCATCGGCCAGAAAGTGGCGATGCGCGTCGAAGCGCCAATCACCCAAGCAGCCAAGCGACAGCTTCTGGAGACACGATGAGTGGCATCTACTCACTGGCGTTTGAGGGCTTTCTCGCCGTCCTTCTCCTCATTGCGATCCTCTACTGCATTCGCCTCGACGGGCAGCTGAAGGCGCTGCGCACCGGCAACAACCGCATGCTGGAAGCGGCGAGGGAGCTGCAGTCCTCGGTCGTCCACGCCGATAACGCCGTCACCGCGCTGCGCCGCTCGGCGGAGGCTGCCGGCCGCGACCTCCAGAACAAGATCGACGAAGCCCGCGCCATCGCCGCGACGCCGATCATTCGCGAGGAAATGATCTCGGATAACTCCGTCCGTCCCGTCGATTTCTCCCTGCGCCGCCGCAGCGTTCTTTAAGGAACCGCCATGACGCTCAAGGTCATAACGCCGAAGGTCGGGGTCTTCTCGGCGGTGATCGCCGTGTCGATCGGCGCGCTTGCCTTCAAGGGCGTCGACATCGCGCAGGCGGCCTTCGCCATCGAGGCCGATCCTGCCGCCGCCGCTGCTCCGAACGACACGTCCGAACTCACTGCCAGTGAAGAAGCGCCCGCACCTGCGCCCGATGAAGCCCCCCCCGCGGCAGGTGCCGCGCCGCCGACGCCGGAACAGTGTCTCACCACGCTCAACTCGGCCGCCGAGGAGATGGGGCTCTCCTCGCAGGAGATCGTTGTCCTTCGCTCGCTGCAGGCCCGCCGCGAAACGCTCGACGCACGCGAGAGCGGCATCGCCACGCGCGAAGCCGCCGTCGCCGCCGCCGAGGGGCGCCTGCAGGAACAGATCGCCCAGCTCAAATCGGTCGAGACCGATGTGCAGGCCCTGCTCGCCAAGATGGATGACAAGCGCGACGAGCGCATGGCGGCCCTGGTCAAGACCTATGAGTCCATGAAGCCGAAGGACGCCGCGCGCATCTTCAACGGCATGGACGATGCGTTGCTGACCGACATCGCCAGGTCGATGAAGTCCGCCACGCTCGCCGCCGTACTGTCGTCGATGGAAGCCAAGCGCGCCGAAACGCTCACCCGCATGCTGGCTGACCTGGCGAAGCCGCCCGCCAGCATCGCCCCCCTCGTCAAGACGCCTGCATGAGCTCGCTGCGCCCTTCCTCAGGTTGGGCCCTGCGCCTCTCCATGGCTGGAGCGGCGGCGATCGCGTTCGCCGCGCCCGCCTTTGCCGACCGTCCCGTGCAACTGGCCTTCTCCGAAGCACCGACCTACGCGCGCATCACGGCCAAATGGGCA
This sequence comes from Hyphomonadaceae bacterium, assembly GCA_040398425.1. Taxonomy (GTDB): domain Bacteria; phylum Pseudomonadota; class Alphaproteobacteria; order Caulobacterales; family Hyphomonadaceae; genus UBA7672. The sequence goes on from JBBATZ010000019.1 coordinate 11,844, forward strand.
GACGGCGATGAAGCTGCACCCCGCATCAGCGCGCAGGTCAGCAACCAGGTCTTGATCCTCACCTTCGATCAGAAAGTGAAGCTCAATCTCGACAAGCTGAAGGAAGGCCTGCCCAGTTGGGCCGCCGTCACCTTCATGGATCCGGACGGCATGACCGCCCGCATCGGCCTCAAACAGGTCCCACGCCTTGCAGTCTCGACCTCCGCCGATCTCGTCGCCGTCGATCTCATGCCGGAGGCGTCCACCGCCAAGCCGCCAAAGCTTGTCTCGCCGCTGGTTGCGAAACAGAAGGCGGCCGCCGAGGCCAAGCGCATCGCCGCCCTGCCGCCGCCCGCCCCGATGGAGCCGCTCGAAGTCCGCGGCAGCCATTCCGGAGACAGTTCGCGTATCGCTTTCTACTGGGACAACAAGACCGGTTACAAAGTCGCATCGAACGCCGATGGCGTGATGAAGATCCAGTTCCCCAAGCGCGCCAAGCCGGATCTCGCCTATCTGCACATCACGCCGCCCGCCAACCTCGCCAACTTCCAGGGCGAGAATTCCGACAAGGGCTATCTCGTCACCCTCACGGCAAAGGACAAGCTGCCGATCAAGGCCTTTCTTGAGGGCGATACGCTCGTGGTCGACATTTCCAAGCCGCTGCCGCCGGAGGCACCGCCAGAGAAGGGCGCAGAGAAGCCCAAAGTCACGCCAGCACCCCCAGCAAAACTCCCGGCAAAGGACGACGGGGCGATCATGCTTACGCCGCCTGCTGCGAGCGATGCGGTCGGCGGGTCAGAGCGCGTCACGGCGATGGCGAAGAGCTGGTCCGATCCTGCGCCCCGCAATGGCGTCGTCCTTGTAAAGGTCGCGCCGCTCACAGCTGGCGTCGAGTTGTCCTTCCCCTTCGCTGCGCCCGCGCCGGCGGCGATCTTTGCGCGCGGCCCCGTCGTATGGGCCGTTTTCGCGGCCAACGCCGATCTCAAGCTCGATGCGACGAACCTCCCGACCGGCTACCGCGCGCGCACCTTCCGGGCGAAGAACGCAACTATCCTGCGCCTTGAAACACCGAAGGGTCTCAGCGTCTCGGCCCGGATGGAAGAATCGACCTGGGCGCTGAAAGTTGCCTCGACCGCCGACAAGCCCGAGCGCTTCGCCAAGGCGGACCGCAAGGCTGGCGACGATGGACGCTCCCGCATCGAGGCGATGCTGATCGGCGCGAGCGGCATCGTCTGGTTCGAAGACCCGGTGATCGGCGACCAGCTCGCAGCCGCCGTCTCCTACGGCCCCTCCACCGCCTCCGCCACGCCGCGTGATTTCGTCGAGGCCTCGCTCCTCGCCACGGCGCATGGTCTCGCCATTGTGCCCAAGTCGGATGATGTGCAGGTCACGCTGGAAGGCGAGCGCGTCGTCGTTTCCATGGCCTCCAGTGGTCAGACCTCGCCTGAGGCGCCGCTTGGCGACATCAGTTTCACGCAAAGCGTGGTCAACCCCGCCTTCATCGACTTCGCCGCCTGGGGCGCGGCGCGCGGCGAGCAGTATGTCAAACAGCTGGATGCGCTCGAGAGCAAGGCGGCGGATATCGAGCACTCCACGCCCGCCGGCGGTGAAGCCGCCCTCAACATCGCACGCTTCCATCTTGGACACATGCAGGCGCAGGAAGCGCTTGGCGTCCTGCGCGCGGCAGTCACCGCTCGTCCCGAGCTTGAGCAGGACCCCAACTTCCTCGGCATGCGCGGCGCCGCCAGCTATATGTCGGGTCGTCTGAAGGAGGCCGAGAACGATCTTTCGCGCGGGACGTTGCGCGCCGATCCCTCGGCCGCCCTCTGGCGCGGCATGGTTGCGGCGGGCAAGGGCGAATGGGATCGCGCCATCGAATTCTTCCGCGCCGCCGAGCGCCAGCTCTATCTCTATCCATCGGTGCGCGGCGCCGAGTTCTCCGCCGTCTGGGCCGAAGCCGCTTTGCGCGCGAACGATTTCGATGCTGCCCGCCGGCAGGCCAATCTCGCCGTTGCGAATGGCGAGCGCGAAGTCAAGGAGCGCGGCCAGCTCGTGCTCGCGAACCTGCGCGCCACCATAGATGGCCCCGCCGCCGCCTGGGCCGAACTCGACCGCCTGTCGAAATCTGCCGTCGAGCCCGTCGCCGTTCGCGCCGAACTGCGCCGCCTCGAGCTCGCCGTACCCGCCGGCAAGATGAGCGCCAACGAAGCCGCCCAGGAACTCGAGGCGCTGCGCTTCCGCTGGCGTGGCGACGAGGTGGAGATGGCGACCGTCGGCATCCTCGCCGACCAGTACATGCGCGTCGGCCGCTTCCGCGATGCATTGCTGCTCGCCCAATCTACAGCCATGCGCGACGCCAACGCCCCCGGCGCGCGTGACCTGCGCCTGAAACTCTCCGACTATTTCCGCCGCCTGTTCCTCAATGGCGAAGCCGACCGGCTCGATCCCATCCAGGCCGTCGCGCTGTTCTACGAATTCGACGATACGCTGATGCCGATCGGCCCCGATGGCGATCAGATGGTGCGCAAGCTTGCGCAACGTCTTGTCGCCTTCGATCTGCTGGAGCCCGCCTCGGCGCTGCTGCAGTATCAGGTCGACAATCGCCTGCGCGGCGTCGGCAAGGCGTCGGTGGCGGTCGATCTCGCCTCGATCTATCTATGGGACAAGCGGCCTGATAAGGCGCTGGCCGCCCTCAACTCGACCCGCATTCCCACGCTGCCGAAGCCGCTCGCGCTCGAACGCCGTCTGCTCGAAGCCGCCGCCTATCGCGATCTCGGCCAGTTCGATCATGTCATCGAACTTGTCGAACCTCTCGACGGCGTCGAACCGAAGTCCCTGATGGCCGATGCCTACTGGCGCGACCGCAAATGGACCGAGGCCGGCCGCGCGCTTCTCGCCATGCTGCAGGGAACGGCGCAGATCTCGACCAAGGACGCCGACCTCGTCTTCAAGACCGCCATCGCCGCGCGCATGGCGAAAGACCCCGGCATGATCGCGCAGGTTCGCGGCTATGCAAAAGCCATGGAAGGCAACTCCAACAAGGCGAGCTTCGACCTCATCACCGCCTCCGCCGACGTCAGCGGCTCCAGTCTCTCCGAGGCTGTCAGGCGGCTCGCCGACGCGCCGCGTGTCGATGCGTTCTCGGTCGCCATGAAGAAGCGTTTCGACGCGCCGAAAGCGACGCCCGCCGGCTAGGCGACCTGCCCGGCAGCCCAGCCCGAGCTCCACGCCCACTGGAAATTGTAACCGCCCAGCCATCCGGTGACGTCCACGCACTCACCGACGAAATACAAACCCGGCGCCGCCTTGGCCTCCATCGTCCGCGAAGACAGACCGTCTGTATCAACGCCGCCAATCGTCACTTCGGCCGTCCGCCAGCCTTCCGTTCCATCCGGCTTTATCCGCCAGACATTCACCGCATCGGCCACTGTCCGCAGTTTCGCATCCGACAGATCCGCCAGCCGCGCCGTCTGAAACGTCCGCCCGGCAATCTGATCAGCCAGCCGCTTCGGCACGATCGCCGCGAGTGCATTATCCAGCTGCAAGCGGGGCTGGTCTTTCCGGCGCACCCTCAACTCCTCAAAGACATCCCGCCCGCGCGCAAGATCGATGATGACCTCCGCGCCTTCGCGCCAGTAGGAGGAGATCTGCAATATGCTTGGCCCCGACAAACCCCGATGTGTGAACAGCAGGCCTTCATCGAATGCCCTTTTCCCACAGGAAGCCCGCGCCTCGACCGACAACCCCGCCAGCACCGCAATCGGCTCGATCGCCGGCGAGGCAAAGGTGAAAGGCACGAGAGCAGGGCGCGGCTCGACGATCTTCACGCCGAACTGTTCCGCGATCTCGTAGGCGTATCCGCTCGCCCCCATCTTCGGGATCGACTTGCCGCCCGTTGCGATCACCAGCGACCTGCATGCAATCGCACCAACCGAGGTCTCGACCACAAACCCGTCGCCCTCGCGCCGTACTGCGCCGGGTTCAATGTTCAACCGCAGCTCGCCTCCGGTCGCAGCCAGATCTTCCAGCAGCATGTCGATGATCTGCTTCGCCGATCCATCGCAGAACAGCTGGCCCAGCGTCTTCTCATGCCAGGCGATCCCCCTGGCATCGACCCGGGCAATGAAATCCTGCGCCGTGAACCGCTTCAGCGCCGAGACACAGAAATGCGGGTTCTGCGACAGGAACTGTTTCGGGCTCGCATCCCGGTTGGTGAAATTGCACCGCCCGCCACCCGAGATCCGGATTTTCTCAGCGGGCTTGTCGGCATGATCGATCACAAGAACCTTGCGGCCTCTGCGTCCGGATTCGATCCCGCACATCAGGCCGGCAGCGCCAGCCCCGATCACCAGTATGTCGGTCACGTCGGTCATGCGGCCTGATGCGTTGCCCTAAGGGGATTTGCCAGCGAATTCGTCACAGCACGAAAACACACGTTCCTCGGCGTCATCCAGCAAGAACCCTACTGGCATAGGCGTAACGTGTGCGTAAGGTAGGGGCAGAGAGCAGCCGGGGAAGCGCCATGGCCTACACCAAGATCGAACTCGAGCGAGACGGGAATGTCGCGATCATCCGCCTCAACGATCCCGCCACGCTGAACGCCGTCACCCTGCAGACGATCGAGGAGATCGACGCGGCGCTGACCGAGATCGACGGCTCCGCCCGGGCCATGATCCTCACCGGCGCAGGCCGGGGCTTCTGTTCGGGCGCCAATCTCACCGGCGGCATGGGCGTCGGCCCAGGTGAAGGTCCGCCCGACGGTGGCCGCGTGCTGGAAACCCATATCAATCCGCTGATGCTTCGCCTCCGCGATCTCCCGATCCCGTGGGTCTCCGCAATCAAGGGCAGCGCCGCCGGCGTCGGCTGCTCATTCGGTCTCGCCGCCGATATCGTGGTGGCAGGCGAGGGCGCCTTCTTCCTGCAGGCGTTCGCCCGTATCGGTCTCGTGCCCGACGGTGGCTCCAGCTGGCTGCTGGCCCGCGCCATCGGCCGCCAGCGCGCAATGGAGATGATGCTCCTTGGCGAGCGCATCCCCGCCGCGAAGGCCTTCGAGTGGGGCATGGTCAATCGCCTCGTACCCGACGACAACGTCATGCCGACCGCGCTGGAGATCGCGAAACAACTCGCCGCCGGCCCCACCAAATCCCTCGCCATGATCCGCCGCATGGCGTGGTCCGCCTCCGACGCAACGTTCGAAGAAGCGATGGCGACCGAACGCAACAACCAGCGCGACGCCGGCCGCACCGCCGACCATCGCGAAGGCGTCGTCGCCTTCATCCAGAAACGCCCCGCCAGCTTTACTGGCGCCTGAGCAACCTCCACATTCCTTCCGTCCCCCGGAGACCCCCAATGACCGAAGCCTGGATCATCGACACCACCCGCACCCCCCGCGGCATCGGCCGCGTCGGCAAGGGCGCGCTGGCCGACATGCACCCCCAGCATCTCGGCGCCACTGTGCTGAAGGCGCTGGCCGAGCGCAATGACATCAACACCGCCGATGTCGACGACATCATCTGGGGCACGTCCACCCAGACAGGCAAACAGGGCCGCGATCTCGGCAGGATGGCTGCGCTCGACGCGGGCTATGACGTGCGCGCCTCCGGCGTCACCATCGACCGCTTCTGCGGCTCGGGCATCACGTCTGTGAACCTCGCTGCCGCAACCATCATGTCCGGCATGTCCGATCTCATGATCGCCGGGGGCACGGAAATGATGAGCTACACCGCCGCCTCCGCAGATCCGAAAGCGCCTCCTTTCATCGACGCTGGCAATCTCCGCCTGCGCGCCCGCCATCCGCAGAGCCATCAGGGCGTCTGCGCCGACGCCATCGCGACACTCGAAGGCATCTCGCGCGAAGACCTCGACGCCCTCGCGCTCGAAAGCCAGGTCCGCGCCGACAAGGCCATCAAGGGCCGCCATTTCGACAAGAGCCTCGTCCCCGTCCACAAGGCCGATGGCTCGCTCGCACTCGACCGTGAGGAATTCCCGCGCCCGCAAACCACGGCGGAAGGCCTTGCCGGGCTCAAGCCAGCCTTCGAAATGATGGCCGAGATCCCACTCAACGAGCAGGGCGAGACCTATGGCGGCCTCATTCGTCAGGTCTATCCCGACCTCAAGATCCGCCATGTCCATCACGCGGGCAATTCCTCCGGCGTCGTCGATGGCGCAGCGGCGCTCCTGCTGGCCTCGCCCGAGTACGCGAAGAAGCACGGCCTCAAGCCGCGCGCGCGCGTCGTCGCCATGGCCAATATGGGCGACAGCCCGACACTCATGCTCAACGCGCCGGTCCCCGCCGCGCTGAAGGTGCTCGCGAAAGCCGGCCTCACCGTCGATGACATCGACCTGTTCGAGATCAACGAGGCTTTCGCGGTCGTCGCCGAGAAATTCATTCGCGACCTCAAGCTCGATCGCGACAAGGTCAACGTGAACGGCGGCGCCATGGCCCTCGGCCACCCGATCGGCGCCACCGGCTCGATCCTGATTGGCACGATCCTCGACGAGCTCGAACGCCGTGATCTCAAGCGCGGGCTCGTTACGATGTGCGCTGCAGGCGGCATGGCGCCGGCGATCATCATCGAGCGGATCTAGGAGCCGCGTAGGTGCGGCCCCGGGGGTTCAGGCCTTTGCGTGCCCTGCGGCTTGCCGTAGTGGCGTCAGAACCGCTTTCAGCTGGCTCTCGATACGGTCCGCGACCGCGTCGATGACCGGACCAAACGCGGCGCTCCACGTGCGATGAACACCGGCTGCTGCGCCTTGTGCGGACAGGCGATGCAATGCCGGGCGATCTGCGGCGAGTTCTGCCAGAATTGTCGCGGCCTGCCGGCTCACATCGCCGATCGGATCGATCAGGCGTCCACCGCCATGTGCGCCTGAGGGACCAGAGCAAGCCATCGTCGCTTGAGCGCTTACCACGCGCGCTACTCCAGTCCTTCAAGCGCATAAGGGTTCAGGAATTGCCGTGAGCGGAGAAGCGCGCGGTCAACCTGACTGAGGCCCGCCGCATCGCAGACCGCGTCGAACCGCTGTCGGATGACGGCGATCTGGTGGCGGATGATCGTCTCGGCGTCGGCCTGGTTGAGCAGGAAGGTCGCAGCTGCTTCGCGGCAGAGTCTCAGCTGGCTTTCATGACGTGTTCCAAGGATGTGCATGGCCTGGTTGGCTTCGGTTCCCGTGCGGCTTTGCGGGCAGATATCATAGGCCGGGGTGAGGGTGAGGCGCGCGCCATCCCAGAATGCCGCATGGTTGCGGGCATGATCGTCGGTGTTGCCGCAGAGGATGTTGAAGACCAGACGGCTGAACAATTCTCGCAGCGTGTCGCGCGGCCTGGTGAAGCGCTGGCGGATGATGTCTGCGAGATCGGCGTAGCTGGCGTGACGCGCCATCAGTTCGTCGAGCTCAAGCAGCGTCAGGGCGGAGAGGAGCGCCTTGCGCCGCCAGCCATTGGCAACACGCTCGCGGTCGAAGCGCTCGATCAGAAGGACATCCCTGTTGAGGGCGCGCGCGAGACGTACCGGCGCCACGTCAAGACCACACGCTGACGCCAGCCGCATCGCGATGAATTCTGCCTTCACCACGCTGTAGAGGTCGTTGCAGGCGGAGAACTTGGCGATGAATTTCTTCTCGCCATCTTCGATCATGGCCTTGGGCCGCGCGCCGCCGATCGAGGAGCCATGCCGCAAGGCCGCGTCGAGTTCGGGCGTCAGGGGGATGCCCTGGTCGACCCTCTCCACCGCCTGCAACAGCATGGCGAGCGGGGCCGCCCGCCCGGCGCGCGGTGCATACACGGTCGCCGAAGTCTGGAAGTCGAGCGCGCCGATGCGGTCGGAGCCGGATTCGAGCAGATAGGTGAGTTCGTCGAGATCGATCGCCCCTGCCGCTTCGCTGGTCAGCCCCATGGTGCGGTTGATGATGACCCGCCGGCCCCACGCGTCAGGCGAGCCATCCCGGATGCACCCCGGCATGGAAAGACCCGGCAGCAACGGCAGGGCGCCCGCCTGAAGCGGCAGCTCGCGCTCATTGAGGCTGATGGCGTCAGCGCGCGCCAGATAGGACTGGCCATAGTTGAACACATACGTTGCGCCAGGCGCTCTCGCGAGACGGCCGGCGACAACCGGCGTCGTCTCGCCGGGTAGCCAGACCCAGACATAGGCTTCGTCAGGCGTAGCGGCGGGAGCGGGATCAGAAGTCATCCTTCACCTCGCTGGCGCGCTTGTGCACCGCCTTCGGCAGCAGGCTGAGCTTGTCCTGCAGATGCGCGCGTTCACTGGCGAGGCGTGACGGCTCCGCTGCGAATAGCGGCACGCCCACCACCGCCGCCGCCTCGAAGGCGACGCCAAGGCCGACGCGGAGGTCGCCCTGTTCGATGCGCTGCATCAGATCCCGCGACGCGCCGATGCGCTCGCCCAGGTCCTTGACGCTCATGGCGCGTTCGATGCGCGCGGCGCGGATCATCTGGCCCAGCAGCAACGCCGCCTCGCGGGTCTGACGTGAATAGGCGCGGGTGCGCCTGGCGGGGGCGCTGCGAGGGGCTGGGACCTTTACCATGGTAATGGTCTGCCACAGGCGAGTCAGGAAATCAAGAATATGACTTATAGGTAAGTCATAGTAACAATATAAGCCAGATTGGTAAGTCATCTGTTCTGACGAATGGCTGCTGATCCTGACAGGCCGCCCGGCGCAGCGAGTTCGAAGGTCTACGGCTGCGCGACAACAACCGTGCCGAGAATTCGCATCTCGGCATCCGAAGACGCGAGCGAAAGATGCAGGGGTTCAAGAGCCGAACATCAGCGCAGCGCTTTCTTGAAACGGATGCGGCTGTCTACAACATGTTCAATATCAGCGGCATTCCCTTGGCCGCCAGGCAATCCGTGTAACGCGCCCGCGCTCGAAATCAGTCCGGAGCAGGGCGGCGACTTAGTCGACCGGTAGCGGCGAAAGCCCGGCAAACTCTGGTTCAGACAAAATGACTGCTCTGCCCCGGCTACTTGCCCGGGGCCGTCAGCTTGTTGAAGGCCGTGAACCAGGCAAGTTTCAACTCCTCGCTCCAGCTATCTTCGAATGGCGGCAGGCGCGCGAGCATTTCGGTTTGGTATTTTTCAGCGGTCATTCGTGCGTTTTGCGGCAGAGGGTTCACGGTCGCCGGGATGAATTGTCCAACGTCCCAGTCCGCCTCGCGTGTCGCGTGAACAAAGAACGAGACTGCCATCCGTCCCTGGACTGCATCCAGATCATGACGAAGCTTGAAACGCTTGATTACGTCCTTTGGGGTGAGTTTCCTGATGTCAGAGCCAAGCGTATCAGCGTAAGCAACCAGCAAGGTTTCGGCTAATCGCGCCCGCCAATCTTCAGTTCCAAACGAATCGATCAACCTGACGAGAGATTCCTGTGGTCGACCTTCGTGATCGATCAGGTTGAGAAAACGAAATGCTGGGACGATGAGCGCGCCCGACGCCAGAAACTGCTTGGTCGACCAGGCCGAGCGGTCAATTTTATGAGGCAGGTGTCCTGCAGCTTTCAAACGCGAAATAGCAAGCCTGAAGTACTGAAACGGAAGAGTAGGGATAGCGAGCGCAGGTTGCGTCGTCAGGTCTCGCACAGGGATCGGATCGGTTGCGGCTACGCCATTGCTGGTCGTCGCCTCATCGCATTGCGCGGTGACATTCTCAGTCCGCGTTTTTCCGCGAGTAGATGTCCGCAACTCCCACGCCCCCGCGCCGCGCTCCCTGAATGAATCAACAAAGTTAGACGGTCCGAGTGACGGCCCAGTGACAATTTGATGACAAAAGCCTTCTCGCGAAGCATTGAGCGAGGCGCCTGGCGGATTTGCGTTCCGCCTTTGTGACATCAAGCGAGTGTTGCTCCGAAGCGTCACCGCTCACGAGAGCGGGCAGGACGTGGCCTGTCCTTAAGAAATGCTGACGGACTCATGCGGTCTGTCATGAAAGCTGTAAGCTCGTCGCCTAGGAGTTCCCCATCCTAAGCCGGTGCACCACGCCGGTCGTGTCCTTGGGTGATGAGGGGCTTCAATGAAAAAGCGTGCGATGGTTCGAGCAGGGCTGTTTGCCCTGACCATGGCTTTGGCGGGTTGTTCGCAAGGGTCCGAGATTCTGTCGCCGGGCGCGACGAACCCCGGCACTGGCGGTGGCGGCACGGGTGGCGGCACTGGCGGCGGAACGGGAGGCGGCACAGCGTCATGCCCGACCGGCACGTCCAACCAGGGTGCGCTCGGCTCCAACACGATCTGCCAGCTCAGCGGCGAAATTCTTGGTAGCCTCAGCCTCCCGGCCACTGCCGGAGTGGTCTACCGCATCAACGGCCGGGTCGACATCGGCAAGGACACCGGTGCGGACGGCACGGCTGTCGGCGGAACCGGTGTGACCCTGACAATTGCCCCTGGTGCGCGTCTTTACGGCACGGTCGCCGGCGACCTGATGATCGTCAACCGCGGCAGCCAGATCATCGCGAATGGCACGGTTTCGCAGCCGATCATCTTCACCAGCGACAAGGATATCCAGGGTCTGAACGACGCCACGGTTTCCAACCGTCAGTGGGGCGGCCTGATCCTGCTCGGCAAGGCCCCGATCCGCGGCTGTAACACGGCTGTTGCCTCGGGCACTGCCGCTTGCCAGGACGAAGTTGAAGGCATCACCAACGCGACGGGACGTGTGGCCCTCTTTGGCGGGGCAACGTCAACCGATAACAGCGGCAGCCTGCAGTACGTGCAGATCCGCTATCCCGGCGGCTTCCTGACCTCCGCTGCTGCTGGCGACGACCTCAATGGTCTCACCCTCGGCGGCGTCGGCTCGTCCACCACCATCGATAACGTCCAGGTCCATAACTCGGGCGACGATGGCATCGAAGTTTTCGGTGGTTCGGTGAACCTGAAGCACGCCGTCATCACTGGCGCGCTCGATGACTCGCTCGACTGCGATTACGCCTGGACGGGCAATGCCCAGTTCCTGGTCGTCAAGCAGACTGCCATCACCGGCGGTCCTGATGGTCTCATGGAGTGCAGCAACGCACCGAAAAACAGCGTTGGCGGGGCCCTCCTCACGCGTCCGACGATTTCAAACTTCACCTTCGTCGGCCTGCCGACGAGCTCGACCGGCTCCAACCTCAAGGGCATCGGCATCGATGCTTCTGCCGGCCTGCCGGGCGCTTCGGCTGTCATGGTCAATGGTGTCGTCACTGGCGCAACCCGTTGCCTCTCGGTCGTTGAACCGGAAACCGGTTCTGGCCGCGGCAGTGCCAACACAACGACGCCGCCGTCCTTCAACTCGGTGCTTTTCGATTGCGTGAGCCAGCCGAGCACGACTGTGATCCCGGGCTCGACCGTGTCGGCCTCCTCGATCATCGCGGCCGGCGCCAATAACTCGACGACAGTCGCCAACACCCTGGCGAGCGGCGTCTTCCCGGGGACGGCTGAAACTGCCCGCACGGCGGTTAACCCGACCACGCTCGGCGCTTTCTTCACGGCGGCGAACTACATCGGCGCTTTCTCGCCGACCGAAACGCCTGCTTCGAACTGGGCTGCCGGCTGGACCATCCAACTCCTCCCGCCCGCCGGATGCCCGACGGGCACGACGGAAGCCGCCGCGACCCTGAACACGCGCAAGCGCTGTGTTCTGGCCGGTACGCTCGGCCAGGGCGGCGTCCCCGCTTCTGTCCGTCTGACGGCTGGCAACTACTACGAGATATCGGGTCGCGTCGACGTGGGTGTCGACCGCACCGCTGACGGCGCGCAGGGCGTAGCTGCCGCTCTCACGATCGATCCGGGCGTCACCCTGTTCGGCACGGATGCGGGCGACGTCCTCATCGTAAATCGTGGCAGCCAGGCGCTCGTCAACGGCACGTCCTCGGCGCCGGCCATCATGACCTCGTTGGGCGACCTGACGCGTACGACGCCGAACCCGTCCGCCAACCGCGAATGGGGTGGCTTCATCATGCTCGGCCGCGCGCCGATCCGGGGCTGCAACACGGCCGTCGCTTCTGGCGCCGCGACCTGCCAGGACGAAGTCGAAGGCATCACCAACGCAACCGGCCGCGTCGCCCTCTTTGGCGGTGCGACGGCTGCCGACACCAGCGGCCGGGTCTCCTTCCTCCAGATCCGCTACGCCGGCGCCTTCCTGACTTCTGCTGCGGCGGGCGACGACCTCAACGGTCTCACCCTCGGCGGCGTTGGCTCCGCGACCACCATCGACAGCGTCCAGGTCCACAATTCGGGCGATGACGGCATCGAGGTATTCGGCGGCACGGTGAACATGAAGCGCGTGATCATCACGGGCGCTCTCGATGACTCGCTGGACTGCGACTATGGCTGGACCGGCAACGTGCAGTTCCTGATTGTTCGCCAGTCGGCCCTCGCGGGCGGCCCGGACGGCCTGGTCGAATGCTCGAACGCGCCGAAGAACAGCGTGGGTGGCACCTTGCAGACCCGTCCGACGATCTCGAACTTCACGCTGATCGGCGTGGCCACGAGCTCAACGGGTTCGGCCCTCAAAGGCATCGCCTTCGACTCCTCGGCTGGCGGCCCGGGCGCTTCCGGCCGCCTGTTCAACGGCGTGGTGACCGGTTCGACCCGCTGCCTTTCGGTTGCCCAACCTGAAACCGGTTCGGGCCGTGGTGAAGCGGATGCTGCCAACCCGCTGACGACCAACTCGGTTCTGTTCAGCTGCCTCAACCAGCCGAGCACGACGGTGATTGCCGGTTCGACGGTCTCTGCCTCTTCGATCATCGCGGCGGGAACCGACAACTCGACGACCACCACGCAAACGCTTGGTCTGGCCGCCGCTCCGGCGACGGCGCTGGCCAACTTCGTGAACGGTACGGCCGAGACGACCCGTACGGCCGTCAATCCCACGACGCTCGGCGCTTTCTTCTCGGCTGCCCCCTATATCGGCGCGGTCAGGGACAACTCGGACAATTGGTGGCGCGGCTGGAGCTGCGGACTGGAAGCTGTGACCTGCTGATCTTGCAGGCGGCGGGCGGCGGCGAAATCCGCCGCCCGCTCCATCTCATCCGGTCCCCAATTCCTCAGAAAGTTGATGCTCATGAAACCGACTACTCTGCCATGGCGAAGGCTGGTCCTGCTGACCACCTTCCTGATGTCGCCCCAGATTGCTGTCGCTCAACAGACGCCGCCTGACGCGCCTGCCGCCGCATCCGCTGACGAACCGCAGGCTGATGACTCGGACGGGGGTGACGTGATCACCGTTCTCGGTCAGTACATTCCGGAACCCCAGCAGGCGTCCACCGCCGTAGCCAGCTTCCTTTCAGAGGAAGACCTGGAGCGTCAGGGCGATTCCAACGCCGCTCAGGCGCTGACGCACCTTGCCGGACTTTCAGTTGTTTCTGGCCGGTTCGTCTACGTGCGCGGACTCGGCGATCGTTATTCCTCGGCGCTGCTGAACGGTTCGCCATTGCCGAGCCCGGAACCACTGCGCCGGCAAGTTCCGCTTGACCTCTTCCCGTCCAACATCCTGTCCGGTGCGACGGTCCAGAAGACATTCTCGCCGAACTACCCGGGCGAATTCGGCGGCGGCATCATCGATCTCAAGACGCTTTCGCAACCCGACGGGCCATTCCTGACGATGAAGGTCGGTACCTCTGGCAATACTGTCTCCACCGACAAGCGCGCGCCAGTATACCGCGGCAACGACACTGATTTTTATGGCTTCGACGATGGCTTGCGCAAAGTCCCGGTTGCGTTGCAACAGGCTATATCGACCGGACGCCGTGTCACGAGCGGCAATTTCACGTCAGCCCAGCTCGAGACCTACGGCGAAAGTCTCAAGAACTCGCAGCTCACGCTGATCCAGTCCGAACACCTGCAACCGGACTTCGAAGGCGAAATCACCGGCGGCAACTCCTTCGAGATTGGTGACTTCGATCTCGGGCTCGTCGGTGTTGTCGGTTATGACAGCCAGCAGCGCCTCCAGTCATCTCACCGCCAGGATATCAATGGCGGCATCATTCGCCGTGACTCCCAGGTCGATACCAGCAACTGGGACATCACTTTCAACGCATTCGGCAGCGCCGGCCTGTCGTGGGACGACAACCTGATCACGGCCACGGGTTTTTTCGTGCGCAGCACGACAAAGAAAGCCCAGATTGCGGAGAATGCGTTCGACGCTAACCGGGCCGGTACACCCGCCGTTCACTCTGAGGCGACCGCCTGGTATGAGCGCGAACTCAGCTCGATGCAGCTGACCGGCGAACATACAATGGACGCCTTCAAGCTGAACTGGCGCGGGGCTTATGCGCAGTCGACCCGTGACGCTCCCTACGAGCGTTTCGTCCGCTACATCCGCACCGCACTGTTCCCGTTCATCTATGACGCAGGGGCGACCCAGGACAACGGCACGACGTTCTCCGATCTTACTGACCAGATCGCGAGCGGCGGAGCCGACGGCAGTTATACGTTCGACATTGATGCTGGCCGCAAGGCGATCATCACCGGAGGCGTCGAGTACTCGAACTCGGTTCGCCAGTATAACCAGCGCGCGTTCACATTCGACTCCCCGTTCCCGGCGCAACTTGCCGCCGGTTGCGAAACGCCCAGAGACAATCCAGCAACGGCCTGCAGCCTTGCAGCGCGCCCCGACTTCCTGTTCTCGCCAGACAACATCCGCCCGGATGGCTTCGTGCTGACCGAGATCACAACGCCGGACAACAGCTACAAGGCGCGCATGACGCAATGGGCTGCTTATGCCATGGCGGACATCGATGTGCTGCCGCTGGTACACGTCAATATCGGCGCCCGCTATGAAGACGCGACCGAGATCGTCGGTACCTTCAACACGCTGGGTGAGGCGACTCGCGCCCCGCCAACGTCGCTCAACAATACCTACTGGCTGCCATCCGCGACGCTGACCTGGAACTTCGCGGACGACCTGCAGGCGCGCTTTGCCTATTCGCAGACCATCGCGCGCCCCCAGTTCCGCGAGCTGGCCTTCTCGGCCTATGCGGATCCGGAGACGGACCGTGTCTATCGCGGCAACCCGTTCCTGCAGGACAGCAAGTTCGACAACTATGACTCCCGACTGGAGTGGTACTTCGGCGACCAGCAGTCTGCGTCGATCGGCGGCTTCTACAAGAAGATCGAACGACCGATCGAGGAAGTGATCAGCGCGAACACCAGCGGCGACTCGACGACCCAGTTCCTCAACGCTCCCGAAGCGACCCTGTTCGGCGCGGAGGCGGAGTTCCGCGCTCGCTTCGAATTGCCCTTCGACGTGCCGTTCATCGACGGCGAGGAATGGCTGTTCGGCGTCAACTACACCTACACAAAATCGGAAGTGAATGGCACCGACGAGCTCGTCGTCGATGTTACCCAGCTGCCGAACCTGGTGCAGGTGCCTGCCTCGCGCTTCCAGCTGGACGGAACACAGCTGCAGGGCACGCCGGAAAACATCGCGAACATGGAGTTCGGCTTCGAAACGCTCGACACTCAGCTGACGCTGATCGTCGGATGGGTCGATGAGCGGATTGCGCGTCGTGGTCTGGGCGGGATCCCCTCCGTGATCGAAAAGCCAGGCGTGAACCTCGATCTGGTCTATCGTCAGGACCTTGATATCCTTGGCAATGTGGTAACGCTTGGTCTCAGCGGGCGGAATCTGCTCGACGAAGATCATGTCGAGTACCAGCAGTCTGCGGCGGGACAGACCGACGCGAACACTTACGCACGTGGTCGGAGCTTCTCGGCCAGTCTGACCGCGAAGTTCTAAGTAAAAAGTGTGGCAGTTTAGCCGGTCGGTCTTGCGATCAGAGGCTAGTCGGCGAACTGTCACACAGGCTTCGCAATTGTCATGTTGATGAAGCTTGGCCTTGGTGGACATTGTGCGGGATAGATGCACGGGTCTGCCCGGCGGGTGAAGACGAGGGGCTGTCAGATCGTCATGAAACCGTCATGGGCTGCCCGTAGTTCGCTCGCTGCTCGTTGGGGTGGCGGTGCAGTCAGCCTGATCAGACCGGGCGCTGAGGCTGTGCTTCTTGCTGGCATTGCGATCGGTTGCGCCCAGATCGGTTGGCGTATCGCCGCGCCCGACAAGCCTGAGCTGGCCTTTTCCGACACCAGCCCGCTCGCGGCTGAGGCAAATCTCGTCAGTGATATCCGCTCGCCCTTCGCCCCGTTCGGCGACCATCTGGCAGGCGATGACACCCCCCATGCCGACATCAACGGCATCCGGCTCGTGGGGGTTCGGATGTCATCCGAGCCAGATAGCAGCGGCGCGGTTCTTGTTCTTGGCGATGGCGTCCAGCGCTCCTTCCTTGTCGGCTATGAGATTGCGCAGGGTGTGCGCCTTGAAGAGGTCGCCTCCACGCATATCGTCGTGTCGATTGGCGGGGCCCACGAGTCGCTTGCGCTTGAACGTGCGACGCCCACAGGCCCTTCATTGGCTTTGGCGCTCCTTGGCGTTCCGCAGAGCGTTCCCGCCGGCCAGCAGCAGCCCGTCCAGACTGCTTCAATCAACGATGTCAGCGCCAACGCCGTATCGCTGCCTGTCACCTCCAACGCCAACACGGCGGCCTGGCTCATGTCCACGGCCGGGCAGGTCGAAATACGCGGCGGCGTTCCCTATGCCTGGCGTGCGGCAACGGCTTTACCCGAAGCTGGCGTGAAGGCTGGCGACTTGATCATTTCCGTCAACGGCATCGGGCCGGGTGATGGTCAGGCGAAGCTCCTTTCCGCAGCGCGGGGACCCATCACGCTCCTTGCGGAGCGGCGGTCGGGTGAGCGTGTGCGCCTGTCGTTGTCGAGTGGTATTTCCCCATGAAGTCTTCAAAGCGCCTCGTGCTGGCCGCCATGTTCGGCATGGCGGGCGCGAATTGCTATCAGCCAGTTGCTATCGCGCAGATCACGGATAGCTCGGTCGCGCTGCGCGAAGTGGATATTCGGGCCTTCATCGAAGATGTGGCAAACGTCACTGGCCGCACTTTCATCATTGATCCGCGCGTCGCCGGGAAGGTTACGGTAATCGCCTCGCGTGCCTTGTCGCCGAACGAGCTATTCGAGGTCTTTCTGTCGACATTGCGTGCAAACGGCTTCATCGCCACGCCTGCCGGCGCGAACACATACCGCATCATCCCGGATGAAGTCGCTGCCCGCGAACCCTCCGCTGCGGGCGTTGGCATGCAGAACGACCGCTATGTCACGCAGGTGTTTCAGCTGAAGTATGCGGACTCCGACAGCGTCGCCAACGCCATTCGTCCCATCCTGTCTGCGCGCGGCGCCGCGACATCGGTTCGGCGTGGCAATTCGCTGATCGTCGTCGACTACGGCTCAAATCTCACGCGCCTGCGCGATGTGATCGCCAGTCTCGACCGCGATGGTACTGCGCTGCGCACGATCCGCCTCAACAACACTTCGGCGTCGGAAATGGCGCGCGCACTGCAAAGCGTGCTGACCGCAGATGGCGCGACTGCGATCCAGATCGTACCGCTTCAGGCGAGCAACAGCATTGTCCTGCGTGGCGAGCCCGTACTGCTCGACCGCTATGCGCCGCTCCTGCAGGATCTCGATGTCCAGGCCGACTTTCGGCGGGGCGTCAGCGTGATCCCGCTGACGTATGCCGTTGCCGATGAAGTGCTGCCAATCCTGCAGCAGATTTCCGCCTCCATGGAGGGGCCTGCAGGCGCTGACGGCGCACCCGCAGCCAACCGGCGCGCGAACATTGCCGCGCACAAGGCTTCCAACTCCCTGATCATCAGCGCCGAGCCGGATGTCCAGGAGGCACTGGCGCAAGTGGTCAGCTCGCTCGACAAGCGTCGCCAGCAGGTCAATGTCGAAGCTGTGATCGTGGAAGTGTCCGACACGGCGGCGCAGGAGCTGGGCATTCAGTTTCTGATGGCCGGTGGCAAGGACAGCGCCGTTCCCTTTCTCTCCACCAGCTACGCCAATTCGGCGCCCAACCTGCTCGCTGTAACGGGCGCGCTGCTGACCGGAAACACCGACACCGATACAAACCCGGCACTCGCGCAGTTGCAGCAGGCGGCGGTATCGTCTCTCATCGGCGCGAATGGTGGTTTGTTCGGGATCGGCGGTCAGCGTGATGATGGCGCCATTCTCGGCCTCATCGTCAATGCACTGAAGCAGGATCGCGACAGCAACGTGTTGTCGACGCCGTCCGTCCTGACCCTCGACAATGAAAAAGCGTCGCTGATGGTTGGCCAGCAGATTCCGATCACAACAGGGGAGGCTCTTGGATCCGCCAATGCCAACCCGTTCCGCACGATCCAGCGCGAAGACGTCGGCGTTCAGCTCGAGGTAACGCCCCAGATCAGCGAAGGTGGCGCGATCCGGCTGACGATCCGTCAGGAAGTGTCCAGCATTTTCGGCCCGATCAACACGACCTCGACAGATCTGATCACCAACAAGCGTGAGATCAACACGGTCGTGCAGGTGGATGCCGGCCAGATCATCGTTCTGGGGGGACTGATTCAGGAAGACGTGCAGAAGACCGACAACGGCATCCCGGGACTGCGCGACATTCCTCTGGTCGGCGGTCTGTTCGGCTCCAAGAGTGAATCGCGCAAGCGTACGAACCTCATGGTCTTCCTGCGCCCCACCATTGTGAATACCCCGGAACAGGCACGCGAAGTTACGCTGCGCCAATACCACGCGGTGCAAGGCTTCGATGGCCTCGACCCCGCCATGCGCGCCAAGGTCGAGCGTGACTTCATAGATCCGGGTACCGCCCTCTCCGTTCCCCCAGCCGCCGCCGCGCCGCCTCCTGCTCGCTCTCTGGTGGTCCCAGCGCCGGAGGCGCCGCAATAGCCATGACGGGTCCCGCGACAGCACCCGGCGGTGAGATCTCGCTTGATTACGCTTTCGCCAGGGATCGCGGAGTGGTTCTGCTCAGCGATGGTGCGCCATGGCGTGTCGGGATGCGGCAAGGCGGTGATCCGCTTGCGCTCGTCGAAGTCCGCCGCACGCTGGGGGGCCCGTTTGAAGTTGTTCAGCTCGATGCGATGGCGTTCGACGCGGCACTGTCCCAGCGCTATGCCGTTACCCAGGAAGCCACACGCCGTATCGCGACCGGTCTTAATGCCGAGACTTCGCTCGATGCACTGTCGGAAGAAGCTGGCGCAACGTCGGACCTGCTCGATAGCCAGGACGATGCCCCGGTCATTCGACTGATAAACGGCCTGATCTCAGAGGCAATCACGCAGGGCGCCTCCGACATACACATAGAACCATTCGAAAGCATCGTGACCGTGCGCCTGCGTGTCGACGGTGTGCTGCGCGAAGTCCTGCGCGTCCCTGCCAAAGCCAAGGCGCGCCTTGTGTCTCGCATCAAGGTCATGGCGCGCCTCGACATCGCAGAAAAGCGTTTGCCGCAGGACGGGCGCATCTCGCTCTCCCTTGGAGGGCGTGGCGTTGACGTTCGCGTATCGACTTTGCCATCGCACCACGGCGAGCGCGTCGTCATGCGCATCCTCGACAAGGACCAGAGCCTTCGCAGTCTCGACTCGCTCGGTATGTCGCCGGCGATTCTGACGCGTTTCCGGTCCATCCTGTCGGCGCCAAATGGCATCGTTCTGGTCACGGGGCCGACAGGCTCGGGCAAGACGACCACGCTCTATGCGGCGCTCAACCTGCTCAACGACCGCACGCGCAATATCCTCACGGTCGAGGATCCAATCGAATACGCCATCGAAGGCATCGGCCAGACTCAGGTCAATACCCGGATTGGCATGACGTTCGCCGCCGGGCTCAAAGCTATCCTGCGTCAGGACCCAAACGTCGTCATGGTCGGCGAAGTCCGCGACGCCGAAACAGCGCAGATCGCCGTGCAGGCGTCTCTCACGGGTCACCTTGTCTTCTCCACGGTCCACACCAACGACGCCGTTGCCGCCATCACGCGCATGCGTGACATGGGTATTGAACCCTACCTGCTGGCCTCGACGGTGCGTCTCGTTCTCGCCCAGCGCCTCGTCCGCCGCCTGTGCGACACGTGTAAACGCCCGGCCGTGATCGGCGAACGTGAGGCCGCACTCCTGCAAGCGGTTGGCGCCATCGGAACCGTGTACGAAGCTGGCGGCTGCGCCGCATGCAACAGCACGGGATATGTCGGCCGCATCGGTCTCTATGAATGCATGGTGGTCGATGACGAAATCCGCCGCATGATCCACGCCAACGCAACCGAAGAGGCGATGGCCGCGCACGCGTTCCGCGACGCGGATCGCCTCGTCGCCAGCGGGCTTAGATGCGTCGCAGCAGGCGTTACTTCGCTGAGTGACGTCCTGCGCAATGCAGGCGAGGGGGGATAGCCATGGCGCGCTTTTCCTACCTCGCAATTGATCCCGACGGGCGGGAGCGCCGCGGCGGCATGGACGCCTCGGACGAGCGAGCCGTTCGCAGCGCGCTTGAAGGCAAGAAGCTCTATCCTGTCGAAGTCGCGCTCTCGGGCGGCCGATCTGCTCCGAAAGCGGCGAACGAACAACGAGGCCCCGTGCGCGGCGCCTTGCGCCATAAAGACAGGATGCTGGTGACCCGTCAGCTCGCCACGCTGATTGGCGCCGCGGTGTCGGTCGATGAAGCGCTCGGTATCCTCGCCGCACAGCAGGAGAGTGCAACCGTCCGCCGTATCCTTGCCGATATGCGCGCCGGCATCCAGGAAGGCATGCGCCTCGCCGACGTCATGGGTCGCCACAAGGGGAGTTTCCCGAATGCCTATCGCGCCGCCATAGCGGGCGGCGAACGCTCGGGTAATCTTGGGCCAGTGCTCAACCGTCTCGCCAACTACCTGCAGCGCGAGCAGGGCCTGCACGCCAAGATCACCACCGCGCTGGTCTATCCGATTGCGCTCAGCCTCGTCGCGATTACCGTTGTCGGTTGCCTGATGATCTTCGTGGTGCCGACACTGATCGAGCAGTTCAAGTCCTTCCACGGCCAGCTACCCTTCATCACCAATGTGCTGATCGTCGTGTCGGATGGGCTGACGCGCTTCTGGCCATTGATCCTGCTGACAATCTGCGGCGCCGTTATCGCCGCGCGGACGGCGCTGCGCCAGCCTCACATCCATCTCGCATGGGATGCAGCTCTTCTGCGCGCACCTCTGCTCGGCCGCTGGATCCGGATTGTCAGTTGCAGCCGCTTCGTCCGGTCCGTTGCAACACTGACGGCGAGCGGCCTTCCTGTGCTGGAGGCCGTTCGGGCCTCACGTGACGCGGCTTCAAATCGCGCCTTTGCCCGCGCCGCTGACCAGATGGCCGCGCGCATTCAGGAAGGCGAGCCGCTGTCGCACGCCTTGCGCCAAAGCGGCTATGTCCCCCCCATGGTGATCTACATGGCAGTCGGCGGAGAAAATGCCGGCGAGTTGCCGGACATGCTGGAAAAAGCCGCCGACCACCTGGATCAGGAGTTCGAGGGGTTCATACAGACAGCGCTCAGCCTCATCGAGCCGGCCATCATCATTCTGATGGGGGCGATGGTCGCTGGCATCGTGCTGGCGATCATGTTGCCGATCCTGCAGCTGAACCAGCTGGCGGCAGGCTGAAGGAGTAGTATTGTGAAACGCATCCCACCCAGCAAGCTCCACCCCGAAGCGGGCGTCACGCTTGTCGAGATGATGGTCGTGATCCTGATTATCGGGCTGATCACCGCAATCGTCGCCATCAACGTTTTGCCGAGCCAGGACAAGGCGCGCGTGGAAAAGGCCAAGGCCGATATCGCGTCGATTGATCAGGCCCTCACGCTTTTCCATCTGGAAGCAGCCCGGTATCCGACCATGGAAGAGGGCCTTCAGTCGCTGGTCGATCCGACGACGGCGCTGGGCGCAAAGCGCGACCCCTTCATCCGCCGTCTGCCGAACGATCCGTGGAACCGGCCCTATCAGTACATCACGCCGGGCGAAGCGGGGCCGTTCGATCTCTATTCCATGGGTGCGGACGGCAAGATCGGCGGCGAGGGGCTCGATGCGGATATCTCCGCCACCAATTAGCGCACGCCGCGACGCCGGCTTCACGCTGGTTGAGATGATGGTGACGCTCGCTGTCATCGGCTTGCTTGCGAGCGCGGTCATGCTCGCCGCGCCCGGCGCAGATACGCGCCTGCATGCAGATATCGACCGGCTGGCCGCACGGCTGGAACTCGCAAGCGACCAGAGCGTGTTGCTCAACCGCGCGATCGCACTGGTTGCAGCGCCCGAGGGCTACCATTTCGAGCGCCTTGAAGAGGATGGCTGGATCCGCATGGACGCGCAGGCGCCGCTGGGGTTTGAGCCATGGCCCGGCAAGACGGCGCCGCTTGTGGAGATTCCAACGGCTGCAGATCAGGAAACGGAAGGGCTTCGCTTGGCGGAGTTCGACCCCCTCGGCGGGGCCTCTGCCATGCGCCTGGTGTTCGGTGAGACTGGTCTGGCCTGGCGCGTCGCCATCGATGAAGCGGGAGACGTCCGTGTTGACCGCGCCAGCTAGCAAATGCAACGAGGTCAGGATTTTCGATCGGCAAGATGGCTTCACGGTTGTTGAAACCCTCGTTGCCCTGTTCGTCTTCGCTTTGGCGGGCGTCGGGCTCATGAGCATGCAGACGCAGTCGATTGACAGCTATGCGCGCGTTGAAACACGCGCCCTGGCAAGCATCGTCGCGGAAAATCAGCTGACGGATACGATGGCGCTTGGCAATCCTCCGTCAGTTGGTGTGCGTGAAGGAGAGACGCAACTGGGTGGGCGCAACTGGCGTTGGCGTGTGGAGGTGGTCGCCACCGACGACCCGGCAACGCTTCGCGTTGACGCATCAGCATTCGCTGCCGACCAGGAAGTGGCTAACGCCACAGTCTCTGCCTACCGCATGTCGGGAGCCGGCTCGTGACAGAACGTGCAGATACGCAAGCGGGCTTCACGCTGGTCGAAGCGCTCGTCTCCCTGCTCATTTTCTCGCTGATCGCTGGGGGAGGCGTATTGCTCTTGTCGCAGACCCTCCAGGCGCAAGGCCGGGTCGAGAAGGCGCAAGAGGAACTGCGCTCGATCCAGTCCACCCGTGCGCTGCTAACTGCTGACTTCGCGCAGATAACGCCGCGCGTTGTTCGCGAGCAGGGCAGGCCACCCTTCATCTTTGCAGGTGTTGGCGGCGCAAAGCCCGCAATGGCCTTCGTCAGGGCAGCCGGCAAACCCGGGGCGCCTGACCAGGTCACGACGCAACTCGTCGTCGTCGAGTACCGCCTTGCCGACGACGGCAGCCTTGTCCGATCGACTCGCGACGCCATTGATCCCGGCCCCATGGCGAACGAGCGAAAGCGTACGGTGGTCGCAGCGCCTGGTGAGACGCAGTTCGAATTCAATGATGGCTCCGGTTGGCGAAGTGACTGGCCATCGACCTTCGCCATCCCCAGCGCGGTCGCTATCACCCTGACTTTGCCGCGTTATGGCAAGGTTCGCCTGCAAGCCCTGACAGGGCTTTGATGCGAAAGCAGCAGGTCTCCACGAAGTCGCCAAAGGACAGCGGCACAGCGCTTGCGACCGTCCTTGTCATCGTTGCCGTCATGAGCATGATTGCGATTGGCGTCGTACAGGCAGCGCGGTTCAGCATACAGCGTACCGACAATCAAACCCAGATGGACCAGACCCGCTGGTTTCTCTTCGGCGCCGAAGCGTACGCCACCAGCCGTATCGAACGCGCGTTGAAGCAGAGCGCGGACGACGTCACCAACCTGTCCGAGTGGGTCGGCCGTACGATCACACTTCCCCTCGACAAGGGGGCCATGCAGATCACCATCTCCGACGGCGGCAACTGCTTCAATCTCAACAGTCTTGGCGAACAGCTCGAAGACAGCCCCATCGTCGCGAGCGAGGCAGGCATTGCGCGCTTCTCCCGGTTGCTCAGCATCATCGGCATTCCATCGGCTCGCACGCTTGCCGTCTCGCTTGCCGACTGGATCGACGCCGATACTGTTCCCGGTCTCGGCGGCGCCGAAGATCAAGCCTATGGCGGCTCAGGCGCAGCCTATCTGCCGGCCAACCAGCTCCTCGGCGACGTCAGCGAACTCCGCACCATCCAGGGTTTTGACAGCGGCGTGGTTGCCCGTCTGTCAAAGCTTGCCTGTGTGCGACCCAGCACGGCGCCGAATGCCGTTTCGGTCAACACGATACGCCCTGATCAGGCTGCATTGCTGTCCGCCATCTTCGGGCCTGGCCTGCCACTCGCCTCTGCCGAAACGGCTATTCGGACCCGTCCCCCGGGCGGCTGGCGCAATCTCGACAGCTTTTTCGCAGAGCCGCGACTATCTGGCATTGAGCTCAGTCCCGAGAGCCGCGCCATGTTCACATTAGTGTCACGTTGGTATGTGATCGGCGTAAGGGTACAGTTCGCCGACACCGTCGAGACCAGCATCGCCCTGGTTGATACGACGAGCGGTCATGGGCGTATTGTGCGCCGGGTATTTGGCGCTTCGACGAACGGTCTTTTGTGAGCCCCTCAGTGCAGGTCCTTGTTGCGGGAGATACGCCCGATGCGCCGCTCACCTGGAAGCGGCTGCAGTCAGGCGTCGTCGTCGCGCAAGGCGTGGTCGACGATGGCCAAGCCGCGGCGGGATTGAGCGGCGACTGCATTCTCGTGTTGCCGGGATTCGAAGCCCAGCTCCGCGTGCTCGAAACGCCAGCTCGCTCCGCCGTCCAGGCCAAAGCTGCCGCTGTCTATCTGTTCAAGGGCGCGCTTGCTGCATCCGAAACGGAAACCTGCTTTGCGGTGGGGGAGCCGGGCGATGCAGGCGGCGCTCGCCTGGCTGCTGCCATCTCCCGTCCGCGTCTTTCTTCATGGCTGGCTCGCTGTGCGCAATCGCATCTGAGTCCACGTGCGATTTATCTCGATTGCGCGATCTGGCCTGTCGAACCCGGCAGCGCACACATTGTCCGCCTTGGCGACCGTACGCTCGTCGCCGCCGGCACCTTGGGCGGCTTCACCATTGAATCCGATCTTGCTCCCCAGCTGCTGGGCCCCTGGCTCGCCCGGCTTGGCGGCGCCATCTCGACACTGCATCTCATCGGGTGGACGCCCGAGCAGATATCGATACCTTCCAGCATCGCGCCGCCGAGGTTCGTTTCCGGCGATGGCGCCAATCCCCTCCATGTACTTGCGGCGGCTGCCGCGGCGATGCCAGCGCGCGCCCCTGATTTCGCTCCGGATCGCACGAAGACAGGGAAGGGCGACAGATCGCCGCTTGCGCCGTGGGTACTCGCCGCGTCGCTTGCCACGATTGCCGGCGTCATCCAGCTCGGCGTCACGGCACTCGATGGCATGCGCGATGCGGAAGCCGCTCGCACGATCACAGCTGCAACCGAGACGGCCTTTCGCGTCGCTCGACCCGACGTGAAGCGCATCACCAATTTACGCGCACAAGTCACTGCCGCGATCAATGGAGCGACACGCACCGTCGCCAACCCGGTTCTCGATGTCAGCGCGTCTGTCACGGACATGCTTGTGGGGCACCCTGACGTACAGCTCGACGAAATTCGCCACGAGGCTCCGAGCCGGGCAGTTTCGCTGCGGTTCTCCAGCATGGCGCCCGCCGAACTCGACGCTGCTGTCACCGCTCTCCGGCAGGCGGCGGGTCGTATCGACGTGGGCCCGATGCAGGCGATCGACGGCCGGTCTTCGGTGACGATCTCGATGGGGGCATCATGATCGGCGCCGTCTCATCCTGGTTTCGCACACGTACGCCGCGCGAAAAGCTTCTCCTTCAGGTCGCCGCATTCATCGTTGTGGTGGGCGGCGGGCTTACCTGGGGCTATCAGACCGCCAATGCCTATCGCGCCGAGGCTGCCGCCGATCTCGCGAGCGCCACGCAGTTGCGCAATGATGTTTCCCGTCTTGCTGCCCTGAAAGCAGGACCCATGGCTGCGACCCCGGCCTCCTCCGACGGTACACCCCGTGGCGCCGCCACAGCGATTGCCGCACAGTTCGATCTGGCGCCCTCCGCAATTGAACCGGACGGCCCCACCGGCGTCCGCATTTCCTTTGCTCCCGCTTCTTCGCGCTCCATCTATAGCTGGATCGATGCGGTCGAGCGCTCCGGCCTTGTCGTCACGCGCATGTCGATCGTCCGGGCAGGCGAGGGGGATCTCGTGCTGGGAGACGCAAGCGTTTCGGCGCGCAAGCCATGATCCGCTGGTGGCATCTCGTCCTGTTTTGCGTCGCTCTTGTTCTTGCGGCCGCCGCATTTGCGCCAGCGCGCTTTTTTCTCCATCCGACAAAGGACGGCTTCGTCTTCCAGGAAGCACGCGGCTCCATCTGGGATGCGACGCTGACCGAGGCGCGCATGGGTCGCCTCGATGCCGGCAACATTGGTGTGAAGATATCGCCGACCGACATCCTGTTCGGCCGTCTCGTGGCGAACATTGCCTTCGATGGCGCCAACCTTGCGGGTAACGCACGATTGCAGATGGGCTTGGATGGCGCGCGACGCCTCACGACCGCCGATCTGCGGATTATCGACTTCCCGATCGCGGATCGCTTCGCTCTGGTGGGCGAGACACGCCTCGCCAATGTGGATCTGACGCTGGGCGATCGGGCCTGTCTTTCCGCGCAAGGCGTGCTTGAAAGTGATACGCTGATGCGCAGTGCCGAGGTACTCGGAACAAATGGTCCGAACCTTTCAGGCGTCGCCGCCTGTGAGGGGCCGGTGGGGCGGCTCATGCTTGCAGGCGAGCGCGATGGCGACAGTGCGGAACTGGTGCTTGATCTTGCTGGCAGCGGCGCGGCGCAGTGGTCGGCGATCTACCGTACCGGCAAACCTGAAGTTGCCGGGCGCCTTATTCTCCTCGGCTTTGAGCCGCAGGGTGAAACTGGCGCCTTTGGAAAAAGAGGAGCGGCCAAATGGCTTCCATTCTGAAACGGGTTGTCGTTGCGGCGATAGCCGCGCTGGCGATGGCAGACGCCGCTGGCGCTCAGAGCGGCGGGGAAAAGGTCAGTCTCGGCGGGTTCGCACTGGAAGGCCTTGCGGCCCAGACGCTGACGCCCGGTCGCTGCGGCCTGTTTCTGTGGAGCAAGACTGAGCGCCCAGTCTTCATCCTGTACGCAACGGAAAGCCCCGCCCAGGCGCTCGTGCGTATCGGTGGTCGGGACAGAAAGCTGTCGCGCAAGGCCACCTCAGGCGAATCATTGCTGGGTCACTACGAGAAGCAGACCTTCACGGCCGACAAATACAGCCTCGACGTCGATCTCACTTATGTGCGCGACGGGAAGATGGTCGACGGCGCCATGATCGAGCGTGGCGTGATGCGCAGCCGCGACGCGAAGGGTGCTGTCACGGTCGTTCCGGTCGGCGGCATGATCGGATGCAAGCCCGCCTGAGAGCTCGCGGCGACACTCCTGTCGCCGCTGCGCCCTGGAATCAATAGAAGCTGGCGTACTGCTGGGGATTGAGATCCCAGCGGATAGAGGCAGCCGCGCCTTGAACGGTCCTGCCCGTTGCGCGGAATTTCATGCCCTGAACTAGCGACTTGGCCGACTGCTGGAAGGCTTCCGAGGAGCACGACACGATGCTCACGGACCGCGGCCGTCCCTGCGCATCTATCGCGAAGGCGACGTCACACGTGCCATCGAGACCCTGGCGGGCGGCGATGTACGGATAGCGAAACTCGGCATGCGCCACTGGCGTGACCACGCTTTTGACCGAGATCGCATAAGGGGTTGGTTGGGATCTGGCGCTGTCGGCCAGAGCGGCCGGCGACACCAGGGCGAAGGCGAGCGAGCAGATGACAGCGTTTTTCATGAAGCTTTTATGACAGCTTCATGACACTTTGTCATCAAGGCATGGAAAAAAATGATGACTCAGAATTGTTGCGCCGCAGCAAGCTTTTGAATCTTCCTGCACGCGTGTTGCGGGAGTGGCATGGTCCACGATCCCAAGAGCACTTAAGCTATCGAACCGTGCTCAGGAGTGCTTGCGGTGAAGTTGGACCAGATTGCCGGCAAAACCGATCGCATGCTCGCGCATTGCCCCCTATGCCACGCCGATACGCCGCTCAATCCCGCATTTTTTCTTCGGCGCCGTGGCGATATTGACCTGTGCGCGCTGGCCGAAAGCCTGCATTGCGCAAAGTGCGGCACCAAGGGTGTTCAGCTGACCCCGATGCCCGAACGGTATTGACGGGTTGGCGACAGATGTCGCGTGAAGCGAATATCGACATTCTTGCCTGGAGGCAGCCGGCACAAAATGGTCTGGGGACCACAAGGGCTTGCGCATCGCGCCGCTGATGTGAGCGACCACGGTCCAAGGGTGGTTGGTGGCGCTGGGATCGCAGGCAGTCTCCCCGCACGCAAGCGCCACGCACGCTGATAATCAGCCTCCCTCTTGCGAGGGCGGTTGGTACGCAGCGTCCAGGAGTGGTTTGTACCGGTGCACCGGAGCGGGCATTTCAGAATCAGCGCCCTTGATCGACTTCCAGATGATTTCATTGAGCCGCTTCATCGGGGCGCGGTCCTCTTCCGCAAAATTCATGCGGCCGCTATCGGCGGCGCCGTAGGCCGTAGCCAGGTTGCGCTCGTAGATATTGATTTGTGGCGGGATCGCCCGATAGGGCGTGAGATCGGGCTTGTCCGAGAACGATTTGTAGAGCGGGGTCGCGGCTGCATCGTACTGGCTCATCGGCGGCAAGCCGAGCAAAAGCTCGATGGTGCGGAGCAAGGAGACAGTGGTGTAGTGTGTCGAGTCAACGGTACCGCGATGAATGTACGGGCTCACCGCGAAGGCCACGGTCCGGCGTGCGTCGACGTGATCGGGTCCGTCCTGGGCGTCGTCCTCGATCACGAAAATCGCAGTCTCTGGCCAATACTTCGAGTGTGAAATGCGCTCGATGATCAGTCCCAGGGCATAGTCATTGCTGCCGACGGCGGCGGCCGGTGTATACGCGCCGGGTGTCGTCCCACGCGTGTGGTCCTCGCCCAGTGCCATGACGGTGACGTTCGGAAGGCGTTCACCCGGATTCTTGCTGTCGAACTTCTTCTCGAATTGCTCGAACTCACGGATGAACACGGCCGCATTATCAACGTCGCGTCCGTTGAACCCGCCGTAGTCCTTGGAGACGTGCCCCTGCAGGCTGTAGATGCCCGCGCGGGCTTCCATCTCGACGCCATTGCCGGATTTTTGCGCGAACTCGCCATAGCTGCGGTAGGTCAGGTTGTAACGCCTGGCGAGATCCCAGAGATATCCATTCCCGACATACTTCGCCGGCGCATCCGGCAGGACCGAATGGCCGCCATAGTTTGCAGGCCATGTCTTTTCGTTGAAGTCGGTCGCGTAGGCGCCAGTGGTCCAGTGGTGACCATCCTGGCTGACTTCGCCATCGCAGTAGATGTTGTCCAGCGCCACGAACTGAGTGGCGAGCGCATGATGGTTGGGGGTGATCTTGCCCCCGAATATCGCAAGCCGTGGATCGCCATTGGTGTTGGGCAGATCGCCAAGCACCTGATCGTAGGTGCGGTTTTCCTTGATGATATAGATGACGTGCTTGATTGGGGAGCCAGCGCCGACTGCGTCGGGAATGATCGAGGGCGCGCCGGACGGCCGGGCCTTGGTCAACAGCGCGTCGTTATAGGGCATATTGCCATACACCTGCTTCGTGTAGCCACGCAGCCTGGCCTTCAGGTCGCCGAGCGGGATGCGTTCGACGCTGGCTGTCTGCAGGGTCTTGATCGAATCCCCAGGGTGCTCGGTTGAGCGCAGCGGGCTCGACGGTCCGTAGAGGTCGGCGTATGCCGCCTAACCCTTCGAACTGCCGACATAGAGAGCCGAGCCCTTCTCGGCGAGCGCAAGGGCGGACGGATACCAGCCGGTTGGGATGAAGCCCGCGACATCACTCTGTTTCCTGTCCGCGACGTCCACGACCGCAACGTTGTTGTTGTCGGCGTTCGCCACGAATAAAAGCTTCCGCTTCGCGTCCAGCGCCAGCGCATTTGGCGTCGATCCAATGGGGGAGAGGGGAGTCAGGCTCGTGCTGATTGTTTCGATCACCCGCATCGTCTTGACGTCGACAACAACGACGCTGTTATCACTGGCGCAGGCCACGAAAAGTCGACCGTCATCGCTGAGAATCATGTCGTTGGGGTTGGCGCCTACCGCCACCGTGGCGATCACCTTGGACGAGGCTGTATCGATGATGCTGATGTTCCCGCTCGACCAGTTGCTGACATAAAGACGCGCGCCGTCCGTGTTCAGTACGAGGTCGTAAGGCGACACGCCGACGGTAACCTGATTCACGATGTTTCGCGTTTTCGCATCGAAGACCACAACTGCACTGAGTTTGTCGTCGACGCCACGCATCGCCGCGTAGAGAAGCGCCTTCGAGGGATGCCGCGCCAGGCCGGACCAATAGGTCTCTGGCCCAGGCAAGGGTGAGTTGAAGGCCCGCGCATCGGTGTCGATGAGCCGGCCGTCCCTGTAGGGAATCGCGTAGACGGGAGCGATGGTCGGATCGCTTGAGGAAGGCGGATCATCCGGCCCGACAAGCGGCGCCATGCTCGGACGAACGCTTTGCTTTGATCCCGTGGCGTTGCCGCCCGAAACATAGAGCGTTGACCCATCAGGCGCCCATGCCATGCCGAGCCAGGCGGACTTGAGCGGCACCGTCTGAACGACTTTCCGCGTGGCGGCGTCGATTACGCTAAGCGCGTGCGGCTGGTAGCCGCTGTTCATTGCGATCAGAACCTTGCCATCCGGCGAGGGAATGATGTTGAGGATCAGGTCATCGGTTTCGGCGACTTTTTCCCCGGCCGGCGTAATGCGCCAACCATTCGGCAGATCAAATCCTCCTGCAATGGGCGCCGGACGGAATTCGGAGGCCTCGCCAATGGCATGACCTGGGCCAGCAACCGTCTGTGCGCTAGCTCCCAGGCAGGCAAAGGGTGCCAGGACAAGTGCGGCTGCGAGAGGGCCTGCTATTTTACGCATGTCGTACTCCCGATCAGCTTGCCGGCGCCTCGACGCGCCAAAGCGATGCTGGCCGTTACTATCTCGGTTCAATGACGCTTTGATTTCGCTCATACCACACCAGGTTGGTATCGCGCTGACGGGGTGCAAGAAGTGGATCGCGCTCCGAACGTTGTGCTTGTTCATACACGTTCGTTCTATTCCGTGCCGCCCCCTCCGGATCCTCCACGTCTGTCCTGCTGTTAGACCCAAGCTGAGCTGGCTCCTGGTCACGCGATTAGCTGCGAGAGAGGAGCGTCGCTGATGTTTCCAATCCGCCAAGCCGGCAAAAAGGGATCTCTCTCTCTCATGCGACCGTCTGGGCAGGGGTTCGGACCGTAGAAAGCTAGCCGACGTCGCCTTGTTAACTGGGGGCGCGGGGTTTCACCACGCGCGTTTCCGACAGCAAGCAGCGGCCGCTGAGGTGTCGGCGGTTGGCTTCCTCAATACCGCGCGGCGCAACCTGTCGGCGTCGCGGCGGTATTCGCAATACGACACCACCGTGAACGCAAACCGACGGGAGCTGCCAGGAGTGGGGCTACAAATCCGAGTCAAAACCATATTCAAAATATGATGCAGCCGTAGTCGCGAGGTCATCATCCCGACCTAACCGCACAGACGTCATGTGCACTCGGGGGAGTGAGGCATGTCCGGCTCACTATGAGGTGGCCGCGGCTACCAATACGGATGAGGGACAAGCGTGAAAGCGAATTTGACCAAGCGACTTCCATTTCTTGCGAGCGTCATGCTTGCAACCTCGGCGTTGACACCATTGGCCTTTGCACAGACAGGCCCAGATCAAGCAGCGCCGTCAGAACCTGTCGATCAAAACGCGCGAACCGGTGCACGAGATGCCGGTACAGATGTGATCCTGGTTGAAGGACGCGTTGAAGCCGAAGCCACCCCGTTCGCACTTGAACAGGTTCAGTACGGAACGCAGGTGCAGGTCATCTCGTCCGCGGAAATTGCAACCGGCGGCTTCACAAACTTTGGCGAGGTAGCGGCGGGGCTGATCCGTGGTGCAAACGTAGGCTACTCACCCGACGAAGGTGAGTTCACGATCCGCATCGACGGCGGTACAGACCGCGACACGCTGCTTCTGGTGGACGGCGTTCCTTACTTCGACCGCTCCTCGCCCAGCGAGGACCTCTGGCCGGCCACCGCCATCGACCCCCGCATGATCGACAGTGTTGAAGTCTATCGTGGTGGTCAGTCGCTCTATTTCGGATCGAATGGCGGCCTCGGTGTCGTCAGTGTGAAGACCAAGGAGCCTGACGGCACGACCAAAGGTGAGTTCGGCGTCTATGCTGGCTCATTCAGAACGCGCGAAGTGTACGGCAACCTCAGCTTTCCCATCGATGCAGCCGGCAATCACAGTCTGATGGTCTACGGGCGTTCCTACCATTCGGACGCTCACACCCTGTTCGACAAGGAAGCTTATGGCGAGAACGTCCTCGCACTGGGGGGCTTCCAGCCCTTCCCGTATGACTTCAACAGTCTTGGCGCGAAGTATCTCTGGACGATCGACGACGCGTCGGAGCTGCGCCTCGGCGCATCGCTGACGACTGTGGACTTTCACGACAGCTTCCCGACAAGCACTGTGTTCACGCCCAATTTCACGGAATTCCCGATCCTGACGGCCAACTACAAGAACGAGTTCAGCGACAAGCTGCGCCTGGAAGTGGACGCGCACTACCAGCAACCGCGCTTGCGCAACAACGAGTTGCTCCCCTCTGTCTGTCGTATTCCACGCATCACAGACTTGCCTGCGAACGTCGAAGCAACAGCCCGCGCGCAGGGCATCACATCTTTCACGACGGCGGCGCAATACGAAGCGTTTGCCGCAACAATCCCAGGTCTCCCAGCCGGGTGCGTCACCAACCCGTTCGGCGCTTCGAACGGCTCGGCGACGTCCGCCAAGCGGGGTTGGCAGGTCAACCAGGTGCCGGGCAGTCCGTTCTTTGGCCAGCCCTACGGCACGCTTGAGAACCCGTTCCCGATCGGTGCGCCGATTGGCTATGTCAGCGAGACCGTGACGTCGTTCGGTGACGGAAACCCAGTCAAGGGCTTCGGTTCAACAGACAATCGCATCTCCGGCTACAAGGACTATGGCATCAACGCGCGCACGACCTACGCGCTAAACGACTACATCAGCCTCGTCGGCGGCGTTCAGTATACGGGCTACACGGATTATTCTGATGCGTCGTTCGGCGTGCAGGACGTGACCCTGTCCTCAACGGGCGTCTACGGCGATGTGCGGTTTGATCTGCCTGTGCTCGAAGGCTTTTCTGCGTCGATCGCGGGACGTCAGGATTTCAATACACAGTTCAGCGATCAGTCGATCTGGAAGGCAGGCCTCCGCCAGGATTTCGGATATGGCATCTATGCACGTGCGTCCGGAGGTACTTCCTACTCGGCGCCCAAGATTGACGAAATCGGCGCCTATGGTGCGACCGCCAACGTCAACCCGGGCCTCGAACCGCAGTCGGTCGAAACCATGAACCTGGGAACCGGTATCGACGGAGAAATCTTCGGAGGAACCTACAACCTTGAACTGGGATACTTCCGAACAGACATCCTGAATCAGTTTGCTGACCGAGCCATCGGCGCAATTTGTACGCAGTATGCTGTCGGCGGGCCCAACGCCCCCACCACCGGCGCTTTGTCCCTGGCCGTCGTCAACGCCAACCGCAGCAGCCTGGTGCCTCCGGATGCGTTCTGCGCGACCGCAGCCTCGCAGAACCTCGCCAGCAGCGAGTCTGTCGCCGTGAACCTGAACAGCGTGCAGGAGATTACGGGGTTCACGGTTGATCTGTCGATCGACCTTGATCAGATCCAGGCCGACTTCTCTTACACCACAATGGAGTCTCTTGAGCCCAATCCAGTCTTTGGTCTGTCGCAGATTCGCGAAGGCACGGGACAGGTTCTCGCCGGCACTGTCGTTCCTGGCATCGCGGGATCAGACCGCACACGCCAGTCGGGCGAACGCCCCGAATGGACGCTGTCGGGACTCATCACCTATACCCCCAGTGATCGCTGGGTGTTCGCACTGAACCCGCGTTGGCAAGGTCCGGAATTTGCCTATGCCGGTGGCACAGCCGCTCGCCTCGTAGACCTGGCTGGCAACCGCTCCATTCCCGACCAGAACTTTGGCGACTACTTCGTGCTCAACGGTTCGATCCAGTACTTCCTGGACGACGACAAGAAGCACCGCGTCACGGTTCGCGGCGTGAACCTTCTTGACGAGCAGTACTACGAGCGTGGCGCGGCCGGCGCTTTCCAGTCGATCAACCGCAGCGTCATCCGTGGCGAGACGGGCGTCAACAACGCGTCCAACTACACGACCTACGGCTGGAACGGCAAACCGCGCTCATTCTGGATCCAGTACGAGTACCAGTTCTAGCGAAGCCGGAGATCGGTGCAGCCCTCGGCTGCGCCGGTCTCCGATCAGCTGGGCGACATGAGCCGCGCACCGTTCACCGGTGCGCGGCTTTTTTCTGCGGCAAAGCAGCGAGCCGCTCGACCTGTCACGACACAGGTGACGGGAACGAGCGCGGGCAACTAGAAGCTGGCGATGAGTCCGACGGAGCCCATGCGCGGTGTTCCAGCAAAAAGACCGTCCACCCGGCTTGAGATGTAAGTCTCATCAGTCAGGTTTTCGACTGTCGCGAAAAGACGCGAATTGCCCACTGGAAGTTGGATATTCAGCGAAGCACGCCACAAGGTTCGCTCGGGTATGAGGCCCGAGAGGCCATCGGCCGAAGCGATACGCGTGTTGCTGGCATTCGCAAATTGGGCGCCGAGATAGTTGACGCCAATCTCGAAATCGACGCCCTCAAGAATGGCCAGATCGACCGCCACGTCCGCCATGTGCTCAGGCGCATACGGGATACGATTTCCCCGTACGCCAGTCGCTCCGAGGTCAACATCAGACTCGAAACGTGCTGTCGGAAGGTAGCTGTAGGCGCCGTGAAGTGTAACAGGCCCCAGCGTCCACTCGCCGGACAATTCCACCCCTTGATGGAGTGCTTTGCCGGCATTGATGAAGCTGCCACTTCGCCCGTTCACCAATGGCCCCTCGACGATCAGGTCCTCAAGGCGCATGTCAAACACTGTGACCTCGACATGGCTCTCTGAAGAAGGCCTGAATCGGACCCCTAGCTCAGTCTCCGTGCTTGTCTCCGCCTTCACCGCGTTGAAGGGCGCCGTCGGGTCGAAATCCCGGTCAGGCCGCGGTGGAGCAAAGCCACGATGAACCCCGGCAAAGACCGTCAGGTTCTCATCGGGATTCCAGACGACGCCGAGCCCCGGCAACACGGTCGTTTCCCGATCCCGCGCCGTCAGATTTGTTGGCGTGAAATTGGCAGCGATGGAGGAGTTGATCGTCTCCACATCTTCAAGGCGCAGCCCTGGCACGAATGACAGGTCGCCGTAGGTCCACGTCGCCGAGACGAACCCTGAATAGGCATTCGTCCTGATCTTGTTGTGATCGCGCAGCACAGTGCCCGAACTGTCTTCGCGGGCATCAGGCGTCAGTCCGTTATAGCGCTTGCGATCGGTATCCTCGAAATGGGCGCGGGCGCCAGATTCGAGCTGGATGTCGCCGCCCAGCGCTTGCGTCTTCCACCTGAGCCGCGACTCGACGCCCCAGAATTCAAACCGGCGTGGGCGCATCTTGTTGCCGCAACGCGAAGCGAAGTCTTCATAGTTGGTGCGTGCAGCGCCGATACACCCCGTAGCCGGATTGGCGATCATCGCATCGATCGAGGTGTCTGCTTGTCGGTAGGACGCCCTGAACATGTTGGAAGCGTAGACCTGACTCGAAACGCTGAGGTCCGACCCCAGGGTCCACCGATGGGCAAGCTGCGCAGAGGTGCGGTCGAGTTCGAAATGATCCTTGCCGAACGGGTTGTAGAACGGCGAGATATCGAAGCGTGCCTGAGTGAGCCCGCCTTCGGTAAGGCCAGTAGACTCGGCGTACCGCCCGACCTTGAGATCGAGCGCCTGCGATTCATCGAGAGTGAGGCGCGTGCGGAGTACGGCTTCCGTGACGCCTGTCTCATGCCCGTCGCGGATGCCGTCGACCGATTTCCGGGTCAGAAACAATCCGGCCCCAAAGGTCTCGTCGCCGCCGCCGATCGCAATGTGAGTTGACCTGAAGCCGCGCTCGCCCCCTTCGACCTGCAGGCGGGCGAGCGGTCCGTCAGGTGCTCCGTGAGTCACGAAATTGATCATGCCGCCGACAGACTGCGGGCCGTAGGGGATCTGCCCGGACCCGTGCCGCACCTCGATATGTTCGACACGTTCAAGCGGCGGATAATAGTGCGCCGACGGGTCTGCGTAAGGTGCAGGCTGGATCGGAACGCCATCCTCCATCAGCAAGGTGCGACTCGAGCGGCGCGGATTGAGACCGCGCACGGACACGTTAAGCTTTAACCCGAGCGCATCCTCTTCGATGACGGCAACGCCCGGCGCCAGCCGGAGCGCCTCTTTCGCGGTTTGTGGGCGCATTGCGGCGAGCCGATCCTGGTCGATGACCAGTCCGGAACCCGCGAGGAAGTCAGTATCGTCGGGCAAGATGCCGCTGACGACGACGACGTCGGGTGTACGTTCGGTCTCGCGTGAGGTGCTCGCATCCGCATTGACAGGAATCGCTCCCTGAGCCGACGCGGGTGAAGCGAAAACAGCGACGAGCGCCAGCACACCGATTCCCGAGAACGATCGCTGCATGTAAGATTTCCTAAGGTTGGCCTGATGTCAGAACTCGCTCCGCGTCTTCTTCTTCATCTTCATCCTCGTCGATGAAGAACGGGCTGAAGATCGCGGAGACGGGCTCCGGGAAGGGCGTGTTCCATCCCCGGATCTCGTGCCAGGTGATGCGGTTGAGAAGGGCCGACGGCACAGCATCGGGAACATCCCAACGCATTGCCGCCGAAGCAATGGCGCCTTCGCGGCGAGCGCCTTCGAGCTCAGCCAGTTGTGGGTTGATCTCCAGAAGATCCTGCTTCGGCGTGACTGCCGAATAGGGTGACAGATCTGCGGTATCCGTGAAGCTGGCTCGCATGTCGTTGGCGATCAGGTCGAACAACGACATGGTCGGAAGCCCGAGTTGTAGTTCGATCGTCTTGAGGATGCTGGGGATGGAATAGAAGGTTGAATCGACCGCACCCCGTTTCGTGTACGGGCTTATCACCAGTCCCACGGTGCGGTGGCCGTCGACATGATCGACGCCGTTCTGTGCATCATCTTCGATGACATAAATCGCCATTTTCGGCCAGAACTTCGACTTGCTGAGCGCTTCGACCACCATACCGACGGCAAGATCATTATCCGCGACCATGGATTTCGCCGACGTCATGCCAGGTGTCGTTCCACTGGTATGATCGGAGGGAAGCTGGAGCAGTGTGAGGTTAGGCATCTTTCCGGACGCTTCGTATCCTTTGAGTTCCTCGATGAAACGCTGGGCGCGAACGACGTCAGGCACGGCCATGGTGTAAGCTGGAAAGTCGCGCACCAGGATCCTGTCAAGCGGCGGGATCGGCGAGCGCGTGTTCCAAAGTCCCTTTAGCGTCTCACCGGCTTTCCAGCGCTTGAGGAGGTCGATACGTCCAGACTGATCCCAGCCAAGGCGAGGAGCATACTCGCCAAACACGGCCACAGACTTGACCCGTGCAAGAGCTGCGTCCCAGATGAATCCGCGGGCAGAGTATGCGAGCGGATCCGTCCCATCGAACGGGTAGGAGCGACCCTGGTAGCCCGGCCACAGGGTGTAGGAGGGTTCGTTGGCCTGAGTGGCCCACTGGTGGCCGCTCGCGCTGTTGCCGCCGGTCGCGTAGATATTGTCGAGCAGCACAAAGTCCAACGCGAGCTTGCGCTGGTTTGGGGTCACATCTTCGCCGAAGAGCACGAAATCCGGCTCACCGTTTCCATGAGGCAGGTCGCCAAAAAGCTGGTCATAGGTACGGTTCTCCTTCACGATATAGACGACGTGCTCGATGAGCGACGCTTCGCCTGCACGAAGGGGCACAGCCCGCGCCGGCGCACGGCGATCGGCTGCCATAGAAGCTGAACCAGCGAACGGCATGCGGTTGTTCTCTGCGACAGCTGCGGTGTAGCTCGCAAGCTGCGCATCGCTCGGCAGGTCAATGACGTGCACTGTTCCGCGGTTGGCATGGACGTAGCGATGGTCGGGGCCATCCACCGACGAGCCAGACCCCACTCCCAGCATCGTACCGACGATGAGCTTGCGACGTGACACATCAAGAGCAAGCGTATTTGGATACCACCCGGTCGGAATGAGGCCGAGCAGAAGGTCGCGTTTGATGTCGAAAACCGCGACGCCGTTGATCCCGCCAAGCGCAACATAGAGACGCTGCGAGGCTGGGTCGAATGCGAGCGCAGTTGGCGCGATACCGTCGACCTCCGTCGCGAACGGACGTAGGCGAATAATCCGCTCGACCTTGCGCTTCTTCATGTCGACGACCGACACAGAGCCGTCATTTGTGTTGGCGACGAACAGCCGTTGACCGGCAGCGTCCAAGGCCAACGCTGTGGGGTGACGGCCGACCTCGACCGTCGCAGTTACACGCCCCAATCCAAGGTCGACGATGGAAATCGACCCGGGTTTGGCGACGCCGCGGACGTCGATCCGTACCTTGTCAGCGTCTGGCTCCAGGCCGGTCGGGGCGCTGGCCTCCAAGGTGGATGCGGCCTGTCCGCCCCAGTTGGCGACATATGCAAACCCCTTGTTTGCAGCCACGGCCACGGGCCCGATTCCCACGGGAACATTCTGCACCACTCCAGAATTGATGTTCACGATAGCCAGCTTGTTATCAAACAACAGCGGG
The DNA here is from genome assembly GCA_040398425.1 of Hyphomonadaceae bacterium. Lineage (GTDB taxonomy): Bacteria > Pseudomonadota > Alphaproteobacteria > Caulobacterales > Hyphomonadaceae > UBA7672. Next base: position 50,575 of record JBBATZ010000019.1, read on the forward strand.
ACGAGAACCTTGTCGCCCGACCAGGTGGGAACCCCCACGGCATTGGTCCCCAACGCCCCGCCGATGTTCCGAACCCCGTTGCGATCGGCGAGTTCAAGACGCACTTCGGAAGCCTTGCCCGGTATCTGCGCTGCATAGGTCGCTGCAACACGTCCGCTCGTCGCATCAACCGATAGACCACGCACACCGCGATCTCCCGTCAGCGTATGGTTGGCTGTCACGCGGTTGTCGCGAGGGTTCAAGCGCAGCAGGCTCGTACGATTGAGAGCCCAGATGTCGCCGTTGTCGGATATGCCAACCGAGTACACCGAACTGTCAAAAACCGTCTGCGCCCCGGCTGGCGTGATCGCCTGGCGAGTGGTGACCACACCAGGATCTGAGACGTTTCGTGTCGGTGACATGGTCGCGGGCGTCTGAGCTTCTGCTGCCGGTACAAACAGTACAAACGCAATTGAAGCGAGCAGTCGTGATCTGAGAGTCATGCAGACGGTCCCTTGCTGCGAGCGTGCCCTGACGGCATCGCTGCCTTCCAGGCCGCGATTCGTAGCGCTTCCATGTGACAAGCGTTTGGACTGCATTGGTTTTGGGTCGCGTCCACCTGAGATGGCGTAACGGGCCGGCGCTCGCGCCTCGAGCATTGAGGCAAGGTTGGTCGTCCCGTTACGCCATATCAGTGGACGCTACCGTCTGCCGCGAAAATCAGCGCGGCCCGAACTCGGGTCATGCGAGTGTCACTGCGGGCCGCTAAGCGACCTTGGTCCTTTGTGGAGCTCATATGTTCATCCGTGCAGGTTGCGGCGCGACGCTGATTGCGTCTCTGTCATTTTCGGGGGTCGCATTCGCGCAAACTTCCAAGGATCAGGTTGCCGAACGCCCCGACACGGTGGTTATCCTGGGCCAGGGCGAGCCGAGGCAGACGCAGACGGTTAGCGGGGCAGAGCTTCTCAACGACCCCCCCGGCGCGAGCCCTATCAAGGCACTTGAACAGCTGCCGGGCGTGTTCTTCACCGGGGCCGATCCATTCGGCACTTATGAGTATGCCTCGACCCTGAACCTTCGTGGCTTTTCTCAAACCCAGCTGGGTTTCACGCTCGACGGCGTGCCGCTGGGCGACATGAGCTACTCAAACCACAATGGCCTGCATATCTCTCGCGCGATAATTTCCGAGAACGTGGACCGTGCCCAGCTTGCGCAAGGCGCGTCCGATCTGGACGCCGCCTCGACAAGCAATCTTGGCGGCTCACTCAAGTTCTATTCCCGCGATCCTGGCGCCGTGTCTGGTGCAGATCTCGTCATCAGCGCCGGCGACGACCAGCATCGCCGTTTCTTTGGCCGCGTTGATACCGGCGAGTTCGGAGCCTGGGGCATGCGCGCCAGCGTTGCGTATGCGGACAGCTACAGCAACGTGTGGACCAACAACGAAGGCGAGCAGACGTCGCAGCAGCTAAACCTGAAACTGGTGCAGCCGCTTGGGTCTGACCAGGACCTTTCACTGTGGATCAACGCCTCACAACGCCGCGAGAATGACTATCTGGAGCACTCGCGCCAGCAGATTGACCGCCTCGGCTATTTTGCCAGCTATCTCCAGCCCGACTACGAGCTCGCTATCCGCCTGGCGGACATTGCCAACAACGTGGACGAAGATGGCGATGGGTTATCCGACTGGACGGGCAATGCTCCGACAAACCTGGCGGCTGGATCGGCCTTCCCAAGCCCCTACGAAACGCCCGATGACGCCTACTATCAGGGTGCCGGTCTGCGCGACGATCTGATCGGCGCGTTGGCCTGGACCGGACAGCTGAATGATCAGCTCGAGTTTTCGTTGACCGCCTACAGCCACACCGACAAGGGGCAGGGCCCGTGGTTCACGCCCTACGTGCCTTCGCCGAATGCCTACGACCCGGCCGCAACGACCGACAACGCTCCGCTTTCGTTTCGCGGCTTCAGCTATGACTTCACGCGCTGGGGCGGTCTTGGCTCTATCGGGATCGATCTGGGAGACCATCAGGTCGAAGTGGGCGGCTGGTATGAGAGCAACAAGTCGGAAGAGGGCTACCGCTATTTTGGCCTCGACCGCGCCAGGGCTAATCGGGATTCCCTGGAGTTCCAGGAATCCCCCTTCTATGTGGACGACCAGTTTGCCTTCAACACGGAGACGGTGAAGCTCTACATTCAGGACACCTGGCGGCCGTTCGATGCATTGACGCTGTTGTTCGGCTTCAAGGGCCAGAGCGTGACCAGCGAGGCGGAAAAGAGGATCGAAGACAACACCATCGTCGCGCCTCGAGACGAAGGCTACACGTTCGGTGCAATCAAATCCGAGGACTGGTTCCTGCCTCAGCTCGGCTTCAGCTATCGTCTCGACGGAGACAATGAGATCTTTGGCTCGGCCGGTGAAAGTCTGGCCGCGTTTGCCTCGCAGTCCGGAGGCGTCAACGCAAACGGATCGCAGGCGGCGATCGACGACGCCATTGCCACGATCAAGCCGGAACGTTCCCGCACCTTCGAGCTAGGCTGGCGGTGGCAGGGAATGAATCTCGAAGCGCTTGTCGCTGCCTACTACGTGCAGTTCGACAACAGGCTCGCCGCGTTCTTCGCCTCCGACAGCCCAATCCTGGTCTCCGAGGCAATCTATCGGAACGTGGGCTCCGTTGAGACCAGGGGTGTTGAAGCGACCTTGCATGCGACATTCACGGATACGATTTCTGGACTTGTCTCGTTGTCCTACAACCGGTCACGATACCAGGACGACGTGCGGCGTGATGATGGAACCCTTGAAATCGCCACCAGGGGCAAGACCGTCGCCGGCGCACCCGAGCAACTCCTCAAGGGGGAACTAGCCTATGACGACGGCAACCTGTTTGGCGGCTTGAGCTATTCCTACAGCGGCGAGTGGTTCTACACCTATGAAAACGACAACCCCGTCGATGCGGTGTCGCTGGTCGACCTCAATATCGGTTATCGTTTTGCTGAAGGTTTGGCCGAAGGTGCCGAAGTCAGCATCAACGTGAGCAATGTGTTTGATGAACGCTACATCGCGGCATCGTCGGGCCTCGTCGAGCGCGATCCTGACGGAGACCAGCAGGTTCTGTTTGTTGGATCGCCCCGATCGGCGTTCGTCACGCTGCGCAAGTCATTCTGAGGGAGGCGACATGGCTTCGGTCTCTCGCTTCTAGGGCCGATCACCGGTCCTGATGAAAGGAAAGGGTGCTCCCGCTTCCGGATCAAACCGGTGCCAGTCCTCGTAAAGGACGCTGAGCCCGCTCGCCGCAACCTGACGCGTCTCCGCACACAGGCCCGTGGCCTGTGTGGTGGCGCCATCGCGCCTCACAGCCGGTCCAATGGCTGCAAACCAGACATCACCCGACCCCTTGACGCCTGTCTCGTTGTACTGAGGCTGGTAGTCCGGATTGAGCTTGTGATAGCGCACCGCCGAATGGTCCTGCCACGCTTCCACGGGATCGTTTCCACGACCATGGTCTGTTGTGACAATCAGGGTTGTCTGATCGCGGTAGTAGGGATCCGCCTGAAGTATTTCCCATATCTGCCGCAGTACATCATCGCCCCGCTCGATTGCAGCGAGATAGTTCATGTAGTCTCCGCCGTGGGCGTACTCGTCCGTATCGCCAAACGCGAGATAGAGTGTCAACGGCGGAGCAAAAGTACATCAGCCGGGCGGAGTAAAAGTACATCACTTGGGGTGAGCGCAGGTGTTAACGCAGAGGGCCCCCAATTTGGGGCCCTCTGCGTTTCGGCCGAAGTTTTGGGCGGCCTCAGGGCTCGAGGATCTCGCCGGTTTCGGGGTCGATGCCGAGTTCGGGCGTTGGCGGCGTCTCGGCCGGGGGCGCGGACTTGCGGCGCGCCTTGGAGTGTTTGAGGCGGAAGCTGTCGCCGTTGAACTCAAGGATGTGGACGTGGTGGGTCAGCCGGTCGAGGAGCGCGCCGGTGAGCCGTTC